>NZ_JAQSDN010000060.1 GCF_029945925.1 Polaromonas sp. | reverse complement strand
AATGGCGGCAACGAGAGTTTACACATGTTTCGTTATTTATGTGTCAATGTACTAGCGGGCGCTTGACCTACGGCGATATCGAACTTTGCATGGGAGGTAGACGACAGTATGGGTATGTAATGGTCTCTTCGATCTCCGAACGGTTGACCGATTGCTGGCAGTTCGTCTTCAACTACGCTTTCAAAGACGTGCTTGCAGGTGATGAAATGTCCTTTGGTATCAATCCAGAAGCCGCTGCCGATAAATCGTTTGAGCTGAAGCCCGGTCTTGCTTTGTGTAACTGCAAAGATCGGAAAAATGTATTGGTCGAGTAGAAAGATAGATTCAGTCATGGAGTCATGGAGTCATGGAGTCATGGAGTCAGGGGGGTGAATGAGTTTGTGCTTTCACGCCACCTCCCTCAGCTCATACCCAGCAATCAACAAATCCGCAGGCAGTTCAAGCCCGGCAGACAACCGGCGAATCATTTCCAGTGACAGCGGCCGCACGCGATTGAGCACTTCGGCCACGCGGGCGCGTGAGCCGATGTAGGGCTCCAGATCTTTGCGGCTCAGCTCGCGCGCTTCCATCACGTGCAGCAGCAGGCTGACCGGGTCCACGTCGGGCACGGTGATGTGCTTTTTTTCGTATTCCTCGACCAGCAGGCTCAGCACTTCCAGCTCGTCGGCTTCGGGAGACTTGGGTTTGGCATCCCACACCGCGTCTATGCGTTGCAGCGCAGCGCGGTAATCGGCTTTGGTGTGGATGGGGTGAATGTTCATGATGTTTGCACCTTTCATTTAGACCTTGCTGGCGTCGATCTGGTCGTACTGGCGATGGGTTCCGATAAAGCGGATGTAGGCGATTTGCCGGTTGTAGTGCATCGCCACGACCAGCCGGTAGTCGTTTCCCTTGATATTGAACACCACCCGGTTCTCCGCCAAAAAACTGGCGTTGCGATAGGCTGCCTTGACATCTGCGGGCGAGGCCCAGCGGACACGGCTGGTGATGGCATACCAGGCACTCAACGGCTCCAGGGCGTCCGGGTGTTTGATCCAGAAGTCGCGCAGGGTGCCCAAGGCGATGATTCGCATCGCTGAACTCTATCATGTTCCCGTTTTGGGAGCAATGATGGACGGACTGGACGGGGGCGGCATTTCAACAATAAAAGCCCAGCAATTTCTTGACTGCGTGGCCGGTGTTTTTGGGGAAGCTTTTGCTTGCTGCGGTCCGTCTGACTAGGGTCGACGAGCTGGCCGCCATCTGCTCCAAGCTGGGCCGCATTCCGACCAAGGCCGAGTACATGGCCGACATGGGTGTGCTGACCGCCGCCAGCGACACGGTCTATCAGTACCTGAACTTCGACCAGGTCAAGGACTACACGGACATGGCCGATACGGTGAAAGACAGCGTGCCAGCCTGATTCCCGCCGCCGCGCTGACTGACGATGCAGCGAGCCCCGTGACTTCGGTCCCGGGGCTTTTTTATTCAGTGATGAAGTGCCAAAACCCGGCGGCGAGAGTGTTAAAAATTGTTTCAATCGTTACAATAAAAACGCAAAACTCTTTTTGCCTACAACGGACCCAACAATGAAAAACAGTCTCAAATTTCTGGTGTCGGCTGCGCTGCTGTGCGCTGGCACCGTCGCCCTGGCTGTGGACGACTACAACGCCCCTCCGGCGGGCGACAAGCAATATGCAGCTTGCATCAGCTATTCCAACAAGAATTACGAAGGCGGCAACGAAAAGAGCCCGGTGAAGGGCCAGTCCAAGGCGCAGGCGTTTTGCACCTGCATGTGGAATGAGACGCCTGAGGACTTCAAGGGCGGCCTGGCCAAGTTTGCCGAAACCGCCAAGGGCAAGTCCATCAACAAGATTTGCGAAAAACATTCCGACTGGGGCAACTGAGTTGCGGCAGGCCCTGTTGCACACGGCCTGATCCCTTCACGCACCGCCAGCCGCGGCGCTACGCCCAAGCCCTGCAGCCTGACTGCAGGGCTTTTTCGTTTACAGCCCGGCCGGCAGCGGATCGACGATCCGCAACTCCGAACCATCGACGAAACGCACATACCAGAAGTCCGGCGAGGCGGGCAGGTTGGGCCGCACATGGCTGATATTGGGTGGCGCGAGATACACCGTGCTGGCCCCTTCGTCGGGCGGCGGCGCCAGGTAGTGGCGCGTGGCGCCGACCAGGCCGCCGATGGCGCTGACCACGGTGTCGGTGGACTGTGTGACCGCGTTGACGCCCGTGCCCTGGCCCAGCAGGTGGATGGTGGTCTGGCCGATCAGGTCCGGCCGTGACGCTTCGACGTACAGCACGGCTGCGGGGTTGATCCGCAGGTCGTCGGGTGCGGCAGGGTCTGTCGCCTTGTTGAAGCAGAGAAGTGGCATGTCGTGCTATCGGTGCTTCAGGACAGCTTCAGCTCTTTGTGCTCGCCCAGGTTTTTTGGCGGCTCGCCGGTCAGCGCGGCTTTGGCCAGCTTGGCCAGCTGCACCATCTTGCTTTCCTTCACGTCCCAGTATTCGGCGTGGCTGATGCTGACTACCAGCAGCGCGAGATCCGGATCGGTCGGGCCTTGAAACCAGGCCTTGGCCATCGGCGACCAGAGCGCTGCCTTTTTGGCACCGTCTTCGACAATCGCGCCCTGGCCCGACAGGGACACATAGCTGTCCTTGCCCGGATCGGCATACGCCACGTTGACATTGCCGTCCTGCTGCAGGCGGCGGGCGATTTCGCTGTTGCGCGAAACGAAGAAATACAGGCGCGAGCCTTCATCGGCGGACTGGTTCTGGGTGGTCAGCGGGTGGCTGTGCAGCATGCCGTCGGTGTGGCGGTGCGTCAGCATGCCGAATTTGATGTCCTTGATCAGATCCCACAGGGTTTGCTGGTCGGAAGTGTTGGTGGTCATGCGGACTCCGTTAGTGGTGGATGGATTCACCAACTACCTTAGGCGCCAGCGGGCCGGCCCTTCATCAGTCGCTGTCCCCGCTGGCTGTCAGTGCATGCCGACAGCTGTGCCGGCATCGGCGCAGCCCGCTGTCGCCGCATGAATGGAAAAAGTGCCTGAAGCCCTTTTCGGACGGGCGCAGTCAGCTATCAAACATAGAGCAATCGGGCGCCGATACGGCCATCAGCCCAGGCGGGGCGTCGTGATGTGGACGCTGTTCATGATCTTTGGCATGCTATTGTGTACGCTGCACACAATAGGTAAAGGAGGATCCGGTGACCGTGGGCCTGCTGGCCGAACTGCAGTGGGTCGGGCTGCGCAAGGCCGTGGCGCAGCCCGGCTGGTGAAGGGCCCGGCTGGCGCGGGACTTTCTTGTATGCTGTGCGTTCTGGCGATCCGACCGGGTCGTCCGACCGACTTCCTTCCCTCCTAGAAAGCCCTCTCCATGACACGCGCCTTGAACTTCAGTGCCGGCCCGGCCACCCTTCCTGAAACCGTGCTGCGCCAGGCCGCCGCCGAAATGCTGGACTGGAACGGTTCCGGCATGTCGGTGATGGAGATGAGCCACCGCGGCAAGGAGTTCATCTCCATCCATGCCCAGGCCGAGGCCGACCTGCGCGAGCTGCTGGCGATCCCGGCCAACTACAAGGTGTTGTTCCTGCAGGGCGGCGGCCTGGCGCAAAACGCCATCGTGCCGATGAACCTGCTGCGCGGCCATGCCGGTGCGGATTTCATCAACACCGGCGAGTGGATGAAAAAATCCATCAAGGAAGCGAAGAACTTCTGCAAGGTCAATGTTGCCGCCAGCGCCGAAGCCACAGGTTTTACCAGCGTGCCGAAATTCGACACCTGGAAGCTGGACCCGGAGGCCGCCTATGTGCACATCTGCTCGAACGAAACCATTGGCGGTGTGGAGTACCACTGGACGCCGGACACCGGCAAGGTGCCGCTGGTGGCCGACATGTCGTCCAACCTGATGTCGCGTCCCATCGACGTCAGCCGCTACGGCCTGATTTATGCCGGCGCGCAAAAGAACATCGGCCCCTCGGGTCTGACCATCGTGATTGTCCGCGAGGACCTGATCGGCCAGGCAATTCCCCACACGCCTTCCGTGTTCGACTACAAGCAGCAGGCCGACAACGACTCGATGTACAACACGCCGCCCACCTATGCGATCTACATTGCCGGCCTGGTGTTCAAGCACCTCAAGGCGCTGGGCGGCCTGACTGCCGTGGAGGCGCACAACCGGCGCAAGGCGGCCCTGCTGTACGACTACCTGGACGCCACCCCGTTCTACAGCAATCCGGTGGCGCGCGAAGACCGCTCGCTGATGAACGTGCCCTTCAAACTCAAGGACGAGTCGCTCGACGAGGCTTTCCTCAAGGGTGCGCAGGCACGCGGCATGGTGCAGCTCAAGGGGCATCGCTCGGTCGGCGGCATGCGCGCCTCGATCTACAACGCCATGCCGTTCGAAGGCGTGCATGCGCTGGTGGCGTACATGTTGGAGTTCGAGGCCAGCCATGGCTGAGGCGGCGGCCCTGCCGGCGCGGCGCTTCGACATCCTGGTACTCAACCAGATCTCGGCCAACGGCCTCAAGCGCCTGCCGGCAGAACGCTACAGCACCGGCAAGGACATGGCGCGGCCCGATGCCGTGCTGGTTCGCTCGGCCGACATGCACACCATGGTGGTCCCCGCCAGCGTGCAGGCGATTGCCCGCGCCGGCGCCGGCACCAACAACATCCCGGTCCAGGCCATGAGTGCACGCGGCGTGCCGGTGTTCAATGCGCCGGGTGCCAATGCCAATGCCGTGAAGGAACTGGTGCTGACCGGCATGCTGCTGGCGGCGCGCAACATCGCGCCGGCGCTGCGTTTTGTCGCCGGCCTGGACACCACCATGGCGGACATGGACAAGGCGGTGGAAGAGGGCAAGAAACACTTCGCCGGCTTCGAGCTGGCCGGCCACACACTGGGCATCGTGGGCCTGGGCAAGGTCGGTTGCCTGGTGGCCGACGCGGCCATCAAGCTCGGCATGAACGTGCTCGGCTACGACCCCGACATCACGGTGGATGCCGCCTGGAGCCTGCCGGCACAGGTCAAGAAGGCGGTCAGCGTCGCCGAGGTGTTGAAAAATTCAGACTTCGTAACCCTGCACGTGCCGCTGGTGGCTGCCACGCGCGACCTGGTCAACGCCGACAACATCAAGCTCATGCGGCCGGCTGCGTTACTGCTCAATTTTTCGCGTGAAGGCGTGGTCAGCGAGACCGCGGTGCTGGCCGCCCTCGACGCGAAGCAGCTGCGCGCCTATGTCTGCGATTTCCCTTCTGCAACGCTCAACCACCACCCGCAGGTCGTGGCGTTGCCGCACCTGGGCGCGTCCACCCGCGAAGCCGAGGAAAACTGCGCCATCATGGTGGCCGACCAGCTGCGCGACTACCTCGAGCATGGCAATGTGGTCAATGCGGTCAACTTCCCGGCCGTGGCCATGGCGCGCGAGTCGGCCTACCGGGTGGCGATTGCCAACGCCAATGTGCCCAACATGCTGGGGCAGATTTCCACCGCCATGGCGCAGGCCGGCCTGAACATCCACAACATGGTCAACAAGTCGCGTGGCGACATGGCCTACACGCTGGTCGATGTGGACAGCCCCGTCAGCGACGCGGTGCTGGACCACCTGCGGGCGATAGTGGGCGTGCTGGGTGTGCGTTACCTGCCCGATCCGGACCGGCTGCTTCCTGCGGACAAGCGCTAAGCCCTGCAGTTGTTGAGTGAAATCTGGCGGGGCGACAATAGCGAAAACCACACACCAAGGAGTTCGCCATGGCCCACGAGTTCGCCAAGACCCTGAAAACCTTCACCACCGCGTCAGGCAAGACGGGCAGGTTTTACTCCTTGCCCGCGCTGGCCAAACAGTTTCCCAAGATCTCGCGCCTGCCGGTGTCCATGCGCATCGTGCTCGAGTCGGTGCTGCGCAACTGCGACGGCAAGAAGGTCAGTGCCGAACATGTGCGCCAGCTGGCCAACTGGTTCCCGAATGCCGACCGCACCGAGGAAATTCCCTTTGTCGTCTCGCGCGTGGTGCTGCAGGACTTCACCGGCGTGCCGCTGCTGGCCGACCTGGCGGCGATGCGCAGCGTGGCGATCAAGCTGGGCAAGAACCCGAAGGCCATCGAGCCGCTGGTGCCGGTGGACCTGGTGGTGGACCACTCCATCATGGTGGACCACTATGGCAAGAAAAACTCGCTGGACCTGAACATGAAGCTGGAGTTCCAGCGCAACAACGAGCGTTACCAGTTCATGAAATGGGGCATGCAGGCTTTTGATACCTTTGGCGTGGTACCGCCGGGCTTCGGCATCGTGCACCAGGTGAACCTGGAGTATTTGGCCCGTGGCGTGCACAAGCGTGCCGACGGCGTGTATTACCCCGACACGCTGGTCGGCACCGACAGCCACACCACCATGATCAACGGCATCGGTGTCGTCGGCTGGGGTGTGGGCGGCATCGAGGCCGAGGCCGCCATGCTGGGCCAGCCGGTCTACATGCTGACCCCCGACGTGGTCGGCTTCGAGCTGACCGGCCGGCTGCGCGAAGGCGTCACCGCCACCGACCTGGTGCTGCGTGTGACCGAGGCCTTGCGCAAGGAAAAAGTGGTCGGCAAGTTTGTCGAATTTTTCGGCGAAGGCACACGCACGCTGGCGCTGCCCGACCGCGCGACGATTGCCAACATGGCGCCCGAATACGGCGCGACCATGGGCTTTTTCCCGGTGGATGAAAAAACCATCGAATACTTCACCGGCACCGGCCGCACCAAGGCGGAGATCGAAGCCTTCGAAGCCTACTTCCGCGCGCAGGGCCTGTTCGGCGTGCCGCTGCCCGGCCAGATCGATTTCTCGCAGGTGGTCAAGCTCGACCTCGGCGATGTGACGCCCAGCCTGGCCGGCCCCAAGCGCCCGCAGGACCGGATCGAACTGGGCCAGGTGGCGACCCAGTTTGCCTCGCTGTTCAGCAAGCCGATTGCCGAGAACGGTTTCAACCAGCCGGCCGCCATGCTGGCCACGCGTCATCTGCTGCAAACGGCGGCGGCCCAGACCGACATTTCCCCGGGCGCGCCGCCGACCCCGGCAGGCGCGCCGCGCATGGTGGTCGAGATGGAGGCCAACCGTCCCACGCTGGCGACCGCCCATGCGGACCTTCCCGCGCCGGCGCCGGCGCCCAAGGCCGGCGGCATCACCATCGGCAATGGCGACGTACTGATCGCAGCCATCACCAGCTGCACCAACACCTCCAACCCCAGCGTCTTGCTGGCCGCCGGCCTGCTCGCCAAGAAGGCGGTGGAAGCGGGCCTCAAGGTGCAGCCGCACATCAAGACCTCGCTGGCGCCGGGCTCGCGCATCGTCACCGAGTACCTGACCAACACCGGCTTGCTGCCCTACCTTGAAAAGCTCGGCTTCGCACTGGCCGGCTACGGCTGCACGACCTGCATCGGCAACGCCGGCGACCTGACGCCCGAGATCAACGAAGCCATCAACAAGAGCGACCTGGTGTGCGCGGCCGTGCTGTCGGGCAACCGCAACTTCGAGGCGCGCATCCACCCCAACCTGAAGGCCAACTTCCTGGCCAGCCCGCCGCTGGTGGTGGCCTATGCGATCGCCGGCACGGTGATGCGCGACCTGATGACCGAGCCGGTCGGCAAGGGCAAAGGCGGCAAGGATGTTTATCTTGGCGACATCTGGCCGACCAGCGACGAGATCTACAAACTCATGAAGTTCGCCATGAACGGCAAGGCCTTCCGCGAGAACTACGCCAAGGTCAAGACCGAGCCCGGCAAGCTGTGGGAAAAGATCAAGGGGGTGACGGGCACCGCCTACACCTGGCCCGTCAGCACCTACATCGCCGAGCCGCCGTTCTTCAAGGACTTTGCTATGGAAAATGTAGCTGCCAGCGCAGATGGGACGGTGGCTGCAGGTCAAAAAGATGCAGTATCGGTGAAGGGCGCACGCATCATGGCGCTGTTCGGCGACTCCATCACCACCGACCACATTTCACCGGCCGGCTCCATCAAGGGCAGCTCGCCGGCCGGCCAGTGGCTGCTGGCCCACGGCGTGCAGAAGGCCGACTTCAACAGCTACGGCGCGCGCCGCGGCAACCACGAGGTGATGATGCGCGGCACCTTTGCCAATGTGCGCATCAAGAACCTGATGATTCCCGCCGGCCCCGACGGTTCGCGCGAGGAGGGCGGCGTCACGCTGTTCCAGCCGGGTGGGGACAAGATGTTCATCTACGACGCGGCCATGAAATACATGAACGAAGGCATGCCCACAGTGATTTTTGCGGGCGAGGAATACGGCACCGGCTCCTCGCGCGACTGGGCCGCCAAGGGCACGCAGCTGCTGGGCATCAAGGCGGTGGTGGCGCGCAGTTTCGAACGCATCCATCGCAGCAACCTGGTCGGCATGGGTGTGTTGCCGCTGCAGTTTCTGCCCGGCGACTCATGGCAGACCCTGCGCCTGACGGGCAGGGAAGTGATCGACGTGTTGCCCGATCCCGAGCTCAAGCCGCAAAGCCGGGCCCGGCTGGTGGTCACCCGCGAAGACGGTTCGCGCGAGGAGCTGGAAGTCATCCTGCGCATCGACACGCCGATCGAGGTCGACTACTACCGGCACGGCGGCATTCTTCCTTTTGTGCTCAGGCAACTGCTGGCGTGATGCTCCGGCAGGCCCTGATTGCCGGCGGCGGCATAGGCGGACTGGCGGCGGCGCTGGCGGTGTCGCGTGCCGGCTGGGACGTGCGCCTGTACGAGCGCGCATCGGTGTTTAGCGAGGTGGGTGCCGGCATCCAGCTCGGCCCCAACGTCGTCAAGGTGTTGCATGGCTGGGGCCTGGCCGATGCGCTGGCCGGCGTGGCGGCTTTCCCCGAACGCCTGGAAGTGCGCAGCGCGCTGACCGGCGAAACCCTCGGTGTGCTGCGGCTCGGCGATGTGATGGCGCAGCGTTATGGCGCGCCTTACGCCACGGTGCATCGCGCCGACCTGCATGGCCTGCTGCTGGACGCGGTGCAGCAGGCCGGTGTGGCGCTCAAGCTCAACCGGACCTTGAACCGGTTCACGCAGAACCTGGAAGCCGTGACGGTGCAGAGCGGTGACGACCCGCCTGTGGAGGGCGAGGTGCTGGTCGGCGCCGACGGTTTGTGGAGTCCGGTGCGCCAGTGGTTGCTGGGCGATGGGCCGCCGCGCGCCACCGGCCACGTGGCCTACCGCGCGCTGCTGCCGCAGGCCGACCTGCCCGAAGCCTTGCGCTCCAGCCAGGTCACGGCCTGGCTGGGTCCGAAACTGCATGTAGTGCAGTACCCGGTGTGTGGCGGCAAGTCGCTCAACGTGGTGGGCATCGTCGAAGGGCGCACTGGGGGTGATCTCGACAATTGGGACCAGGGCACCGATGGCGCCGGCCTGCACGCCGCGCTGGCCGGCAGTTGCGCGCCGTTGCAGGACCTGGTGCGGGCGATTCCCGCCTGGCGGCTGTGGGCCCTGTGCGACCGCCCGCCCATGCAGGGCGCCTACCAGCACGCGCTGGGCCGCGTCGCGTTACTCGGCGACGCGGCGCACCCGATGCGGCCCTACCTCGCCCAAGGCGCGGGCATGGCCATCGAAGACGCCGCCGAACTCGGACGCCTGCTGGCGCAGGCGCAGGACCCGGCTTTCGACGTGCCGACGCTGCTGGGCCGCTACGCGCTGAACCGCTGGCAGCGCAACGCACGGGTGCAGGCGCGCGCCATCCGCAACGGGCAGATATTTCATGCGAGCGGGATGGTGCGGCTGGGGCGGGATGCGTCGATGAAGCTGCTGGGCGAGCGTTTGCTGGATGTGCCGTGGTTGTATGGCGGGTCTTGAGGCGCTACTGAATTTGTAGCTGGTGGCGCAGTTTTTACTTGGGTTGCGGGGTTATTTGATCTTAAGTTTGTGGTCTGCCAGCAAGCCGGGCTACCCCCGGCTTGTTGGCAAACCTCCAACACCAGAAGCAAAGCAGGCTTCGATCTTTCGACAGGCTCTGGGCAGGCCACGTTTAGCCTGAACCGTACAAAGACGCTATTAATTCAATAGCTGCCAGCGCCCGCAGGAAAAGGGCTAGAGCCCCATTTGTCTTACAAATCCGTCCGCAGTTTCCAGATCTCCGGAAACAGCACCACATCGAGCATCTTGCGCAGATAACTCACGCCACCTGTCCCACCAGTACCGCGCTTGAAGCCGATCACACGTTCCACCGTCGTCACATGGCGGAAGCGCCAGAGGCGGAAGGCATCTTCGAGGTCAGTGAGTTCTTCGCCGAGCTGGTACAGGTCCCAGTACTGTTTGGGGTCGCGATAAACCACCAGCCAGGCCTGTTCGACCGCGTCGCTTTCCACGTAAGCCTGGGTCCAGTCGCGCTGCGTGTGGCTACCAGGTACGGCCAGGCCGCGGCGGGCCAGCAGGCGCAGGGCTTCGTCGTACAGCGAGGGCGCTTCGAAGGCGGCCTGGACCTGCGCCAGCAGGTCAGGGCGATGCGCGTGCGGCTTGAGCATGGCGGCGTTTTTGTTGCCCAGCGCAAATTCGATGCAGCGGTATTGCGCGCTCTGGAAGCCGCTGGAGTTGGCGAGGTAGGGCCGGATCGCGCTGTATTCGGGCGGCGTCATGGTCGCCAGCACGTCCCAGGCGTGCACCAGCTGCTCCATGATGCGGCTGACACGCGCGAGTTTCTTGAAGGCGTCGCCGAGTTCGTCCCGGGCCACGTTCGCAATGGCTGCGCCCAGCTCGTGCAGCATCAGCTTCATCCAGAGTTCGCTGGTCTGGTGCTGCACGATGAACAGCATTTCATCATGGGCTGGCGACAGTGGCTTCTGAGCGCCAAGAATCGCGTCGAGCTGCAGGTAGTCGCCGTAACTCATGTCGCGGCTGAAATCGAGCTTGGCTTTTTCGTCGGTGACGATGTTTTCGGGGGTGGTCATGATCAGGTCACCGCATGTTTCTGGTTGAACTCGGGGCGTTTCCATTCGGCGGCTTCCAGCACCTGCTTCAAATGCTCCACGGCATGCCAGACATCCTCAAACCCGATGTACAGCGGTGTGAAGCCGAAACGCAGGATGTCCGGATGCCGGCCGTCGCCGGAGCCGGCGCGGAAGTCGCCGATCACGCCGCGCGCAACCAGCGCCTGCACGATGGCGTAGGCGCCTTCGCTGCGCGTGAGGCACACCTGCGAGCCGCGTTGGGCATGTTCGCGCGGTGTCGCCAGGCCCAGGCCATGGCCGGGGCAACGTTCCACCAGCGAGATGAACAGGTCGGTCAGCGCCAGTGACTTGGCCCGCAGCGCAGCCATGCCACCGAGGGCCTCTGCGGCGCCGAACACCTCCAACCCGCACTCGAGCGCGGCCAGGCTCAGGATGGGCTGGGTGCCGCACAGGTAACGCGTGATGCCGGGTGCGGGCCGGTAGTCGGGCGTGAACTCGAACGGCGCCGCATGGCCCCACCAGCCGGACAACGGTTGGCGGAAACGGTCGGCGTGCCGGGGATGCACCCAGACAAAGGCCGGCGCGCCGGGGCCGCCATTGAGGTATTTGTAGCCGCAGCCGATGGCAAAGTCGGCGTTGGCACCCTGCAGGTCCACCGGCACCGCGCCCGCGCTGTGCGCCAGGTCCCACACCACCAGAACACCCGCCGCATGGGCGGCTTGTGTCAGCGCCGCCATGTCGTGCATGGCGCCCGTGCGGTAGTTCACGTGGGTCAGCATCAGCACGGCGGCGTCTGGCGTCAATGCGGCAGTGATTTCATCGGGCTCGACCAGCAGCAAACGGTAGCCGCGCTCGCGGCACAGGCCCTCCGCAATGTAGAGATCGGTCGGGAAGTTGCTGCGTTCGCTGACGATGACTTTTCTGGCCGGCGCATCCTCGGCGGCCATGTTCAGCGCGGCACTGAGCACTTTGTACAGATTGACCGAGGTGCTGTCGGTGGCGACCACCTCGCCCGGCCCGGCGCCAATCAGCGACGCGATCTTGTCGCCCAGGCGTTGCGGCAGGTTAAACCAGCCGGCGCTGTTCCAGGCGCGGATCAGGTCCTGGCCCCATTCGCGCGTGATGACGTCGGCAACACGTGCTGCCGCGCTTTTGGGCAACACCCCCAGGGAGTTGCCGTCCAGGTAAATCACGCCCTCGGGCAGCACAAAGTGGTCGCGCAGCGGGCGCAGCGCGTCGCGGGCGTCGAGCGCGCGGCAGTCGGTCAAGGTGGTCATGGTTTTCCTGTGCCTTTCCCGGGCAGTTCGCGCAGCACGGCGCGAACGGGCGAGGCGTCGGCTTGTGTCAGTTTGAGAGGCAGGGCAATCAACTCGTAGTCGCCTTCCGGCACGTCATCGAGCACCAGGTTTTCCAGCACACGCAGGTCGTGCTCGAGCAGCAGGTGGTGGCTGGGCAGGTCCTGGCTGGTGGCGGGGTCAACGCTGGGCGTGTCGATGCCGATAAGTGCTATGTTTTTTGTAGCTAGCAGCGCAAGCGTGGCGGGCGCAATGGCCGTAAACGAAATCCAGGACTGGCTGGCCGCGGCGGCGGTGCGCAGCAACACGCGCGGCGGCAGGTCCGCCAGCGCGTGGGCGATGTGCTGCGGCTCGACCAGCGGCCCGCAGTCCAGGCAGTGGATCACGCGGCAGGGCCCGAGGTAGGGCAGCAGGTCCACGGCGCCAATGGCCGGCGCGCCGTTGGCATAGTGCATGGGGGCGTCGGCATGGGCGCCGGTGTGCGGCGAGAAGGTGAGCGTGTTGACATTGACCGGACAGCCGGGCGAGAGCGCAAAGTGCAGCTTTTGCGAATACGCCGCGTCGCCCGGAAACACGGCGGCTTGCTCGTCCACGGCAGGCGAGATGTCCCAGATTTTCAGGGCGGGGGCCGCACCATGGGCGGCGCGGGAACGAGATACGCTAGAACTCATGGCACAAAGGTAGCACCGCTGTAAATCCCGTGGTGTCGGTAATTTCCAACAGCTTTTCAAAATAGTTGAAACCTAAAGCAGTTGCCCGGGACGCTGCCTGCCGCGACACCCGCGCCCAGCGTCACCGGTGCCGCTGGGGCACAATCTGCGCAGGGCGGTGCCACGCGCTGGCAGGCCGTCACTTCCTCCACAACATCCAGAGACAAAGGCTCACCCATGACTTCAAACGGCAAGGTTGCACTCGTTACCGGCGCAGGCACCGGCATTGGCAAGGCGGTGGCGCTGGCGCTGCTGCGCGAGGGTTACCGCGTGGCGCTGGTGGGGCGGCGCGTGGAGCCGCTGAACGAGGTGGCCCAGGCGTCGGCCGCCGGTGACAGGGCACTCCCCGTGCCCTGCGATGTCAGCAACCCGGACGCGGTGCGTGCGGCCTTCGACAAGGTCCACGCCACCTTTGGCCGGCTGGACCTGCTGTTCAACAACGCCGGTGTTGGTGCGCCGGCGGTGCCCATGGAAGAGCTGAGCTTCGAGCAGTGGCAAAACGTCGTCAACATCAACCTGACGGGTTCGTTCCTGTGCGCGCAGCAGGCCATCCGCCTGATGAAAGCGCAGTCGCCGCAGGGCGGCCGCATCATCAACAACGGCTCGATCTCGGCGCACGCTCCGCGTCCCCACTCGGCGCCCTATACCGCCACCAAACACGCGATCACCGGCCTGACCAAGTCGATCTCGCTGGACTGCCGCAACTTCAACATCGCCTGCGGCCAGATCGACATCGGCAACGCCCAGACCGAGATGGCCGCGCGCATGGCCAAGGGCGTGCCGCAGGCCAACGGCGAGATCGCGATCGAACCGCTGATGGACGTGAACCATGTGGCCGACGCGGTGGTGCACATGGCTGCCTTGCCGCTGGCGACCAATGTGCAGTTCATGACCATCATGGCGACGAAGATGCCGTTTGTGGGGCGTGGCTAGACAGCCTCGAGCGCTGTGTTGCCAGCCTGACCGGTGAAGAGACGTACGGGTACCGGGCTCCCCGCTTGTCATCCCGGACTTGATCCCATAAGCGCTAACTTAAAGATTCACTTTTGAGATATCCTTCGGCTGTTGCAT
>NZ_JAQSDN010000059.1 GCF_029945925.1 Polaromonas sp. | reverse complement strand
TGACGGTGCTGGTCAGCTCTTCCATGGACGCTGCGGTCTCTTCGAGCGAGCTGGCTTGTTCTTCGGTGCGGGAAGAAAGATCGTGGTTGCCGGCGGCGATCTGGCTGGAGGCCGTGGCTATCGTGTCGGTGCCGCTGCGGACTTCGCCGACCACCTTGGCCAGGCTGTCGTTCATGTCTTTCAGGGCCTGCATCAGCTGGCCTGTCTCGTCCTTGCTTGTCACTTCGATCTGGCTGGTCAGGTTGCCGGCGGCAACCGTTTCTGCCACCCGGAGGGCGCGGTCCAGGGGACGGGTAATGCCGACCGTCAGCCACCAGGAAAGCAGGCCGCCCAAGGCCAGGGCCACCAGAGCCAGGGAGATCAGCATGAAGCGGCCGGAGCGGTACAACAAGTCAATCGAGCTCACGGTCTGGTCAATGTTGGCCTTCTGCTGAGACAACATGGCCTTGATGCTCGCGTCGTAGGCGTCCAGGGCCGGCACCAGTTTTCCGTCAACCAGCTCCACCGCCTGTGCGGGCTGTCCATCCGCTTTCAGTTTCAAGGCGGCCGTGCGAAACCCGATGTACGCGGTTCTCTTGAGCATGCTGTCTTCATACAGCTTTTTTTCTTCTGCCGTATCCAGCATGTCCAGCAGTTTTTTGGAAATTCCGGTGATGCTCAGGCTGGTTGCGGCGATGCTTTTCTGGAAGTACTTCTGGTCATCCGGATCCATACTCTTGACCAACGCGAATGTCCGGACACTGTTGGTGCTCGTAGCCACCAGCCATTCGGCGGCGAGACGCTCCTTGACCAACGCCTCACTGGCCATCGCCGCGGTGGCATGGCCGACGTTCTGGAGCCGCCATACGCCGAGCCCGGCAATCACGGACAGCAAGACCAGCACCAGGCCGAAGCCCAAACCCAAACGCATACCTATTTTCATGTTCTTGAACATTTTCAGCTCCTGATTTAAATAGCGAATCGATGTGATGAGTCCGATGACTCGCTAGACAGGCGCTTTTCACGCCGCCAGTTTGTCGATCAATCCCATGTCGTCGCTGGTCATCAATTTGTCGATATCCACCAGGATCAGCATGCGGTCATCGAGCGTGCCCAGGCCGATCAGGTAGTCGGTGTCGAGCACCGAGCCCATCTCCGGCGCCGGCTTGACTTGCTCCGGTGTCAAAGTGATCACATCCGAGACGCTGTCCACCACCATGCCCATCACGCGGCTGGCCATGTTGAGGATGATCACGACCGTGAACTGGTCGTAAGTCGGCGTTCCCAGGTTGAACTTTATGCGCATGTCGATGATGGGCACGATGATGCCGCGCAGATTAACCACGCCCTTGATGTGCTCTGGTGCATTGGCAATGCGGGTCACCGTGTCGTAACCCCGCAGCTCCTGCACTTTCTGGATGTCGATGCCGTACTCTTCCTGGCCCAGCGTGAAAGCCAGAAACTCCAGCGCCTTGGCGGCGGCCGATGGGTTGGGGTTGCTTGTTGTTGCGTGCATGTGTATTCCTTTTATTTTTGGGGTTCTTAGAACGTTTCCCGGTAGGTGGGGTTAGCCTTTGCGGGCGTAACCCGACATCGCCGGGGCGCAAACGCAGATGTCGGCCTACGTCTGCGCTAACCCGACCTACGCTTTTTAGAACGTCTCCCAGTCCCCGCCAGCGGCCACAGCACCTGCATTCGCCAGTTGCTTGCGTTGCGGTGCGGCAATGGCCTGTTTGGCGCGGGGTGGTTGCACAGGCGCAGGGCGCGGCTTGCTGGTGGCCGTGCGCTGGGGCGCGGCCACGTAATTCAGTTGGTTGTTATCGAGTTTGAACACGCTCACCACCTGCGACAGGCTGCTGGCCTGCTCTTGCAGCGAGCCGGCGGCTGCGGCCGCTTCTTCCACCAAAGCGGCGTTTTGCTGCGTGACCTGGTCCATCTGAGTGATGGCCTGGTTGATCTGCTCGATGCCTGAGGTCTGCTCCTGGCTGGCCGCCGTGATCTCGGCCATGATGTCGGTCACGCGCTTGACGCTATCGACGATCTCGTCCATCGTCTTGCCAGCTTCTGCCACCTGGGTGCTGCCTTCCTGGACTTTGTCGACGGAGTCGTCGATCAGGGTCTTGATCTCTTTGGCGGCTGCCGCCGAGCGTTGGGCGAGGTTTCTAACTTCAGCAGCGACCACGGCAAAGCCCCGCCCCTGCTCGCCGGCCCGGGCGGCTTCTACAGCGGCGTTCAAGGCCAGGATGTTGGTCTGGAAGGCAATGCCCTCGATCACGCTGATGATGTCGACAATCTTGCGGGACGAGGTGTTGATGGCACCCATGGTGTCAACCACCTGAGACACGACGCTGCCACCCCGGATCGCGACGCTGGAGGCAGTCACTGCCAGCTGGTTGGCCTGGCGGGCGTTGTCGGCGTTTTGCTTGACGGTTGAAGTCAGCTCTTCCATCGAGGCGGCGGTCTCTTCCAGTGAGCTGGCCTGCTCTTCGGTGCGCGAGGACAGGTCCTGGTTGCCCGCCGCGATCTGGCCCGTTGCGGTGGCGATGGTGTCGGTGCCGGTGCGGACTTCACCGACAATCTTTGCCAGGTTGTCGCGCATCGCTTTCATCGCAACCAACAAGCTCGTCTGATCGTTTGGTTGGGTGTCAATTGCCACGGCAAGGTCGCCTGCCGCAATTTTCCCCGCAATCGCTGCGGCGTAATCTGGTTCGCCGCCCAGTTCTTTGAGCACCCCGCGTGTGAGCCAGAACGCGATGCCGGCACCCATCAGGAACGCCGCAATGGCCAAGCCCAGCATTAGCGTGCGCGCTTGCTGGTACTGCTCAGCCGCGACTTTTACAGATTCGGCCATCATGGTCTGCTGAAAATCTGCCAATGCGTTGACGCGTTCGCGGTACTCGAGGGCTATTTTTCGGAACTCTGTCGCGATAACGACACGCGCCTCGTCCACCTTGTTTTCCTCCACCAGCTTGATGACCTGGTTCTGGGCCGCGATGAATTGCTCCCGTGAATCCAATATCTTCTGCATCATTTCTTTGCCTTTGGGCTGGTCCAGCGTGGGTTTGAGCGTGTCCCACGCCTTGCCAATGGCGGCGCGACCTTTCAAAACCCGGTCCTTTGAAGACGCACGGGCCTCCGGCGTCGTCGCAAGTACCAAGTCGCGGGCTCCGATCCCAATGTCGTTCACCCCGGCCAGTCCGTCCTGGAGCAGCGTCACTTTCGTCCCCTTGTTGTTGACAATGTCGTCAACGGCGGCGTTCGCCGCTGCCAGTCGGGTGATGCCGACGAAGGCAATCACGGACAGCAAGACCAGCACCAGGCCAAAGCCCAAACCCAAACGCATACCTATTTTCATGTTCTTGAACATTTTCATCTCCTGATTTAAATTCGAATCGATATTGCAATCGATGTGATGAGTCGGATGACTCGTTGGACAGGCGCTTTTTTAAGCCGCCAGTTTTTCGATCAGCCCCATCTCGGCGCTGGTCATCAGTTTGTCGATATCCACCAGAATCAGCATGCGCTCATCGAGCGTGCCCAGCCCGATCAGGTAATCGGCATCGAGCACCGCCCCCATCTCAGGCGCCGGCTTGACCTGCTCCGGGCTCAGGGTGATCACGTCCGAGACGCTGTCAACCACCATGCCCATGACGCGGCTGGCCAGGTTCAGGATGATCACGACCGTGAACTGGTCGTAAGTCGGCGTCCCCAGATTGAACTTGATGCGCATGTCGATGATGGGCACGATGATCCCGCGCAGGTTGACCACCCCCTTGATGTGTTCGGGCGCATTGGCAATGCGCGTGACCGCGTCATAACCGCGCAGCTCCTGCACCTTCTGGATGTCCACCCCGTACTCTTCCTGGCCCAGCGTGAACGCCAGAAACTCCAGCGGCTGGGCAGCCAGGGCTCCGGGCGGCATGGCTGGGACGGCCGTGGTTCCGGCCTGGCTGGTGCTTGCTTGCATGAGTGCTCCTCAATCAGGTGGGCAGCGCTTCCGTAAGCGCTTCAAAATAATGACAACAAAAGCGGCTATTTGTATTAACGACCACAACAAGAAAAAACTTTAGTGTTCAAAAACAAAAGCCGCTGCATGCCTGCTGCCTCGCTCAACGGTGCTCACCCGGGGCCATCCGCGGTCTCAGGACATCTGCTTCATGATGCGGACCAGTTTCCCGCCGTATTGGGGATCGGTCGCATAACCTGCACGCTGCAGGCCGTGCGCCGCTTCAGACGGATCCTGCGTGGAGAGCACATTGGCGTAACGCGGGTTGGTCACCAGGAAACGTGCATAGTCGGAAAACGCTTCGTCATAAGAGCCGTAGGCCCGAAAGCTGGCCCGGCCCTTTTGCGCAACGCCGTTGACGTATTCGGTGGTCATGGTTTCGACCACCGGCCCCTTCCAGCTCTTGTCGGCCTTGATGCCAAACACGTTGTAGCTGGTCTGGCCGTCCTCCGCGCGGATCTCGCGGCGTCCCCAGCCGGACTCCAGCGCTGCCTGCGCCATGATCAGTTGCGCCGGAACACCCGTCGCCTCGCTGGCACGCTGCGCCGCAGGCAGCATGCGCGATACAAATTGCTCAACGTGCGCTTGCGGCAAGGCACTCCTGCTCAAGGTCGCCTGCGCCGTGGCGGTCTCGTACAGGGAAAGGTCCGGTGTCCGGACGACCGGTGCGACGTTCGAAGCAACAGGCTGCGGCGCCCTGGACACCGCGGTGCCAGGCATACCGGGCTGCTTGTCGGCGGGCAATGCGGCGGGCGGCACATCAGCCCCGCCGGCCGTCCGGTTGAGCTGCGCAAACATGGCCTCGGCCAGGCCCAGCCCCCGGCCGGACAGGTTTTGTGCCAGTTGCTGATCCAGCATTGATGTGTACATCTTTTCCTGCTGGCTGCCAAACATGCCGTCAGACGGCGTGGCTTCGCGCATGCTCTTGAGCACCATCTGCATGAACATCACTTCAAATTGCTTGGAGGCCTGTTTCATGCCTTCCTGCGGTGAACTGCGCACCGTGCGCCGCAAGGCATCAACCCCCTGCACATCCAGCGACAAACGCTGGTCGAGCACGCCTGCTGCAGGGGAATTCATGCTGTTGAGGTTGGCAAAACCGGCGCTGTTCATGTCAACCTCAGATAATTTCGAGTTCGGCGCGCAAGGCGCCTACGGCCTTCATGGCCTGAAGAATCGACACCAGATCCTGGGGGTTGGCGCCCAGGGCGTTGAGCCCCTTAATCACCTCGGCCAGGGACGCACCGCCCCGCACAACCTGTAGCGCGCCGCCGGCCTGATTGACCTCGATCTGCGCCTGCTGGGCCACGACCGTTTTGCCGCCGGCCAGGGCATTGGGCTGGCTGATGACCGGCTGGGTATTGATCACCACCGACAGATTGCCGTGCGCCACGGCGCAGTCGTTGAGCCTGACGTTCTGATTCATCACGACCGAACCGGTGCGCGCATTGATGACCACCTTGGCGACGGACTGCGCCGGCGCGACGTCGATGTTTTCGATGCGGGCCAGAAAGCCGACGCGGTCTTCCGGACGGGCCGGTGCGCTGACCTGAATCACCCGGGCGTCCAGCGCCGTGGCGGTGCCGGGACCAAAACTGCGGTTGATGGCTTCCACCGCGTTTTGGGCGGTGCTGAAGTCGCTGCGGTTGAGTTCGAGAATGACGGTGCCGTCACCAGCCAGCGCGGACTCCACCGCGCGCTCCACCATGGCGCCGGCAGGAATGCGCCCGGAGCTGAGCTGGTTGATCTTGACCGATGCGCCGGCCGCCGCGGCGCCCACGCCGCCTATGACCATGTTGCCCTGGGCCAGCGCATACACCTGGCCGTCGGAGCCTTTGAGGGGCGTCATCAACAAGGTGCCGCCGCGCAGGCTTTTGGCATTGCCAAGAGAGGACACGGTGATGTCTATGGTCTGGCCGGGCCGCGCGAACGGCGGCAACACGGCGGTCACCATCACGGCGGCCACGTTTTTGAGCTGCATGTTGGTACCGGGCGGCACGGTCACGCCCAGCTGGCCCAGCATGTTGTTCAGGCTTTGCGTGGTGAACGGTGTCTGCATGGTCTGGTCGCCGCTGCCGTCGAGGCCGACCATCAGGCCGTAACCGATCAGCGGGTTGTCGCGCACCCCTTGAATACTCGCGAGATCCTTCAGGCGCTCCGCCTGCGATGGCAGCCCAACCAGGGCAGGCAGAAGCAGGCAAAGTTTCAGACAAAAAGTCAGCGCCGTGCGCATTCTTCCCTGAGGTTGAAGCGAAGTGGATGTCGTGTTCATGATCAGAACGGCAGCACGTTGAGGAAGATGCGCTGGAGCCAGCCCATGGTCTGTGCTTCGTCGATATACCCTTTGGCGCTGTATTCCATGCGCGCGTCGGCGACCTGGGTGGAAGGGACGGTGTTGTTCGCGCTGACGGTGCGCGGGTTGACCACGCCGGAGAAACGGATGAACTCCGTGCCCTGGTTGATCAGCATCTGCTTTTCCCCGCTGACAATCAGGTTGCCATTGGGGAGAACTTCAATAACCGTGACCGTGATCACGCCGTTGAATGTGTTCGTGGCATTGGCCCCGCCCTTGGCACTCAATATATTTTTCCCGCCTGCAGTTGCGTCCTGCGCGCTGGAGATCAGACCGCTGAAAATTTTCGGAATCAGGCTCAGCTCGGTGCTGGCACTTCCGCTGCGGCTGGCATTGGCCGCCGAGTTCTTGCTCGCATTGACGTTTTCGCTGACCAGGATGGTCAGGATGTCGCCCACGTAACGCGGCCGCCTGTCTTCAAACAGGGCCTGCGCGCCAAAGCCAGTCCGGTAGATCGCGCCATGAGCCGGCGCAGCGGGGCGCGCCTGCGCATCGGCACGCGAGCTCATGGGCTGATGCACCAGCGGTTCGCGCGGGATCTGTGCACAGCCGCCCAGCAGCCCGGCGATGGCCAATGTCCAGCCGCCTGTGCGCCAGCAGCTCTGCGGCAACCCGAGCATTACAGCTGCGCCAGGCGCGCGAGCATCTGGTCGGAGGTCTGGACAGCCTTGCTGTTGATTTCATACGCACGCTGGGTCTGGATCATGTTGACCAGCTCCTCGACGACGTTGACGTTCGACGATTCCACATAGCCCTGGTTGAGAATGCCGGCGCCATTCTGGCCCGGCGCGGTTTCGTTGGCCCCACCAGAGGCATCCGTCGCCACATACAGGTTCTCACCCTTGCTTTGCAGACCCGCGGCGTTGAGAAAGGTCGCCAGCTGGATCTGGCCAATCTGCACGTTGGCCGTACTGCCGGCCTGGGTGACCGACACCGTGCCATCGCGACCAATGGTCATGCTGGTGGTGTTCTGCGGCAGGGTAATGGCCGGCTGCACGGGAAAGCCGCTGGCTGTGACCAGTTGCCCACTCTGGTCGGACTGAAATGAACCGTCGCGCGTGTAGGCGGTGGTGCCGTCCGGCATCAACACCTGAAAGAAGCCATCACCATTGATGGCCACATCTTTCGGGTTTTCGGTCTTCGTCGGGTTGCCTTGGGTATGAATACGCTCTGTGGCCACCACCCGAACGCCTGTACCCAGTTGCAGGCCTGAGGGCATGCGGGTCTGGTCCGAGGTCTGGCCGCCGGTCTGGCGCAGGTTCTGGTACATCAGGTCTTCAAACACGGCGCGGCTGCGTTTGAAACCCGTGGTGCCCACGTTGGCCAGGTTGTTGGCAACAACATCGAGCTGCATCTGCTGGGCATCAAGACCGGTTTTGGCAATGGAAAGGGAACGAATCATGGGAAAAACTCCTGGGGGATGGCCGGGGCCGTGTTCATGTCGGATCGGTTGGCAAGGGGTGGACGGCGAATCAGCCGTTGCCCAGCAGCTTGTTGGCCTGCTGGTCGTTGCTTTCGGCCGTCTGCAGCGTCTTCATTTGCATCTCAAAGCGTCGTGCATTGGCAATCATGTCGACCATGGCCTCCACTGCATTGACATTGCTTCCCTCCAGCGTGCCGGACAGCAAACGCACGCCGGGGTCGGCCTGCGGGGCGGCCGTGCCGGCCTGCATGCGAAACAGGCCATCGTCGCCACGCACCAGCTCATCAACGGCCGGGTTGACCAGCTTCAGGCGCCCCACTTCCGCGGCACCCACGGCCGGATCACCGGCACCCAGCGCTGTCACCACGCCGTCGTCGGCCACCACCAGCGACGAGCCTGGAGGCACAACCATCGGTCCGGACTCTCCCAACACCGGTCTGGCATCCATGGTCATCAACTGCCCGTCGGCACCCACCTGAAGATTGCCGACGCGGGTGTAAGCTTCGCCGCCGTCCGGCGTCTGCACGGTCAGCCAGCCATCGCCGCGTATGGCAACGTCCAGTGGACGGCCTGTTTGCATCAGCGGCCCCGAACGCATGTCGGCGCCAGGGGTCGTGGCAACCACCATGGCACGGGTCGCCATCTCGTCGCCGACCACAGGGACCGCACGGTAGTTGTTGATCTGCGCGCGGAAACCGGGCGTCGACACATTGGCCATGTTGTTGGCCACCGCAGCCTGCTGCTCCATGGCCTGCTTGGCACCTGTCATGCCGACATAGATCATCCGGTCCATATTGCTTCCTTGGTTGTCCTGATTTGGTTGACGCCAGAAACCGCCTTGCCGGCGGTCACGGGGTCATCAACGCATGTTCATCAGGGTCTGCATCACCTGGTCTTGCGTCTTGACGGTCTGGGCATTGGCCTGGTAAGTGCGCTGGGCAATGATCAGGTTGACCAGTTCGGAGGTCAGGTCCACATTGGAGCCTTCCAGGGCCCCCGCAACCAGGGCGCCCAGCTTGGTACCGGCGCCCGGTGTGCCCGTCAACGGCTGGCCTGAGGCAGCGGTTTCGGCCCAGACGTTGTCACCCTTGGACTGCAGTCCGTTCGGATTCACAAAGGAAGACAGAACGATCTGCCCAAGCGTATTGGACTGCTCGTTGCTGTATTTTCCGGTAATGGTTCCATTCGGCTCAATGGCCAGGGAGGTCAGCGTGCCAGACGCATAACCGTCCTGCGTCAACTTTCTGACATCATTGGCGTTGCCGAACTGGGTGGTGCCCGCGACGTTCATATCGAACGTCATCGGCGCCGAACCATTGCCCAGGGTAAAGCCGGGCGTCTTGAAACCCAGAACACCGTTACCCACGATGGCGGTATCCAGAATGCCGTTGCTGTCAAAGGTCAGGCTGCCGATCGCCGTGCCGTTGGCCACAGCCGGCAGCACACCACCGTTATCCAGCGGCTTCCCGTCGACGGTCGCATGAACATTCCAGGTATTGACCGGAGCAGCTTGTTTTGCAAAGAAGGTGGCCAATTCATGGGGATTCCCCAGCGAGTCATAAATCGTCACCGAATTGGCATAGTTGTAGGTGCTTGAATCCGTGGCGTCGAATGCAGCCGTCGGCGCTGTGCTGCGCGAATCCAGATTGAACTGTGCGGTGATCCCCGTCGCGGTCCCGGTCGCCTGCGGTGCCATGGCGGCTGTTGGCATTTGCAGGGGCGCCGGAGTGCCGCCCGCAAGGTTGCCATTGGCCCCCACGGCATAACCGGTAAGCTGCAAACCGGCCGTGTTGACAATGTAGCCATTCTTGTCCATGTCGAACTGGCCGTTGCGCGAATAGGCTATCTCGCCTTCCGGACTCGCGAGCCGGAAAAACCCGTCGCCATCACTGATGGCTACATCCAGGGCCCGGGAACTGGTTTGCACCGAGCCGGCCGTGAAATTCTGCGCAACGCTGGCTACCTGGGTACCCAGACCGATCTTCGAGCCTGCATATACATCCGCAAACTGCACGCCTCCGGATTTGAAGCCTATCGTTCCGGCATTGGCAATGTTGTTGCCGATGACGTCGAGATTGGCTGCGGAGGCGTTCAGAGCGCTTACACCTTGTGCGAAACCCATGGTATTTCCTTCTGTTGAATTGACTTGTAAATCGAGACTGCCGCGAGTCGGTCAGGCTCAGAGAATCAGGCGAACTTCACTGAGCGCAGCCTTGCGACCCGCCCCCAGGTCAAGCGCTACGCCATTGCCGCCCTGCGACACGCTGGCCACGCCGGCATAGGTCAGCGCAATCCCTGTCACCCTGGAGTCCCCGGAGTACGCCGCCACGTTGACGGTGTAGGCACCATCTGCCAACTGCACTCCACCATCTGACTTGCCGTCCCAGGAGAGTGTCTTGACCCCTTGCGGCAAGGCACCCAGATCCAAACTGCGAACGGTGTTGCCGGCCGCATCGGTGACGGTGACTTTCACCGAATCAGCCCCCTGCGGCAGCTCAACGGCAAACGGCACAGCAGCGCCCTGTTCCAGCGCCAGCCCGTTTCCGGAAACGAGCACGGCACGGCCGATCAGGGAGGCCGACTGCAGGACCTGGCTGGAGCCGCTTTGGGCCAGCAGGGACTGGAAGGCCGTATTGAGCTTTTCAATTCCGCTGACCGTGCTCATCTGTGCCAGCTGCGAGGTCAGCTCGGCGTTGTCCAGAGGATTCAGGGGGTCCTGGTTGTTCAGCTGCGTGACAAGCAGCTTGAGAAAACGCTGCTCTCCATCGGCGCTTGAAACCGTCTTGGATGACAGCGCGCCGGCCGCGCTGGCGCCGTCGATTGGGGTGATTGCAGAAGCAGTCATAAGAAATTCTCCGGAAATGGAAATGGCGGCCGCCGACGGCCTTACTGACCCACCGTCAGTGTTTTGAGCATCAATGTCTTGGCCGTATTGAGAACCTCGACATTGGCCTGGTAGGAGCGCGAAGCCGAAATCATGTTGACCATTTCCTCGACCACATTGACGTTGGGCATGGCCACGTAACCTTCGGCGTTCGCATGCGGATTCCTGGGGTCATGCACCATGCGCAACGGCGATGGATCTTCGATGACGCGCGCCACCCTGACACCGCCTATGCCCTGGCCAGCCCCAGGCGACATTTCGAACACCACCTGGCGCGCGCGGTAAGGCTGGCCATCCGGTCCGGCAACGCTGTCCGCGTTGGCCATGTTGCTGGCGGTGGTGTTCATGCGCTGCGATTGGGCAGTCATGGCCGAGCCGGCGATATCGAAAATGCTGAGCGAACGGTTTGAAAACGGCATGAACAGACTCCGCCTGGTTGTTACTGAACCGCTGACAACAGCGATTTGATTTTGGAGCTCAGAATCGTCAGGTTGGCTTCGTAACGCATGGCGTTGTCGGCAAAATTGACCCTCTCGACATCCATCTCGACGGTGTTGCCATCGAGGCTTGATTGATTGGGCGTGCGGTACATCAAATCACTCTCGCCTGCCGCGTGCGCTTCACCGGACAGATGACGGGACGATGTGGTGGACATCGACATGGACAGGGACTGCCTGCCGCGCTCAACCGCCTCCGTCAGCTTGCTCCCGAAGTCGAAATCACGCGCCTTGAAATTGGGCGTATCAGCGTTCGCGACATTGGACGACAGCACTTCCTGGCGCCGCGCCCGCAGGCTGAGCGCCTCCTGATGGAAGCGCAGTGCTGAATCCAGTTTGTCGATCATTTTTTCCCTCGTTTCAAGTGATGCCTCTGACGGCGCAGCTGCTTTGATGAAAATAATTGTAGGGAGACCCTGCTTGCGCAATCACCCGAACAGACGGCGTTTCAAGGTTCAGTTCAATACTTCCGGTGGCGTCGGCTATCGACGTTCCGGCTTTATGAATTGCATCCTTTGGCGGGGAAATTCAATCGGCCAAACAGCATCCGAATTGCGGCGCAATTCAACCCTTGGCCCTGTTGCGCGGGCTCCTAGAATTCCTGCAACCGCCCGCGCTCCGAGCGCTCGGGTGCCCATTGATGCGTGTAGGCGATCTGACGCCAATCCAGTGAGGGATTTCATGAAGATGCCCATGTACAAAGTTTTGGCGCTTGGACTTGCCATCCTTGCCAGCCTGTCCCTGCAGGCCCGCAGCGCGACATCGCAGCCAGTGCCCCTGTCGGGCAGCGCACGCCCCGTGATCGAGCAATTTCTGTTGCGTCAGGCAGTCGGTCTGCCCGGCAAGGTAGGCATCACCATCAATACGCCTATCTCGGGTGCACTGCCGGCATGTGAATCACCGGAGCCCTTCCTGCCCGGTGGTGCCCGCTTGTGGGGACGCCTGTCGGTCGGGGTGCGATGCCATTCGGATCAGCCATGGACCCGCTTTGTACCGGTCTACATCGCGGTCCGGTCCGTCTACTATGTCGCCGCTCGACCCATCCTTGCCGGCCAGGCCTTGACACTCGCCGATGCCACTGCACGCGAAGGCGACCTGACCACCCTTCCCCGCAGCGTGATCGTCGACCCGGCGCAATTCAACGGCGCAACCGCCCTGAACCAGATCGCATCGGGTGCACCGCTGCGGCGGGAGTTGCTGCGAGACACGGTAGCAGTACAAAGGGGGCAAACCATTCGCGTACGCACCCAGGGAACAGGCTTTGTGGTGAGTGCCGAGGGAAAAGCCATGACCAGTGCAGCCGTGGGCGCCTTGATTCAGGTCAAAATGCTGGGCGGCACGCTGATTAGCGGCATCGTCGGCCCGGACGGAATGGTGGAACGAACCCATTGATCCTGTTAAATTGCCGTCATCCCCTCAAGTTTCGGGATGATCTGCCGTTATACCGGTGAGATCCCCTGAGGAAAACATCATGAAAATCAATCAAAACGTCACTTTCCTGAAAAATGCAGCCGACTCCCCGGCTGTGCCCGCAAGAGACGGCGTCAAGCCGAACCGTGCGGTGTCAGGCATGGCGGCAGAGGCGGCCCAGACCCGTCCGGCCGCAGCGACGCCGTTGCTGCCCTCGACCAACGGAGACTTCGACGCGGCCCGCGTGGGCAAAATCCGAGAAGACATCAGTGCCGGCCGCTACCATGTGGACACCGCCAAAATAGCCGACGGCCTGCTCCGGTCGGTGCGTGATCTCCTGGGAGAAAAAGCGCCATGAGCGCCCCGCTGGTCGACCTTCTCGTTCGCGAACATTCCGCCATCGGCGAATTTCTCGAATTGCTCGCCCAGGAATCTGACGCCATGACCCATGGCGGATTCAAACGTCTACCCGGTCTTGCCGAGCGCAAGTCACAACTGGCCGACCAGATCGCCCTGATCGGTCGCCAGCGTGAGATGGAGCAGCAGGCGCTGGGCTACGCCCCAGGACGCAGTGGTTGTGATGCCGCTGCAACGGCCGGGGGAGAAGCACTTCAAACAGCATGGAGCAGGCTGCTGGCGGTGGCTGAACAGGCTCACGAATGCAATCACCGAAATGGGGTGATGATCCACACCCATCTGGACTACACACGGCAGTCCATCAATTTCCTGAAAGCCAGCGGCCAGCCGCTGTATGGGCCGGATGGCGCGCACAAGGCAGGCTCCAGCAGCGGCAGCCGGCTTGCAGTCGGCTGAGACAGGCCCTTCCTGACTGCGCGGGCATTTTCAGCCCGCCATGCCCAGGCGCTACGGCGCCTATTCACCACCCCTGGACAAGCCCGGCGGCCCATGTGGCAGCGCCACCGGTTCCTCCTGCCGACCGGATGACCGAGGCTCACCATTGGCGGATTTCCGGGACCGCGTCGTACGACGTAGTGCTTAACGGTTGGGCAGCGTGAAGAAAAATGTGGCACCTTTGTCCGGCTCCGAATCAGCCCAGACTTCGCCGCCATGTCGGGTCACGATACGGTGCACCGTCGCCAGGCCCACACCGGTACCCGGGAACTCTGTGCTTGAATGCAGACGCTGGAAGGTCTTGAACAGCTTGTCGGCATATGCCATGTCGAAGCCGGCGCCATTGTCGCGTACAAAAAAGATCGGTTCTTCCTCGGCATCGGCGAGCTGGCCGACGGAAATGATGGTGGAGACCCGCTGTGACGTGAACTTCCACGCGTTTCCAAGCAGGTTTTCCAGCACCACCCGAATCAGCCGGACGTCACCGAGGGCCTGGAGGCCAGGCGCGATGGTCGCAGACACCTCTCGCCCGTTCGTGTTCCCAATGTACCGCTCCAGCACCTGAGTAGCCAACTGGCTCAGATCAACGATTTCGTTGCGAAATTCGGTACGGGAAACCTGGGCCAGTGACAGGAGGTCTTCGATCAGCCGCCCCATCTGGCCTACCCCCGCTTCAATTCTGGCAAGGTAATGCTGCGCTGTGTCACTGGCCTGCGGGCCCAGATGTCTGGCTAGCAAACGGCTGAAGCCGTCTATGGCGCTCAGTGGCGAACGCAGGTCATGGGAGACCGAATAGGAGAAGGCAGCCAGTTCCTCGTTGGACTGAAGCAATGCTGCCTCCGTCGCCTTGATCTCGCTGATGTCCGTATCGATGCCTACCCAGAATGCCACATCGCCCTTTTCACTGAGTACCGGCCTGGCCTTGTACGACATCGTGTGGTAACTCCCGTCCCGGGACAGGATGCGCCGCACGCCGGAATAATTCTCGAGCTTTCGAAGTGCGCGCTGCCATGCCTCCAGCAGGTCTTCCCGGTCCTGCGGATGCACAGCCTGAAGCCACTTGCTGCCCATCCAGTCTTCCGGCTTGCCGCCGACGAGGGCGTACCACTTGCGGTTGGCATAGACCAGGCCGCCCTGCACATTGGCATACCAGATCACCTGGGGCGCCTCCTCGGTCAACGTCCGGAACAAGCTGTCCTGCAGCGGCAGGGCTGCTACGGGGGGGGGCGAAACGGCCTGCGACCCGGGAAGGGCATCGATTCCCTGCTCCGCAGAGTGAACCTGCGCCAGCACGAACAGGGATTTACGTCCGTCTTGAATCACCGGACGAAAACGAACATCCAGAGGCAGTTCGGTTCGATCGTGGCGCAGGTTTCTCGCAGGCATGCAAACTCCTATACGGTTTGATGCCAAGTCGATGTATCAGCCGACAAAGCGGCAACACACCTGCAGACCGGGGCACCCCTCATCACCATTCTCAAAACGTTTCCCAACTGCCACCGGCCGCAGCCAATTCGCCGGCCGGTGCAGCGGGCT
>NZ_JAQSDN010000058.1 GCF_029945925.1 Polaromonas sp. | reverse complement strand
CAGATCGCCGCATCAACCGCCCTTCAGGCTCATACCTGAATTGGAAAATACTAGGGTGACAGGTTGAGAGTCGCAAGGGTCGAGGCTTGGTATCAAAATCTGAATAATGTTGCTTTAAGAACAATTATCCGGATACAATTATTCTTTTAGGAATAAAACTTAGCGTGTCAAAGTTGAATCCATTTCCTGTTTTACCGAAGATAGCGCTCTATGCGTTGGGTTCGCGCATTTCGCAGGCGAGGCGCGTCCGCGAAATGACGCAGACGGATCTCGCTCGCGCTGCGGACCTCGGTCTGAGTACGGTTGTAGACCTTGAAGCGGGAAAACCGGGGGTGAGCTTGGGCTCCCTAGCCAAGGTGATGGAGACATTGGGGCTTCTGGGGCAGCTTGATCAGGTCTTCGACCCGCACAAGGATCCTCAGTTCACTGAGCAAGCCATCCGCAAACTACCCAAGAGGGCGTAGGCTGATCATGGCTTCGACACCTATCTGGACTTGGCTACCTGATGCCACGGAGCCTACGCTCACCGGTGATTTCGAGCTTGAACAGGATCGAGGTGTCGTAAGGTACGAGCCTGCGTACATGGAAACGCCCCACGCCGTCCCATTGGATCCTGTTGCGCTGCCATTTACCAAGCGCATCAAAGGTAAGTCTTTTCAATCTAACGGTGGTATCCCAGGCGTGATTCTGGATGCTGCACCTGCGGGCTACGGCGCTGACCGCTTGAAAGCAGTGGCAAAACGGGAACTGAACGTCCTGGAGCTATTGCAGGCCGGCTTGGCTGATGGCGCCGGAGCCATAGAGGTCTGCGCCGATATCGGCCGAAAAATTGACACATGGCACCCCCCCGCGATCAAAGATCTGATGGATGTGGTCGAAGAGCTGGAGGACACCGCGCCGGCAAGTCAGGCTATTCGACGACTGCTTGAAGACGAATCGACCAGTGCTGGAGGAGAAAGGCCAAAAGTGACCGTTCAGGATGGCGAGCGTCTATGGCTGGCAAAGATGCAAGACCGAGGCGATGTCCCTCATCTGCCGGCAAAAGAATTCGTGGTGATGGATCTCGCCCGGGAAGCTGGCCTTTCTGTTCCCCAAATTCAGCTCTTGGGCGACGGAAAGCGAAAGGTCTATTTGATCGAGCGATTTGATCGCGGGGGCAGTCCATTCAAACCCACGCGGATGCACTACGCCAGCGCGCACACCATTCTTGGTCTGGATGGATCAGGCGATCATGATAACCCGCGTCGCTCTTACCTGGTGATCGCAGATATGCTTCGGCGCTGGCAAACAAAGTCCGCACACGTCGGCGACCTTCATGAACTGTGGCGCAGGATGACGTTCAACGCTTTGGTCGGCAATACGGACGATCACCCGCGCAATCACGCATTCATTTTTTCCAAAGGAATCTGGCGCCTGTCTCCTGCGTTCGATATTACGCCGCAGCCAAAGACGGCAGGGCTACTGAGCCTTGCGTGCGACGAGTACGGAAGTCGTGAATGCACTCCGGAGCGCCTGCTGCGATCAGCGAGCCACTTCGGGCTGGATATGGAAAGCGCGGCGGCTTGGCTTGGTCGGACTGCGGCCTTGGTTGCAAGCGAGTGGGCAAAACGAATGTATGCAGTGAATGTTGATGCTGATGCAATTAAATATGTTGCCCCGGCGTTCAAGCTGAGCCATGCGCTGGCGGAAAACGCAGACGCCATTTACAAGGCAGCCGAAGCAGCGTCCGTGAGACCAGACAGACGGCGTCGGCGATAAGCCCACGATCTTTTTTCAGCCGGACTACTACCAAGCCAAAGGGCAAAATTCCCCCATGAACTCCCTAGACGGCATCCGCATTCTCGACCTCTCCCGCGTGCTCGCGGGCCCCTGGTGTACCCAGACGTTGGCCGACCTGGGCGCCGACGTGATCAAGATCGAACGGCCCGGCACCGGTGACGACACGCGCACCTGGGGCCCGCCGTTTTTGCAGGACAGTGCGGGGGCCGACACGGCCGAGGCGGCTTATTACCTGGGTACGAACCGCAACAAGCGGTCGCTCACCTGCGACATTGCCAAGCCCGAGGGCCAGGCGCTGATCCGTGCGCTGGTGGCGCATTGCGATGTGTTTGTGGAGAACTTCAAGGTGGGCGACATGGCGCGGTATGGGCTGGACTATGCCTCGCTCAAAGCCATCAACCCGCGGCTGGTGTACTGCTCGGTCACCGGCTTCGGCCAGACCGGGCCGTATGCCGAACGCGCGGGGTACGACTACGCGATACAGGGCATGGGCGGGCTCATGAGTGTGACGGGTGAGCGTGACGATTTGGGCGGTGGGCCGCAGAAGGTGGGTGTGGCGGTGTCGGACCTGATGACCGGCATGTACGCGACCGTCGCCATTCTCGCCGCGCTGCGCCATGCCGAAAAAACCGGCGAGGGCCAGCAGGTGGACATGGCGCTGCTGGACACGCAGGTGGCCATGTTGGCGAACCTGGGCGCCAACTACCTGGTCAGCGGCAAGGTGCCGGGACGCGCGGGCAATGCGCACCAGAACATCGTGCCCTACCAGGTGTTCGAGGTCGCGCCCGCTGCGGACGGCACGAAGGATCATTTGATTCTGGCCGTCGGCAATGACAGCCAGTATGCGAAGTTCTGCACGGTGGCGAACATCCCGGAGCTGGCGACCAACCCGCTGTTCGCCAGGAACCGCGACCGCGTTCTCAACCGCGCGCAGTTGGTGCCGATTCTTGAAACCGTGATGAAAACGCGCAGCAAGGCGGACTGGCTGGCGGCGCTGGAAGCGGCCAAGGTGCCTTGCGGCGCCATCAACAACCTGGCCGAGGTGTTTGACGATCCGCAAATAGATGCGCGGCACATGATCACGCAGTGGCAGCACCCGTTAAAAAATCACTTGCGGTTGGTGTCCAGCCCGATCAAACTCAGTGTTACACCGGTACGCACCGACTTGCCGCCGCCCATGCTGGGCCAGCACACCGAGGAAGTCTTGCGCAGCGTGTTGAGCTACTCCGACGCGCAACTGTCTGACCTGAAACACAAAGAGGTGATCTGATGGCCAATTTTGTTCTGGTTCATGGCGCCTGGCACGGCGGCTGGTGCTGGCAGCGGGTCACGTTGGCGCTGCAGCAGCAGGGCCACCGCGTGCATGCGGTCACGCTGACCGGCCTGGGCGAACGCGCGCACCTGCTGGCGCCCAGCATCACGCTGGACACGCACATCGACGACGTGATCAGCGCCATCGAGGTGGAAGAGCTGCACGACGTCATTCTGGCGGTGCATTCCTACGCCGGCATGATAGGCACGGCCGTGGCCGACCGTCTCGGCAAACACCTGAAGCACCTGGTCTACGTCGATGCGGTGGTGCCCAAGCCCGGCGAAAGCTGGAGCAGCACGCAGTCGGCGGCGACGCAGCAGCAGCGCCTGACGGCCGCCCAGGCCTCGACGCGTTTCAGCTTTCCGCCGCCCGACCCCGAGGTGTTCGGTCTGCATGACGCCGACTACGCCTGGGTCAAGCGCCGGCAAACGCCGCACCCCGGTAACACCTACCAGGCGCCGCTGGACTTTGACGTGCAACGTGTCGCCGCCATCCCGCGCACTTTCGTCAATTGCACACAACCGGCCCTGGCCACCATCGAGCCCAGCCGCCTGCGCGTGAAGGATGCCAAGTTCTGGGACGGCGCCTGGTTGCCCAACTCCAAGATCGTGGAACTCAAGACCGGCCACGACCCGATGATCAGCGAGCCCGCCGGCTTGACCCGTATTCTTCTGGACTGCGCGGCATGATGCCTTTGCGCAGGCGCCACTCCTCAGCCGCGCTGGCAGGCGGGCTGGTGCTGCCTACGCTGGCGTAAGCGGCGAGGCGCCCCATGAACAACGCCGACTCCCTGAACGCGGCCATCCACGAAGAAGTGGCTTTGCAGGCCTATGACGACCGCTGGCCGGACAGGTTCGTGGCCGAGCGGGACCGGCTGCTGGCGCTGTTTCCGCTCATTTTTGTCGACATCGAACACATCGGAAGCACAGCCGTCCCCGGGCTGGTGGCCAAGCCCATTGTGGACCTGCTGGCAGGTGTCGAAACGATGGCCATGGCCAGATCGCTGACCGAACCGCTGCGTGAGGCGGGCTACACCACGTCGGCAGAATTCAACGCCACGCTGACGGACCGCCAGTGGTTCATGCGCTGGGCCGACGGACACCGCACGCACCACCTGCACATTGTTGTGCACGGCGGTCCGGTGTGGACCCGGCATTTGCACTTTCGCGATGCGCTGCGCGCCAGCCCCGTGCTTGCGGCGCGTTATGCCGCCCTCAAGGCCGAGCTGGCGGTCCGGCACCCGACCGACCGCGAGGCCTACACCAACGCCAAGACTGCGTTTGTGAACTCGCTGTCGGACCCCAACTGAGTGACCCCGCGGGAGTGGGCGGAGCCCGCAGTTGCTCCTATTTTGATAGCTGCTCTCGCCCGCATCCATTAGGCTATAGGCCACTTTTATGTATAAAGACGCGGCCGACGCATTTTGCGCGGCCGGCAGGCGTTCGGTCACGGGCGTGATGGCAAAAGGGCCAGCGACTGCCAGAGCGGCAGTCGCTGCTTTGCCTGCGGGCGGGCTGCCCGCGGGTTCGGGTCCTGGCCGGGAAACCTAGAAGCGCCAGCCAAGGCCCACGCCGAACAGGAGCGGGTCGATCTTGAATTTTCTCAAACTGACGCCACCCGCCGACCGTCCGTGCGGATATAGACCTTTTTCACATCAAAGTTCAGGTACATGTTGCCGCGCAAAGTTTCGACGCGTCTTCAAGGTAACCGGGCAAAGGAATGCGAACTTTCGGGTTGCCGAGGAATCCATCTGTCTTGCCCAGCAGGGCCACGGCCGCCAAGGCGCCTTTTTCGAGGGCGGTTTTCAGGCCGCTGGACGCTTCTGCGCTGCTCAGCTCCCCCAGCGACAGGGCCTGCGCCTGCTGGTAGGTGGTCAGAATCAGCATGCCGAGTGCACTGAGGCTGGCCTGGTTAAAATTGCGATGTTGCATGACGAGGCCCCTTCCGATGAGTTCAGTTTCAAGCGCAGTATGCCGCATCGCCCTCGCCTCGGCGCTGGTGCTGGGCACCCTTGCCGGCCTGGCCGGCTGTGGCGGCGCGCAGCTGGCCCCAGAGTCGACTTTTGTGCTGCTCGACGGCAGCAAGAAGACGACGGCGGACCTCAAGGGCAAGGTCACCCTGGTCAACTTCTGGGCCACCAGCTGCGTGACCTGCGTGGCAGAAATGCCCAAGATCATCTCCACCTACAACAAGTACCAGAGCCAGGGTTATGACACGCTGGCCGTAGCCATGAGTTACGACCCGCCGAGTTACGTCGTCAACTACGCCGAAACGCGCAAACTGCCGTTCAAGGTGGCTATCGACAACACCGGCGCGGTGGCCAAGGCCTGGGGTGATGTGCAACTCACACCGACCACCTATGTGGTCAACAAACGCGGCGAAATCGTCAAGCAGTACGTCGGCGAGCCGGACTTTGCGGCCCTGCACCAGCTGATCGAGAAGCTGCTGGCCGAAACCTGAACACCGGACTGGCATGGCATCCGGCACCAAGCTATGGGGCGCACTGCAGCGTACCGCGTTGGCGGCCTTGGGGCTGGGCGCCGCGGTCATGCTGCCGCCTGGCATCGCTTTCGCCAGTTCGCAGCTGGCGCTGGACAAGGGCTGCTACAAATGCCATGGCAATCCACCCAAAAAGAATGCCCCGACCTTCGCCGAGCTGAGCTCGCGTTACGCCATGCATCGCAATAACGCCGGCGCTGAGAGCGCTCTGGTCGAGAAGCTGCGCCAAGGCACCTTCTTCGGCCACATCGATGCCCATGAGCGCTTAAGCCAGGAAAACGCGCAACGACTGATACGCTGGATCATTGAGGGTGGGCCCTGATGCCGCCCAGAACCACCCGATTCCCAGCGTGAGGGTGCGGGCCAAGCCGCCTCCATCCTGGGCTCCGCTCAAAGAAAAAGGCCAGCTTCTTCAAAGAGGCTGGCCTTTTTTTCTGTTCGATCAGGCCGCAGGGGCTGATCCAGCATCACGCTAGCCCGCAGGCCACGCAATCACTTGTTCCGGAACGCGTCGTGGCATGCCTTGCAGGTATCGGCGGTTGCGGCGAAAGCCGTTTTCAGGCTGTCGAGGTTGCCGGTCTTGCTGGCGGCAGCAAGCTTGGTGGTTTCCGTCTGCAGCTTGTCGCTGTGTTCCTTGAACTTGGCCTGCTCGGTCCAGATTTCGGGCTTGGCCTTGGTGTTGCCACCCATGTCCGTGCCCGCGCCGAAGCCGGCCCAGGGAAGTTTGGCCATGGCGGCCACGATCTCGGCATTGTCGGCGGCGACTTTGGCGTCGTAAGGTGCACGGCCGGATGCCATAGCGCCGACGCGGCTGAAATGCGTGCCCATCACGGACAGTGCGCTCTGTCGGTACTTGATGGCGTCTTCAGGTTTGGCGAACTGGGCAGAGGCCGGCGCGGCCAGGGCGAGCAGGGTGGCAGCGGCTGCAATACAGGCAAAAGCTTTCATTTATTTTTCCTCGTGGTTTTGTACATGTTCTGGCGATGGGGCAGTGCTTCCCGATAGACTGCCAGTCAAAGGAGCCCTTTCCCGGATGCAAAGTTCCGCCGGAACTAAAGGACTAGGGTAAGCACCAAGGAAAAGCGGCCGGGCGCTGAACCCGACGCATGAAACATACCATGGCTGCATGACGGCCCAACCAGCAGACACAACAAGAGGAGTCACGCATGAGCCAGCACATCCACAAAATACGCGTCTGGGACCTGCCCACACGGCTTTTTCACTGGGCACTGGTCGCGGCTGTGGTCGGGCTGGCGATCACCGGCACGATAGGCGGCAATACCATGGTCTGGCACTTCCGCTTCGGGTACTCGGTGCTGACGCTGCTGCTGTTTCGCATCGTCTGGGGGCTGGTGGGCGGTCGCTGGTCCCGTTTTGGGGCGTTCATTTATTCGCCGGCCAGCGTGATCAACTACCTCAAGGGAAAAGGCAAGCCCGAACACGGCATCGGGCACAGCCCCATCGGCGCCGGTTCGGTTTTCGCCATGCTGGGCTTCCTGCTGGCCCAGGTCGGCACCGGCTTGCTCAGCGACGACGAAATCGCCTTTGCGGGTCCGCTGACCCGGTTTGTCTCCAACGCCACCGTCGGCCTGGCGACCGACTATCACAAGAACATCGGCAGGTGGATTCTGCTGGCTCTGGTGGTGCTGCACATCGTGGCCATCGTGTTCTACCTGTGGCGCAAACACAATCTGGTGGGCGCCATGCTGCATGGCGACAAGGAGCTGGTGACAGCCGTACCCGCCTCGCGTGACGACACGGCCTCCCGGCTGCTGGCCCTGGGGGTGCTGCTGGTTTGCGCGGCCGGAGTCTACTGGATCAGCAGCCTGGGCGCACCCGCGTTCTGACACGGCCTGTAACGCAGACCCGGGCAAGTCCCGGTCGGGGCGCAGAAAAATCCCGATACACTGGGTTCGACTTCACCGCGCCATGTCTGCTTCTTCTCCCACTATCGAGTTCATCACCCCGGCCACGCCGGAACAGCTGGCGGCAACACGCCTGATTTTCCAGGAGTACGCCAACCAGCTGGGCGTCGACCTCTGCTTCCAGAACTTTGAGGCCGAGCTGGCCGGCCTGCCAGGCGACTATGCGCCGCCCCAAGGCTGCCTGCTGTTGGCCCTGCTGGATGGCGAGATTACCGGCTGCTGCGCGATGCGCCCGTTGGAGACGGTGGACTACCCCAACGCCTGCGAGATGAAACGGCTGTATGTGCGCCCGGGCTTTCGCCGCTTCGGGCTGGGACGGCAACTCGTCGAAGCGGTGCTGGATGCCGCGCGCATCGCGGGTTACCACAGCCTCCTGCTCGACACCCTCAACGACATGGAGGCGGCAAGGGCGCTGTACGAAGATCTGGGCTTCAAGGACATCCCGCCCTACTACCACAACCCGATAGCGGGCGCTCACTACCTGAAGGTGGATTTGTAGTGAAATCAGGCTCTAGCCCTGATCTAACGGGCGTTAGCAGCTACTTTTTTCATAGCATCTGAGCAAAAACTCCCGCCGCCGGCTGCTCACAAAAAAGCCGCAGATCCTGCGATCTGCGGCTTGTCTGCCTAAACAGTCCGGCGTGTCCGGACAGGGGCTCAGCCCTTGGCTTGTGCCAGCAGGGTGCCAGCGTCGCTGACTTCAAACTTGCCGGGGCCTTCCACGTTCAGCGCGGCGACTTTGCCGTCTTTGACCAGCATCGAATAACGGTTGCTGCGCAAGCCCATGCCGCGTGCGGTCAGGTCCAGTGTCAGGCCCGTGGCCTTGGCGAAGTCGGCGCTGCCGTCGGCCAGCATGCGGACCTTGGTACCGGTCTTCTGGTCGCGCGCCCAGGCGCCCATCACGAAAGCATCATTGACACTCACGCACCAGATCTCGTCCACACCGGCAGCCTTGAGCTCGTCGCATTTCTCGACATAACCCGGCACATGCTTTGCGGAGCAGGTCGGCGTGTACGCGCCCGGCAGGCCAAACAGCGCAATGGTTTTGCCGGCCGCCGCCTTGCTCACTTCGACGGGATTGGGGCCGATGCTGCAGCCATTGCCCTCGACTTCCGAAAATTCCATCAGCGTGGCTGCCGGAAGGGTGTCGCCTACTTTGATCATGGTGTCTCCTGAATGAGGGGGTTGAAAACGAACAGCCGCCATTCTCAACGATTTGGGCGAGGTCGTTTACCGGCCGATGAAAGCCCCGCGGCATGCTACGGGTGGCCCCTGATGACGGATGAAAGCAGAAACAAAAACGGCCCACTGCGTGGGCCGTTTTTGATGACTTGCGGTCAAACCCGGAAGGTTCAGACCACAGCAGCCTTTTCAAGCAACTTGGTCACAACCCAGTTCTTGGTCTTGGAGATCGGGCGGCTTTCGGTGATCTCGATCAGGTCACCCGTCTTGTACTCGCCCTTTTCGTCATGGGCGTGGTACTTGCTCGACAGGGACACGATCTTGCCGTACAGCTCGTGCTTGACGCGACGCTCGACCAGCACCGTCACCGTTTTCGCGCGCTTGTCGCTGACCACACGGCCAACCAGGGTGCGCTTGAGGGATTTTTTAGCTTCCGTCATTATTTCGCTCCTTGCTTGACGATGGTCTCGGCCAGAATGGTTTTGGCGCGAGCGATGTCACGGCGCGCAGAACGCAGCGTGGCGGTGTTGGTGAGTTGTTGCGTGGCTTTTTGCATGCGCAGGCCAAAGTGGGCTTTTTGCAGCTCTTTGACTTCGGTTTGCAGGCCGGCAACGTCTTTTTTGCGCAGTTCAGTAGATTTGGTCATTGTCATTTCCCCTTACTGGCCAATCATGCGGCTGACGAAGGTGGTGCGCAGCGGCAGCTTGGCAGATGCCAGGCGGAACGCTTCGCGAGCCAGTTCTTCGGGCACACCGACGATTTCAAAAACGATCTTGCCGGGCTGGATTTCAGCCACGTAGTACTCGGGATTGCCTTTACCGTTACCCATACGCACTTCAGCAGGCTTTTGGGAAATCGGCTTGTCCGGGAAGACACGGATCCAGATACGGCCGCCACGTTTGACGTGACGGGAAATCGCACGACGTGCGGCTTCGATTTGACGAGCAGTGAGGCGACCGCGGTCGGTACACTTCAGACCGAAATCACCGAATGCCACCGAGTTGCCTCGTGTAGCGATGCCGGTGTTACGGCCTTTTTGCTCTTTGCGATATTTTCTGCGAGCGGGTTGCAGCATTTGTATTCTCCGTAGTTAGACCGATTACTCGGTCTTGGCACCGTCAGCTGCTGCAGCTGGCGCGGCTTTGCGGACGCGCTTAACGGTGGTTTTCGGGGCGTCGCTACCAGGGGTAGCTTCGGCCGGTTTGTCGCTGCCGTCCGCAGGGGCCGTATTCACGCCACCGACGGGGCCGCGCGCAGGACGGGCGGCACCACGGGGAGCTGGACGGTCGGTGCGGTCACCAGGACGTGCATCGCGACGCGGGCCGCGAGGCTTGCGTTCTTCATCCGAAGGTGCGGCATCCAGACGGGCGCCCGGCGAGTCGCCGCGGCCCAGGGTGTCGCCCTTGTAGACCCAGACCTTGACGCCGATCACACCATAGGTGGTCTTGGCTTCAGAGGTGCCGTAGTCGATGTCGGCGCGCAGGGTGTGAAGGGGCACGCGACCTTCGCGGTACCACTCGCAACGAGCGATTTCAATGCCGTTCAAGCGGCCGGACGACATGATCTTGATGCCCAGGGCACCCAGACGCATGGCGTTTTGCATGGCGCGCTTCATCGCACGGCGGAACATGATGCGTTTTTCAAGCTGCTGGGTGATGCTGTCTGCGATCAGCTTGGCATCAATTTCAGGCTTGCGAACTTCTTCGATGTTCACGGCGACCGGCACGCCCAGCTGGCGGCTCAGTTCTTTCTTGAGGTTCTCGATGTCCTCGCCTTTTTTGCCGATCACAACGCCCGGACGTGCCGAGTAAATCGTGATGCGGGCGTTCTTGGCGGGGCGCTCGATGAGAACGCGCGACACCGCAGCGTTCTTCAGCTTGGCTTTCAGGTACTCGCGAACCTTGATGTCTTCGGCCAGCATGCCGGCGAAGTCTTTGTTGCTCGCGTACCAGCGGCTGGACCAGTTACGGCTGATGGAAAGGCGGAACCCGGTTGGGTTGATTTTTTGTCCCATATCCTGTCTGCCTTCTTAATTGCCAACCACAACGTACACATGGCACGTGGGCTTGCTGATACGGTTGCCGCGGCCCTTGGCGCGCGCCGAGAAACGCTTGAGCGTGGTGCCTTGTTCGACGTAGATGGTTTTCACCTTCAACTCGTCGATGTCGGCGCCATCGTTGTGTTCAGCGTTGGCGATAGCCGACTCGACCACCTTCTTGATGATTCCGGCAGCTTTTTTCTGCGTGAAGTTCAAGATGTTGAGCGCCTGATCCACTTTTTTGCCGCGGATCAGGTCAGCGACCAGACGGCCCTTGTCGACCGACAGACGAACGCCCCGGAGGGTTGCACGTGTTTCCATGGTCTTTCCTTACTTTCTCACAACTTTTTTGTCAGCCGGATGACCTTTGAAAGTCCGGGTGAGTGCGAACTCGCCCAGCTTGTGGCCAACCATTTGATCGGTGATGTAGACAGGGACGTGCTGCTTGCCGTTGTGCACGGCGATGGTCAGGCCGATGAACTCGGGCAGGATCATGGAGCGGCGCGACCAGGTCTTGATCGGCTTTTTGTCTTTGTTGGTAACGGCTTTATCAGCCTTGACTACCAGGTGCTGGTCGACAAAGGGACCTTTTTTGAGTGAACGTGTCATGGGTTAGCCTTACTTCTTGCGACGCGAAACAATCATCACTTGCGTGCGCTTGTTGTTGCGGGTGCGGTAGCCTTTGGTCAGGTTACCCCATGGATCGACAGGATGGCGGCCTTCGCCGGTCTTGCCTTCGCCACCACCGTGCGGGTGATCGACCGGGTTCATCACCACACCGCGAACGGTCGGGCGGATACCCATCCAGCGCTTGACACCGGCCTTGCCCAAACGGCGCAGGCTGTGCTCTTCGTTGGCGACCTCGCCAATCGTGGCGCGGCATTCAACGTGGATCTTGCGCACTTCACCGGAGCGCATGCGCACTTGGGCGTAGATGCCTTCGCGAGCCAGCAGCGTCGCCGATGTACCGGCCGAACGTGCAATCTGCGCGCCCTTGCCAATTTGCATCTCGATGCAGTGAATCGTCGAGCCCACCGGAATGTTGCGGATCGGCAGGGTGTTGCCAACGCGGATCGGAGCCTCGGCACCGCTGATCAGCGTGGCGCCAACTTCAAGGCCGCGGGGGGCAATGATGTAAGCGCGCTCGCCGTCGGCGTAGCAGATCAGCGCAATATGGGCCGTGCGGTTGGGGTCGTACTCGATACGTTCGACCTTGGCCGGAATGGCGTCCTTGTTGCGCTTGAAGTCCACCACACGGTAGTGGTGCTTGTGACCGCCACCTTTGTGGCGCGTCGTGATGTGCCCGTTGTTGTTACGGCCGGCCTTCTGGAATTGTGGCTCCAGCAGCGGCGCGTAAGGCTCACCCTTGTGCAGGTGATCCCGGGAAATCTTCACCATCCCGCGCATGCCGGGGGAGGTGGGTTTCATTTTAATGACAGCCATGATTACGCAGCCTCCCCACCGATGTTCAGCTCTTGACCGGGCTTCAGCGTCACATAGGCTTTACGGATGTTGTCCCGACGGCCAGTGGATTTGCCAAAACGCTTGGTCTTGCCTTTTTGGTTGAGTACAGAAACGGCCTTGACGTCCACCTTGAACATCAATTCCACAGCGGCCTTGATTTCGGGTTTGGTGGCGTCCTGCAGGACCTTGAACAGCACGGCGTTGGATTTGTCCGCGACCATGGTTGCCTTTTCAGACACGATGGGGGCGACCAGCACCTGCATCAGGCGGCCTTCGTCAAATTTTGGTTTGGTGTTCACGGCGCTCATGCAAACATCTCCTTGAGTTTGTCCATGGCGGCCTTGGTGACCAGAACCTTTTTGTAGTGAACCAGCGACAGCGGATCCGCGTAGCGGGGTTCGACCACAAGAATGTTCACCAGATTGCGTGAAGCCAGGTACAGGTTTTCATCAACCTCGTCAGCGATGACCAGCACCGATTTGAGGTTCATGGCCTTGAATTTGTCAGCCAGGACTTTGGTCTTGGGCGAATCCACGGTCAATGAGTCCACCACAGCCAGACGGCCTTCACGTGCCAACTGGGAGAAGATCGAAGCCATGCCGGCGCGATACATCTTCTTGTTGATTTTCTGCGTGAAGTTTTCGTCAGGCATGTTCGGGAAAATGCGACCGCCTCCGCGCCACAGCGGGGAAGAAGTCATACCGGCGCGAGCGCGGCCAGTACCCTTTTGCTTGAACGGCTTTTTCGTCGAGTGCTTGACCTGCTCACGGTCTTTCTGGGCACGCGTTCCCTGGCGGGCGTTGGCCTGGAAGGCCACGACCACCTGGTGAATCAGGCTTTCGTTGTATTCGCGACCAAAAACGGTATCGGGCACGTCCACTTTGGACGAAGCCAGACCCTGGTCATTCAGGAGTTCGACCTGCATCAGTTCGCTCCTTGGGCAGCGGTTGGTTTGGCCTTGATGGCGGCGCGAACCGTCACAAAACCACCTTTGGAACCAGGCACAGCGCCACGGATCATCAGCAGCTGACGGGCTTCGTCAATGCGCACGATGTCGAGGTTTTGCGTGGTCTTGGTGACGTCACCGAGGTGGCCCGTCATGCGTTTACCGGGAAACACGCGACCGGGATCCTGCGCCATACCGATGGAGCCGGGAACGTTGTGCGAACGGCTGTTACCGTGCGACGCGCGCTGCGAGCTCATCTTGTGACGCTTGATGGTGCCGGCAAAGCCTTTACCAATGGAGGTGCCCTGCACGTCCACTTTTTGGCCGACCGCAAACACGTCAGCAGCGGGCACAACAGTACCAGCGGCATATTTGCCTGCGACGTCAGCCGTCACGCGGAATTCTTTCAGGATTTCACCGGCTTCAACGCCTGCTTTCGCAAGGTGGCCAGCGGCCGGCTTGGTGATACGCGACGCTTTGCGCGCACCAAATGCCACTTGCAGGGCATCGTAGCCGTCGTTTGCTTGGGTTTTCACCTGGGTCACACGGTTGTTAGACACATCTACCACTGTGACAGGAACGGTATCCCCATCATCAGTGAACAGACGCATCATGCCCACCTTGCGGCCCAGCAACCCGAGGGAGTTGCTCAGACTCATGCTTTTTTCTCCGTAACTTCCACCGCTGCGACTTCAATTGGCCGCAGACGTTTTGATGTGAAAGACTGTTAATAAAACTGCCCCACCCATGCACAGCATGTTCAGGACAGCCCAAGAGTATAGCGCAGACTGCCAGTGATGGCAAATCTGCGCTGAAACCTGGTTTTTTGGGGTTCCGGCTTTCGCCGGAACCCCTCTTCTTGCTTACTGCAGCTTGATTTCGACGTCCACACCGGCGGGCAGATCGAGCTTCATCAACGCGTCAACGGTTTTGTCCGTCGGGTCAACGATGTCCATCAGGCGCTGGTGCGTGCGGATTTCCAGCTGGTCGCGACTCGTCTTGTTGACGTGGGGCGAACGCAGGATGTCAAAACGCTTCATGCGGGTCGGCAGGGGCACGGGGCCCTTGACGATCGCGCCGGTGCGCTTGGCGGTATCCACAATCTCGGCGGCCGACTGGTCGATCAGTTTGTAGTCAAACGCCTTCAGGCGGATGCGGATTTTTTGCTTGGTAGCCATGGTAATTCCTTAAATGTGGAGCGAATTACGCAATGATCTTGGCCACGACACCGGCGCCGACGGTTTTGCCGCCCTCGCGGATGGCGAAACGCAGACCCTCTTCCATGGCGATCGGGTTGATCAGCTTGACGGTGATCGACACGTTGTCGCCTGGCATGACCATTTCCTTGCCTTCTGGCAACTCGATCGCACCGGTCACGTCCGTCGTGCGGAAGTAGAACTGGGGACGGTAGTTGTTGAAGAAAGGGGTGTGGCGGCCGCCCTCGTCCTTGCTCAGAACGTAGATCTCGCCGGTGAAGTGGGTGTGCGGCTTGATTGAACCGGGCTTGCACAGCACCTGACCGCGCTGGACGTCTTCACGCTTGGTGCCGCGCAGCAGGATACCGACGTTGTCGCCGGCTTGGCCCTGGTCGAGCAGCTTGCGGAACATTTCCACACCGGTGCAGATGGTTTTCTGGGTGTCGGCAATACCGACGATCTCGATCTCTTCACCGACCTTGACCACACCGCGCTCGATACGGCCGGTCACGACGGTGCCGCGGCCGGAGATGGAGAACACGTCTTCGACGGGCATCAGGAAGGCGCCGTCCACGGCACGCTCTGGCAGGGGGATGTAGGTGTCCAGGGCTTCTGCGAGCTTGAGGATGGCCTGCTCGCCCAGGGGACCTTTGTCGCCTTCCATGGCGAGTTTGGCCGAGCCGTGGATGATGGGGGTGGCATCGCCGGGGAAGTCGTATTTGTCGAGCAGCTCGCGCACTTCCATTTCAACGAGTTCGAGCAGTTCGGCGTCGTCGACCATGTCGCATTTGTTCAAAAACACGATGATGTATGGCACGCCGACCTGGCGGGCCAGCAGGATGTGCTCGCGGGTCTGGGGCATGGGGCCGTCAGCGGCGGAACACACCAAAATGGCGCCGTCCATCTGGGCAGCGCCGGTGATCATGTTTTTCACATAGTCGGCGTGGCCGGGGCAATCCACGTGGGCGTAGTGGCGATTCGCCGTTTCGTACTCGACGTGGGCGGTGTTGATGGTGATGCCGCGGGCTTTTTCTTCCGGCGCCGCGTCGATCTGGTCGTAACCCTTGGCTTCGCCACCGAATTTGGCTGCGAGCACGGTCGTGATCGCTGCCGTCAGGGTGGTCTTGCCATGGTCAACGTGTCCAATCGTGCCTACGTTGACGTGCGGTTTGGTCCGCTCAAATTTGCCTTTTGCCATTTTTCGACTCCAAATACCTTAAGGATTTACTTACGAAATTTGTCACACCACTGCCACCCCACCAGCCACGCCGGCACACTGTGCCGACCATGCACCCATGAAATGGTGCCCATTCCGGGAATCGGACCCGGGACCTCTCCCTTACCAAGGGAGTGC
>NZ_JAQSDN010000057.1 GCF_029945925.1 Polaromonas sp. | reverse complement strand
TCATGTTCCTTCGTGACATGTTATGCCTCACACACAAAATTTCTGACAGGCTCATGCGACTAACCAAACGGGACTTCCGCCCAGCGGCCAAAGCATGCCCAAGAGCAGGAGAACGACCATGACCGCCCGGCGCCACCAACTGAACGGGAGCCACGGGTTAAGCAGAACGCCCGAGAGTTTCGTGCGGTGCGTTTCAAGAATCGCGCGCTGCTCAGGTGTCAGATCGCCGGCGTTGAGTTCAGCCTCAATCTCAGCGAGCGCTTTCTTGGCTTCTTGGTGCTGCTCAGGAGTCATGTGTTTTCCTGCGGGGCATAACTTAATGTACATAGCAAGGTTAGCTCGATAAACTGGCCAGTACTCGATATTCTGGACCGACCAGATACGCGCAAGTCATTGTTCTTGAATGAATATTCCATATTCGCTGCCACCCCTCAGCTAAATAAAAAGGCGCCAAACCCCGCAGCCGCGAGTTTAGGCGCTGTTATGCGCATCGCGCATCCCCCATTTGGACGGTTTCCTTTTTTTGGCCCGTCCGCAAAACCCTCTGGATCGCAATGGCAAAAAACCTTGCATTTCTGATCTGCGTCATTGAATTCCTATAATTTCAGTAATTCCTGAAAATTCAGTAAACCCGGACTGCCATGAACCTCGCCCCCCTGACCCAGCGTTTTGTCCTGCACTTCGGCGAAATGGGCAGCCGCTGGGGCATCAACCGCACCGTGGGGCAGATTTATGCGCTGCTGTATGTCTCGCCGCGGGCGCTCAATGCCGACGACATTGGCGAGGCGCTCGCGTTTTCGCGCTCCAACGTCAGCATGGGGCTCAAGGAGCTGCAGTCGTGGAACCTGGTGCGGCTGCAGCACCTGCCCAACGACAGGCGCGAGTATTTCCAGGCACCGGAAGACGTGTGGGCCATTTTCCGCACGCTGGCCGAGGAGCGACGCAAGCGCGAGATCGACCCCACGCTGTCCATGCTGCGCGACGCGCTGATGGAGCAGCCTTCGGGTCACGATGACATCCACGCCCAGGCGCGCATGAGGCAGATGCACGACCTGATCGAACTCATGACCGGCTGGCTGGCCGACGTGCAGAAAATGGATTCAGCCACGCTGGTCAGCCTGATGAAGATGGGCGCCAAGGTGCAGAAGTTGCTGGAGGTCAAGGACAAGGTGACCAGCACAGTGAAGGCCGGCTTGACAGGTCGCGCCGCTGCGTCCAAGCTGGCGGCGCCGCCGGCGGCTGTTCCCGACGAAAACAACCGGAGCTGATGATGGACGGACTCGACGCATTCCTGCTGGCGCGCATTCAGTTTGCGGCCAACATCACTTTTCACATCCTGTTTCCGACGATCAGCATTTCGCTGGCTTGGGTGCTGCTGTTTTTCAAGCTGCGTTTCGTCAAGACCGGCCAGCAGCACTGGATGGATGCCTACCAGTTCTGGGTCAAGATTTTTGCACTGACCTTTGCGCTGGGTGTGGTCAGCGGCATCACCATGAGTTTCCAGTTCGGCACCAACTGGCCGGGCTACATGGAAAAGGTCGGCAACATCGCCGGGCCGCTGCTGGCTTATGAAGTGCTGACGGCCTTCTTTCTCGAGGCGACCATGCTGGGCGTGATGTTGTTCGGCCGCGAGCGCGTGAGCGAAACCCTGCACACCGTGGCCACGCTGCTGGTGGCCGGCGGCACCACACTGTCGGCTTTCTGGATCCTGGCGCTCAACTCCTGGATGCAGACCCCGACCGGCTTTGAAATGATCAACGGCCAGGCCCATGTGACCAGCTGGTTCGAGGTGATCTTCAACCCCTCGTTTCCCTACCGCCTGGTGCACATGCTGCTGGCCTCCGGCCTGACGGTGGCGTTTCTGGTGGCCGGCATCTCCGCCTACCGCTGGCTGCGCAATGACCGCGGCGCCGAGGTCATGGCCAGCCTGAAAACCGGCGTCTACCTGGCCGCCTTCCTGATTCCGCTGCAGATCGTCGCCGGCGACTTCCACGGGCTGAACACGCTGGAACACCAGCCAGCCAAGCTGGCGGCCATGGAAGGAATCTGGAAAACCCAGAAAGGCGCGCCCGCCATTCTGTTTGCCCTGCCCGACGCCAAGGCCAAGGAGAACCGCTACGAAATCGCCATCCCGAAACTGGCCTCGCTGTACCTGACCCATTCGCTTGATGGCGAAATCAAGGGCCTGGACCAGTTCGAAGGCAAACACCCGCCGGTGGCGCCGGTGTTCTGGGCTTTTCGCATCATGGTGGGCATGGGCGTGCTGATGCTGCTGGTCAGCTGGGCCAGCACGTGGCAGCTTGCACCGTGGAAGAAGGGTCCGGAACGCAACCTGAGGCCCTGGCATGCGAAGCTGCTGGTGGCCATGACCTTTGCCGGCTGGGTGGCGCTGATCGCCGGCTGGTATGTCACCGAGATCGGCCGGCAGCCCTGGCTGGTGACCGGTGTGCTGACGGCGGCCGAGGCGGCATCCAGCGTGCCCGCGCCGCGCATAGCCCTCACGCTGTCCCTCTACCTCACGCTGTATGCGGCGCTGATCGTGGCCTACATCTCGGTGGTGTTTTACCTGGCGCGCCACAGGAAACATGCGGACAAGCCGTTTGGCACCGGCCTGGAAGACACACCCAATCCCGTGACCTACCCGGAACAGGAAGGAGCTCCCCATGCTTGACCTTGCGCCCGACCTGACCCAGGCCGCTGGCTGGATGCCGATTGTTTTCCTGGCGGTCATGGGCCTGGCGATGCTGGCCTACGTGATTCTCGACGGTTACGACCTGGGTGTGGGCGTGTTGATGCGCCGCGCCAGCGACGACGACAAGGACACCATGATTGCCAGCATCGGCCCCTTCTGGGATGCCAATGAAACCTGGCTGGTGCTGGGCGTCGGCATTCTGCTCACCGTGTTCCCGATGGCGCATGGCGTGATCCTGGGGGCGCTGTATCTGCCGGTGGCCTTCATGCTGATCGGGCTGACGCTGCGCGGTGTGGCCTTTGACTTCCGCGTGAAGGCGCGAGCGGCACACAAGCCGCTGTGGAACCGCCTGTTCTACACCGGCTCGCTGCTGGCCAGCTGGAGCCAAGGCTACATGCTGGGCTCGCTGATCACGGGTTTTGCCGACACCTGGTGGACCATGGCGTTCAACGCCGTGATCGGGCTGGCACTGGTGGCCGCCTACTGCCTGCTGGGCGCCGGCTGGCTCATCATCAAGTCCGAAGGCGCGCTGCAACTGCAGGCGGTGCGCTGGGCGCGTGGCAGCCTGCTGTTCACCATGGCCGGTGTTGCCGCCATCTCGATCGCCACGCCGCTGGTCAGCCAGCGTATTTTCGAAAAGTGGTTTTCCTTCCCGAACATTGTGCTGCTGCTGCCGATTCCGGCGGCCACCGCCGTGCTGTTCGCCATCATTTTCCGCAGCCTGCAGCGGTTGCCGGTGCGCCTGGGCCAGGGCAATGAATACGGTGCCTGGGTGCCCTTCGGTGCGACGGTGGGCGTGTTCCTGCTGGCGTTTTACGGCCTGGCCTACAGCCTGTTTCCGTGGCTGGTCATCGACCGGATCACGATCTGGCAGGCGGCCACGGCGCCCGAAGCGATGGGTGTCATCCTGGTGGGCGCGCTGGTCGTGCTGCCCATGATCATCGGTTACACGGTGTTTGCCTACCGCGTGTTCTGGGGAAAAAGCACGGCGCTGAAATATTGAAGAGCCCTGGATTCAGGGAGTAGGTAAAATCGGCAGCGGGTTGCCACCGCCTAACTTCCTACCATCCTTCCTCCCATGAGAACGCAAAGCAAATACCAGGCATCACTCCTAGCGGCCGCCGGCTTGTCGGACGCGCAGCGGCAGGCGGCGGAAGCAAAGTTCCTTGAAATGCTGGAGCGAACTTTCGGCGGCGGGTCGGCCGTGCGGGGCGCCTATTGCGAATGGATGGCTGCCCGCTCCCTGCGCGCTGAAAATCCGTCCGACGCGAGCGCTCCCGAGGAGCTGCAGGCGATTGCCCGCTGGGAAAAAGCCACCGAAGAGGCGACCCGTTCGGTGTTCAGCCAGATGAAAATTGCCGCGACCGATGCTTTTTTCGAACTCCACGTCTGGAATTCAAGAACCCACTGAGCCCGCCCCGCGGCAGGGGGCACTTCCCCTTCAAGCAGGGGCCGCGGAACCGGCTTCGCCGGGCCGCAGGCGCAGCGCCCCCTCGGGGGGCAGCGCATTACACGAAGTGAAAAGCGTGGGGGCTGTCGGTCTACCTTTCATCGTAGCTGATACGCACGCTGTCGCTCAGGGGCCGCGCCTGGCAACTCAGCACAAAGCCTTTTTGCACTTCCCAGTCTTCCAGCGTGAAGTTTTTTTCCATGGCGACCTGGCCCTCGAGCACCCTGGCACGGCAGGTGCAGCAGACGCCGCCCTTGCAGCTGTAGGGCAGGTCCAGGCCGGCGGCCAGGGCCACGTCCAGCACACGTTCATGCGCGTGCATGCGCAACTCGTGTGCCTTGCCGTCGAGCTGCACCGACAGGCGGATGGCGCCTATGGTTCCGATGATTTCGCTATTTTTCAAGCCTTTTTGGCCTCCAGCGCCCGTCCCTTCTGCGCCGGCAGCTCCTGATTTCATAGCGTTGGCGGGCTGCGCTGCGCTGGTGAAACGTTCGGCGTGGATGCGTTCCCTGGGCACGCCGGCCGCCAGCAGGGCCTGCAGGCAGCCTTCGATCATGGCTTCCGGCCCGCAGACAAAGGTTTCGTCGATGCTGTCCGGCGGGATCAGCGTGGCCAGCAGTTCGCTGACCTTGGCCGCGTCGAGCCGGCCGTTGAACAGCGGCACATCCTGCGACTGGCGCGAGAGCAGGTGGACCAGGCTCAAACGGGACGGATAACGGTCCTTGAGGTCCTGCAGCGCTTCATTGAACAGGATGCTGCCGGTGCGCTGGTTGCAGTACACCAGCGTGAAGGTGGCCTGCGGCTCGCCGGCCAGCGTGCTGGCGATGATGGACAGCAGCGGTGTGATGCCCGAGCCGGCGGCCCAGCCGACGCGGTGCACCGCACCGCTCAGGCGCGGCGTGAAGCGGCCGTCCGGCGGCATCACGTCCAGGGTGTCGCCGGGCTGCAACTGCGTGGCCCAGTTGGAGAAGACCCCGCCTTCGACCGGCTTGATGCCGACTTCGATGTCGTGTTCCGCGGCCAGGCGCTGCGTGCTGCTGCAGATGGAGTAGCTGCGCCGTACCGGCTCACCGTCTATCGTGGCCTTGAGCGTGAGGAACTGGCCCGGGGTGAAGCGGTAAAGTTCCCGCAGCTCTGCCGGAATCGCAAAGCTGACGGCCACGGCCCCGGCCGCTTCGGGCGTGACGCGTGAAATGGTGAGTGAATGGAAGTAGGACATGTGAAGTCAGTTGCAGGTGTTTTCTTGACCAGCCGGGGCCGCGGAACCGGCTTTGCCGGGCCGCAGGCGCAGCGCCCCCTCGGGGGGCAGAGAGCTACACGGAGTGAGCGAACGTGGGGGCATCAATAACTTTTGAAGTAGTCGAAGGGCTCCAGGCAGTCCAGGCACTTGTACAGCGCCTTGCAGGCGGTGGAGCCGAAGTGCGAGGTCTCGGTCGTGTTGGCCGAGCCGCACTGCGGACAGGCCACAGCCTCAGCCGCCTGGTGCCGGCGCGCAAAGCGGATGACCTTGTCGCTGCCGGGCGTGGTGGTGTGCGGCGGCGCAATGCCGTAGCTGCGCAGTTTGGCCTTGGCGGCCGCGCTCATCCAGTCGGTGGTCCAGGCAGGTGCCAGCTGGGTGGTGATGCGCGCGCTAAGCTGGTGCTGCGCCAGCGCGGCGCGAATGTCGTCCTCGATCTGGCCCATGGCCGGGCAGCCGCTGTAGGTCGGCGTGATGATGACTTCCACGCCGTCCTTGACATGGCGCACGTCGCGCAAAATGCCCAGCTCACGGATGGACACCACCGGAATCTCCGGGTCGGGCACGGCTTCGAGCACGTCCCAGACCTGCTGCAGGGTGTTCACCATAGAGCGTTCGGGTGAGCGCGCGCCAGGCTTTGCATCTCGGCCAGCAGCGGTGCCAGGTGTTCGCTGTGCTGTGCGTTTTTGCCCTGCGGTAAACCGGTGCCGGGAGCCGGCCGCTGCAGCCCGGCTTCCTGCAGGGCGTCGTTGACCAGTTCGTCCCAGCGGCCCCGCAAAGGCGCGGTGCTTGTCATCAGCTCCTCTGTCGAGGCTTCTTTTTCGATAGCGCCTGGTGCCCAGAATTCAGCGGTGTAGGGCATTAAACGGTTCAGGGCGGCCTGAGTGCGGGCCTGCGATTCGGTCGTGCCGTCGCCCAGGCGCACCAGCCAGTCGCGCGAGTGGCGAAAGTGGTAAGACACTTCCTTGAACGATTTGCCGGCAATGGCGGCGAGCTGCGCGTCTTTCGATGCCTGCAGCGCTTCCCACTGCAACAGCATCAGTGCGCTGTAGAGAAAATTGCGGACGATGGTGGTGGCGTAGTCGCGCTCCGAGGTGCTGGACGCATGCGGCAGTTCCAGCAGGGTGTAGTTGCGGAAGTCGGTGGCATCGCGGAAATAGGCCAGCGAATCTTCGGTGGCGCCGTCACCAGCCACCACAGCGGCATGCTGGTACAACAAACGCGCCTGGCCGATCAGGTCCAGGCTCATGTTCGCCAGCGCGATGTCTTCTTCCAGCACCGGGCCGTTGCCGCACCACTCGGCGTTGCGCTGGCCGAGCACCAGCGCGTTGTCGGCCAGGTGCAGCAGGTAGCCCAGTGGGGCTGTTCTAGCGGGGGCTTCAACGGTATTCACATGTGGCCCACTTCGTCAGGGATCTCGTAAAAGGTCGGGTGCCGGTAAATCTTGTCGGCCATGGGTTCGAAAAACGCGGCCTTGTCGTCAGGCTCGCTGGCGGTGATGGTGTTGGATGGCACGACCCAGATGCTCACGCCCTCCTGGCGCCGTGTGTAAACGTCGCGCGCCATCTGCAGCGCCTGCTGCGCATCGGCGGCGTGCAGGCTGCCGCAGTGTTTGTGCTCCAGCCCCTGCTTGGACCTGACGAACACTTCCCAGAGGGGCCACTCGCGCTGTACGACTCCCTCTCCCTCTGGCAGAGGGGTGGGGTGAGGGCTCTTACTCATGCTGCTTCCTTCATCTGGCGGGCTTTCTGTTTGGCTGCATGGGCCTGCGCTGCATCGCGCACCCACTGGCCGTCTTCATGCGCCTTGACGCGGTTGGCCAGGCGCTCCTTGTTGCAGGGGCCATTGCCGTTGACCACGGCCCAGAACTCGTCCCAGTCGATGGCGCCGTAGTTGTGCTGCTGGCGCTCCTCGTTCCACTTCAGGTCGGGGTCGGGCAAGGTCACGCCCAGCACCGCGGCCTGCGGCACCGTGGCGTCGACAAACTTCTGGCGCAGGTCGTCGTTGGAAATGCGCTTGATGCCCCAGCGCATGCCTTGCGCGGTGTTGGTGCTGGCCGCATCGGGCGGGCCGAACATGGCCAGCACCGGCCACCACCAGCGGTTCACCGCGTCCTGCACCATGGCGCGTTGCTCTGGGGTGCCCCGCATCTGCACCATCAGGCTTTCGAAGCCCTGGCGCTGGTGAAAACTTTCTTCCTTGCAGATGCGGATCATGGCGCGCGCATACGGCCCGTAGGAGCAGCGGCAGATCGGCACCTGGTTCATGATGGCCGCGCCGTCAACCAGCCAGCCGATCACGCCGACATCGGCCCACTGCAGCGTCGGGTAGTTGAAGATGGAGCTGTACTTGGCCTTGCCGCTGTGCAGCGCGTCGAGCAGGCTGTCGCGGCCCACGCCCAAGGTTTCGGCGGCGGAATACAGGTAGAGGCCGTGGCCGCCTTCGTCCTGCACCTTGGCCAGCAAGATCGCCTTGCGCTTGAGCGAGGGTGCGCGCGAAATCCAGTTGCCCTCGGGCTGCATGCCGATGATCTCGCTGTGCGCGTGCTGGCTGATCTGGCGCACCAGGGTGCGGCGGTAGGCCTCGGGCATCCAGTCCTGCGGCTCAATCTTCTGGTCGGCGTCGATTTTTTCGTCGAAGCGGGTCTGCAAGGCGTCGGGGGCCGCCGGGACGGAAGCCAAGGCCGGGGCCGACGTATCGGGCACGTCGAGTGATTGTGTGTACATGTCTTGTCTCCTGTCACCCGGTCTGCAGGGCGGGGGTAAGCCGAAGTATAGCGAATTAACCGACCGATCGGTCGGTTAATGGTTGACTCCGCCGCAGGGGGCTTTCAGCTCACCCGTGCGAGGTCCGCCAGCAGGGCGTCGGCCGATGCATAACGGTCGTCGGGGTTTTTCGCCATCAATTTGTTGACGATGGGCTGCAGAGCGGCGTGCGCCGCGGGCAACACCGGCGTGTCCGCATGCAGGTGCCTGGCCAGCAGCAGTTCCAGCGATTCCGCGATGAAAGGGCGCCGTCCGGCCAGCATCTCGAACAGCATGACGCCCAGGCTGTAGAGGTCGGAGCGGGCCGTCACGGTTTTGCCACTGACCTGCTCGGGGCTCATGTAATAGGGCGTGCCGACCACATCGCCGTGCCGGGTCTGCGTCAGGCCCAGGCTTTCGGCCTGCAGCATGGATTTGGCGATGCCGAAATCAGCCAGCGCCACCGAGCCGTCGTGGCGCAGCATCACGTTTTCGGGTTTGATGTCGCGGTGCACGATGCCGTGGCTGTGGATCGCCGCCAGGGCCAGCGCCATCTGTTGCACCACCTCGAGTGCCTGCTCGCGGGTCATGCCGGGGCCGAACAGGCCGCGCAGGTCCCCGCGCTCGAAATACTCCATCGCGATGTAGGCGTGTTCGTCGCTGAAGCCCTGGTCGTGGATGCGGATCACGTTCGGATGGTTGATCTGGCTCAGCAGGGCGTACTCCTGGATGAAGCGCACCAGGTGCTCCGACGCTTCCTTGCCGCGCAAATCCAGCACCTTGAGCACGATGGGCAGGCCGTCGGCCTCGCGTTCGGCCAGGTAAACCTCGGTCATGCCGCCGGCGCCGATTTTCCGGGTGAGGCGGTAGCCCTTCAGGCGCACGGGTTCGGTGTCGGGCTCAAAGCGCTGCTCTTTCAGCGCGGCCAGCTTGGCCTGCAGGGCATCCTTGACGGCCCGCGCGGTGATCCCGGAGTTGGTTCTGACCGCCGCGCTGATTTCGTCGGCACGCTCGGTCAGGCTGGCCATGCCGTGGACCTTGTCGTCCATCCCGGTCACCAGTCCGGTGATTTCCACCACGTCCAGCGTGAGGTTCTTGCCGGGGACGGTCAGTGTCTCCTGCGCGCCGGTCTGGATGCCGGGGCCGGCACCGGCCAGTACGGCGCGGCTGGCCAGCACGGTCCAGCCGCGCTCGCGGGTGACCGCCTCCAGACGCGCGGCGAGGCTGACGGTAGTGCCCACCGGCATCAGTTCATGGCTGCCCGGCGGGCCCATGCGGCACAGCGTGGTCTCGCCGCTGTGCAGCCCGATGCCGATGGCAAACGGCGGCAGGCCGCGGTCCGGGAAACGCTGCGCCAGCCAGTCCCGGAACTCGTGGGCCGCGAGCGCCATCGCCAGCGCCGCGGAAACGGCGCGACGCTGCGCCGACAGCGGCGACTCGCTGAGCGTGTCGGCAAACACCGCCATCAGGCCGTCGCCGACGAACTTGAGGTGCCGCCCGCCGTTCTTGAGCACCGGCTGGCAACTGCGCTCGAAGTAGCCGGTCAGCAATTGCGAGACCTCACTGGCCTCGAGTTTTTCGGCCAGCGAGGTGAAGTGGCGAATCGTCGACACCAGCACCGTGGCGTCGAGTGCCTGCCCGTCTTCGCTGTCCGCCGGCATGTCCACCGGAAAGGCTTCAGGCCGGCCGCCGCCAATGTCGCTGCCGAACGCCGTGCGCAGGCGCGCCTCGAGTGCCGCCAGGCTGGACGCAATGCGTGTGTCGACGAGGTTTTTTTTGCGCAGCTGCGCGTCGACGGCTTCGAGTAGCTCGGTGCGCGTGAAAGGCTTGGACAGGTAGTCGTCGGCGCCACCGGTCATGCCGCGGCGCATGCTGCCGCGGTCGTCCAGCGCGGTCAGCAGCATGAACGGGGTGGTTGCCAGCGCCGGGTCGGCCCGCACCGCAGCCAGCAGCTCAAAGCCGTCCATGCCGGGCATGTTGACGTCCGAAATGATCAGGTCCGGCGTGCGGGCCCTGGCGTGTGCGAGGCCGGCCTGACCATCGGCGGCCGAGACCGCCTCGAACCCCTCCAGCGTGAGCAGGCGGGCGATGTTGCTGCGAATGGCGTCGTCGTCCTCGACCACCAGGATCACATGCATGGGCAGACCCTTTGCCGGCGGCAGTGTCCGGTCAGCCGCCGTGGTCCAGCGTGAAGCCGGCGTTGCGGTCCTGTCCCAGGCGCGCCACCAGCTGCGGCAGGGCCGCCTGCAGGTCGGCCTTGAGCGTGTGCGGCGGATTGATCACAAACATGCCGCTGGCCGGCAGGCCCGGGCGTTTGACGTCGCCGGCCTCGTCGGTGGTGAGCTTGCTGGACTTGACCGTGAGGGTGGCGTTGAGCCAGCTGCGGCCCGCCTTGGTCGCCAGCGTCTTGAGCTTGCGCGGCAGGTCATGGGCCTCGGGGCGCGGAATGATGGGGTACCAGACCACGTAGGTGCCGGTGGCAAAACGCTTGACGGCATCGCCCATGCAGGCGGCGACGCGGGCGTAATCGCTCTTGATCTCGTAGCTCGGGTCGCACAGCACCATGGCGCGGCGCGCCGGCGGCGGCAAAAAGGTCTTCAGCACCTCAAAGCCGTCCTCGCACGCCACCGTGACCTGGCGGCCCACGCCCAGTTGCGCGATGTTGCCGGTCAGCGACTTGAAATCGGTCGGGTGCAGTTCAAACAGCTTGAGCTTGTCGCGGCCGCTGAGGAACTGCTGTTCGATGAAGGGCGAGCCGGGGTAAATCTTCAGCTGCGCCGGGTCGCCGCTGGCGGCGAACTGCGGGTTCAGGCTGCGGAGCAGGTCGACATAGTCCTGCAGCGCAGGGGCCAGGGGCTCGTCGGCCGCTGCTTTCGCTGCGCCCGGGGTTTTGGGGGGTGCTACCTTTTTGGTAGCTGCTGGCGCTGATGCAGAAAGGGCTGCGGGTGTTTTTGATGCAGAAACCAGGCGGAAGATGCCTTCCTGCGCTTCGCCGCTGGTTTCGGTGTAGTCGCCGTCGAGGCGGTACAAACCGGCGCCGGCGTGCGTGTCGATCACGGTCAGCGCCGTGTCTTTCTGGGTCAAATACTTCATCAACGCAATCAGCGTGGTGTGCTTGAGCACATCGGCATGGTTGCCGGCATGGAAGGCGTGGCGATAACTGAACATGTCGCTATGTTAACGGGCGCCGCCCGACAGGCGCTTTTTTTGCTGCCCCGGTTCATCGGGCCGCAAGCTTGCAATCTGCAACACAATACCGACGGACGCAGCATTCTGGCCGCCCGGGCGCCTTGACGGCGGCTGGGCAGCCATGCCTAATGACAGCCCCACGTTGCCACCTGCAGCTCCCCTGTTGCCACAGTCCCTTCATGACAGCCTCGCCCAGCCCGACCCCTGTGTCACTGATCACGCATGTGGATGCCTTGCCGGTGGGCACGCGACTGGCCGAGTTTGAAGTGCTGGGCTTGCTGGGGGCCGGTGGTTTTGGCATGGTTTACCAGGCCTTTGACCACTCGCTGCAGCGGCCGGTGGCCATCAAGGAGTTCATGCCGGCCACGCTGGCCTGTCGCGGCCCGGATGGCGCGGTGGTGGTTCGCGACCCGGCCGACCAGGCGGCCTTTCAGGCCGGGCTGCAGTCGTTTGTGGTCGAGGCGCAGCTGCTGGCCCAATTCGACCATCCCTCGCTGGTCAAGGTTTTCCGTTACTGGGAAGCGCACCGGACGGCCTACATGGTGATGCCCCTCTACCGCGGCATCACGCTGCAGGCGGCGCGCAGCCAGATGCGCAGCCCGCCGACCGAGGCCTGGCTGCGCAAGGTCCTGTGGGCGGTGCTGGGCGCGCTCAAGACCCTGCACCAGGGACGCGCGGTGCACCGCGACGTCTCGCCCGACAACATCTTCCTGCAGGACATCGGCCCGCCGGTGCTGCTGGACCTGGGCGCGGCGCGCCATGCCATGGGCGGCAAGACGCAGGACCTGACCGATGCCTTCAAGCTCAGTTACGCGCCGCTGGAGCAGCACGCCGGCGCGCCCGACATGCGTCAGGGGCCGTGGACCGACCTGTATGCGCTGGCCGCCGTGGTGCACGGCCTGCTTTGCAACAAGCCGCCGCTGCCGGCCACCTTCCGGGCCGTGCGCGACCGCCTGCCGCCTTTTGCCCGTGTGGCGCGCACCGTGCAGGAGCAGTTTGGCCTCGGGTATTCGCAGCCCTTTGTGCAGGCGGTCAGCCAGGCGCTGGCGATCGACGCCAGGGACAGGCCGCAAAGCGTGGGGGCCTTGGTGCAACTCATGGCGCTCGAAACGCCCAATGGCATGTCCCGTTTCGACTGGCGTGCCGAACTGGGCCCGATCTGGGCGCCGCCGGGCTTGTCCGGCCCACCGCCGGCGGCCAGGGTGGAGTCGCCAGCGCCGCAGCCTCCCGCACCGGCGCCTCGCAATGATCCAACACAGCCCTTGGCCGCTGCGCCCCGGCGGCGGGACGTTGTCACCCCGCGGCCGGCTGTTTCGGCGCCGGCCACTGCCGTGGCCGCGCCCGTCCGGTCCGGCCTTTCGTGGCGTGTGGGTGCCGGCGTGGTGGCCGTGGCCGTTGTTGCCCTGTTGCTGGGCCTGATGCTGGGAAGGGGCGCCCGCGCGCCCGAGACCCGGCTCGCGCAGGCTCCAGACGCTGCTGCGCCCGTGCAGCGGGTGGCCAGCCCGCCGCCCGCCACACTTGCCGAACCCGTGGCGGTGCCGGCAGCACCCGTGCAGCAGGTCGCGGCTGTCGCCAGGGCGCCTTTGCTCCCGGAACAGCGTCCAACCCCTGCCGCCAAGCGTCTCCCTGCAAAAAAGACAGTGGCGCCGGCTGATGCCGCGAACCCGCCGTCCCCGACGGTGCCGCCGCTGGTAGCCGCCGTGGCGCCGGAACGGGTGGAGGTGCCGCAGCGCGCGAAGTCGCCGGACCCGCTCGCCCTGTGCGCCGACAGCAATTTTGTGACCCGTCCCATGTGTATTTTTCGCCAGTGCCAGAAGCCGGAGATGGCCAAGCTCCCGCTGTGTGTTGAAAACAACGCCCGGCTGCAGAACAGCCGGCGGGCCGACGGGTTCTAGCTCACCCCCCCCCGAAACAGGGCGCTGCGGCGGCCTGGCCCCGCAATGCTGCCCACGCAGCCCTGGATTTTGTATAATGGAAGGCTTCGCAGCGATCGGCTGGCCCCGCGGCGAAGCTTGAACCCCACCTAAGAGGTTTCCATCAGAGAAACACCGACCGTGGAAAAGGGCTGCTCAAACCAACTTTTGAAAAGTAAACCATGACAACTTTCAGCGCAAAACCCGCTGACGTGGTGCATGAGTGGTTTGTGATTGACGCGACCGACAAGGTCCTCGGACGAGTAGCCAGCGAAGTTGCTCTCCGTTTGCGCGGCAAACACAAGGCCATTTATACGCCTCACGTCGATACCGGTGACTTCATCGTCATCATCAACGCAGCCCAGCTTCGTGTCACCGGCGCCAAGTCGACCGACAAGATCTACTATCGCCATTCGGGTTACCCCGGCGGTATCTCGGCCACGAATTTCCGCGACATGCAAACCAAGTTTCCGGGCCGCGCCCTGGAAAAAGCCGTCAAGGGCATGCTGCCCAAGGGCCCGCTCGGTTACGCCATGATCAAAAAACTCAAGGTGTACGGTGGTGCAGAGCATCCGCACACCGCCCAACAGCCTAAAGTGCTGGAAATTTAAGGAGCCTTGAGATGATTGGTGAATGGAACAATGGCACCGGCCGTCGCAAATCAAGCGTCGCCCGCGTGTTCATCAAAAAAGGCACTGGCAAGATCACGGTCAACGACCGTGACATCCAGACTTTCTTCGGTCGCGAAACCTCGATCATGATCTGCAAGCAGCCCCTGTACCTGACCAACCATGTCGAAACCTTCGACATCATGGTCAACGTGCACGGCGGCGGCGAGTCCGGCCAGGCCGGTGCGATCCGCCACGGCATTACCCGCGCGCTGATCGACTATGACACCACCCTCAAGCCGGCGCTGAGCCAGGCCGGGTTTGTCACGCGTGATGCACGTGAAGTCGAGCGTAAGAAAGTCGGCTTCCGTTCGGCACGCCGTCGCAAGCAGTTCAGCAAGCGTTAAACCGCTTTTGCTGTCTCCGAAAAGCCGCCTGGTTTGCGCCTGGCGGCTTTTTTCATTGGCGTTTGCAGCGGGCACTCGGGGCGGCCGACACAAATCCTTGCCGCTGCCTGCCGGGTAGCGCTCAGCGGAGGCTGCATCTGCGTGCACAATTCACTTCCTGGAAGACAACCCAAGGTCGCTTTTGAAATTCCGCCTGTTTCGCCGCCGCCTGACCATCAGCTCCCCGCGCATGGCCATTCGCACGTCCTTGCCCTGGCCGCTGCGCTGGGCGCTGGGCGCGGTGATGCTCGGGTTTTCTGCAGCCATCGCGTTGTGGACCTTCGAACTCGGCGTCAGCATCGCGGGGCTGGACAAGGATGCCAAGCTGGAGCTGACCAGGCTGCGCGAAGAGGTCGCCGCACTGCGCGCGGAGCGCGACAAATCGCAGTCGATCGCCAACATTTCGGGCAGCCTGCTGACTGCCGAGAAGGCTGCGCAGGAAAAAATGGCGGCCCAGATCCGCCAGCTCGAAGCGGACAACCGCCTGCTGCGCGACGATCTCGGTTTTTTTGAAAAACTCCTGCCTGCCGGCGGTGCGGAAAACGCCGCCATCCGCGGCCTGCAGGCCGAAGCCCTGACCGACATGCAGGTCAAGTGGCAGGTGCTGGTGATCCAGCCGGTCAAGGACGCACCGGTGTTCAACGGCAAGCTGGAACTGACGTTCAGCGGCACCCTGGCCGGCAAGCCATGGACAACAGGCTTGCCGGGCGGCGCCCAGCTCCTGCAGTTCAAGCAGTACCGCCGCATCGAAGGGGTGCTCGACCTGCCCCCCCTGGCCGTGGTACAAACGGTAACCGCCAAGGTCCTCGAAGGAACGGCCATCCGCTCCGTCCAGACCATCAAGCTTTGAACCCCCGCTTCAACATCCAGGATCTCACAGGATTTGTCCATGTTTGGTAAAAAATCGCAGCCCCCGATCAAAAGCCTGATTGCCCAGGGCACTTGCATAGAAGGCAACCTGAAGTTCACCGACGGTTTGCGCATCGACGGCGAGGTGATGGGTGACATCCGCGCCAACGAGGGCAGCCCCAGCATCCTGGTGATCAGCGAGTCGGCCTGTGTGACCGGAGCCATCTATGCCGACCACGTCATCATCAACGGCCGCGTCATGGGCCCGGTGCACGCGGCGGAACTGCTCGAGTTGCAGCCCAAGGCCAAGATCCAGGGCGATGTGGCTTACAAAGCCCTTGAAATGCACCAGGGGGCCGTCATTTTTGGGCAATTGCGGCCCACCAACCATGAAGTCAGCGACAAGCCCCTGCTGAAGCTGGCTGCCAACAACGTGGAGAAAACCCGGGAAGACGCGCCGGTCAGCGGCTTCGGCCGAATCTAAGCCAGCGTGAGCCTTATGGTTGATTGAATTGCTGTACTATTAAAACTGTCAAGTTTCTGAAATACGGAGTTCCCCATGAGCGCAGTAGCTGAAAACATCCAGACCGACATGCCCGCCCCCTTTGTCTTCACCGACAGCGCGGCGGCCAAGGTGGCGGACCTGATTGCCGAAGAAGGCAATCCGGACCTGAAACTGCGCGTGTTTGTTCAAGGCGGCGGCTGCTCCGGCTTCCAGTACGGCTTCACCTTCGACGAAATCACCAACGAAGACGACACCACCATGACCAAAAATGGCGTGTCCCTGCTGATCGACGCCATGAGTTACCAGTATCTGGTGGGCGCTGAAATTGACTACAAGGACGACCTCGAAGGCGCCCAGTTCGTGATCAAGAACCCCAACGCCACCAGCACCTGTGGTTGCGGTTCCAGCTTTTCGGCCTGAGTTTCTCCAGCCCTTTAAAAAAAGGACCTTCGGGTCCTTTTTTTATGGCCGCCGCTCAACGTAAGCAGTCGACACCGTTGGGGGTTTTCACTTCAAGCCAGGGCCGCGGATCCGGCTTTGCCGGTCCGCCGGCGCAGTGCCCACTAGTACATCAACACGTAAGTTTCGAAACATAGTATCGCCCAAGCTTTGTATCT
>NZ_JAQSDN010000056.1 GCF_029945925.1 Polaromonas sp. | reverse complement strand
CATGTTCCTTCGTGACATGTTATGCCTCACACACAAAATTTCTGACAGGCTCACGGAAAAAATTGCGGCGGGCACGTCGCTCTATCGTGGACCTCATGATCCCCATTTGCTTGGACTTGACGATTTACGTAGTAATCAGCCATATCACCTCCTAAGATTTTTTGCAGTTTATATGCACTCAGCGCGCACGGCCTCCTACAAATAGAGGAGCGCGCGTGGACTAACTCCGGTGATATGTCGGCTGTTTTTGTTGATAGCCGACTCCAGCTTTAGATGTCTCACTATCGACAACTACATTTATCGATAGTCAGACCAATTACTCTAGATGCTGAGTAGCCATGACACACACGAGATACGAAAGTTCCGACACCCCTGCCGAGTATTTATTTCGTCGCGACAGGCATCAAAGCAAGCACCCCCAGCGCCCTCGCCTGCCCATTCAGCAGCACTTCCACCCGATGCAGCCCGCATGGTGTTTGCGCGTGGTCATCTCCGCGGTGGATACCGTCTTGCTCAATCGCACCGTTTCTTTCGGTGCAAGTTTCAGCACCTTGAGCTTGAACACCTTGGCGCTGGTTTTTCCGCTGGCCTTGACGTAGTGGATACAGAAGTCCACCAGCACGTCCTGTGTTTTTCCGCTGGTGTTGGAAACGTCAAACGCGATGTTGACCTTCTCGCCCATGGGCACACGCGCGGGCGTGATGTGCGCGTTTGACACTTCGACCTTGGCGCTTTTGCCGAAGCCCAGCACCTCCAGCGCACCAGCCTCGCCGCGCTTGACGGCTGAACGCAGCGCGTGCTGGACGATCTAGCGGCGCTCTTCGCTGGCACCTTTGAGCCACTGCTTCGCCGTCTGCGCCAGCACGGCCGAATGGTCCTTGCCGATGTCGTTGAGGTTGTTGGCGACCGAGCGGCGCACATACAGCGCGGGGTCGTCCTTGAGCAGCTCCAGCAGGGCCAGGACCGGCGCCGGGTTCTTCTGGAAGGATGGCAGACGGCTGGCTTTGGGCACGTCGGCGCCGTACTGGTTGACGAGCGGCTCGGCCATGGGTTCAGCCTTTCAGGTGGGGTGTTGATATTTCCAGGACCGGCGCCACGCCGCCGTTCGGGCCAAGCCCTTCGACAAGCTCAGGGCGAACGGTGGTGGAACGGGCGTCGTCGCTGACACACCTTAACGCGTCGGCTCGTCCAGGAAGTGCGCCAGTGCCTGCACCGTGTTGGCGGCGGCGCCGCGGTGTTGTGCCGAAAACTGCCGGCCGGCGGCCGCGGCGGCTTGCTGTGCGCTGGGTCGGCTCAGCATGGCGCGGGCTGCGCGCACGGCTTCGGCCATGTCTGAAACGCGGCGCGCGGCACCGGCGGCTTCGGCGAGTTCGGCGGCCTCGGCAAAGTTGAAGGTGTGCGGGCCCATGATGACGGGGCAGCCGCAGGCGGCGGCCTCGATCAGGTTTTGCCCGCCCAACGGTGCGAAGCTGCCGCCCAGCAGGGCCACGTCGCTCATGGCGTAATACAGCGCCATCTCGCCCAGCGAGTCGCCGAGCCAGACATCGGCGGCGGCCGGCGGTGCGCCGTTCCAGCCGGACCGGCGCGACACCGTCAGGCCGTTCTTTTCAACCAGCGCCTGCACCTCGTCAAACCGCTGCGGGTGGCGCGGCACGATCAGGATCTGGAAGTCGGCGGCGGCCGGCACCGGCTCGCCATCTGCTCTCTTTTCAGGAGCTGGTGGCGCCCGTGTGGAAAGGGCCAGGGCCGTTATTTGCTTCAAGAAATCGTCTTCCTCGCCTTCGCGCGAGCTGGCCAGCATCAGCACCGGGCGGCCCAGCGCCTGGCGCCATTGCCGGCCCAGCGCCTGCTGCGCTGCGTCGGGGGCGGCGTCGAACTTGAGGTTGCCGAACACGCCCTGCACGGGCGCACCGAGCGCGCGCAGGCGTTCAGCGTCGTTGTCGCTCTGTGCGTACACCGCCGCCAGCGCCGCATAGGCCGGCCGCGACAGCCGCGCGATGCGCAGCGCCTGTTGCAACGACTTGTCGGACAGCCGCGCGTTGACCAGCACCAGCGGCACGCCGCGCGCCTGCGCGCCAGCCACCGTGTTGGGCCAGACTTCGGTTTCCAGCAGCAGGCCCAGGCGCGGCCGGAAGTGCGTGAAAAACCGTTCCACGGCGGCCTGGCTGTCCCAGGGCTGCCAGACCTGCACGTCGCCCGCGCGCAGCAGGCCCGCGCCTTCGGCCCGGCCGGTGGCCGTGCCGTGGGTCAGCAGGATGCGCAGCCCGGGCCACTGCGCGCGCAGGGCCGCCAGCAAAATGCCGGCGGTGCGGGTTTCGCCCAGCGACACGGCGTGCACCCACACCAGGTCGGAGGTGCTTTCAGCAGCTTGCGTGTAATGGCCGAAGCGTTCCTCGACGGCGTCGAGGTAACCCGGCTCGGCCAGGCCGCGCCTGCGCAACTTGCGCCGCAAAAAAGGCTGGGCCGCCCACATGAACAGCGAATAGAGCTGGCGGATCATCAGGGAAGCGGCGCCCATTCAGACACCTGCGTCGGGAGCGGCTGGCAACTGAGCCAGGCGTCCCAGACCGCCTGCACCGACGGTGTGGGCTGGGCAAAGACGCTGAGCTGGCGCTGAAGGCCCGGCCCGGCCGAATCGGCTGAACCAGACAGTGGCCCGGTGCGCCAGGCCGTGTCGAAGTTGTAGATCTGCACATGCGGCAGGTCGAGCGCAACGGCGATGTGGCTCAGGCCGCTATCCACGCCGATGACGCCGGCGCACTGCGCGAGGTGCTGCGTCAGCGCGTCGAGCTGAAGGCGGGGCCACACGATGGCCTGATCTTCCGCGCTCCCGGCGTTCAAGCCCGCAGCGATGGCCTGACTCGTCGCGAGTTCGTCGGCACTGCCGTGCGGCAGGGCAATGCGGTAACCCTGCGCCATGAACTGCCGGCCAAGCGTGATCCAGTTTTCCATCGGCCACTGCTTGTCGGCGCGCGAGGTGCCGTGCACGAACGCTATTATTTCAGGAGCATTCTGCGCACGTTCCATAAGGGCTGGAGGCACTTTTAGCCCAAAATCCGGAACCGACGGCAAGGTGTAGCCCAGGGCGCGCGCGCACAGCTCGCGTCCGCGCTGCATGGCGTGAATGTGCGGCTCCATGGTAATCGCCACGTCAGCGACCCAGCGCGTCGGCGCTTCGTAGGCCGAGCCCTCGGTCTGGTTGGCCAGCGCGTAACGCTTGCCGCCCGGCGCCAGCCGGGCCAGGCGCGCCACCACGGCGGATTTGGTCAGGCCTTGCAGGTCGATCACCGCGTCGTAGGGCACGGCCTGCAGCTGTTTCTTGAAAGCGCACCACTCGGCCCGCGTGGCCGCCGCCAGCGGCGCCTTGCGCCAGCGGCGCAGCGCGCAAGTGATGACATGCTGCACATGGCCACTCGCCAGCAGCGGGGACAACAAAGGCGCAAACGCCTGTTCCACCACCCAGTCGATCTGCGCACCGGGCCGCGCCGCCAGGATGTCCTGCACCACCGGCAGCGTGTGCACCACGTCGCCGAGCGATGACAGCTTGACCAAGAGGATTTTTGCCCCCACGCTTGTCGCTGCGCGTACTGCGCTGCCCCCCGAGGGGGCGCTGCGCCTGCGGCCCGGCAAAGCCGGTTCCGCGGCCCCTGCTGAAAGGGTAGCCCCTTCACATCCTTCGACCCCTTCGGCGAAGCTCAGGACAGGCGGCTCAGGACGAGCGGAAGAGGCTGACGAGCGTGGGGGCAACATCTAGTGCGCTGCGGCCGCAAAACTGGCATCGGGCTTGACGCTGCGCAGCAGGCCCAGCATGTCGGCCTGGATGCGCGCCAGCGCTTCCGGTGTGCGGCCTTCAAAACGCAGCACCAGCACCGGCGTGGTGTTGGAGGCGCGAATCAGGCCGAAGCCGTCGGCCCAGTCGATACGCACGCCGTCTATCGTCGAAATCTTCGCGCCCGCGTTGATGGCTTCGCGCAGGGCGCTGCCGCCCGAGGGGTCGGGACCGGCCGGCGACGGGCCGGCATCGCGCATCGCCTCCATGGCCAGGGACACCAGCGCCTCCACCACGGTGTGCGGCTCGCCCTCGCGGCAGGCCACGTTGAGTTCGGGCGTGCTGAAGCTGGTGGGCAGGGCATTGAGCTGGGCGCCGGCGTCGGGCGCGCGGCTGACGATTTCCAGCAGGCGGGCGCCGGCGTAGGTGCCGTCGTCAAAGCCGTACCAGCGCTCCTTGAAAAAGATGTGGCCGCTCATCTCGCCGCCCAGCGGCGAATTGACTTCCTTCATCTTCGCCTTGATCAGCGAATGGCCGGTGCGGTACATCATGGGCACGCCGCCGGCGGCCTCGATCTCGGGGGCCAGGCGCTGCGAACACTTCACGTCGAACACGATGGCGCCGCCCGGCGCGCGCGACAGCACATCGCGCGCAAACAGCATCATCTGGCGGTCCGGGTAGATGTTGTTGCCGTCACGCGTGACGATGCCGAGCCGGTCGCCGTCGCCGTCAAAGGCCAGGCCCAGCTCGGCGTCGCCGGCCTGCAGCGCGGTGATCAGGTCCTTGAGGTTTTCCGGCTTGCTCGGGTCCGGGTGGTGGTTCGGGAAGGTGCCGTCGACCTCGCTGAACAGCTCGGTCACCTCGCAGCCCAGCGCGCGGAAGATGCCGGGTGCCGACGCCCCGGCAATGCCGTTGCCGGAGTCGATGACGATTTTCATCGGCCGCGTCAGCTTGATGTCTGCCACGATGCGGTCGCGGTAGGCCGCGAGCACATTGACCTGGGTGATTTGCCCCGCGCGGGCCGGCGCGGCCCAGCCTTCGGCCTCCATGCTGCGGCGCAGGGCCTGAATGTCCTCGCCGTAAATCGCGCGGCCGGCCAGCACCATCTTGAAGCCGTTGTAGTCCTTGGGGTTGTGGCTGCCGGTGATCTGGATGCCGGAGCTGGCCAGCGTGCTGGCCGCGAAATACAGCATGGGCGTTGTGGCCATGCCGATATCGATGACATCGACGCCGCTGGCCGCCAGGCCGCGCATCAGCGCCGCGCTCAGGGCCGGCCCGCTGAGGCGCCCGTCGCGCCCCACCGCCACCGTCTGTTCCCCCTGGGCCAAGGCGATGCTGCCGAAAGCCCGGCCCAGGGCCTCGGCAACCGGTTCGTTGACGGTGGAGGGCACCACGCCGCGGATGTCGTAGGCCTTGAAAATGGATGCGTCAAGCTGCATGGGGTGGGCACTCCTGGGGTTGCAAAACAGCGTCGATTGTAGGCGCCGGGGGCGCGCGGGAGATGTCCGGAAACGGCCAGTCAAAACCCGCCCGCCACGTATCATCAAGCCCATGAACCCGCAAGCCACCCCTCTCGCCGACGACGCCTGTTACCTCGCGCTCAAAGCCCGGGACGCCCGCTTTGACGGCCGCTTTTTTACAGGGGTGACCTCCACCGGCATTTACTGCCGGCCGGTCTGCAGCGTCAAGACGCCCAAACGCGAGAACTGCCGCTTTTTCGGCCATGCCGCCCAGGCCGAAAACGCCGGCTTCCGGCCCTGCCTGCGCTGCCGGCCCGAACTGGCGCCGCACTCGGTGGTCTGGTCTATCCAGGACGCCTCTTACATCCTGGCGCACCAGGCGGCCCGCCTGCTCGACGAGCCCGAAGCTTGGGCCCCCACGTTTGTCGCTTCGCGTGCCTACGGCGGTGCACTGCCCCTTGCACGAGGAAAAGGGGCGCTGCGCCTGCGGCCCGGCGAAGCCGGTTCCGCGGCCCCGGCTGGTGAAGAGGCAGCCTCCACGCTCGGTCGGGGCGGCACTTCGCCGCACGACACCGAGCCCACAGTGGCAGGCCTGGCCGCGAAACTCGGCATCAGCGACCGCCACGTGCGGCGGATTTTCGAGATGCAATTCGGCGTGTCGCCCATGCAGTACCTGCAGACCCGCCGGCTGCTGACGGCCAAACAACTGCTGGCCGACACCGCCCTGCCCGTCACGCAGATTGCGCTGATCAGCGGCTTCGCCAGTGTGCGGCGCTTCAACGCGGCCTTTGTCGGCCACTACGGCCTGAACCCGACACAGATGCGGCGCCAGGGCGCCACCTCACCGGACACCGGCATCACCGTCAGGCTCGGTTACCGCCCGCCGTATGACGTGGCCGCGATGACGGGTTTCTTCAAAAAGCGCCAGATCAACGCTATCGAATTTGTAGCTGACAGCGTAGGCAACATGGAGATGGGACGCACTTTTCGTGTTGAAGTCGGCGGCAAGGTGCATGCCGGCTGGATTCACGCCAGCTTCGACGAAAGCCGCTGCCACGTCGCGCTGCGCATCAGCGACTCGCTGCGCGAGGTGCTGCCGCTGGTGATACGACGGCTGCGCGCCATGCTGGACCTTGATGCCGACCCGCAGGCCATCAACAGCGTGCTGCACGCCTCTTTTCCGGGCGGCGACGGCCTGCGCGTGCCCGGCGCGATGGACGGTTATGAACTCGCGGTGCGCGCGGTGCTGGGCCAGCAGATCACGGTGGCGGCCGCGCGCACATTGGCGCAACGCATGGTGGACAAGTTCGGCGAGCCGATGGAGACCCCCTGGCCTGCGCTGACGCGGCTTTTTCCTGCCGCGGCGGTGCTGGCGCGTGCCAGCGGCGACGCGCTGGGCCAGCTCGGCATTGTCAAACAGCGGCAGACCGCCATCGTCGGCATTGCCCAGGCCGTGGCCGACAAGCGCCTGCAGCTGCACGGCGGCGCCGACGTCAATGCCACCATCGCCGCGCTGAAAGCCCTGCCCGGCATTGGCGACTGGACGGCGCAGTACATCGCGATGCGGGCACTGCGCTGGCCCGACGCCTTTCCGGCCGGCGACGTGGCCCTGCACAAGGCGCTTGGTGTGCAGGGGCTGAAGAACCCGGCGAAGGAAGCTGAGCTGGCATCCATGGCCTGGAAACCGTGGCGAAGTTACGCCGTGATCCGGGCCTGGAGCGGCGCGATGCAGGCTGGCCCATCGCCGGATGCTCCTCAATTGATAGCTGATGGCGCCCGCGCAGCAAGGGCTGGCGGCACAAAAGGCATATAAACCACCTGACACATGCAGCAACGCCCCGCCGGCGCTTGCGCCAATGAGAGACACTTCAAGGAGATCACCATGAAATTTGACACCTCCATCGTCCAGACACGTTTCCAGAGTCCGCTCGGAACCATCATCATCGCGGCCACCCCCAAGGGCTTGGCCGGGCTCTGGTTTGAAGGCCAGCGCCATCTCCCACCTGAATTGTTGGCCCCCACGCTCGGCACTGACGTGCCCTCGCTGCCCCCCGAGGGGGCGCTGCGCCTGCGGCCCGGCAAAGCCGGTTCCGCGGCCCCGGCTGATGAAGAAGAACCCGCCACGCTTGTCGCTTCGCGGCGCACGGCCACGTGGCCCAGCGACCCGGAGCATCCGGTGCTGAAAGAAGTCATGCGCCAGCTCGGCGAATACTTCGCCGGCCGGCGCACGGAGTTCGATGTGCCACTGGACCTGGCGCATGGCACCGCTTTCCAGCAATCGGTCTGGCAGGCGCTGCTGGACATTCCCCAGGGCGGCACTGCCAGCTACGGCGAAGTGGGCCGGCGCATCGGCAAGCCGGCTGCCGTGCGCGCCGTGGGTGCCGCCGTGGGGCGCAACCCGGTCAGCATCATCGTGCCCTGCCACCGCGTGATGGGTGCCAACGGCGCGCTGACCGGCTACGCCGGCGGGCTGGACCGCAAAACAGCCCTGCTCAAGCTCGAAGGCGTTCTTCAGGAGCTCCGGCTGTGAGTTCAACATCTGCAAGCGCAGCCGCCGGCGCCCACACCAAACACTGGGCCATCGACTTCGTGCTGCTGGCCGCCATCTGGGGCTCGTCCTTCCTGTTCATGCGCATAGGCACGGTCGAGTTCGGCCCGCTGCCCACCGCCGCCGTACGCGTCGCGATTGCCGCGGTCTTTTTGCTGCCGCTGGTGCTGCTGCGCGGTCTCGGCGCCACCCTGGTGAAAAACTGGCGCCATGTGTTCCTGATCGGCATGTTCAATTCCGGCATTCCGTTTGTCTGCTTTTCGTTTGCGCTGCTGTCGATCACGACCGGGTTGTCGGCGATTCTCAATGCCACCGTGCCGATGTTCGGCGCGCTGGTGGCCTGGCTCTGGCTCAAGGACAAGCCCAACCACTCGCGCCTGCTGGGCCTGGTGGTCGGTTTTGCCGGGGTCGCCATGCTGGCCTGGGACAAGGCCACCTTCAAACCCGACGCCTCGGGCGTGGCGCCGGGCTGGGCCGTGCTGGCCTGCCTGCTGGCCTGCATCTGTTACGCGCTGTCGGCCAGCTACACCAAGCGTTACCTGACCGGGCTGCCGCCGCTGGTCACCGCCGCGGGCAGCCAGACCGGCGCCACCGTGGGCCTGGCGCTGCCGGCGCTGTGGCTGTGGCCGGCAAAGATGCCCGGCAGCAGCGCCTGGCTGGCCCTGCTGGTGGTTGGCGTGCTGTGCACCGGCATTGCCTACATCCTGTACTTCCGGCTGATTGCATCGGCCGGACCGGCGCGCGCGCTGGCCGTGACGTTTGTGGTGCCGGTGTTTGCCGTGTTTTACGGCGTGCTGTTTCTTGGCGAGGCCGTCACGCTCTGGATGCTCGTGTGCGCCGTGGTTATCGTCTGCGGCACGGCGCTGTCCACCGGACTGCTTAAAATCGGGCGATGAGTTCCGCACGCAAAACCAAGATCAAGCTCAAGGCCACCCGGCCGCGCAACCCGCTGGTCGTGCCGGCGGCGAAACGCAAGGCGGGTGCGCACCGCAAGTCGCGCTCGGCCACCCGGCATGCCGACAAGAGGGCTCTCGACAAGCAACTGCGCGAAGGCTGAACGGCCTGGCCTGCGAGCTATTTCCTCTTCAGGCCTTCAATCACCAGCGCCGCCTCGATGTCGGCCTCCTGCAGCTTCAGGTTCTGTACCACCAGGTCAAAGGCAGCGCCCATCATGATGGCGCGGGTGCGTTCGGGAATCTGTTCCCAACTCTCGGCCAGCTCGTTGATCAGCACCTCGGCCAGCGTGCCCATGTCAAACACCCGCCCCTCGGACAGGTCCGCCTGGTCCATCCGCTCGTGGAGCAGACGCATCACAAAATCCCGGTTCATTTTTTTCTCCCTGGTGGACGGTTCGGCGAAAAGATCGGCTCGGCTGTGTCTATTTCCGGCCACTACCTGACGAAGGTTACCGCGTCCGCAGGCGCCCTGCTCCCGGCGGCATGAAAAGCGTTGGCCATCCCGTGCAACAAGGTCACTGGCACCTGCCTACAATGGTTAATTACCAAGCCGAGAGACCACCGCATCCACGGCCGGTCATCTCCACCGGAGCACATATTTGCATGGAATTTTTCAAGCCATCCGTCCTCTGGGTCGTGGACTTCCACTACGAAGGCCGTGCGCGCCGCTGGTTCAAGGCCTTCGGTCCCAAGGACGATCCATTCCAGAAAATGACGGACACCCTGAAAGACCTGTACGGCGACCGCGCCAAACTGGCGACGGTGCGCAAGGCGACCGAGGAAGAGGAATTGCAGTACCTGCGCGGCGAAGAACCGAAAAACAGCTACTGCCCGACGGGGCGCTGACCGGGCGCTAATGTCTGTGCCAGCTCACGGCCGCATGAAATTTCAGGGGCTTATTCGCCCAGCCAGAACCGATCGCTTCTGTCCAGGAAATCGTGCACGTGGACCGTCACGGACTCCTCCTGGAGCAGGACCACGCTGTACTGCGGCGGTTCATGGCTACCGGGAATATTCGTTGTTTCATCCAGCCTCAAGGCCACCTGGTGATTGGTGCCACGCATGGTCGAAAACGGGATGCCACGCCAGCTGCCGAAGATGGGCCGATGAATGTGGCCGAAGAACAAATGCCTGATCCGCTGGGTATGCCCTTGCAGCGCCGCCTGAAAAGGCCCGGTCTCCAGCAAGGCAATGCGGTCCATGGAGGGAATGCCCAGGGGAAACGCCGGGTGGTGCATGAACAGCAACACCGGCCGGTCATCCTCCGCCAGCCGGTCGGCCAGCCATTGGGCGCGTTTCTCGCACAACACGCCATGGCTCACACCGGGTTCGTTCGTGTCCAGGAAGATGCCGCGGTACTCGCCGATGGGCGCCTCATACTGGACAAAACCGTTCGTATCGGTCTGTACCTGCGGAAAAAATTCCCGGAAATTGGCGCGGTTGTCATGGTTGCCCAGGATGGGCAGAACAGGCATCGGCAGCCGGGCCAACTGCTCGGACAACTGGCGGTAGGCGTCCCGATGGCCCACATGCGCCAGGTCGCCCGTGACCACGCACAGCTTGGCGTCGGCATGGTCCTGGATGACACTGTCCAGGCAACGCGCCAGTCGTTTGGCGGGATCCAGCCCATACAGGGCATGTCCCTGCTCGACGAGGTGGGTATCGGTGATGTGAATGAACTTCAGCACAACAGCTCCTGATCAGCGTGGCAACAAGGCTTGCACAGCTTTGCTCATGTCGACCAGTGCGGCCTCGGGTTGGGCCGCTTTCGACACCACGGTCTGCAGGCGGTCCTTGATGACGTCCGTGATCTTGAGCCCGTTTTCGCCAGGGAAAGCGTACCAACCCGTCAGGACGGGAAGTTGCTTGACGGCCGTGAGGTAGTTCGGGTTTTTCTCATAAAACGGCTTGAGCATGGTGGGGTCGTTGGCGGGAATCAGGTTGGCGGGGAAATAGCCCGTTGCCTTCACCATCGACGTGGCACCCAGGGGGCCCGTGGCGAATTTGATGTATTCCCACGCGGCTTTCTGCTTGACCGGGTCCTTGGCAAAAATCATTGCCACGTTGCCACCAGCAGGCAGACGCCCGACACCTGCCTGGATCGGGAAGCGCGCAGTACGCACCTCGAACCGGTTGCCGACCTCCTTCATCACGCTGCCCAGGTTGGACGTGGAGTGCGACCAGATGGCAAGATTGCCGGACACGAAGTCCTGCCGCGAGGTGGCCGTCGACACATCACGCATGGTCCCCTCGTTGACCATCTTCGCCAGGGTCTGGATGGCTGTCTTGCCGGGCGCGCCGTCGAAAGCCACCTTCTTCTCGTCAACGCTCAGCATCGTGCCGCCGTTCGAAAACACCAGCGCCTGCCACATCCAGTTGCCGGTGATGTCCCAGTCAAAATGAAACCCGTGCGTGCCGGAGCCGCTGGCTTTGGCCTTGCGGCCCAGCTCGAAGATGCCGTCCCAGGTGGCGGGGAACTGGTCAATGTTGCCGCCGGCCTTGCGAATCAGGTCGGCGTTGAAATAGACGATGGGCGTGGACAGCGCAAAGCCGATGCCGACCTGCTTGCCGTTGACCTGGCCCAGCGAGAGCAGCGCCTGGTCGTAACCCATCTGGGACCAGTCTTTTTCCGCCTTGATGAAGGGCGTCATGTCGACGGCGATGCCGCGATCCGCGAAGATGCGCTGGCGGTTCAGCCCCTGGTAGGACACGTCTGCCAGCTGGTTGGTGACCGCCTGGCGCAGGGACTGCTGGGTGGCCTCCTCGTAGCCCGGGCTCGGGGCGCGGAAAGTGACCTTGTACTGCGGGAATTTCGCCATGAAGTCCTGGGCAATTTTCTCGTGGACTTCCTTGAAGAGCTGCGGAATGGAATAGTCGACCACGATTTCAACCGGCTGCTGGGCTTGCGCCAAACCACAGGTCAATAGCACGGCGGCGGCGATGGATTTCAGAAAAACACGTTTCATGGGGTTTACTCCTGGAGGGATGAACTAAGCTTTGACGCCGGTGAGCGTCACACCTTCAATAAAGCGCTTTTGCGCTGCGATAAAAAACAAAACCAGCGGCGCGGTGATCAGCACCGTGCCAGCCATCAGGGGGCCGTAATTGGTGCCAGCCTCTTCGTTGCGGAAAAACATGGTTCCGAGTGGTGGCGTGGCGAGCTCGGGCGAGGCGATGACCAGCAGTGGCCAGAAATAGTCGTTCCAGTGCCACACCACGGAAAAAATGGAGAAGGCAAACAGGGCCGGAATCGCGGTCGGCAGCATCACCCGCCAGACGAGTTCCAGTTCGCTCATGCCGTCCAGGCGCGCGGCGTGAATCAGGTCGTCGGGCACCGTGCGAAAGAATTGCCGCATCAGGAAGATGCCAAAAGCCGAGATGATGAACGGCACAATCAGGGCCGACAGGGTGTTGAGCAGGCCCAGGTGATGCAGCATCACGTAGACGGGAATGGCCGTGGCCTGATGGGGAATCATCAGCGCCAGCAGCACCAGGCGCCAGGCCCAGGTCTTGCCCCGGAAGTCGAGCTTGGCAAAGGCGTAAGCCGCCGGCAGCGCCACCACGATCTGCAGGACCAGAATGGCCGCGCAGACAACAACGCCGTTCCAGAGATATCGCAGCAGGGGCACCTTGGTCAGCGCCTGCGTGTAGTTTTCAACCAATGCCAGCCTGCTTGGCAACAGGGAAAATTCCCTCGTGAAAATCTCGTCGGCTGGTTTGAGGGAGGTCAACACCATCCAGATGAACGGGGCAAGGAAGATGGCGGCACCGGTCATCAACACCAGATGGCGAAAGCTGCGAAAAAGGATGGATGGATGCTTCATCAGTAGTGGGTCTTTCGTTCCATGGCCAGGTGCTGCAGCTGGGTGAGAAAGAAGATGCCTGCAATGAACACCACCGTCATCGCACTGGCATAACCCATGCGGAGAAAACTGAAGCCTTCCGAATAGATGGTGTGGAGCAAAACCTCGGTGGCCTTGTTGGGGCCGCCCTTGGTCAGCACATGCACGGTGTCGAACACCTGCAGGGCCCGGATGGCGCAGACGGTGACGACAAAAAGCGTGGTGGGACCCAGCAGCGGCCAGGTGATGCGCCGGAAGCGGTCCAGGGGATGTTCGATGCCGTCCAGCGCACCGGCGTCGCGGATGTCCTGGGGAATGCTCTTGAGCCCTGCCAGAAACAGGACAAGGGCCAGTCCGGACATCTGCCAGATGCCAATCGCAGCGAGCGAGTAAAGCGCGGACCGACCGTCGTTGAGCCAGTTGCGTGGCTCCATGCCCAGCAATCCAAGCGCCTGGTTGACCAGGCCCACGCTGGGGTGCAGCAGAAACTGCCAGACAACCGCCATGGCGATCAGGGTGGAGGCCACCGGCATGAAAAATGCCGTTCTGTAGAAGGTACGGAGTTGGGTGTCCGATTCAATCAACAGGGCCGCCCCCAGGCCGATGGTGATCGAGCCCAATGTCACCACGACCAGATACGTGAGTGTGTTGGAAATTGATTTCTGAAAGACCGGGTCGGCCACCAGCTCGCGGTAGTTCGCCAGCCCGACCCAATCCAGGGTCGCGGCGCCGAATTGCCAGTTGGTCAGGGACATGACCGCCACGATGGCGACGGGCACCACAAGCAGCATCATGATGAGGACCGTCGCTGGCGTGAGCAACAGGGCGGTGTGGAGCGGAATGACTCGCATGGTCCTGCCTCAGGCGGCTTTGCTCATGGCAGGCGGGAGGGCTTCAAACGGCCGGCGCTGGCCATCGGCATCGAACAGATGGATTTCGCCAAAGGGCACCGAAACCCGAAGCGCCTGGCCCACCCGGATCGCCGGGCTGTTGGCGGGGAAACAGAATACGCAGGCGTCTTCGATGCCATCCACCTGGAGCGATGCAATCAGTTCGGCGCCGGTGTATTCCACATTCACCAGGGTGCCTTCAACTTCCAGGCCGTCCACGGCCTCCAGCGTCCCGGCCTGGGGTCTGAACGCAATGCGACAGGGGCCGGCCTTGCCATGGGAATGACCGACCAGCCGGCCTTGCGCCCACACGACACCATGGGCTTTGACTTCGCCGTCGAGCAGGTTGATGCGCGGCGCGCCCACGAAGCGGGCAACGTCGAGGTTGGCGGGCCGTGTATAGATTTCCTCGGGTGTTCCGAGCTGCAGAATGCGCCCTTCCCGCATCACCGCGACACGGTCCGACATGGACATGGCTTCATGCTGGTCGTGGGTGACATAGATGAAGGTCACGCCCAACTGGTCATGAAGCTGACGGATTTCCCCGCGAAGTGTCTGGCGCAGGTTGGCGTCGAGGTTGGACAGCGGTTCGTCAAAAAGGAAAACCGCCGGCCTGCGCACCATGGCGCGTGCGAGGGCCACGCGCTGACGTTGACCGCCGGACAGTTGCGCGGGCTTGCGTTCCCACAGCCCATCAATGCCGAGGCTCTGCGCCACCTTGCGGGCATTCGCCTGCGCTTCGGCCTTGATGCGGCGTGTGTTGGCCGAAAACAATCCCGCACCCGGCAGCCGCCCCCAGAAACCGAGGCCCCGCATCAGCAAGGGCGTGCAGACGTTGCCGCCGACCGTCATGTGGGGATACAGCGCGTACGACTGGAACACCATGGCACAGTCGCGCTGACTGGGCGACAAGGCCAGCAGGTCGCGTTCGCCCAAGCGGATCGACCCTGAATCGGGCTGGTCCAGCCCGGCAATCAATTTAAGCAAGGTGGACTTGCCGCAGCCAGACGAACCCAGCAGCGTCAGGAACTCGCCATCCCTGACGGTCAGGTCCAGCCCCTTGATGACCTTGGTGTTGCCGAATTGCTTGGTGAGTCCGGAAATATGAATGTCAGGCATGGCACGCCTCCTTGTTGGCTGATTGGCGACCGAGCACCCAGCTTGTGAACTCGTTGTAGTCGCTGAAACTCGTCATGTTGGGTAACAGGTCACCGGGGTGCACTGCATACCCCCCGAGATGGGCGGCGAAGCCAACCTGCGACAGGCGGGCGCAAGAGGCGTCCATGTAGGAGTCGCCCACCAGCAGGGCCGCCGCGGCCGGTATCCCCATACGCTCGAGAACCATGAGCAGAGGGTCTGCGGCGGGCTTGGGGCGTGGTGCATCGCCCATCCCCACGACGATGGCGAAAAGGCCGGCAATACCGGCCTGCGTCAACAACACGTCCGTCGAGACCCGGTCCCGGTTGGTACAGATGCCCAGCTTCATGTCCAGCGCCTTGAGCGCCCGCAAGGCCTCGTGCACGTGGTCAAAGAGAGGGGCTGCCGGCAGCCATCGCTGCATGTACTGGTCCAGGTACTCCTCCTCAAGCTGGCGCGCCAATCCCGGCTCCACCGGAGACGCCTGAAGGGCAATGGACTGGCGGAACATAGCCCTCAACCCTTCGTTGAGTGCCGCGCGCAGAAGCGGTGTGGCGACCTCGTGAAGGCCAGCCTGCACCAGCACACTGTTGGCAGCCGCAGCAAGCGATGGCAGGGTATCAAACAGGGTGCCATCGACGTCGAAAATGATTGCTCGAAACTGAGCGTTTGTGTTCATAACTTGGATATTACGAACACAAAATGTCAATTTCATGACTCAGACGGCATTTTTCATGGATGAAAAATGTTCTTTGTTGTTTGTTTCTGGTTTCTAATACCCAAAATCTTTCACCCTGGATCCCGCATGCTCAAAGCCGCTCGCCACAAGGAAATCATTGCCCTGCTGCAAAGCGGTGGGGTGGTCGAAGTCAACACGCTGGCGGACAGGTTTCAGACCTCGCCCATCACGATCCGACGCGACCTGATCGAACTCCATGAACGGGGGCTGGTTGAGCGAACCCGTGGTGGCGCCGTTTCCGGCGAGGTCATTGCCGAGGGTTGGGCCCGGTACGAAAGCATCAGCTACGCGGAACGCGAGCGGGAAAATGTCCGGGAAAAACGCGCGATCGCCGAGCTTGCCGCACAGCATGTTTCTGACGGCGACTGCATTCTGGTCAACGCGGGGACAACCTCACGGCATTTGGCCGAGGCCCTGCGCGGTCATCAAAACCTGCATGTCGTGACCAACGGATTGACGGTCGCCATGGAGTTCGCCAGAAGCCGGAACGCTTCCGTCTATCTTTTGCCGGGCACCGTTGACTTCAAGAAAATGGCGACCGTTTGCCGTCCTGCGCCCGGCACCTTTGACGACATCTCGGTTCGTGCCGCTTTTCTTGGCGTCAACGGCATCTCGCCTTCGGGGGGTATCGCCATGCTTTCGCCAGAGGAGGCCGCCATGAACCGGGCCTTCATCGACGCGGCGCAGACTGTCACCGTGATGGTGGATTCGTCGAAGTTCCACTCCCAGGCCATCTTCCGGATTGCCCATCTGGACAAAGTAACGCGCATCATCACCGATGCAGGCATAGACCAGGACATCAGGGACGAACTCGAAAAACTGAGCGTGGAGGTGCTTGTAGCGTCGCCGGATGATGCGCCGTCATGAAGCAGACGGTGTTGTCACGGCGTCGTCCCACGTTTCGCGCGGCGGCTGTCAGTGCCTGAAGCACTTGCACGAAGGGAAGCCCAAAGCAAAAAGGGTTTGCTTCTATTTTCATAGCAGCAAACCCTTCAATACTGGCGGAGTGGACGGGACTACTGACCATCGCCGCTAAGTACTTGATTCTGTCACCGTTTTTAGAACGTCGGTGTAGCACAAGGGTATGGTCAAGACGGGACTATTTCGCCGCTATAAATTCTAGATTCCAGACAATTTATGGTCTGACTCAGTGTGGCGTAGATTGGCTTGAAGATGCAGGATATGACGCGTCCTCCTCGGTCCGCCGAGTAAGCGACATGACCAATCCGGAGCACCGTCTTTGGGGGCAATTCTGGATACTTTGCTGTGAGGCGCGGGGTATGCAAGCTCAGACTGAGCAGGAGTTTCTGAAACTGTTAAGCAAAGGCGTGAATCCGGGCGACACCACAGTGCAGGGCTTGCTCAAGGTTACGACACAACAAGGCAAACGAGCCGGCACTATTCAGCTCCGACCTGACGCTATTTGTCTGGAAAATGATGGTACGACCGTCTTGGAAGCAGACCTCAGTAAGCGAGGAAACGACCGGGAAGCCTCCCTTGCCGCCGAGGTAAGTGCCATTGGACGTGTACTGAACGACGGCACGGTGTTTCGCCGGGTTGTAATTCTTTGCAAGACTGAGCGAATTCGCAAGCGAGCAGTTGCAGTTCTGGAAGGATTAGTCGAAGCCAACAACCACGAAGTTCTCATCCCAGGACGGCGCCATTTCTTAGCAAGTGAACCAGGCACCTATGCTGTTTGGGCCGCACTGGAGTCAAAACTGCGTGACGGAAGGACCGAATTGGTAGACACGCTGGTTGGCCACGTCATCATTCAATTGCTTCCAATCTGGCTACCCAAAGTACGGATTGATGCCAGTAACACGCATTCCATAGCGGGCTGGTTCGGTGAGAACTACCTGCCCTACAAAAGGCCTGACTCGCTTGGGTCATGGAAGGTGCTGATTTCGCCACTTGCTGCATATCAAGGGACAACAGAGCTCGACGTGGCTCATTCGGCGGGAGCATGATTGTCACCTATGCGGTGCAAAAAACGGGCAATAAGGTAGGCCGCGTGACTGGCTAAAATCAGCCAATAGCGGCTATTTGCCGATTCTGTCGACTTGCCCCTAGAGCGACACCTCGCTGCAACGGCCGAAATAAGGATTTAGACCGCATAGGGGGAAAGCGAGATTCGACAGGTGGTTTTACTTGGGGGGTGTCTGAATTTCTGTGTGTGAGGCGAGATTGCCTGCCCGAGGTTTG
>NZ_JAQSDN010000055.1 GCF_029945925.1 Polaromonas sp. | reverse complement strand
TTCTTTTGGCGACGCAAAAGAAAAGTGAGTTGCCGCCGGGCAACCCCCGGCTTGCAGGCAAGCTACAAACAGCAGAGGCAAAGACAGCTTCAACAAGCCCTGTCCAGACAACAGGAGATGCCCCCCAGCCCGGATTGTCTGCAAAGGCAGGAGCGCTCAACATAAAGCCAGCGCCTCCAGACATTGCCGTTTGTGCGCCTCGCCACTGGACGGCTTGATTTCCAGCCCCGGCAAGCGCAGACCGTAATTCAGGCCCAGCCTGTCGGCCTGCAGTACCCAGGCGCACAGCCGCGACAACCGCGCTTCGGTGCCCAGCGAGCCGGCCTGCAGGAAGTCGAGCCAGAGTTCGTGGCGCTGGGCCTGTTGGGTGTCGCGCACCACCAGGCCGTTGCCCTGGTCGTCGGCCTTGGCGGCTTTTTTCCACATGACGAGTTTGAGCGGGTCGCCGCGGCGGTAGCCGCGTACGCCGTCGAACTCGCCGGCGCTTTGCCAGCGGGCCGAGGCGTCGGCGCCGCCCGAGCGCGGCTCGCCGGGTGGCAAGGGGGGCGGGCGCAGCTCCGGCGCCGGGTAGACCAGCATCTGCGCGGCGGGGCGCCAGAGGGTCCAGACGCGAAAGGTGCCGAGCGGAAACCGGGTTTCGGCGGTCAGCGTGGGCAGGCGGTGCAGGCCGCGGCGCTGGGGGGTGAAGGCGACCTGCACCGTGGCGCTGTTCTGCGCCGGCACATCGGTCCAGGCCCAGTGCGGCTGGCCGGTCCCGCCGGGTGCGGCCAGCACGCTGATGCCGATGCCGTACCGCACCGAGCGCCGGCTGTTTGTGAATTTGACGTCAAAAATGGCTGCGGTGCCCGCGAAATGGGCGGGAGGTGCTATCAAATTCATGGCAAGGCCGCGCAGGGTGCCGTGGCACACCTGCATGCCGGTGAGGGCGCTGCCGGCCAGCAGAAAGGTCAGCAGGTAGCCCAGGTTGAGCTGGTAGTTGATGGAGGCGACCAGCAGCACCATCAGCGTGAGCGCCAGCATCAGCCCGGGCCGGGTTGGCAGGATGTAGACATTGCGCTGGGTCAGCAGCACGCTGTCGGTCAGCGGCAGGCGACTTTGCCACCATTGCTGGAAGCGGCCGCGCAGGAATGTGGCCCCCACGCTGGTCGCTTCGCGTACTGCGCTGCCCCCCGAGGGGGCTAATTTCCCTTGGGGCGGCCCGGCGGGAAATTGCTTTTCCACGTTGATCGCATTTTCTCTTCCTGCCGGAGGCTTCATGGCAAGGGCACGGCCTCGATCATGGCGCGCACCTGCTCGACCGAGCCGCGCCCGGCGTCGCTGACCGGGATCAGCCGGTGCGCCACGGTTTGCGGCAGCACGGCCACGATGTCGTCCGGCGCCACGTAGTCGCGCCCGCTCAGAAAGGCCTGGGCTCGCGCGGCGCGGACCAGCGCGATGCCGGCGCGCGGGCTCAGGCCCTGCAAAAACCAGCGGCCCGACCGGGTTGCCGCGATCAGGTCCTGCAGGTAATTGAGCAGGGGTTCCGCCGCATACACCTGCTGCACCTGCTGCTGCAGGTCCAGCAGGTCATGGGGCATGAGCACGGTGGCCAGCTTGTCCACCATGTCGCGGCGGTCGCTGCCACCCAGCAGTTCGCGTTCGGCTGCGCGGTCCGGGTAACCCAGCGAGATGCGCATGTGAAAACGGTCCAGCTGCGACTCGGGCAGGGCGTAGGTGCCCAGCTGGTCGTGCGGGTTCTGGGTGGCAATCACAAAAAACGGCACGGGCAGGGGCCGGGTTTCGCCTTCCACCGTGACCTGCTTTTCTTCCATGGCCTCGAGCAGTGCACTTTGCGTGCGGGGGCTGGCGCGGTTGATCTCGTCGGCCAGCAGCACCTGGGCAAAAATCGGCCCGGGGTGGAACACGAAACTTTCTTTCTGGCGCTCGTAAATCGACACCCCCGTCAGGTCGCTGGGCATCAGGTCGGCGGTGAACTGCACCCGTGAAAACTGCAGTCCGAAGGAACGCGACAGCGCATGCGCCAGCGTGGTTTTGCCGACGCCCGGCACGTCTTCGATCAGCAGGTGCCCGCCGGCCAGCAGGCAGGCGACGCAGTCCTGCACCTGGGCCGGCTTGCCCACAATGACCGTGTTAAGCTGATTCAAAAGCGTTTGAATTTTTTGTTTCGCGTTCATGCCATCAACCTTACCGCAAAATTTCTCCTATGAACGGCACCGCGTACTTCACCCATAAAGACTGCTGGAAACACGAGATGGGTGCGGGCCACCCGGAGTGCCCGGAGCGGCTCGACGCGATTGAAGACCGCCTCCTGATCACCGGCGTCGGCGATGCGCTGGACCGGCGTGAAGCGCCGCTGGCGTCCATCACCGACCTGGAGCTGGCGCATGGCCGCATGCTGATCGCCTCGCTGCGCGGCCTGAGCGACCAGCTCGCCGACGAGATCCTGGCGGGCGGCCCGACCCACTCGCAGATCGACCCCGACACCTCGATGAATGTGCACACCTGGACGGCGGCCCTGCGCGCGGCCGGCGCCACCCTGGCCGCCACCGATGCGGTGCTGGCGGGCGAGGTTGAAAACGCTTTTTGCGCGGTGCGTCCGCCCGGCCACCACGCCTGCCGCGACAAGGCCATGGGTTTCTGTTATTTCAACAACATCGCGGTGGCGGCCAAATACGCACTGGAGCGGCACGGCCTCAAACGCGTGGCGATTGTCGATTTCGACGTGCACCACGGCAACGGCACGGAAGACATCATCCGCGGCGACGACCGCATCCTGATGGTGAGTTTTTTCCAGCACCCGTATTACCCCTATACCGGCGCCGAAACGCAGGCCGCCAACATGGTGAATCTGCCGGTGCCGGCCTACACCAAGGGCATGGACATCCGCGAGCTGATCGAGATGATGTGGATTCCGCGCCTGGAGGAGTTCAAGCCGGAAATGATTTTCATCAGCGCCGGTTTTGACGCCCACCGCGAAGACGACCTGGGCCAGATGGGCCTGACCGAGCAGGACTACGCCTGGATCACCATGCGCCTGAAGGACGTGGCCAAGCGTTACGCCAAGGGCCGCATCGTCTCCTCGCTCGAAGGCGGCTACAACCTGGGCGCGCTGGCTCGCAGTGTGGAGGCGCACATCCGCGTGCTCGCCGATTTATAGACCTGCAGACCCGTCGCTCTTACCTGTCGCTCTTCATACCCTGTAGAGTCCTGCCATGAATGATTCTTCGGCCCCTGTGCTGCATACCCGCGATGACCGCGGCGTGAACTGGCTGACGCTGAACCGTCCCGCCGCCTTCAATACCCTGAGCGAAGAGATGCTGGCCGCCCTGCAGGCCGCGCTGGATGCCGTGGGCGCCGACCCTGCTGCACGCATCGTGGTGCTGGCCGCCGAGGGCAAGGCTTTCTGCGCCGGGCACAACCTCAAGGAAATGCGCGCGCAGCCCGAACTGGCCTATTACCAGAAGCTGTTTGCGCAATGCACCCGCATGATGCTGAGCATCCAGGCCCTGCCGGTGCCGGTGCTGGCCCGGGTGCAGGGGGTGGCCACAGCCGCCGGCTGCCAGCTGGTGGCGCAATGCGACCTGGCGGTGGCCGCCAACCATGCCAGTTTTGGTGTCAACGGCATTGACGTGGGCCTGTTCTGCGCCACACCCAGCGTGCCGCTGGTGCGCAACATCCCCGCCAAGCAGGCCATGGAGATGCTGCTGACCGGCGGCTTCATCAGTGCCGAAGAAGCGCGCGTGCGCGGCCTGGTCAACCGTGTGGTGGCACCCGAGGCGCTGGACGCCGAAATAGAACAGATGCTGCAGGCCATCCTGGCGAAACCGCGCGAGGCGATTGCCATGGGCAAGGCCTTGTTCTACCAGCAACGCGAAACCGGCATCGCGGCCGCCTACCAGCTTGCCGGCCAGACCATGGCCTGCAACATGGTTCACCCGGTGGCGCAGGAGGGCGTGCAGGCCTTCATCGACAAAAGGAAGCCCCAATGGCCGGCCCTGTGAGCTCCCGGGCGGGCGCAGCCCGAATCGATACGCTCGACGAATGGTTTGCGGCCCTGTCCCGGCCCACGACGCTGACCGAGCTGGCGGCGCTGGTCGCCTGCGTGCTGCTGGCCTGGCTGCTGGTGCGGGTGGTCAGTCGCGCCCGCCTCGTGGCCGACGGCAACTCGGTCCTGTTTGGCCGGCGCGTGGTCGACGGCGTGCTGTTTCCGCTGCTGCTGCTGACTTTTGCTTATGCGGCCCAGACCCTGCTGGCGCGGCTGTTCCCCGTGGCCGTGTTCAAGGTGGCGGTTCCTGTGCTGCTGGCGCTGGCGGTGATTCGCCTGGGCGTCAAGGTGCTGCAGGTGGCATTCAAGGAAGCCCCGTTTGTGCGGGCCCTGGAGCGCACCATTTCGTGGCTGGCCTGGCTGGCCATGGTGCTCTGGGTCAGCGGCCTGTTACCGGTGGTACTCGAAGAGCTGGACGACATCAAGTGGAAGGTCGGCAACTCGACCCTGTCGGTGCGCACCATGCTCGAAGGCGCGGTGACGGCCGGGGTGGTGCTCCTGATCACGCTGTGGATTTCCGCGGCGATCGAAACGCGCCTGCTGCGCTCGGCCACCGGCAACGAGCTGTCGCTGCGCAAGGCCGTCAGCAACGCCACCCGCGCGGTGCTGATGTTTGTGGGCCTGCTGATGGCGCTGTCGGCGGTGGGCATCGACCTGACGGCCCTGTCGGTGCTGGGCGGAGCGATCGGTGTGGGCATAGGCTTCGGCCTGCAGAAGCTGGCCGCCAACTACGTCAGCGGCTTTGTGATGCTGGCCGAACGCAGCGTGCGCATCGGCGACAACGTGCGGGTCGACAACTTCGAGGGCCGCATCACCGACATCAACGCGCGTTACACGGTGGTGCGCTCGCTGGGCGGGCGCGAGTCCATCGTGCCCAACGAGATGTTCATCAGCAACCGCATTGAAAACCTCTCCCTGGCCGATTCGCGCGTGCTGCAGTCCACCGTGGTGTCGGTGGGCTACGACAGCGACGTCGAGCTGGTGATGCGTTTGCTGATCGAGGCGGCGCTCGCGCAGGACCGGGTGCTGCGCGACCCCGGCCCGGGGGTCAACCTGACCAATTTCGGGGCCGACGGCCTGGAGTTCACGCTGAACTACTGGATGACGGACCCCGAGAACGGCCAGCAGAACCTGCGCTCGCGCATCAACCTCGCCATCCTGCAGGCCCTGCGCAGCAACGGCATCGAGATTCCTTACCCGCAGCGGGTGATTCACACGCGGGCCCTGCCGGCGCAGGACGTCAAGGCCCCCTGAGGTCTGCCGTGCCGCGCCTGTCCCGGCGCGGCGTTGCCTTCTACTTCATGAAAGAGGGCAGCCAGAGGCTGAGCCCGGGGAAGGCCAGCAGGATGCCCAGTGCCACCACCTGCATGACCACAAAGGGCCAGACGCCGCGGAAGATGGCGTTCAGCCCGACCTTGGGCAGCAGGGTGTTGAGCACAAACAGGTTCATGCCCACGGGCGGCGAGATCAGGCCGATCTGGATCACCATCACGATCAGCACGCCGAACCAGACCGGATCGAACCCCAGCGACACCACAATCGGGAAAAACAGCGGAATGGTCAGCAGCACCATGCTGAGTTCTTCCATCACGGTGCCCAGCAACACGTAAATCACCATCATGGCGGCGACGATCATCACCGGCGACAGGCCCAGGTGGGTGATCCACTCCTTGAGGTCATTGGGCATGGAGGTGAAGTTCATGAAATTGGCAAAAATGGTCGCCGCGATCAGCAATGTGAACAACATGGCCGTGGTGCGCGCCGATTCCACCAGCACCTCGAACGTGGCTTTGACCGTCAACCGGCGCCGCGCCAGTGCAAACAGGAAGGCGCCCGCCGCACCGATGCCCGCTCCCTCGGTGGCGGTGAACACGCCGCCATAAATGCCGCCCAGCACCAGCACCACCAACAGCAACACGCCCCAGATGCCGCGCAAGGCCTTCCAGCGCTCGGACCAGCTTGATTTTTCGGCGGCCGGCGCATGCTCCGGGTCCATGAAGGTCATGAAAACCACGGCCACCATCAGCAGCAGGGCGATCACGATGCCCGGTATCACGCCGGCCGCAAACAGCTTGCCGATGTTGGTTTCGGTCACGATGCCGTAGATCACCAGGATGGTCGAAGGCGGAATCATGATGCCCAGCGTGCCGCCGGCGGCAATCACGCCGGTCGAGAGCGAGTCGCTGTAGCCCAGCCGTTTCATGGACGGGTAGGCGACCTTGCTCATGGTGGCGGCTGTTGCGATCGACGAGCCGCAGATCGCACCAAAACCGGCGCAGGCCGCGATGGTGGCGTGTGCCAGGCCGCCGCGCAGGTGCCCGATGAAGGCGTAGGCGGCATGAAACAGCTCATGGGCCAGCCCGGCGCGCGCAACAAAATTGCCCATCAGGATGAACAGCGGAATCACCGACAGCGTGTAGGCAAAACCGGTTTCGTGCACCACCTGCGCCGTGCTGGCGAGCGCCGGGTACCAGCCGCGTGTCAGGCCCATGCCGACAATGCCGACCAGCCCCATCGCAAAAGCCAGCGGCAGGCGCAGCAGCGCCAGCACGAAAATGGCGGAAAAACCAAGCAGGGCTTCGGTCACAGCGTGACTCCTTCACCCGTGTCGGCATCGGAGGCCGGGCGAAACGCCATGCCCAGGTGGATCACGCCGGCCACGGCGCACAGCAAGGCCATGCCGTAGATAAACGGTGCCTTGAGGATTTTCAGTTGGGCGGTGGTTTCGCCGGTTTCCAGGTACTGGCCGCCGGTTTGCCACATCAGCCAGCCCAGTGCCAGCAACACGGCCCCGCAGATCAGCTGCATCAGGGCGCGCTGCACCTTGCGCACAGCCCCGGGCAGGTAATGGTCCAGCGAGTCGAACACCACATGTTCGCCGCGCAGCGAGACCAGCGGCAGGGCCGCAAAAATCACCACCACCATCAGCAGCTCGGTGAGCTCCAGGGAGCCGGTGATGGAGTTGGAGAGCAGCTTGCGGCCCCCCACGTCAAAAAAAGTCAGCGCCATGATGGCAAACAGGGCCAGGGCAGCCAGCAGGCCGCAGACCCTCTCGATGAGCTTGTTCAATCTATGTGCCTCAATCCATGAAAAAAAGCGCGGCCCTCATTGTCCATGAGGCCGCGCCGGGGCTGGCGTTCGGACGTCAGCCGCTTATTTTTCCTGGCGGGCGATTTCCGCGCGGAACTCGGCCAGCACCTTGGCCGCGTCCTTCAGGCCCTTGGCTTCGGCGTCCTTGACCCACTTCTGTTCCAGCGGGGCGGTCTTGGCCTTGACGTCGGCGACAAAGGCCGCATCTGCCTTGACGACCTGCACGTTGTTGGCCTGCATCAGGCCCATGGCTCGGCGATCCACACGGTCCCAGCCGCGGCCGTAAATGCGCGCAGCCACTTCGCCGGAGATGGCGTCAACGGCTTTCTTCTCGTCGGCCGACAGCTTGTCGTACTTGGCCTGGTTCATCATGAAGACAAAGCTGGTGTTGTACAGGCCGCCGGGAAAGGTGGTGGCGTGTTTGATGATCTTGTCGATCTTGAACGACTCGGTGGACTCGGCCGGGAACAGCGTGCCGTCCATGACGCCGCCGGACAGCAGCTCGTACGAGTCGGGTGCCGGCTTGAGCGTCACGTTCATGCCCAGTGTTTTCGAAATCTCGTTGACCATGCCGCCGCCGACGCGCCACTTCAGGCCGCCCAGCTCGGCCACGTTGGTCACGGGCCGTTTGGTGTTGAACACAATCCCGGGGCCGTGGGTGAAGAACGAGATGACCTTCACGCCCTGGTGTTCCGCCTGGAACTGCGGATTTTTCATGGCCACCTTGTTGAAGGCCACGGAAATCGGCTCGGAGGTGTTGCCCAGGAAGGGGAACTCGGCCATCTGGGTGTAGAGGAAACGGCCCGGAGTGTAGCCGTGCACGGTGTAGGACACGTCGGCCAGGCCGTTCTTGACGGCGTCCATGGTGCCGGGCGCTGCGGTGACGCCGCGCGGCAGGATGTTGCACTTCATCTTGCCGGCGGTGTTTTTCTCCAGCAGGTCGCACCATTCCTTCTGGGCCATGCTCAGGCTGTGGGTCGGCGGCAGCCAGCTGGAAACGGTCAGCACGGTCTGGGCAGAAGCAAGGCCGCTGCAGACAGTGAGCAGGGCGGCGGCAATCGGTTTGATTTTCATAAACACTCCGGACGGTCAGAGGGCTGACCGGATGACTTTGTTGAGGGCTGACTCAGTGGCGGGGTTGCCCTGATTCATTCGGAACACTCACTTTAAGTCAGTGATGGGCGCCAGTCTGTCCATGCTTACCCCAATTAACCGACCCAACGGTCTGTTAATTTGGCGCGCAATTGTCGCCTGGGCAACAGTGCTTTGGGTCGCTGGCTCTAATTCGGGTGCGAGGGGTCTTTATAATGAAATAGAACGATCGTTCTTTTTTATTCTGTCCTGTCGGCGCGCCTCACTCCCCAAAGCCTGTGCTTCAGGAAGGCGGGCAGCCGCAGCATAGAATCGAGTGCTTTACGTACACGTCAATTCAATCAACTCTGGAGTCCTGCATGAAGGTCTTGGTACCCGTCAAACGCGTTGTGGATTACAACGTCAAAGTCCGCGTCAAATCCGATGGCACCGGTGTCGATATCGCCAACGTCAAGATGAGCATGAACCCGTTTGACGAGATCGCCGTCGAAGAGGCCACCCGGCTCAAGGAAAAAGGTGTGGTGACCGAGGTGATCGCCGTCAGCTGCGGCGTGGCGCAATGCCAGGAAACCCTGCGCACGGCCATGGCCATTGGCGCCGACCGGGCCATCCTGGTGGAAACTCTAGAGGAGCTGCAGCCGCTGGCGGTGGCCAAGCTGCTCAAGGCCCTGGTGGACAAGGAGCAGCCGCAACTGGTGATCCTGGGCAAGCAGGCGATTGACGACGACTGCAACCAGACCGGCCAGATGCTGGCCGCCCTGCTGGGCTGGCCGCAGGCGACGTTTGCCTCCAAGGTCGATGTGGCCGACGGCAAGGCCGTGGTCATGCGCGAAGTTGACGGCGGCATGGAAACCCTGAGCTTGAGCCTGCCGGCCATCATCACCACCGACCTGCGCCTGAACGAGCCGCGCTACGTGACCCTGCCCAACATCATGAAGGCCAAGAAAAAGCAGCTCGACAACGTCAAGCCCGAAGAGCTCGGCGTCGATGTCAAGCCGCGCATCAAGACCCTCAAGGTCAGCGAGCCGCCCAAGCGCAGCGCCGGCATCAAGGTGCCCGACGTCGCCACGCTGGTGGACAAGCTCCGCAACGAAGCCAAGGTCATTTAACAACCACGGCTGTTTTTGCGGGCCTGACCCGCAATCCATGCGGGTGCGCCACCATGGATCCCGGATCAAGTCCGGGATGACAGCAGTCAAAAAAATCAGGAGCTACTTATGACATCCCTCGTCATCGCAGAACACGACAACGCCAGCATCCGTCCCGCCACCCTCAACACCGTCACCGCTGCCGCCCAGTGCGGCGGCGAGGTGCATGTGCTGGTGGCCGGCCTGAATGCCGATGCCGCCGCCCAGGCCGCCAGCCAGATTGCTGGCGTGGCCAAGGTCATCCACGTGGACGGCGCCCACTTCGAACACGGTCTGGCCGAGAACATGGCCGCCCAGGTCATCGCGCTGGCCGGCAGCTACTCGCACATCCTGTTCCCCGCCACGGCCTCGGGCAAGAACATTGCGCCGCGTGTGGCGGCCTTGCTGGACGTCGGCCAGATCTCCGACATCACCAAGGTCGATGCGGTCGATACCTTCGAGCGCCCGATCTACGCCGGCAATGCGATTGCCATCGTGCAGAGTTCGGACGCGACCAAGGTCATCACCGTGCGCACCACGGGTTTTGATGCGGCGGCGGCCACCGGTGGCTCTGCCGGGGTGGAAACTGTGAGCGGTGTCGCCGACAGTGGCAGGACGGTGTTTGTCGGCAGCGAAATCGCCAAGAGCGACCGCCCCGAATTGACCGCCGCCAAGATCATCGTCAGCGGCGGCCGCGCCCTGGGCAGTGCCGAAAAATTCAACGAGGTCATGACACCCCTGGCCGACAAGCTCGGTGCCGCGCTTGGTGCCTCGCGCGCCGCGGTCGATGCCGGTTATGCGCCCAACGACTGGCAGGTTGGCCAGACCGGCAAGATCGTCGCGCCGCAGCTTTATATCGCCGCCGGCATCAGTGGCGCGATCCAGCATCTGGCCGGCATGAAGGACAGCAAGGTGATTGTGGCGATCAACAAGGACGCCGAGGCGCCGATCTTCAGCGTGGCCGACTACGGCCTGGAGGCGGACTTGTTTGTGGCCGTGCCCGAGCTGGTTGCCGCGCTTTAAGACTAAAAATATGTCATGGCGGACCTGATCCGGGATCCATGCTGGTGCGCCACCATGGATCCCGGATCAAGCCCGGGATGACAATACCCTGGAGACACGACATGAGCTACAAAGCCCCCCTCAAGGACATGCTGTTTGACATCAAACACCTGGCCGACATCGATGCGGTGGCGCAGATTCCGGGCTTTGAAGAAGCCGGCTTTGACACCGCGCAGGCCGTGCTCGAAGAATGTGCCAAGTTCAACGAAGGCGTGTTGTCTCCGCTGAACTGGGAGGGCGACAAGAACCCGTCGAGCTGGAAAGACGGCGTGGTCACCACCACGCCCGGCTTCAAGGACGCCTACAAGCAGTATGCCGAAGGCGGCTGGCAGGGCTTGCAGCACCCGCTCGACTTCGGCGGCCAGGGCCTGCCCAAAACGATAGGCGCCGCCTGCGGCGAGATGCTCAACTCGGCCAACATGAGTTTTGCGCTGTGCCCGCTGCTCAGCGACGGCGCGATCGAGGCGCTGCTGACGGCCGGCTCGGACGAGCTCAAGGCGGTCTACCTGGAGAAGCTGGTGAGCGGGAAGTGGACCGGCACCATGAACCTGACCGAGCCGCAGGCCGGTTCGGACCTGGCCATGGTGCGCAGCCGCGCCGAGCCGCAGCCCGACGGGACCTACAAGGTGTTCGGCACCAAGATTTTCATCACCTACGGTGAACACGACATGGCCGAAAACATCGTGCACCTGGTGCTGGCACGTGTGACCGGCGCGCCCGAAGGCGTCAAGGGCATCAGCCTGTTTGTCGTGCCCAAGTTCATGGTCGGCAAGGACGGCGCCCTCGGTGCGCGCAACGACGTGCACTGCGTGAGCATCGAACACAAACTTGGCATCAAGGCCAGCCCGACCGCCGTGCTGCAGTACGGCGACCACGGCGGCGCGGTGGGCTACATCGTCGGCCAGGAAAACCGCGGCCTCGAATACATGTTCATCATGATGAACTCGGCGCGTTACGCCGTGGGCATGCAGGGCATTGCGATTGCCGAGCGCGCTTACCAGAAGGCCGTGACCTTTGCGAAAGACCGTGTGCAGAGCCGTCCCGTCGATGGTTCCATCGCCGCCAGCGCGCCCATCATCCACCACCCTGACGTCAAGCGCATGCTGATGACCATGCGCGCCTACACCGAAGGCTGCCGCGCGATGGCTTCGGTGGCTGCGGCCGCTTACGATGCCTCGCACCACCACCCGGATGCGGACGTGCGCAAGCAGAACCAGGCGTTCTACGAATACATGGTGCCTCTCGTCAAGGGTTACAGCACCGAGATGAGCCTGGAAGTCACCTCGCTGGGCGTGCAGGTGCACGGCGGCATGGGCTTCATCGAGGAAACCGGCGCGGCGCAGTATTACCGCGACGCCAAGATCCTGACGATTTACGAAGGCACGACGGCCATCCAGGCCAACGACCTGGTCGGCCGCAAGACCGCGCGTGATGGCGGCCAGACGGCCAAGGCGATCGCTGCGCAGATCGAAACCACCGAGGCGCAGTTGCTCAAGCAGGGCGGCGCCGCAGCGAAGACCGTGGCCAGACGCCTGAAGGCGGCGCGCGAGGCTTTTGTGGATGTGGTGAACTTCGTTGCCGGCAACACGAAGGCTTCACCCAATGCCGTGTTTGCAGGCAGCGTGCCTTACCTGATGCTGGCCGGCAACATGGTCGCCGGCTGGCAGATGGCGCGTTCGCTGCTGGTGGCCGAAGAACATCTTGCCCGTGGTGAAGACACCGCCTTCATGCAGGCCAAGATCACCACCGCGGTGTTCTACGCCGACCATCTGCTGAGCAAGGCGCCCGGCATCCGCGACAGCATTGTCGAAGGGGCCGACAGCGTCACCGCGCTGGCGCTGGAGGCTTTTTAGGCCGGCCCTGATCCGTTATTGAGCTGCTATTGATTTGATAGCTGTTGTCGCCCGATTGACAAGGGCCAGGCTCGCTTTTCGCTCAAAATCTGACAAGAACCATCACCGGAGACACCATGTCCAGACTTCCCGCCCCGCTGAACGCGTTGCCGCTGCCCATCATCGGCTCGCCGCTGTTCATCATCAGCAATCCCAAGCTGGTGATTGCCCAGTGCATCGCCGGGGTGGTCGGCGCCATGCCCTCGCTCAACGCGCGTCCGGCGTCACAGCTCGACGAGTGGCTGGCCGAGATCACCGAGACGCTGGCGGCCTACAACCTGGCCCATCCCGACAAGCCGGCCGCGCCGTTTGCGATCAACCAGATCGTGCACAAGTCCAACGAACGGCTGGAGCACGACATGGAAATGTGCGTGAAGTACAAGGTGCCCATCTACATCACCTCGCTGGGCGCGCGCGAGGACATCAACGCCGCGGCACACAGCTACGGCGGCGTCGTGTTGCACGACATCATCAACAACAAATTTGCCCACAAGGCGATTGAAAAGGGCGCCGACGGCCTGGTGGCGGTGGCTGCCGGCGCCGGCGGCCATGCGGGCGTGAAAAGCCCGTTTGCGCTGATCCAGGAAATCCGCCAGTGGTTCGACGGCCCGGTCGCACTGTCGGGTGCCATCTCCACCGGCGGTGCGGTGCTGGCTGCCCAGGCTTGTGGAGCAGACTTCGCCTACATCGGCTCGGCCTTCATCGCCACCGAGGAAGCGCGAGCGTCCGACGCCTACAAGCAGGCCATCGTGGACAGCAGTTCCGACGACATCGTCTACAGCAACTTGTTTACCGGCGTGCACGGGAACTACCTGGCCCCGTCAATACGCGCGGCGGGCATGGACCCCGACAACCTGCCCGAGAGCGACCCGAGCAAGATGAACTTCGGCGGCGACAAGTCCAAGGCCTGGAAAGACATCTGGGGCTGCGGCCAGGGCATTGGCGCGATCAGCAAGGTGCAGAGCACGGCCGACTTTGTCGCGCAACTCAAGCGCGAGTACCAGGAAGCGCGCCAAAGGGTCTGCGCTTATTGATGTTTTCGTAAGTCATGACACCACACCGTTCGGGCTGAGCCTGTCGAAGCCTGTCATGATTTATGGAAGTCTTAACAAGCTTTCCGTTGCATGAAACCGCCGGTCGCTGCCCTGACACCGTCCGCGCAGCGCCTGCCCGGCATTGATGCCCTGAAGGCGCTGGGCTGTGTGCTGATCGTCTGGCACCACCTGGCGTTCTACGGGCCCATGAGCGACGTGGTCCACACGGCGGCCCCAAGGATGATGAACTGGCTTTACGACTACGCGCGCATGGCGGTGCAGGTGTTTCTGGTGGTGGGCGGTTTTCTGGCCGCCAGCGTGCTGGCGCCCCAGGGCGTTGCCGTGTTCCGGCAGCCCGGCCGCCTGATCCTGCGCCGCTACCAGCGGCTGGCGTTGCCCCTCTTCGTGGCCCTGGCCGTCACCACGCTGGTCGCGGCGCTGGTGCGGCCGTGGCTGCCGCATCCCTCGGTGCCCGACATGCCTGCTGTCTGGCAGGTGCTGGCCCATGTGTTCCTGCTGCAGGACATCGTGGGACAGGAGGCCCTGTCGGCGGGCATCTGGTACGTGGCGATTGATTTCCAGCTGTTCATGATGGCTGTGCTGCTGTTCACGCTGGCCAGCTACGCCCACAGGCGCTGGCCCGGCCTGCCGGCGCAGGCCGGGGTGGGGGCGGTGCTGGGGCTGGCGGCCGCGTCCCTGGCGGTGTTCAACCGGCACACGGCGCTGGACATGACGGGGCTGTATTTCTTTGGCGCTTACGCCCTGGGCATGCTGGCCTGGTGGGCATCGCACAGCCCCCGGCCGGCGCGCTGGCTGCTGGCCATCGTGGTGCTGGGCGTGCTCGCGCTGGTGCTCGACTTCCGGGGCCGGCTGCTGGTGGCGCTGGTGGTGGCTCTGGGGTTGGTGGCGCTGCAGCGCCGTTGGCCGCTGGCCCGCTGGCTGGAGGCAGCGTGGTTGCTGCAGCTCGGCCAGATGTCCTACTCGGTGTTCCTGATTCACTTTGCCGTGTGTCTGGCGGTCAATGCCGTGGTCAGCCAGCTCTGGCCCACGCAGGTGGCGGCCAATGCGCTGGGCATGCTGGCGGCCTTCGGCCTGTCGCTGCTGGCGGGCCACGGGCTGTACCTGGGCGTGGAGGCGCGGCGCCGGCCGGCGCGTGTGCCGCCCGGGGTGGGTGTCAGTGCCCCCTGAATCTTTTTTTAATGAAAAGTGCTTCCTGCCCTTGAAGGGCGGGCGCAAGCTGCTATTGAATAAGTAGCGTTTCAGGCTGCGGTGGCTGGCGGCTGGCAGGACGGCAGCGGAGTAACTATACTGTTTATTTGAACAGTATTGTCTGCCCGCTCCCATGACCGAAGTCACCATTCCCCTGCACGCCATCAAGGGCCGCGGCACGGCCACGCGCCTGGCCCACCGGTTCGAGAAGGACGCGCGGGCCGCTTATGACGACGGCTGGGGCACGCTGGAAGAAGCGGCCGGAAATCAGGCGCCGATAGCGACCGAGGTGGTGTTCGAGGACGCACGCAGCGCCATCTGCCGCAATGATTCGCCCGACATCTACTTCGACTATTCGGTCAACCCCTACCGCGGCTGCGAACACGGCTGTATCTACTGTTACGCGCGGCCGACACACAGCTACCTCAACCTCTCGCCGGGCCTGGACTTTGAAACAAAAATCATCGCCAAGCGCAACATCGCCGCCATGCTGCGCGCCGACCTGGGCAAACGCAGCTATGTGCCCAAGCTGATCAACATCGGCTCGGCCACCGATTGTTACCAGCCGGTCGAGCGTGAGCTGCGCCTGACACGCGGCCTGATCGAGCTGATGCAGGAAGTGCGGCACCCGCTGGCGCTGGTCACCAAGTCCAGCGGCGTGGAGCGCGACCTGGACCTGCTGGCGCCCATGGCGGCCCAACATCTGGCGGCGGTCTACGTGACCATCACCACACTGGACGGCGAACTTGCCCGCAAGCTGGAGCCGCGCGCGGCCGCGCCGCACCGGCGCCTGCGCACCATCCGGGCGCTGGCCGACGCGGGTGTTCCTGTGGGTGTGAGTGTGGCCCCGCAAATCCCGTTCGTGAACGACGACATGGAGCAGGTGCTGCAGGCCGCTTTTGAGGCCGGCGCGCGCACCGCGTTTTACACCGTGGTCCGCCTGCCCTGGGAAGTGGCGCCGCTGTTCAAGCAGTGGCTGGCGCTGCATTACCCGCAGCGTGCGGACCGCATCATGGCGCGTATTCAGGAGATGCGCGGCGGCAAGGACTATGACAGCGACTTCGCCGCACGCATGAAAGGCAGCGGCCTGTGGGCTGACCTGATCAAACAGCGTTTTGAAAAAACCTGCCACCGGCTGGGCCTGAACCGGCAGCGTGTCGAACTGGACCTGAGCCAGTTCCGGCCGCAACCTGTGTCAGGGCAGGGCAGTCTTTTTTGAAAACGGTGACTGGCCCTGGAAGAGATCGGAATTTTTCTGCCCAGGTGCCTTGCTAACGCTCATCGCACAGCAGGCGATTCAATTCCTCTTTAACCACGGCATAACATTCACACGCGTTGGTTTCAAGTCCTGCCCGGTCAAGCACCGTGATGTGGCCACGCCGATAACTGATAAGACCGGCATGCTGCAGTTTCCTGGCGGCTTCGGTTACGCCTTCCCGGCGCACGCCGAGCATGTTGGCGACCTGTTCCTGCGTCACGATCAACTCGTGCGAGGGGGCTCTATCAAGGGCCATGAGTAGCCAGCGGCAGAGCTGCTGCTCCACGACATGGTGCCGATTGCAGGCGGCGGTCTGCATCATCTGCGTCAGGAGCGCCTGGGTATATCGCAGCAACAAACGCTGCATCTCCCCACCGCGACTGAATTCCTGTGCCAGCAAGTGGCGACCCAGCCGGTAGGCATGGCCTGCGGTCTGCACCACGGCTGTGCTGGGCGTGGTGTTTCCCCCGAGGAACAGTGAAACGCCGACCATGCCTTCATTGCCCACGCCCGCGGCTTCGGCTGTCGCGCCTGATGTCATGACGTAGTGCAGCGACACGATGGCGGTGGTGGGGAAGTAAGCGTGCAGCAACTGCCCGCCAGGCTCGTAAAGAACATCGCCAAGCAGCAGTGGAACCCGTTCCAGATGTGCAACCAAGGGCTCCAGTTGGGCCGACGGCAGGGTCGCCAGAAGATGATTCTGCCGCGGGTTGTGGGAAGGTGAAACGGGTAATGACATTAATGAACGGCGTGTGACTGCTTTCCTTGGCGTGTTATGGTTTGGCGGTTGTTTCCACTCCGATGCCGCGAAAACCGATGAAGCGGCAGGCGCTGTCAAACATCGGCTCTCCGCTCACCCGAAACTGCTGTACCGAGCCGTCGGTGACGCGGCTGAACGGGAAATCAATAAACGGTTGCCGGGCTGCGATCTTGGCCTGAAGCATTCTTCGTTCCGTCTCATCCCAGCCGGTGATCTCTTCGTCGGTCTGTTCGCCAAAAAATGCGGTCACCCGGATTCCCAGAATCTCCACAACCGGGCCAGACACGGTGGTGAATTCCCCGGTAGCGTTCTGCTCCCAGTACCAGTCAGAGGCCAGCTCGGTCAGGCTGCGAAAGCGGGCTTCACTCTCGCCCAGTTTGGCGGTGCGATCCTGCACCGTCTGTTCCAGAACCTTGTTGTAGTCCTCGAGCTTCTTGTACAGCAGCCTAACTTCCAGCATGTTGTGAATGCGCGTCTTGACTTCGAGCAGGTCAAACGGTTTGCTGATGAAATCCTTGGCGCCAGACTGCAGCGCGCGCAATTTGTGACCCGGTTCGGCAGTCAGCACGATGACCGGAAGGTACCTGTCGGCTTCGTTTTTCTTGAGCCCTTCCATGACCTGGAATCCATCCATGCCGGGCATCTTGAGGTCGAGCAAAATCAGGTCGTAGTGGTTTTTGGCATGCAGGCCGCAAACCTTCTCCGGGTTCATCGTTGAGGCAACGCGGGTGTAGCCCGCCCCAATCAGCAGTTGCTCAAGCAGTTGCACATTGGCGAGCTGATCGTCAACAATCAGGATGTTGGCGTCAAGAATATCGGTGGTGGTAAGCACTGGAGTTTTCCTCTTTCCCTTTTTATGGATGCGAGTGGGCTTCAACCCGCGCAATTTCCATAATTTTTTCAGCGATCTCTTCTGGCGAAAGAACAAAGTCGATGCAGCCACTGGCAATGGCGCTTTTCGGCATGTCGGGCTCGGTCGCTGTGCTGAGTTTTTGCGCGATGGTGATGCCGCCTGCATCCTTGATGCCGCACAGCGCGGCGGCCCCGTCCCCGTCGTAGCCGGAGACAATCACGGCAATCAGCTTGCCGTCCCAGCAATCGGTCAGTGAACGTAAAAAAACGGTGATGACATCAGGCCAACCCCGGGGCTTGGATATTGGCTTGAGAAGGAACACGCCATCGCCGACATGCAGATCCCGATTGGCGGGGATGATATATACACGGTTAGGCTCGATCAGCAGGCTTTCCGTGATGAGATCAACCGGCATGGTTGTGAAGGGGGGGAGAACTTCATGAAGTTGAGTCGGCATGGTGGTGATGTGGTTCACGATGACGATAGCCACCCCCATGTCAGCCCGAAGATTTTTCAACAGCCGGATATAGGCGTCGAGGCCGCCGGCCGAACCGCCGACGCAAACAATAGGAAATTGCTTCACTGAAAACTCCTTGTGATGGGTCTGATGTGGCATTCAAAAAGTCCGCTCGTCAACCATCAGTAGGGTGGCTTTGCCGCTACCGGATTCAGTCACTGCCATTTTATTTCCTTTTTGGCAGTGGGACCAGATACAGCCTTGTCCAACGAGGTATGAGCCTGAAGGAGGCGCGTATTTCCAACGAAAAA
>NZ_JAQSDN010000054.1:119137-166708 GCF_029945925.1 Polaromonas sp. | reverse complement strand
TTTCGTTGGAAATACGCGCCTCCTTCAGGCTCATACCTCGTTGGACAAGGCTGCGGCTTGCGGCCGTCCGGGCCAAAAAGGTAAAATCGTGCAACTTACTTTCCCCCGTTTGCAGGAACCACCATGTCAAGCCCCGCTGATCGCTCCACCAACGCCGCCCACAGCAGCCCCACGCCCGCCCAGGAACAGGACGCCGTAGAAGCCATTGTGCCGCTGATGCCCATCGTGCTGCCCGTTGCTGGCGCCGTCTTGATGTTCCTGCTGGCCTTTATCGCCATTTACATGGCTTGAGCCATTGGATGATGCCCGCCGCAGTGAACTGAAGGGCACGCTCTCTCCCATCCAGGCAATCGGCCTCGAATCCTTCTTGGATACATGGCCGGAGGCTCAGGCCGTCAAGGACGGGATGAACCATCCACCTTCTGAGCCACAATCTGAATCTGGGCCAGCACGTTGCCGTGAGTCTGATCCACGGGCACCCCCGCCAGGAACAGACGGCGCCTTAGCGTGTTGACGATGCCTTGGTCATATCCCAGCTTTCTCTCCAGCTTCAAGTAAATCCTGTTCAACAGTTTGCTGCTACCGACGCGGTCGCCGAATTTGAACTGGATGGAAAAATCATAGTTATCGCTCTGCAACTCGGCGGAGACAATCCGGGCTCCGGGCAATGACGAGACCATGCTCTCAAGCTCATGGGATACCGGGCTCCAGGACTGTGGCTTTCGCAACCTGAAGGTCATCTTATGATCAGGATTGAAGCGGCTTGGGAAAAATCCCTGCTCGTACAGGTCTTCATCTGGCACCGTCAGCAAAAGATAGCCGCCGGGCTTGACCAAGGCCCACCATTCAGTAAGGGCATGAACTGCATTGAACATATGCTCGAGGCAATGCGAACTGCAAACGGCGTCGTAAGCGCCGACGGGCCTGAATTTCGTAATATAGTTTGCATCACCCTGCGAAACATCAAAGCCCTCGGCCGAAGGGCAGATCAAGTCGTTGCCCGCACCAATGTCAATCACGCGCCCTTGCAGGAATTCCTGAAGGGGCGCGAGTCCGCGAATATTTATAGTTTTACTTGACTCTTTCATGCGCGCGAAGGATACCAGACCCGCTCACGGACACCCCATTCAACCGGCCAGACCAGCCAAATTCACACGATGAACCAGATCCTTCAGAGAGTCTCCGATTTCGCCTACCCCAAGGCCGCCTGGTTTGGCTTGGTCATGCTTTTCGGCATTCCTTGGTCGCATGCATTTTTTTACATCGGGCTGGTGGGAATGCTTGCCTGCCTGCTTGCTTCACCGACTCACTATAAGCACTTCATCGCTGCTTGCCGGGAAAACATCGCGCTGCTAGCCATTCTGCTTTTCGCCTATATCGCAGTGGGCTTGCTCTATACACACGCACCGATGGAACTGGCCATCCACGATGTGAAGAAATATCGAAAACTCTTGCTGATTCCGGTATTTTTGATGATCTACCGCGACGGCAAGTGGGCGCAAAGAATGATCGCGGCCTATGGCTGTGGCGTATTCATCCTGCTGTTGCCAACAATGCTGGATGGAACAGGGGTGGCAAGATTTTTGTCGCTCAATTTATCCCGGTTTGAAAACGTTGGCTACAGCGCAGAAACGCGGGTTTATTGGCGCAACCATATTGTTCACGGCTTCCATGCCGCGATGTTGTTTGCCATTTGTATCCTCTCGGTCATTGGCCGCCGCAAGCTGGCGTGGCTACTCCTCCCTGTCGCAGCAATCTGCCTGGTCAACATCGTGTTTTTCATCCACGGACGAACGGCGTTAATTGCCTTGCTGGCCGTCAGCCTGCTACTGGCCATCAGCTACATCGCCAACCTGCGCCTCCGAATCTTTCTGGTGGTTGTCATCTTTGCGTCCAGCATCTTCGCGTACCAGTTTTCAGAAAAAATCCACGCGCGGGTAAGCTCTGTCGCGCAAGAAGCCCGCAATTACATGACGGATTCAGATGTCAGGACAAGTGGAGGAATTCGGCTTCATTATTGGAAAATGAGCGTGAAGCTGTTCATCGAAGCACCCCTGTTCGGCAAGGGGCCGGGTGCGTTTCGTGAAAGTCTCGTCCGGCCCGACAACCCCCTGCGCGCCGAAACGCACAAACATGCCCATAACGAGTACCTGACCCTCTTGTCCCAGCACGGCCTGCTTGCGCTGCTCCTGTTCACGCTTCTGGTTCGTGAAATCTATCGACAGGCCGGGCGTCAGGACCCGTGGCTCAAAGGTGTGGTGAGCCTGGGGCTCGTCATTTTCCTGATCAGCGCCGCTACAGACTCCTCGCTGAACAACGAATCGGAGGGCTGGACTTTTGTTCTGCTGGCGTGCCTGGCCAATCTTCGCCCATCCGACAACGCCACGGCTTGAATTCATGCTCTCGAAGCTTCTTTCTGCGCTCGACGGTCGACTGAAGCAGGCGGCCATTGCAACGACAACGCCTCCATTGAAAAAGCCCGTCAGCACCGCCTCTTCACAGGAATACATAGCCGAAGCAGGTTACAGAAAACTCGGGTGGAGGGCCTTGAGAAGGCGCCTGGTTTTCAGGCTGTCGGGCCAGGCGAAATTCAAGATCAACTCGCTGGAGAATATCGGCAAACGCGGGCTTTGGCTTTACTTTGGCGAAGGGCAGATAGGCGACGCCTTGATGGATCTGGCGCCGCGGTCTCTTCTGCATGCGCAAGGGTTCAGCATGGATCTGTTGACCGACAAGGCCCTTGCCCGCCTGTTTCACGGTGATCCCTGGCTTGCAACCGTCACCGGCGACGTTTCTGTGGTGGCCGGTGTACCTTACGACTTTGTGATTGTTCTGAGCCACAAACGGCGGTCCCTTCAGCCCAAGACCCGATATTTTCGCGGATTGCCCTGGGCGTCTATCCTAGAGGATTTCACAGGGCCCAATTTTGACAGGTCCGGCTACGCAACCCAGCGTCTGGCCGACTTGCTGGGACTAGAACTGAGCCCCGCCGAGTTTTCACAGCATGCCTGCCAGAAGCTCAAACCCTGCGAGGCTTCTGCCGGTCTGGAACAGCAGACCTCACAACTGGAGCAAGCCATTGCGCTCTCGGTCGGAGGTGTAGACCCGTTGCGCACCTATACACGCTGGCCCGAAGTGATGAAGCAATTGATGCGGCGGGGAAAACGTGACTTCCTTCTCGTCGGCGGCGATAACGGCATGGCTGAAGCGGGACAGATAGAACGGGAGTTTGGTGATTCAGCGCACGTGCACAACTACGTGGGCAAAAGCTCGCTTGAGCAAAGCCATTGCCTTCTGGCAGCCTCGCGGGTCGCTGTTTGTGCAGACGGAGGCCTGATGCACCTTGCGGCGACCACCCAGGCACCCCTGATTGGTCTTTTCAGCTCTGCCATCCGGCCTCAATGGAGACTGCCATCGCGTCCGGCGACCATGGCCATCTGCTCGACTTCGGCCGACATCAACGACGCGCCCCCGCAGGAAATTGCTGAAAAGATCTTGCTGCTGTACGACGAACCTCGTCGCTGACCTTCCGTCCTGTCTTGCGGCCCTCTCCGCCGGGCAGGCACAGATACCACAGGCGGCACCACCGGCGTAGCGCGCCGGCATGCCCGAGCCCGTGTTTTTCCGGCGGGCCCAAGCAACACCTCAGCGACTGCATTCAGCGCCTCCAGGTCACGACTGCTCGAACCCTTCCGGTTGATATGCATAAAGTCATGCAGGTTCTGCATATCTTTTGCCTGTAACGCCCATGTAACCCATGCCGATGTTCTTAAAATGGCTTTTCCGGCAGGCCCGTGGAAGCCTGAAAAGCACGCCACAAACTGCCTTTTAGACTTTAACCCCACAGTACATCCAGACTGTGGCCCGCCTGCAGACCAGGACTTGCCGATCGCAGGCCTTGCCTTCTGTCCGGCTGGTCGAAGCCTTGCGTGATGCGCGCCCGCAAGCCTTATTTCGGTAAACGCCTCGCGGCCACAGCCCTGCTGTCTCCCCGGCGTTTTCCGAAATGACGCTTTTTAACTTTGGAGCTTTTCGATGAACCACCCCGCGATGCAAGGGCTGAACCTGAACACACCCGGTTATGTCAAGAACGCCAGGCTCATTGCCTGGGTGGCCGACATGGCTGCACTGTGCAAACCGGACAACGTGTACTGGTGCGACGGCAGCGATGCCGAGTACCAGCGCCTGTGCCAGCAACTGGTCGACGCCGGCACCTTCAAAAAGCTCAACGAAGCCAAGCGGCCGAACAGCTTCCTGGCCTGTTCCGACCCGAGCGATGTCGCACGCGTGGAAGACCGCACCTACATCTGCTCGGCCGACAAGGAAAACGCCGGCCCGACCAACAACTGGATGGCCCCGGCCGAAATGCGCAGCACGCTGCAGCCGCTGTTTGACGGCTGCATGAAGGGCCGCACCATGTATGTGGTGCCCTTCAGCATGGGTCCGCTGGGATCGCACATCGCCCACATTGGCATTGAACTGACCGACAGCGCCTATGTGGCGGTGAACCAGAAAATCATGACGCGCATGGGCAAGGCGGTGTTCGACGTGCTCGGCGTCGACGGCGCGTTCGTGCCCTGCGTGCACACCGTGGGCGCACCGCTGGCCGAAGGGCAGAAGGACGTGAGCTGGCCCTGCAACAAGACCAAGTACATCGTGCATTACCCGGAGACGCGGGAAATCTGGTCTTACGGCTCGGGCTACGGCGGCAACGCGCTGCTGGGCAAGAAATGTTTTGCGCTGCGGATTGCCTCGAACATGGGCCGCGACCAAGGCTGGCTGGCCGAGCACATGCTGATCCTGGGCGTGACCAACCCCCAGGGCAAGAAATACCACGTGGCAGCGGCGTTCCCGAGCGCCTGCGGCAAGACCAACTTCTCGATGCTGGTGCCGCCCGCCGGCTTTGACGGCTGGAAGGTCACCACGATTGGCGACGACATCGCCTGGATCAAACCCCATGCCGACGGCAGGATGTACGCCATCAATCCGGAAGCGGGCTACTTTGGCGTGGCCCCCGGAACCAACTTCCACACCAACCCGAACTGCATGGCGAGCCTGGACAAGAACGTCATCTTCACCAATGTGGCGCTGACGGACGACGGCGACGTGTGGTGGGAAGGCATGGAAAAAGACGGCGGCAGCCTGCCGGCCCACCTGATCGACTGGCAAGGCAAGGACTGGACGCCACAGATCGCGAAAGAAACCGGTGCCAAGGCCGCGCACCCCAACGCCCGTTTCACGGTGGCGGCGATCAACAACCCGGCGCTCGACCCGGAATGGGACAACCCGGACGGCGTGGCGATTGACGCCTTCATCTTCGGTGGCCGCCGCTCCACCACCGTGCCGCTGGTCACCGAGGCCCGTAGCTGGATGGAAGGGGTTTACATGGCCGCCACGATGGGCTCGGAAACCACGGCCGCCGCCGTCGGCCAGATGGGTGTCGTGCGCCGCGACCCGTTTGCCATGCTGCCTTTCTGCGGCTACAACATGAGCGACTACTTCCAGCACTGGCTGGACATGGAGCACAAGCTCGAAAGCCTGGGCCACACCCTGCCCAAGATCTTCTGCGTGAACTGGTTCCGCAAGGACGATGCCGGCAAGTTTGTCTGGCCGGGGTACGGCGAGAACATGCGCGTGCTCAAGTGGATGATCGACCGCCTCGAAGACCAGGCCCAGGGCCAGGACACCATTTTCGGCATTGCGCCGCAATACGCCGAAATCAACTGGACCGGCCTGGACTTCAGCGCCCAGCAGTTCAACACCGTGACCAGCATCGACAAGGCGGCCTGGACCGAAGAGCTGAAACTGCACGCCGACCTGTTCAAGCAACTCGAACATCACCTGCCGAAAGAGCTGGGGGAGACCAAAGCCGCGATTGAGCGCCGTCTGGCGGCCTGACCGGCCCCTGGAAGAGTCTGGGCGCGGCGCATGATCTGCGTTGCACCCCGGGCGTTGTGGGCAAGCCGCCCGGACGCAAAAAAAGCCACCCGACCGGGTGGCTTTTTTTGTGGCAACGCAGGCGCAGGAAGCGCGCCTGGCAACTCAAATGTAGTAGCTGGGGTAAGCACGCAACACGCGGCTGCCCAAGTCGATGGGCTTGTCTTCCCGCGCCTTGGCCGCTGCTGCGGCAACGACGGGCGGCACACCAGCCGCTTCGTCCGTGGCTTCCTGGCGTGCCATGGCGACCTGCAGGTCGGCCATCACACGGGGGTCCGCCTTGGCGGCTTCCCACAGCCGGACATCGGCACGCGCCTGGGCAATGGCGCTGGACCAGGCGTCCAGTGCCGTGAGCACACGCGCTGCCAGCCGGCGTGCGGTGCCGGCAAAAAGGGCCATCACGCAGAAGGCGACCACCCACATGGCGACCCAAGCCACCAGCAAATGGCCTTCGGCCCAGTTCTCGACGAGCTGGTCGGCCACCACCACCATGGCTGCAACGATGGCCGCCAGCAACAGGCCCGCCAAGCCCCGGGTGCTGTCAAAACCTTTGCGCAGTTGGCGAGCCGCACCCACGGCAGACTCAAAGCGTGCCACACCGGGATGTTCGGCGGGATATTTGATGTTGACAAAACTGGTCATGATGGTTCCCCTGATGAGTGCCACCACCGGTATTGGTTTGGGCACAGAGGGATATTAGGGTTAACACTGATGTTATTCAACTTTATCTTTATGATGCAATCTATTCACAATGGTGATAACTTGCACTGGATCAGAAAAAATCGTGACGCCGCCTAACTTCCGCACCCTGGACCTGAACCTGCTTCGCGTGTTTGACGAGGTCATGGCAGAACGCAGCCTGACGCGGGCGGCTCGCAACCTGTCGCTGACGCAGCCCGCCGTCAGCAATGCGCTGCGCCGCCTGCGCGAGACGCTGGGCGACGAGCTGGTGCAGCGCAGCGGCCAGGGCATGGCGCCCACGCCGCGCGCACTCGCGATCTGGCCGGCCGTGCGCGAAGCGCTGCAACAGCTGCAGGAGTCGCTGATTCCCAGCACGTTTGTGCCCGGCGAGGCCCATTCCACGTTTGTGCTGGCCATGGCCGACGCAACCGCCGCCGAGTTGATACCGGGGCTGGTGGACATCCTGGAACACGAGGCGCCGGGGGTGTCCATCCGTGTGGTGCCGCTGACAACACGCGACCCGCGCAAACTCCTTGACGAGGAAGCCTGCGACCTGGCGATCGGCTACTTTCCCGCCGTGCTGGCGGACCTGACGGCCCGCGCCCAGAGCGGCGAGGTCATGCCTTTTTTGCACCAGCGACTGTATGACGGCGAATATGTGTGCGTGATGCGCGCCGGCCACCCGCTGGCCAGCGGCCCTTTCACGCTGAACCGGTTTTGCGCTGCGCGCCACATGCTGGTGAGTTTTTCCGGCCGGCCCTACGGATTTATTGACGAGTCACTGGCTTCGCTGGGCCGCAAACGCAAGGTGGTGCTGACCGTCAACCAGTTTTTCACGGCCGGCCGGGTGGTCGCCAACTCCAACCTGCTCACCGTGCTGCCCCGCCACTTTGTGCGGGTCACAGGCATTGCCGAGCAGCTGGTGCTGCGGCCCCTGCCCTTTGACGTGTCGCCGGTGCATGTCGATGCGGTGTGGCACCGCCGCTCCCAGCAGCACGGCGCCCATGTCTGGCTGCGCCAGGCCTTGGTACGCGCCGCCGACAAGGCCTTTTCAGGCTGAGGCCGCCGGACGGGGCATCCCTCGGCCAGCCCTGGCCACCACCGCGGGTCGCCGGCGTGAACCTTCAGGACGTATCAGCGGACCACGCTGAGGTAAGCGCGCGCCGCACGGCGCAGCTCCTGGGCCTGCTGCGGGTTGCGTCCGGCGCGGGCTTCGGCACGCTCCATCAGGTTGTGTGCCACCCCATGAACCGGCGCCACGGCACGGGGCAAGGGGAGAAAACGGAAAACCTGCGAAAGAAGGGTGTACATGTCAGGGGTGCCAGCCAGGGGCGAAAAATTGCGACACCCCGACATTAAGGGTTTTCCCTAGGGTTGCACGCCCAAAACACCGCCAGCCTCATGCATTTAGCGCATAGTTAGCCTGCCAGCCCGCATAGCGGTCGTTTCGGCCTTCCTGGGGCCTTGCGGGCATGCTCGCGGGCTGAAACGCGCCGGTTGTCGGTGCCGAAGCAGGCTTCCTGCACAATCGACAGGTGAACATCCAGCTTCTGTCCGACCTGCACCTTGAATCCAACCCGCATTTCGTGGCCCAACCCGCCCCCGGGGCCGACCTGCTGGTGCTGGCGGGCGATATCGGCTCCTACCAGCCGGGATCGCTGCTGACCGACATGCTGAATGACGGCGACTTCGGACTCGCCCGCTTTTCCCCCCTGCCGGTGGCGCAGGGCGGCGCGGCCTGGCCCACGCCGGTTTTTTTCCTGCCCGGCAACCACGAGTACGATGGGCAGGACTTCGAGGCCACCCACGCGCGCCTGCGCGAGACCTGTGAACGGCTGGGCCTGGTCTGGCTGGAACGCGAGACTGTGCAGTGGCAGGGCATCCGTTTTGTCGGCTGCACCTTGTGGACCGACTTTGATGCCCTGACCACCGCACAGGCGGCCGACGGCAGCCTGACTACGGGCGATGTCCTCAAGGCGCGTGACAAGGCCTTTCGCGCCGCCAATTTTTACCTCCGCAAAAACCACGCCTTCCGGGATGGCCAGCCCATGCTGGCCGACGCCGTGCGCGAACTGGGCCTGCAAAGCCAGGCCTGGCTGCGGCAGGCGCTGGCACTCCCCTTTGACGGCCCGACCGTGGTTGTCACGCACTTTGCGCCCAGCCTGCTCAGCGGCGACCCGCGCTACGGCCTGGCGCCCGGCACGGCGGGGTTCTGCAATGCGCTGGACGATCTGCTGGCGCAGGCGCAGCTGTGGCTGCACGGCCACCTGCATTGCCCCAACGACTACGTCAAAAACGGCTGCCGGGTGGTGGCCAATCCGCTCGGTTATGCCCGCAAGGGCGAGCAGGACGGATTCAAGCCCGATTTGTTGATCGAAATCGGAGCTCAGCCCATATCCGGCGGGCGCAACCAGCTATCAAAACAATAGCGCAATCCCGGGAAGAAACTCACACCCCGGGGCTGCCCAGCGTGAAGAAGAAGCGGGCCCCCTCGCCGCGGGCCGACTCTGCCCAGATCTGCCCGCCATGGCGCGTAATGATGCGCTGGATGTTGGCCAGCCCCACCCCCGCACCGGGGAACTCCTGCGGCGCGTGCAGGCGCTGGAAACTGCGAAACAGCTTGTCGACATGGGCCATGTCGAAGCCCTCGCCGTTGTCGCTGACCACGTAGACGGCTTCCACGCCTGCGGCCGGCGCCGACTGCAGGCCAAAACTGATCTCCGTGTGTGTCTGCCGCGACGTGAATTTCCAGGCATTGCCGAGCAGCTCCTGCATCACCAGCCGCAGCAGCATCGCATCGGCCTGCACCACCAGGCCCTCCTGGATGCGGATGCGGCGCGCGCGCGCGGGCTCTTCCAGCTGCAGGCTGTCCATCACACTGTGCGCGACGGCGCTGAGGTCCACCGCCTGCACGCGCAGCTGCACGCGCGACAGGTTGGCCAGTGCCAGCAGGGCTTCCGTCAGTTCCCCGGCCTGCCGCACGCCGGCCTTTATGCGGTTGATGTAATGCCTGGCGCGGTCGTCCGTCACCCGGCGCTCGAGCAAACCGCTGAAGCCGCCAATCGCAATAAAGGGCTGGCGCAGGTCATGGGCCACCGAATGGGCAAACTCCTGCAAGTCCCGGTTGGACGCTTCGAGCTGGGCGGTCCGCCGCCCCACCCGCTGTTCCAGTTCGGCGTTGACCAGTGCAATGCGCGCCTCCGACCGCTTGCGCACCGTGATGTCGCGCAAAACAATGTTGGCGCAGGGCGTGTTGTTCGAATCCAGGAATATCGACGACGACAGCTCGCACTCGAAGGCCGTCCCGTCACCGCGCAGCATGCGCAGCTCGCCGCGCGTTTTCCCTTCACGCTGGCGTTCGTCGAGCAGGGCCTGCAAGCGGGTGTCGCCGGGGTCCACCAGCCCGCCCCGGCCGCGCTCGCGCAACTCCTCTTCACTCATGCCAAACAACTCACAGGCGGCGGCGTTGGCATTGAGCACCTGTCCGTCCGGACGGGTTTGCAAAATGCACTCCAGGCTGGTTTCAAACAGCTGGCGAAAATGCTCCTCGCTGTTGCGCAGGGCCAGCTGGGCGGTCTGGCGTTCGGTGATGTCCATCAGGGTGCCCGCCATCAGCGCCGGCTGGCGGTCGCCGCCCCATGCACAGACGCGGCCGCGCGACAGCGCCCAGATCCAGCGGCCGTCCTTGTGGCGCAGCCGCACCTCGCAGTCAAAGTAAGGCGTCCTGCCGGCAAAATGCTGCTTGAGCAGTCCATCGGCGTGGAGCAGGTCCCCGGGGTGGGTCAGGTCGCGCCAGGTCTGGATGTTCAGGGGCAGCATCTCATCGAGCGTGTGGCCGGTGATGGCAGCCCAGCGTTCGTCGAAGCGGGTTTCCCCGGTCTGCACATTCCACTCCCAGGTGCCGACATTGGTCCCCTCCACGATGCTGAGCAGGCGCTGCTGCTCGTGCGCCAGGTCCAGCGTAATGCGCTGGGCCACGGACAGCGCCCGGGCCCGGCTGCTGCCGAGCAGCCAGAGGCACAAGGCCAGCAGCAGGCTCAGCAGGACCCCGCTGAGTCCGAGCAAGGCCGGCATGAGGCTGGCCGCCTCGGCTTCAAACGCAGGCGTGGTGCTGACACGCAGGGTCAAGGTGCGGCCACCGGCCAAAACCGGCCGGGAGGTAGAAAAAAGGCGCTGGGCGGCGTGGTCCGTCACGGGGTCACCGCGGCCCGCCGCCAGATGCCCGTCGAGGTCGTACACCCGGGTCTGTGCGTTCAGCGGTTCAGCGTCGAAAAGCTCGAAATCCGCCTGCCCCTGGGTGGCCTCGGCCGCCCCCTGCAACACCTCGCTGACCAGCATGGGCGCAAACAGCACCCCGATCAGGAGCGCCTGGCGTTGCGCCGGCGTGCTGAGGTCCGCCCCCGGGCGATAAACCGGCAACAGATAAACCCACCCCGGGCTTTGCTGCTGGTCCTGCACCAGGGTGGTTTTTCTGGTCAGGGTGGGCTCGCCCGTCGCCACCGCACGTTCGATGGCCTCGCGGCGTAAGGGGTCTGCCCCGACGTCCAGGCCCAATGCCGCCTGGTTGCGGGCCTGGGGTTCCATGAACTTCACCACATACAGGTCGGGCGTACTGGGGGTGGTCGGCGAGCCGGGCATCGCGCTGACGGCAAAGGCCGGTTCATCGTCGGCTCGTTCGGCGGCAATAAAACGGTCCAGGTCCTCCCGCAGGACCCGGGCCATGAAACCAAACCCGCGCACGCCCGGAAAATCGCGCCCCAGCTGGCTGAACTGCACATAGGCCCGAAACTCGGCCCGCTCGACCGAGTTGCTGGCCGCATAAACACCGGCGGCGCCGCGGAGCCCAAGCAGCGGGGCATTCAGGCGGTCCTGCACATCGGTCTGGACACGGTCTGCCAGCCGGTCGAAACGCTCCCTGGCCTGGCTCTGAAACGTGTTGTTCACCCAGAAAACGCCGGCCCCGGTAAAAAGCAGGCCAAGCATCAAGGCCAGCCCCGCCATGGCCATCGCCAGACGCTGGCTCCGCAGGGACTGGGCGTCCGTGGCCGCCAGCTGACGGGTCATGGCCGGTCCGGCAACGCCCGGGAGACGCGGGCGCCCAGGCGCCTGTCGGGCACCGGTCGGGCCGGTTTCATGCGCAAAGCGGACGACTTCATGGGTTGGAACGGAGTTTCCCCCGGCAGGAAGGCTGGCCCATGGGGAGCAAGAGACACAAAAGAGTTACGCAATGTAATTCAAATCCCGGCTTTTGCGAATACCGTCGGGACAGCCGGTTTTACTGAACCCTAGCGCGCGCAGAGCCCCTCAAAGCAGGTACGAATCACCAGCTCAATGATCTCTTCATCGCTGTGCTGGCCGCCGGCCCGCAGGAACTCCAGCACCGGATCGCAGGCCCGGGCGTACAAGGTGTAGAGCACCAGAATCGGCGGAATGCCGGTGCTCAGGGAGCCGTCTTTTTGCGCACGTTCTATCCAGCCGCCAATCTGGTCGCTGACAAGCACCAGCCCGTCGAGGTAGGCCTTGTTGTTCATCAGCGTGGTACGCAGGCTGGAGTTCTGGTGCGGCAGCGAAGGCATTTCGCCGGCCAGCTGCAGCTGCAGCATCCAGCGCACCATCGCCTTGAGTTGCGCCAGGGGCTGGGCGTCCGGGGGCAAGCCGGCCAGAAAGGCCTGCGCCTGCCCCACCACACGCACCATGGCCGCCGCAGCCAGGTCTTCCTTGCTGGGGAAATGTTTGTAAAGACTGGCCTTGGCAATGCCCACATCGGCAGCCACCTCGTCCACCGTCATCAGGTCAAAGCCTTTTTCCGCCAGCAGCCGGTTGACCGCCTGCACGATGGCGTCCTCCCGGGCGGCCAGCATTTGCGCCTTGAAAGAAATTTTGGGGCCGCCATGCGCGGCGGGCCTGGCCTTGAGGGTCGGCGCGGTAGAAGGGGTGGTGCTCATGCCGATATTTTAGCCGCTCGCGTCTGAATCGGTAGTAGCCGCGTTATTTTCTACCTCGTGGTCACAATAGAACCATGCGGTTTCGGATACTTTTTTTCCAATCACTGCGCCTTGCCTGGTGGCGCGCATGCATCTTGCGTCGTTCGGATCCTGTTTGTGACCCTGTTTGTTCCAGCAGGCCGTGGCGGTGCCCGGCGGCCTGCCGGCCGAGCGCACACTGGCCCTCATCACTGTCCACAGCAGCCAGCGCGCCCCCGATACCGAGCATGCGAGGCTGATGCCGGTGTTCACCGACCGCGAGCGCTTTGTCCGCTCCGCTGGCCTGCGCGGAACCGATGAGGTCTACGCGGTGGTGATCAACCGGCAGGGCGAGGTGCCGGCCCGCGCCGAAGGCGCATTTGATGCCGCCAAGGCGGACAAGCTGCGTGAGACCTTGCAGCCGCAGGACGCTCACGAGGCGTCCAGGCCTCCGGCCGGCGCGTCACCCAAGGTGAAATAGAACGCGGCCCCGTGCCCCGGCGCGGACCCGGTCACCCGCCCGCCGCCCTCCTACACCCGAACGCTGAACAGGCTGACAAAGCGCCTGCGGGTGAAGCGGCACAGTGGCCGCTGAATCCCTTGTTGCAACAGAAAGAACGCCTGTGGCCAGCCCCCTTTCCAATCCGTCTAACCAGCCCGTCCCGCCCGCGCAGAGGCAGGGCGCCGACCAACCCGGCCAGAGTGAGGGCATGCCCGCCAGGACACCGGCCGCAGGGCGCCCGCGGCCCGGGCGCGCAGAAACGCCTGCCGATGCGTCGGACGAAGCCAGCCTCGCGCTGCCGCATGAGCGCGACCAGTCCACCGACATGACCGATACACAGCCCGACCCGCAAGTGCAGCAAGCCAGCCGCGACCTGCGCCGGGGCCTGCAGGACACCGGCAAAAGCGCGCCCATGGACAAGGCCTACGACAGGCTCAAGCGCTGAGGACAAACCTCCGGGGGCGAGCGATTGCTATTGGTTTAATAGCCGCTAGCGCCCACTGCAAAAGGGCTGGAGCCCATTTTCATCATGAATGATGGGGCGGCGATACGCGCCATCGAACCCGGCAGGCGGCGTCAGGGCGTGCGCGACGACGCCTCGGGGGCGCCCGCCGGCACACGCTCGGTCATCCAGCGCAACAGGTCCAGCCACATCTGCCGCATCTCGGCGTCCAGCGGTGTGCGCATCGCATTGGGCAGTTCGATGGTGACCACCGGCACCCCTTTGTGCACACCGCCGTAATTGCCCAGCGAGCCCGGAAAAATGCCGACCTGGTCCAGGTACAGCCGCCCCAGTTTGGAGGGCGGGACCGACGGCCCGTCAAAGTCGAGCACGCCGTAGGGCGCATGGATGCTGACGATCAGGTGGGGCTTGAAGCTCTGCATCTCCTGGTGCAGAAAGCGCGACTCCGGCTCGGACAGAGGCTTGGTGCCCGGCCAGCGGCGCGGGTCCTTGCGGGTGCGTTTTTCCCAGTACACCTTGGCGTCACGCTCCCAGAACGGCGTGGGAAAGTTGCGGTTCAGATCGACGCCGTTGGCGTTGACGCGGCGCGGCGGGCTGGCCAGCAACCCGTCGGGATTGAGGGCCGGTATAAAACGCCAGTGGATGGCTTGCGACCAGGGCGCCGTGGTTTCCTCGGCCAGGCGAATCCAGTGCAGGGCCACCGAGGTCGACGACAACTCGTCGCCATGAATCGCGCCCAGCACCAGCACGCGCTGGCGCACATCCTCGGGCTTGACATCGCGCTTCCACAGGGTCTGCCCCTTGACCGAGCGGGCGGCCGTGGCCTGCAGCTGCGCGGCGTCGCAGAGGCTGCGCTTGAGGTTCGGAAGTTTGCGAACAAAATCATCGCAAGGCCCCGCAGCCTGTGCGCCAGCCGCTATTAAAAAAGAAGCAATCAGAAAGGCCGCGGTGCAGGTTAAACGCATGCCGCGATTTTACGCGCGGCGCCTGACGGCCGGCCGACCGGCCGCCGGATGCGGAGCATTGGGGTAAATTAGCCCCATGACGCCTCCCACTGCCTTGCGCCGGGCCAGCCACCCCAGTTTTTCACCGCGCGAGTTCCGCGCCTGCTTGGGCATGTTTGCCACCGGCGTCACGATCGTCACCGCGCGTGCGGCCAGCGGCGATCTGATCGGGCTGACCGCCAACTCCTTCAACTCGGTCTCGCTGGAGCCGCCGCTGGTGCTCTGGAGCCTGGCGCGGGCGGCCGGCTCCCTGCCGGCACTGAGCACGGGTTCGCACTACGCGATCAACATCCTGGCGGCCGACCAGAAAGGGCTGGCCGAGCGTTTTGCAGCCAAACGCGAAGGCCGCTGGGACGGCGTCGCCTGGACCGAAGGTGCCGGCGGCTCGCCGTTGCTGGCGGGTGCAGCAGCCACCTTTGAATGTTTCAACCGCAGCCGCTACGAAGAAGGCGACCACGTGATCTTCGTCGGCGAGGTCGAACGCTGCAGCCACCGCGTCGGCGCCGCACCGCTGCTGTTTCATGGCGGCCGCTTCTACACCGAGCACCCGCTCTGACAGCACCTGCTGCAACCCACCGCCACGCATGACGCCACGCAAAACCCATCTCGACACCCTCTCCATTTCCCTGCTGCTGGCCTGCTGCCTGTTCTGGGGCTTCCAGCAGGTGCTGGTCAAGGCCACGCTGGCCGAAGTGGCGCCGGCCTTCCAGGCCGCCATCCGGTTTGCCGGCGCCACCGTGCTGCTCTGGCTGTGGTGCGCCTGGCGCGGCGTCAAGCTGTTCAGCGCAGATGGTTCGCTGCGCGCGGGGCTGCTGGCGGGTTCGTTGTTCGCGGGCGAGTTTGCCTGCCTGTATGTGGGCCTGCAGTACACCAGCGCGTCGCGGCTCACGGTGTTTCTCTACACCTCGCCGTTCTGGGTAGCGGCCTTGCTGCCGATCTGGGTGAAGTCCGAAACACTGCGGCCGGTGCAGTGGGTGGGGCTGGCCTGCGCTTTTGCGGCGGTGGCCTTTGCGCTGCGCGAGGGTTTCAACGCCGTCGGCGCGCCGACCTGGGTTGGCGACGTGATGGCGCTGGTGGCCGGCATGTTGTGGGGTCTGACCACGGTGGTCATCCGCGCTTCGTCGCTGGCCCGGGTCTCGGCGGAAAAACTGCTGTTCTACCAGGTCGCCGTCAGCACCGTCACCCTGCCGCTGCTGTCGCTGGCGCTTGGCGAACGCTGGTCCTGGAGCTTCAGCCCGTTTGCCCTCACCTCGCTGTTCCTGCAGACGGTGGTCGGTGCTTTCGCCAGCTACCTGGCCTGGATGTGGATGCTGGGCCGTTATCCGGCGACCAAGATTTCCGTCTTTGTTTTCCTCACGCCGCTGTTTGCGCTGCTGTTCGGTGCGCTGTGGCTGAAGGAAGCCGCCACGCCCAGCCTGCTGGCGGCGCTGGTGCTGGTGGCGCTGGGCATCGTGCTGGTCAACCGCAAGCCGGCCTGAGCAGCGTTCGCAGTGAGCCTCAGGCGACGCTGGCACGCCGCTGCGCAAACGCAACGTACCAGTCCAGGCAACCGGGGTTGGCCATCGCGTCGCGATTGACCACCTTGTCGATGAGCTGGCCCAGCAGCAGCTTCTTGATCGGCAGCTCCTGTTTCTTGCCCGACAGGGTGCGCGGAATCTCCGGCACCTGGAAAATTTCATTGGGCACAAAACGCGGGGACAACGCCGTCTTGATCGCGTTGTTGAGCCTGGCCTTCATGACCTCGTCGAGGGGCACGCCTTCGCGCAGCACCACAAACAGCGGCATGTAGCTTTCGCGCCCCAGGTACTCCAGGTCCACCACCATGGAGTCGATCACCTCCGGCAGCGCCTCGACCGCGCTGTACAGCTCGCTGGTGCCCATGCGCAGGCCGTGGCGGTTGATGGTGGCGTCGGAGCGGCCGTAGATGATGCAGCTGCCCGAGGGCGTGATCTTGAGCCAGTCGCCGTGGCGCCAGACGTTTGGGTACATGTCGAAATAACTCGAGATATAACGCGCGTTGCCGGTATCGCCCCAGAAGTACAGCGGCATCGAGGGAATCGGCTGGCTGCAGACCAGCTCGCCGACCTCGCCGGTCACCGGCTGGCCCTGCTCGTTCCAGGCCTCGACCGCGCAACCGAGCAGACGGCACTGCATCTCGCCCGGCACCTGCGGCAGCTCGCGGTTGCCGCCTATGAAGGCGCCCGCGAAGTCCGTGCCGCCCGAGATGTTGCACCACCAGATGTCCTGTTGCGCTTCGGTTGTGGCAATGCGCCCGAACTGCGCCGTGCCCCAGGTCTGCGCCTCGGGCGAGAGCGGCGAGCCGGTGGTGCCCAGCGCGCGGACGGACGACAGGTCACCGCAGGTCGACAGGTCCACGCCGGCCTTCAGGCAGTTGGCAAAAAACGCCGCGCCGGCGCCAAAAAACGTCACGCCCAGTTTCGCGCCGAAACGCCACAAGGTGGTCCAGTCCGGCTTGTCCTTGCCGCCGCCGGGGTTGCCGTCGTAAATGCAGCAGGTCGTGCCGTTGAGCAGGCCGCTGACCTGGGCGTTCCACATCACCCAGCCGGTGGAGCTGTACCAGTGGTAACGCTCACCGAAAGAGTTGGCTTCGTAGCTGCAGCCGATGTCGTTGTGCAGGGTCTTGAGCGCCAGCGCCACCAGCACGGTGCCGCCATGGCCGTGCACGATGGGTTTGGGCAAGCCGGTGGTGCCGCTGGAATAGACGATCCACAGCGGATGGTCGAACGGCAGCCACATCGGCTCAAAGGTCGCGGTTTTTGCGTCATTTCGGGCTGTAGCCCTTTCAAAACGGTCGCTGTCAGCTATTGAATTGCTGGCATCGAGGTTGTAATGAACAATCACGTGCTGCAGCGAAGGCAAGGCCGCGCGGATCTCCGCCACCACCGCCATGCGGTCGATGTCGCGCCCGCCGTAAGTCACGCCGTCGCAGGCAATCAGCACCTTGGGTTCGATCTGCCGGAAGCGGTCCAGCACGGCATTCGTGCCCATGTCGGGCGCGCAGATGCTCCACACGCCGCCTATGCTGACCACCGCAAGGAAAGCCACCATGGCCTCGGGAATGTTGGGCAGGTAAGCGGCCACGCGGTCGCCCGGCACCACGCCCTGGGCTTGCAGGTGCAGCGCCAGCGACGCCACTTGGCGGCGCAACTCGGGCCAGCTCAGCTCGCGCGCCGGGGCGCTTTCCAGGCTTTTTTCGTTGTGGCTGAGCAGTGCAGGCAAGCCCGCCGCATGGGCGCTGTCGACATGCCGGAACACCTGCTGCGCGTAGTTGACTTGCGCGCCGGGAAACCAGCGCGCACCGGGCATTTTTGCCTCGACCAGCACGTCGGTAGGGGGCGTGGGCGACTGCAGTTCAAAGTAGTCCCAGATGCTCTGCCAGAAGGCGTCCAGGTCCGTCACCGACCAGCGCCACAACGCGTCGTAATTGTCAAAAGACAGCTGGCGCGTGTCGCGCAGCCAGTTCTGGTACAGGCGGATCTGGGGGATGTAAGGGGCGCTCATGAGGCGAAAGCTTAGCAGGCCACCCCTCGCGCAAGCATCCGCCTTGGCGACAGGCGCGGGGGTACCGCCACCGCAAAAACAAAAGGCCGCCCGCAGGCAGCCTTGGGGCGGGTCAGGATCCGCTGCACGGCAACACCCGGCGTGAGTAACGCCCGATGCAACCGCCGCAATACACGTCCCTTATTTGGGCGTGCCCTTCATCATCATTTCAACGTCGGTCATCGGCACCATGCCGTTTTTGCCCGGCTTCATGCTTTTCCACATGGCGGTTTGGTAACGGTTCCACTCCCTGGAGGAAACCATGCCGTCGCCGTTGGTGTCCATGCTGTTCATGGCGGTGTTGCTGACTTTGGTGTCGACCTTCATCTCGGCCTTGGCGGCGGGTGCGCCACCGGAAGCGGACGGGTTGATTTGGGCGCTGGCAGCAGCGCCGCCCGAACCAGCCACCGGGTTGGGTGCGGACAGGGTGGAGCCATTGGCCTTCTTGGTGTCGACCTTCATCTCGGCCTTGGCCGCGGGTGTGCCGCCTGAAGCGGTCGGGCTGGCTTGAGCAGAAGGCGTTGTAACCACGCCGGCGGGTGCCTGGGCAAAGGCAGCGGTACAGGCCAGGGCGGCCAGGGTCAGGACAAGGGATTGCTTTTTCATGGGGGCTCCAAAAAATGTAAGAGCGATGTGCTCAAAGTCATCTTTGTCTGGCCGGCATACCCCAGCTGTAGGATGAACACCGTGGTGACCGTCAGGGTCTGTCGGCTCCCGGGTGTCGCGAATCAGGCAAAAATGTGCTCGACAACATAAATCGCACAGTCGTGCTAATATCCACGCCATGGATGCCAAAACCCAGAAAAGCGAGATGACCCGCGCCGCGATTGTGGGTGCGGCGCTGGACCTCGCCTCGGCCGAGGGACTGGAGGCCATCACGCTTCAGGCCGTGGCCGACCGCCTTGGTCTGTCCAAGAGCGGGGTGTTTTCACGCATCGGTTCGCGCGAGGCCCTGCAGAAAGCCGTGATCGACGAGTTCGGGAGGCGTTTTCTGGCCGATGTGTTTGTACCCGCCGTGCAGCAGCCCAAAGGCCTGCCGCGGCTGGACGCCATTGTGCAGCGCTGGATTGTGCGCACGCGGGACGTGGAGGCGCATACCGGCTGCGTGTACAGCGCCGGCGCTTTTGAGCTGGACGACCGCGAAGGCCCTTTGCGCGACCACCTGCACGGCGAGATCACGCGCTGGCGCGCCGCCCTGCGCCGTACCATCGTGCAGGCCGTCGAGAAGGGCGACCTCCGGTCCGATACCGACCCCGAGCAGCTCGTGGCCGAAATCTACGCCCTGATGCTGGGCCTGATCCACGACACGCGCTTCCTGCGCGACCCCCGTGCCGCCGAACGTGCGCAGGCCAGTTGGCAGCGCCTGGCAAAAAGTTACCAGCCATGAGTTTTTTCAGCCCTACAAGGGCTTTTTGTTGGTCCATGTTTCGCACAACCGTGCGAAGAAAGGGAAGTGCCATGTTGTTCCTGTTTGTAGTCATCGCCGTGTTTGCCGGCGTCCATGCGGTCCGCACCGCCCTTGCCTCGCTGCGCTCCCTGCCGCGCAGCAATGACGACTGGATCTGGTACTGATCCTGGAAGCACCAAAGGAGCCTGTCATGACACGCACATCACTTGAAGCCACCACCGCCTACTACAACGCCAGCCCCGTGACCCGGCTGTTCCGCTGGGGCCTGGGCGCCTCGCAGCGCCTCTGGCCGGCGCTGGCCGTGCGCGCCGCCTCCCGCCTGTTTGGCACGCCGCTGCCGCCCCGTTGGCTGGGGCGCCGGCGCGCCTGGGGACCGGACTGGCGCATCAGCAACTGGTCCTTCGAAAACGCCAGCCTGACGATTTATGAACGCCCGGCGGCGCCGCATGGCCCGCTGGTGCTGCTGGTGCATGGCTGGGGCGGGCACGCCGGCCAGATGGTGGCACTGGCCGACACCCTGCAGGCGCACGGCCTGCGGCCGGTGATTCTTGAAATGCCGGCCCATGGCCGCAGCAGCGGGTCAACCAGCAACCTGCCGCAGTTTGCGCGTGCCATCGACTACGCCGTGGCGCGCCTGCTGCAGGCGGGCTACCAGGTGCAGGCGCTGGTCGCGCATTCGCTGGCTGCCAATGCCGGCGCCTACGCGGCCAGCCGCGGCCTGCCGGTCGGCAAGCTGGTGCTGCTGGCGCCCCCAGCCTCGCCGCATGAATACACGCGGCTGTTTGCGCATGTGTTCGGCCTGCGCGAGTCCACACGTGCGGCCATGCAGCGGCGCATTGAAGCCCGCGAAGGCATCCTGATGCCGCAGTTCGAACCTGCCGCCGTCGGCCCGCGCATCCCCCAGCCCACGCTGGTGGTGCATGACCGCCACGACAGCATCAACCGCTTTGCCGACGGCGTGGCCTACAGCCAGGCCATCACCGGCGCCCGGCTGCTGGCCACGCAGGATCTCGGGCACCGGCGCATCCTGAAAGACGCCGGCGTGCTGCGCGAACTCGCCGCGTTCCTGGCCTGATACCGGGGTGCTGGCTGAGGCGCTGACACGCCAGGTCACCTCTGCCCTCCCGGCCGAGGCTGGCGTGTACCGCCGGGAAGCCGGCGCTGAGCAGGGCGGGCCGCGCCGCGCAGCCGTCCTACGGCGCACGGCAGCGGCGTCCCACAACGGCGGCGCGCCAGGGAAAAGACAGTAATGGGACATTCCGGCGGCTTACCGCTTTCCTTTTCCTTGCTGTCCTTGCCGATGCCCTCAACCTCACCTTTACACATGGCCCTTGTCCATCTCGGCGCCTGGCTGCGCCATGCGCAGTACGAATTCACCACCGTGACACCGGCCACACATGCGCGTGTCAATGCCAGGCCTGGCGCTGGCAAGGCGCGCACGCTGCGCGATGTGTTCGGCTGGAGCCGGCCCTTCGATTCTTCATTGCTGCCCGTCGAAGCCTTGGAGGCGATGCAGGCAGGCAAGCTGCTGGAGCCGCAAGCCGGACTGTTTCGCAGCAAGGTGCGTTTTTCGACCTTGGGCAGCATGCTGTTCGCGCACAGCGCCTACCCCACCCAGGGCGCGGACGCGGTGTTTTTCGGGCCGGACACCTGCCGCTTTGCTTCGCTGATTGAAAGCACGCTGCGCCAGCAGCCGCTGCAGGAGCAGGCCCGCATCCTCGACGTGGGCTGCGGCGCGGGGCCGGGCGGGCTCGTCGCTGCGAGGCAAACCGGCGCTCGGGCTGAGGTGGTGTTGGCCGACATCAACCCCCAGGCGCTGGCGTATGCGCGCGCCAATGCCGAACTCAACGGCGTGGCGGGCGTGCAGTGCCGGCAAGGCGACCTGTACGGCGCGGCTGACGGGCTGTTCGACCTCATCGTTGCCAACCCGCCCTACCTGGTGGACCCGGCCGGCCGCGTCTACCGCAACGGTGGTGGCAGCCTCGGCACCGGCCTGGGAGAGCGCATCGTCGCGGAGGGCCTGCCACGCCTGCGCGCCGGCGGGCAACTGCTGCTGTACACCGGCGTGCCCGTTCTTGAAGGCCGCGACCCTTTCCTGGCGGCCGTAGGGCCGGTGCTCCGGCGCGCCGGCTGCCGCTTCGACTACCGCGAACTCGACCCGGATGTGTTCGGCGAGGAACTCGAGATGCCGGCATATGCTGGCGCCGACCGCATCGCCGCAGTCGCCCTGACCGTGCAACAACACTGACCCGGCAAGACAAGACAAGGCCATGAGGTTTCTCGGCATCGGCGACTACAACGACCTGGGCGCGATGTATTACGGGCTGGCGCAACGCGGCCACGAGATGCGTGTGTCTGTCGCGAACCCGTCTTACAGCGACGTCTACGGCGGCATGCTGGACTTCACGGACGACTGGCAGGCCGAACTCGGCTGGCTGCGCGAAGCCGGCGAAGACGGCATCGCACTGTTTGAATCGGCCACCCAGGGCCAGACGCAGGACACGCTGCGGCGCGACGGCTTCCGGGTGATAGGCGGCAGCGCCTTCGGCGACCGGCTGGAGGCCGACCGCGCTTTCGGCCAGCAGGTGCTACAGGGCTTTGGCCTGCGGCTGGCGGCGATCCATGGCTTCACTGCCTACGCGCCGGCGCTGGACTTCCTGCAGCGCCAGGGCGGGCGCTACGTGCTCAAGTTCAACGGCGCGGACAGCCCGCGCTCGCGCAACTACATCGGTGAGCTGGACGACGCTTCGGACATGCTGGCACTGCTGACCACCTATGCGGCGCATCCGGCCACGTGCGAGCCACCCGATTTCGTACTCATGGAATTCGTGCAAGGCGTCGAGATGGGGATCGGCGCCTACTTCAACGGCCGGGAGTTTCTGTCGCCGGCCTGCATTGACTTCGAACACAAGCGGTTTTTCCCGGGCGAGCTCGGCGAGCTGACCGGCGAAATGGGCACCATCGTGAGCTACCGCGGTTCGGAAAAACTGTTTGCCGCTTCGCTCGCCAAGATGGCGCCGCTGCTGCGCGATGGCGGCTATTGCGGCTACATCAACCTCAACATGATCGTCAATGAACAAGGCCTGTGGCCGCTGGAGTTCACCAGCCGCTTCGGCTACCCGGGTTTCGCGATCTGCGAGGCGCTGCATGAAGAAGGCTGGGAGCGGATTTTCCAGCGCATGCTCAGGCAGGACGGCCTGCAGATCGCCACCCGCGCCGGCTACGCGGCGGGCGTGGTGCTGACGGTGCCGCCTTTTCCCTACAGCCACGGCTATGAGGAATTGTCCAAGGGCGAGCCCCTGAGTTTCCGCCGGGGCATGACGGCAGCGGATCACGCTGCGCTGCACTTCGCAGAGGTGGCGCGCCACGGCGAACACCTGGTCACCAGCGGCCATACCGGCTACGTCGGCGTGGCCACCGGCACCGGCCCCACCGTGGCCGGGGCGCGGGACGCGGCCTATGCGCTGGCGCGCCAGGTGGTGCTGCCCAACCTGCGTTACCGCACCGACATCGGCGAACGCGTGGAGCGCAGCGACCTGCGCCGGCTCGCCGAGTGGGGCTGGCTCGAGGACGCTGGTTGCAATCGGGTCGGGTCCTGCTGAACCCCGGACCGTAGGAAAGCGCCCACGGGCGCCGGCGCTAATGCCCTATACGGCTGCGCAGGCGGCCGGCAAATACTGGCCTGTCCTTCAACTCCTTCAAGCCTCTCCATGTTTGTTGCTGCCCACGAATGGTCACCCCCGCGCAACGCGAAAAACCTCGCCCCCGGTCTGCGCAGCACGTCGACGCCAAGCGAGCTTACTCGCGCTTCGCACGAAGGACGCTTGCAGCATCTGTACGAAGCGCTGCTGCAAGGCGAACCCGATGATGCGCTGCGAAACACCGCCCACGCCTTCCTGCAGGGCGAGCTGGAAGCGGTGCAGGCCCAGGACTGCGAGCTGCCGGCGTCGCCGCATGACCTGCTGGGCTGGATGCACCAGGGCGCCCAGCTGGCCCGTGCGCAATACCTGGCTTACCTCGAAGAAAGAAAAGCCGGCGCGCCGCGCCGCTATTTCGGCAACCGCGCGCATGCACTGTATTTCCTGCGCGGCGTCGCACCGACCAAGCTGGTCGACGGTGCCTGGCTCTACGGCCTGCTGCGCCACCGGCGCAACCCGCGTTTCAGCGACCTGGTGCTCACCTACCTGGAAGAGCTCGGCGACGGCGTGGCCGACAAGAATCATGTGCTGCTGTACCGCCAACTGCTGGTGCAGCACGGACTGGAACCGGCAAGCGGGCTGGACGACGACGCCTACCGGCAGGGCGCGCTGCAACTGGCGCTGGGCTGGAGCGCGGAGGAACTTTTGCCCGAGGTGATCGGCTTCAACCTCGGTTATGAACAGCTGCCGCTGCACCTCCTCATCACGGCCCATGAACTCAACGAGCTCGGCATCGACCCGTATTACTTCACCTTGCACGTCACGGTGGACAACAACGACAGCGGCCATGCGCGACGCGCGGTGCAGGCGGTGCACGAGGCCTTGCCCAAGCTGGGCGGCAGCGGCGATTTCTGGCGCCGCGTACGCAACGGTTGCCAGCTCAGCGGCGTCGGCACCGGCACGCACGAAGTCATTGCGAATTTCGACATCGGTGCCGAAGTGCTGCGCATCCTCTCGCAGAAAAGTGTGGCGGGCCAAGGCGCGCATTCGGACTACTGCCGCGTAGCCGGCCGCAGCGTGAACGACTGGCTGTCGCAGCCCGCGCACATTCCCGGCTTTCTGGCGGCGCTGCAGGAAGCGGGCTGGATCAAACGCGGCGCGCCCATCGGCGAGAGCCGCTTCTGGGGGCTGCTGCAAGGCGAACGGGCCGAGATGTTCGGCGTGTTCAGCCCCTATGAGCTGCAGGTGCTGCATGACTGGCTGCGCGGCGCCGCGAGCGCCGACGGGCAGGCCTACACGGAAGCCACACCGGCGAACCCGCGCCGTGCGCACTTTCGGGCGACGGCGCGGTTGGCGGCGCAGCGGCAAGCCCGCGCGGCCGGCATAGCCAGCCTGCCCCAGGACGCTGAACTCCTCGACCCCGACCTGCAGCAACTGAAGCAGCGCTTCGCAAGCATGCCGGATCCGCAAGATGTTGCGCAGCTGCTGGTTGAGGCCATGTCGCCCAGCGCGCACTGGACACCGGCGGGCCTCTACGCGACCCGGCTGTTTCAGCAGACCTTCGCCTGAAACCCCGCCACCGCTTCGGGGCGGGCGCCGCCATCAAATAACTTGTGCAGGCCCTCCATTGCCCCTAGCATTGCCCCACTTAACAAACTGGAGGGAATGCCATGGGGATGCTGGACTGGACAGAAAAGAGCAGCGCGGTATTGCAGCAAGGCGGGGTGATCGGCCCCGACGAGCGCCTGCCCTGGCCGCAAACGGCGGTGATGGGTGTGCAGCACGTGATTGCGATGTTCGGCGCCACGGTGCTGGCGCCCATCCTGATGGGCTTTGACCCCAACATCGCGATTTTGATGAGCGGCATCGGCACGCTGATCTTTTTCCTGATGACCGGCGGCAAGGTGCCCAGCTACCTCGGCTCGAGTTTTGCCTTCATCGGTGTGGTGATCGCCGCCACCGCCTACGCCGGCAAGGGGCCCAACCCCAACATCGGCGTGGCGCTGGGCGGCATCATTGCCTGCGGCCTGTTGTACACGGTCATTGGCGCCATCGTGCAGGCCGTCGGCACCGGCTGGATTGAACGTTTCATGCCGCCGGTGGTCACCGGCGCCGTGGTGGCGGTGATCGGCCTGAACCTGGCCGGCATCCCGATCAAGAACATGGCCGCCAGCAACTTTGATTCCTGGATGCAGGTCGTGACCTTTGTCAGCGTGGCGCTGGTTGCCGTGATGACGCGCGGCATGGTGCAGCGCCTGCTGATCCTGGTCGGCCTGATCGTCGCGACGCTGATTTATGCGGCGCTCACCAACGGCATGGGGCTGGGCAAGCCAGTGGACCTCTCACCGATTGCCAATGCGGCCTGGTTCGGCCTGCCCGGCTTTGCCGCCCCGGTGTTCAGCGCCAATGCCATGCTGCTGATTGCGCCGGTGGCCATCATCCTGGTTGCGGAAAACCTCGGCCACATCAAGGCCGTGACCGCCATGACCGGCAAAAACCTCGACCAGTACATGGGCCGGGCTTTCATCGGTGACGGCGTGGCCACCATGGTTTCGGGCGCTGCGGGCGGCACCGGTGTCACCACCTATGCTGAAAACATCGGCGTGATGGCCGCCACCAAGATCTATTCGACAGCGGTGTTTGTGGTCGCCGGCCTGATCGCGGTGGTGCTGGGCTTCAGCCCCAAGTTCGGCGCGCTGATCCAGGCGATTCCGCTGCCGGTGATGGGCGGCGTCAGCATCGTGGTGTTTGGCCTGATTGCGGTGGCCGGCGCCAAAATCTGGGTCGACAACAAGGTCGATTTTTCCGACAACAAGAACCTGCTGGTCGCCGCCATCACGCTGGTGCTGGGCACCGGCGACTTCACGCTGAAGTTCGGCCAGTTCGCGCTGGGCGGCATCGGCACCGCCACCTTTGGCGCCATCCTGCTGTACGCCCTGCTCAACCGCAGGAAGTAAAGCAAGGCAGCCAGTGCCCCGCCTGAGCGGGGCCTATTTCGCCTGTGCTTTGGCGAGCGCCACCTTGGTGGTGGCAAGCTCACGTTCCACATCGGCACGTTCGCCGATTTCCTGCTCCAGCAGCTCGTTGACATGCGCGAGGTCGGCGGCAGATTCCTGGATCTTGCCTTCGAGTTCGCCGGTCTTTTGCAGCGCCTGGGCCACATCCCCGGTTTGAACATGCTCGGGAATTTCCTGTTTGAGCACCGCATTGATCACAAACAGCTCGGCGCTGGACTGTTTTACGGTTTTCTCGACGGTTTCGTTCCGGTCAAGCGCACGTTCCAGTGGCGTGTCTGCAGAAGGAGCCGACTGCGGGGACGGTTGGGATGACTTGGACATGGTGAACACCTCACGGAAAACGGGAAGGATCTGGCAGCACAAAACGCCCGGGGGACGCAGGGCCGCCCGAAGCCTGGAGCCCCTATGTTAACCAAGTGCACCTTCCGGGGCCACACATACCCACACGGCCATCAGGCTTCAGGCGCCGGCTGAAAAAAGGCGGATGCGACGGGCCGGTGCCGCCAGGAGTCTGCGCAGCAGAAGGCGTCGTAGCAAAAAGCGGCCCCGGCGAGGAGAGTTTTTGCCGGATTTGCAGCGCCACAGCCGTCGCTATGGGGCAATAAGCCGGTGAAAAATGGACCGCTGCGGTCGCCTTGTAGCCGACGCTCCTTCTGCCGCGCAGACTCCTAGGGAGCCGTTCCCGGCGTTGCGGGTGCGGCCTTGCCCGGCTGGCGGTCCGGCCCCGAATCGAACAGCCTGCCCAGGGTGGCGCCCAGGCGCGCGCCTATCGCCGTCCCGATGCCGGGCAGCACCGCCGTGCCCAGCACCGCGCCGGCAACAGCGCCGCCCGAGACCGACACCGCCACTTTGTCCACCGGCCCGCTGAGCACCAGCGGCACCCCGACGATGCCGTCCACCAGATCCACCGCAAATTCGGCCTCGATCTGCCGGTTGGACAGCCGGGCCTGGCCGGATGCAGTCAGCGCCCCCGACCTGGCCTTGATGCCCGTGAAATTCGTCACCATGCCGCGTGGCGTGTTCTGGGTGGCAAGCTGGCCGGACACCGCGTCAAGCGGGGTCTGCCCAGCATGGTCCTTGCCGAAGCTGCGCACGGCCTTGTCGAGATCGAAGCGCAGCAGGGTGGAGGCGCCCATGGTGAACACTGTTTTGGTATGCAGCGACTGCGCCAGTCCGACCAGGGTGTCCGCCTGGGCCGACAGCACGGTGTTTCCCGTGGCCTTGCCGGCGATGACCGGCTTGCGGTTGAAGGCGGCCACCGCGCTCGCCACGTCAACCCCGCTGGGCCGCAGTTGCCCGTCCAGCACCAGGCGGCCGTCGGCACGGGTCTGCAACTGCACCTCGCCATTGGCCGTGCCACCGCCGACGTTGATGTGAGCGGCCCAGCGGTCTTCCTGCCCTTGCCGGGTCAGGGTCAGGTCGGTTGCGGGCGTGAACCCGGGGCGCCGCACCACGGCCTGGCGGGGCCGCCAGCCCGGGTCAAAGTCGATTTCGCCGTCGTACACCACCGCCACGCCATGGCGCGACAGCCAGGTCAGGTCGCGAAACACGAAACGCGCCAGCGGCATGGCCCCGGCCTCCGCGGCGGCGCCGCGTGGCGTCGCGTCCAGCGCCCGCAAGGACAGCTGCGGCACGACCGCACCGTCGAGTTCCACACGGTCAAGGATCACGCGCCGCTGCAGCAGGGCCAGCAGATCCGGGTAGGCGGTGAGCTTTTTGACCGTGATGGGCTGCGGCTGGTCGGTCGCCACGTCCTCAAGGACCACTGCCGGCACCGGCAGCAGGCGCCAGTGCAGCGCGCCCAGCCGCACCGGTACGCCGAGCCGGCCCTGCAGTTCACCGGCGGCATGGGCGGCCAGGTCCTCGTCACCGGGGATGAACCACACCAGCGCCAGCCACAAGGCCCCCAGCAGCGCCGCCAAGCCACCTGCGGCCACCATCCATGTTTGTCTGCGTGCCATGCTGCCTTCCGCCGTTGTTGCACCATCTGTTATCTGCATCTGCCACCTGCCACCTGCCGTCTGCCTTTCCTGAGCTTAAGAGGCTGGCCGCGCGGCACTTGTAGGCCGCAATCTCTTTATAGTCTGGGTTACCCGCCCTTTTGAAGCCCTGTGGAACCGCGATGCCTATCTGGAAACAACCGATTTCTGTCGAACTGCTGACCCTCAACAACGCCAACAGCGCGGTGACGCACCTGGGCATCGAATTCCTGGAGGTCGGCGACGACTTCATCCGGGCCCGCGTACCGGTCGATGAACGCACGCGCCAGCCCTATGGCCTGCTGCACGGCGGTGTGTCGGTGGTGCTGGCTGAAACGCTGGGCTCCTGCGGCGCCGCCTTTGCGGCGGCCGAAGGCCACCGCACGGTGGGCCTGGACATCAACGCCAACCACCTCAAGGGCGTCACCAGCGGCTGGGTCATCGGGACCACCCGGCCGGTGCACATAGGCCGCAGCACCCAGGTCTGGGCCATCGAGCTGACCAACGAGGCCGGGGAGCTGACCTGCGTCTCGCGGATCACGATGGCGATGCTGGTTCCGCGTTAAGAACGAAATCGCCCCTCAGCCCTTACTGGACGGGCGCAAACAGCTATTAATATAATAGCAAATGAGTGGGTCAGTCCGCGGCCGTCCGGGCCAGCCGTTCGCTCTTCCAGTACACGTCGTCACCGCCGTTCATGCGGTTGAGCACGCGCGACAACACGAACAGCAGGTCGCTCAGGCGGTTCAGGTACTGGCGCGGCGACTCGTTCAGCGTCTCGGCCTTGTCCAGGGCCACCACCGCGCGTTCGGCGCGGCGTGCCACCGTGCGGCACACATGCGCCAGCGCGGCGGCGCGCGAACCGGCCGGCAGGATGAACTCCTGCAGGCGCGGCAGGGTCGCGTTGTATTTTTCGAGCGCCGCATCAAGCAGCGCCACCGCTTCGGGCTTGAGCAGTTCGAAGCCGGGAATCGACAGCTCGCCGCCCAGGTTGAAGAGCTGGTGCTGCACCTCGACCAGCAGTTCGCGCACGTCGGCCGGCATCTCTTCACACAGCAACACGCCGATCTGCGAATTCAGTTCGTCGACATCGCCCATCGCATGCACGCGCAGGCTGTCCTTGGACACGCGGGTGTTGTCACCGAGACCGGTGCTGCCGTCGTCCCCCGTGCGGGTGGCGATCTGTGTGAGTCGGTTGGCCATGGGTAAATATCCGGCAGCTTACGCCGGGAAAGAATATGTTGTGGAGCGACCGATGATGTCAATGAGGCAACAGCGTGCAAGAGTGCTGGCCGGCTCGGGCTCACTGCGTTGCAATGACAGCTTCTTCAACTTCAAGGACCTGTCTCGATGACGTCTGCTTTTCATTTTATTCCCAACTTCGAAATTCGCAGCGTTGCGCTGCTCGCCGCGCTGACCGTCGGCGCCGCGCTGGGTGCGCATGCCCAGGGCGCCGACACCGCAGGCTTGAAAACACCCAGCGGCGCGGGTACACCCTCCACCCAGAGCGCACCCTCGCCGTCCGGCCCCACCAACCAGGAGGTGGGCGCGGCCTTCATCCGCGCGGATGCCAACAAGGACGGCCAGCTCAGCCGGCAGGAGGCCGTGCGTTTGCCCGCCGTGGAACAGCGTTTTGACCAGAGCGACACGAACAAGGACAAATTGGTGTCACGGGAAGAGTTTGAAATCGCGCTGAAGTCCTGACGCGGGTGGCCAGACGGTCCGTGGGTGGCGCCGGGTAGGCCCCCCACGGGCTTGGGACTCGTCGTAAACTGGAGCCTCAGACCGGAGACACCATGAACGCCCCCACCCACCCCGACCACCTGTTGCCCCAACTCAATCTGCGCGCCGTGCCGCTGGCCCTGATCGAGGCCCTGAAAACAAGGTTTGCCGAGCGCTGCTCCACCGCCCTGGTGGTGCGTGAGCAGCATGGCCGCGACGAGTCCTCGTTTGCGGCGCCGCCGCCGGCGGCCGTGGTGTTTGCCGAAAGCACGGCCGACGTGGCCGATGTCGTCAAGCTCGCCGCGCAGTACCAGGTGCCGGTCATTCCCTTTGGCGTCGGCACCTCGCTCGAAGGCCATCTGCTGGCCGTGCAGGGCGGCATCAGCATTGACGTGAGCCGCATGAACAAGGTGTTGTCCATCAATGCCGAAGACCTGACCGTGACGGTGCAGGCCGGTGTGACGCGCAAGCAGCTCAATGAAGAGGTCAAGAGCACCGGCCTGTTTTTCCCGATCGACCCCGGCGCCGATGCCACGATAGGCGGCATGAGCGCGACGCGCGCCAGCGGCACCAACGCCGTGCGTTACGGCACCATGCGCGAAAACGTGCTGGCGCTGGAAGTGGTCACCGCCAGCGGCGAAGTCATCCGCACCGGCACGCGCGCCAAAAAATCGTCGGCCGGTTACGACCTCACGCGCCTGATGGTGGGCAGCGAAGGCACACTGGGCGTGATCACCGAAATCACCGTCAAGCTCTACCCGCTGCCCGAGGCGATCTCGGCGGCAATCTGCTCCTTCCCGAGCATCGAGGCGGCGGTGCGCACCACCATCCAGATCATCCAGCTTGGCGTTCCGATTGCACGTGTCGAGCTGATTGACGCCAACACCGTGCGCATGGTCAATGCCTACGCCAAACTCGGCCTGCGCGAAGAACCCATGCTGCTGATGGAGTTTCACGGCTCGCCCAACAGCGTCAAGGAGCAGGCCGAGACCGTGCAGGAGATCGCCACGGACATGGGCGGCAACGCCTTTGAATGGGCCAGCACCCCCGAGGAACGCACGCGCCTGTGGACCGCACGGCACAACGCCTACTTTGCGGCCATTCAGTCGCGCCCCGGCTGCCGCGCGATCTCGACCGACACCTGCGTACCGATCTCGCGCCTGGCCGACTGCCTGCTCGACTCGGTCAGCGAAGCCGATGCCAGCGGCATCCCCTACTTCCTCGTCGGCCACGTGGGCGACGGCAACTTCCACTTCGGCTACCTGATCGATCCGGACAAGCCCGAAGAACGCGTGAAAGCCGAGGCCCTGAACCACACGCTGGTGGCGCGCGCGCTGCGCCTGGAAGGCACCTGCACCGGCGAACACGGCGTCGGCCTGCACAAGATGGACTTTCTGGTGACCGAAGCCGGCAATGGCGCGGTCGACATGATGCGCACCATCAAACGCGCGCTGGACCCGCACAACATCATGAACCCGGGCAAGATCTTCACGCTGTGAACGCCGCAGCGGCCTGACGCCCGGCCTTGCCCTTGTCCGCCCTGTTCATGGCGGGCAAATCAGAACGAACACAAAAGTACCAGGGGCTCGACCTCCCCCAATGCGAGGTTGCGCGCCGCGTGTTTTGTCGTTAGGGTGATCGTCCTCCCGCACACCCCGAGGACGCCATGAACGAACACCCCCTCCCGCCCAAAGACCGGTTTTGTGACCTGGTGATGAAAGGCGGCGTCACCAGCGGCATTGTTTACCCCAAGGCGATCAGCCGGCTGGCGGCGCACTACCACTTCAAGAACATAGGCGGCTCATCGGCCGGCGCCATTGCGGCGGCCGTGACCGCCGCCGCGGAGTACCGCCGGCGGCACACGGGCAGCATGGCCGGGTTTGAGCGCCTCGCCCGCTTGCCGGACGAACTCGGAGAGCGGCCGGACCCACAGGGCGCCAGCCGCCTGCTGCGCCTGTTCCAGCCGCAACAGGCGACGCAGCGGCTGTTCTCGGTGCTGGTGCTGGCCCTGAACCGTGGCGGAACCTGGCGCCGGGTACTCCACATCGTCCGCGGGCTGCTGCTGGCCTACTGGGCGGCCAGCCTGGTTGCGCTGGTGCTGGCCGTGGCGGCCGGCTGGTACAGCAGCTTGCTGGCCGGCGTGCTGACCTTCGTGCTGGCGGGTACCGGGCTGGTGCTCTGGGGGGTTTACCGCGATGTCACGCGCCAGGTCACGGCCAATGGCTTCGGGCTGTGCACGGGCATGAGCGAGCCCGGTCATGCCGACCCTGCCCTCACGCCCTGGCTCCACGACACCATCCAGGAGGCCGCGGGCCGCACGCTGGGCGACCCGCCCCTGACCTTCGGCGACCTCTGGAACGCCCCCGGCTTTCCGCCCGAGGGCAGCACGCTGCCAATCACCGTGCCGCCCAAGTCGATCCATCTCCAGATGTTCACCACCAACCTGTCGCATGGCCGGCCCTACGTGCTGCCCTTCGAGAAAGGCGACCGGCAGCGCAACCAGGGCCAGCATGCCGCCACGCAGCAGCGGCTGTTTTATCGCCGGGAGGAGCTGGCGCGTTACCTGCCCGCTGATGTGCTTGCCTGGCTCACTGGACACAGCCGGGCCTACGAACTGGCCCCCGACCGGGCGTTATGGGACCCGGCCACGACCGACGGCCAGGGGCTGCTGGAGTTGCCGGCACCGCAGGATTTTCCGGTCGTGCTGGCAGCCCGCATGAGCCTGAGTTTTCCGCTGCTGTTTGCGGCGGTTCCCCTGTGGGCCATCGACTATGACGCGAAGGAAGGCGTGGGCAGGCGAAGCTTCAAGCGCTGCTGGTTCTCGGATGGCGGCCTGTCGTCCAACTTTCCGATTCACATGTTTGACGGCCTGGTGCCGGCGTGGCCCACGTTTGGCATCACCCTGGAGCCCAAACTGCCCGGGCGTACGAACATGACCTTTCTGCCCACCCGCTACTACTACGGCTATGGTGAACGCTGGCAGCGTTTTGACGAGCAAGGTCATCCCGGCAGCCGCATGGGCGGTTTCATTGCCGCGCTGGTCAACACCATGCAGGAGTGGAACGACAACACCCTGTCGCGCATGCCGGGCGTGCGCGACCGCGTCGTGCGTCTGCGGCTGCACCCGCAGGAAGGCGGGCTGAACCTGAACATGCCGACGGAAACCATCACGAGTGTGTCCAGCCGGGGCCTGGAGGCGGCCGATGACCTGATCCGGCGTTACCTGCCGGCTGCCGACCCCGCGCGCATCACCGGCTGGGACGAACAACGCTGGGTGCGCCTGAACGTGTTCCTGCGCATGCTGGAAAAACGCCTGCCGGGGGTGCGCGCCGCACTGGCGCAAAGCCCCGCGTCCACCGATTGGGAGGCGCTGATCGACCTGGCCGGCCTGGACAAGGCGGCGGGCTTTGACCGCCCGATCACGGCAGACGAAGCGCAGGCGCTGCGCGCCATGTGTGCCTTGCTGAAACAGTTTGCGGACGACTTCCTGCCGCTGGCCCAACGCCTTCCCTTTGTTGCCATCCCGGAGCCGGAACTGCGGGTGCGGCCGTCGCTATAAACTTTATAGCTGCTCACGCCCGCTCAGCGAGGGCTGCGCCTATTTGTTGCCGCGCAGGCGCTCGATCAGCCCGTTCAGCTCGTCCATGGAGGCGAACTGGATGGCGACTTCGCCGGTGTCCTCGCGCCGGCCATTGCGCTTGACCTGTTTTTTGACGCGGACTTCCACGTCGGCCATCAGCAGGTCGGCCAGCTCTTCTTCCACGCGGCGGGTGTCGCGTGACTTTTCCTTGGTGTTTTTCTGCGGCTTGAGCGAGAACTCGGCGCTGAGCTTTTTGACCAGGCTTTCGGCCTCGCGCACCGACATTTTTTTGGCCGCAATCTGGTTGCCGGCGGTGATCTGGGTGGCCCGGTCCAGCGCCAGCAGCGCCCTTGCATGGCCCATGTCGATGTCGCCGGCCATCAGCATGGTCTGTACCGGCTCGGCCAGATTCAGCAGGCGCAGCAGGTTGGAGGCGGCGCTGCGCGAGCGGCCCACGGCCTGCGCGGCCAGTTCGTGAGTGAGCCCAAACTCCTTGATCAGGCGCTGCAAACCCTGGGCTTCTTCCAGCGGGTTGAGGTCTTCGCGCTGGATGTTTTCAATCAGCGCCATGGCCGCGGCAGACTCGTCGGGCACGTCGCGCACCAGCACCGGCACACTGTCCAGGCCGGCGATTTTGGCCGCACGGAAACGCCGTTCGCCGGCAATGATTTCGTACTTGCCGTCGTTGGTGCCGCTGGTCAGGCGCCGCACCAGAATCGGCTGCATGATGCCCTGCACCTTGATGGACTCGGCGAGTTCGTAGAGCGCGCCCTCGTCCATGCGTGTGCGCGGCTGGTACTGGCCGGCGACCAGGTCGGTCAGCCGCAGCGAGGCCGGCTGGCCGGGGCTGGTGGCGCTGCTGTTGCCCTGGTCGGCGTCCCCGGCTTCGCTGACTTTGGGGCCCAGCAGGGCTTCGAGTCCGCGGCCCAGGCCTTTGGGTTTTTTGGTGACCATGGTGTCTTGTCTTTCTCAGGTTCGGATAAGGGGTTGCTGCGGCTGATGCGTCACAGACACATCAGCCGCAGGAGTTGTTCGTGGGCCTCGGGCCAGTCGGCCAGGCCGCTGTCGGCATTGAGGTGGCCGCGTGCACCGGCGTCGATCGGCCTGGCGCCCCAGGCGGCGGCGAACTGGGCCGCCCGCGCGGGTGCGCAAAACGGGTCGTTGCTGCTGGCAAACACCACCGCCGGAAAAGGCAGCGGCTGCAACGGCACCGGCGCCCAGCTGCTGAGCATGGGGCGGATGTCCTCACGCTCCACATCGGGCGGCGCGACCAGCAGCGCGCCCTTGACGCGCTGCGTGTTTTTCGAATGGGCGGCCCAGGCCGCCGTGTGCACGCAGCCCAGGCTGTGCGCGACCAGCACGGCGGGCTCGCCGCAGGACAGCAGCACCTCTTCGAGCCGCGCAATCCAGTCGCCGCGCAGCGGGTGCATCCAGTCGTGTTGCTCCACACGCTGGTAACCGTGCGCCCGCTCCCAGCGGCTTTGCCAGTGGTCGGGGCCGCTGTTTTGCCAGCCGGGGAGGATCAGGACGTTCGAGGATTTCATGCCGAAAAAAGCAGATGTACTATGGTTTTGATAGCTGTCGGCTCAGGTGGTATCTGGGCTGGAGGCCAATTTGGCTTGAAACCCGGACCATCACATGGCCTTGATGCGTTGCACCATCTCTTCGGCGAAGGTGACGAAGGCCTGCGCGCCTTTGGACGACGGGTCAAACACCACGCCGGGCAGGCCGTAACTGGGCGCCTCGGCCAGCCGCACATTGCGCGGGATCACGGTGTTGAACACCTTGTCGCCGAAATGCTCTTTCAGCTGGTCGCTGACCTGCTGCTGCAGGGTGATGCGCGGGTCGAACATGACGCGTAGCAGGCCGATGATGGCCAGGTCCTTGTTGAGGTTGGCGTGCACCTGCTTGATGGTGTTGACCAGATCCGTCAGGCCTTCGAGCGCAAAGTACTCGCACTGCATGGGCACGATCACGCCATGGGCACAGCACAGGCCGTTGAGCGTCAGCATCGAGAGCGAGGGCGGGCAATCGATCAGCACGAAGTCGTAGTGCTCACCGACGTCGGCCAGCGCCAGCTTGAGCCGCTTTTCGCGGCGCTCGACATCGACCAGCTCGACCTCGGCGCCGGCCAGCTCGCGGTTGGCACCGAGCACGTCGTAGCCGCATTTCTCGCTGCGCACCCGCGCCTCCAGCACCGACGCGGATTCGAGCAGCACGTCGTACACCGTGAGTTCGAGCTTGCGCTTGTCCACACCCGAGCCCATGGTGGCGTTGCCCTGCGGGTCCAGGTCAATCATCAGCACGCGCTGGCCGACCTTGGCCAGACCCGCCGCCAGATTGACCGTGGTGGTGGTTTTGCCCACCCCGCCCTTTTGGTTGGCAACGCAGAATATTTTGGCCATGTTGTTCTTTGGGTTCTGGAGATCGGGAGGTTTACTTGGAAATGGCCAGCTTGATGCCGAAGCCGATGAGGAACACGCCAGCCGCCTTGTTCAGCACCGCAGAAATTTTCGGGTTGGCGCGGATACGCGCAGCCAGAAAATAGGTGATCAGCACCGAAGTCAGGCCATACAGAAAGGTCAAGCCGGCGATGGTGGTCGCCATGACGGCAAAGGTTTTCAGGCCCTGGTGCTGGGCCGGGTCGACAAACAGGGGAAAGAAGGCCATGTAGAAAACGATGGCCTTGGGGTTGAGCAAGGTGATCAGCAGGGTCTGGCGGAAATAGTGGCGCGGCTTGATCTGCAGGATGGGGGCATCGCCGGGTTTGGCCATCAGCATCTTGAACCCAAGCCAAGCCAGGTAAACCGCACCGGCCCATTGCACCGCATGAAAGGCGGTCGGGTAAGCGGCCATCACGGCCGACACGCCAGCCACCGCGGCCCAGAGCAGCACCTGATCTCCAGCGATCACACCGAAGGTGGCGCCGAGCCCGCCCGGAATGCCGCCCTTGCTGGTCGAGGTGATCAACGCCAGGTTGCCGGGGCCGGGAATCAGCAGAAAAACAATGATGGCGACAACAAAAGCGCCGTAATCAGCGACACCGACAAATGAACCCAACATGGAGACCTCCAGAAACAGAGGTTTTGAGTTTACGTCAGCGCACAGGCTGAAAAGCCGCCGGCGCCCGTCATAGGCACCCGATGTGCAGTTTTTTCGCCCGGGACTAAGGCTAAGCCGCGGTTTTGGGTCGCAGCCAGAGCAGACAACGCTCGGCGTCTAGCCCCGGCACCTGCAACTGTTCCACGTGAAACACCTCCACCGTGGCCGGCAAGGCGGCGATTTCGTCCGCCGGGTGTTTGGCCTTCATGGCCATCCAGACGCCCTGCAGCGCCAGCGCCCCGGCCGACCATTGCGTGAAGTCAACCAGCGACGCAAAGGCGCGCGAGCAGATCACGTCAAAAGGCCGGTTTATCGTTTCGACCCGCGCATGCAGGCCGGTCAGGTTGGGCAACTTCAAGGCCAGCGCCGCCTGCTTGATGAACGCGGCCTTCTTGGCCACCGTGTCCACGCAGGTCACGGCCACGGCCGGGCAACAGACGGCGATGACCACGCCCGGCAAACCGGCTCCCGAACCGACGTCCAGCAGACTGGCCCCCTGCCCCAACCCGGCCTGCTGCAAATGACACCGCAGCGGTGCGATGGCCGCCAGGCTGTCGAGCAGGTGATGCGTCATCATTTCCGCAGGATCACGCACGGCCGTCAGGTTGTAGACCTTGGTCCATTTGGCAATCAGGTCCAGATAGTCCAGCAACTGCCCGACCTGATGATCCTCCAGGTCCAGCTGCAGCACCTTCAGGCCGGCGCGCAAATCCTGTTCACCGCTGCGCATCAGGCTTCGGCTTGTTCAGCAGGTTTCAGGGGAACCGTGTTTTTCCAGAGGTTCTTCTTCAGGTGCACCAGCAACAACGACACGGTCGCCGGCGTGATGCCGGAGATGCGCGAGGCCAGGCCCAGGGTTTCGGGCCGGTGTTTGGCCAGGGTTTGCCGCGCCTCGAAACTCAGCGCCGAGACCTGCAGGTAATCCAGGTCGGCGGGCAGCTTGAGATTTTCGTAGTGCGAGGCGCGCTCCACTTCCGTCTTCTGCAGGTCGATGTAGCCGGCGTATTTGACGGCAATCTCGATCTGCTCGATCACGCTGGCCGCCATGTCGGCCGCCTCTGTTTCACGTGAAACACCCTCGGCGGGAGGTGCCAGCTCGGCATTCGCATATTTGCCGCCATCCAGCGACATCAGCGCCGCGTAGCTCACGTCGGGGCGGCGCAGCAAATCGAGCAGGGTGTACTCACGCTCGATGGCCTTGCCCAGCACACGTTCAGCCTCGGCCTGCGGCAGGCTGCGCGGGTTGACCCAGACGGAACGCAGCCGTTCTGTTTCACGTGAAACAGCGTCGCGCTTGCGGTTGAAGGCGTCCCAGCGGGCATCGTCCACCAGCCCCAGCTCCCTGCCCTTTTCGGTCAGGCGCATGTCGGCATTGTCTTCGCGCAGCATCAGGCGGAACTCGGCCCGGCTGGTGAACATGCGGTAAGGCTCGGTCACACCCTTGGTGATCAGGTCGTCCACCAGCACACCCAGGTAAGCTTCGTCGCGCCGCGGCAGCCAGGCACCGCCATGATCGTTGGGCAAGCCACCGAGTGCCCTGCATTGCAGCGCGGCATTGATGCCGGCAAACATGCCCTGGGCCGCTGCTTCCTCGTAACCCGTGGTCCCGTTGATCTGCCCGGCGAAAAACAGCCCGCCAATGGACCGGGTTTCAAAACTGGTTTTCAGCGCGCGTGGGTCGAAGTAGTCGTATTCGATCGCGTAGCCCGGGCGCAGGATGTGGGCGTTCTCCATGCCGGCCATGGAGCGCACCAGGTCGTACTGGATGTCAAACGGCAGGCTGGTCGAGATGCCGTTGGGGTAGATCTCGTGGGTGGAGAGACCTTCCGGTTCCAGGAAAATCTGGTGGCTTTCCTTGCCGGCAAAACGGTTGATCTTGTCCTCGACACTCGGGCAGTAGCGCGGGCCCACGCCGTCGATCTTGCCGGTGAACATGGGGCTGCGGTCGAAACCGGAGCGGATGATCTCGTGCGTGCGCTCGTTGGTATGGGTGATCCAGCAAGGCATCTGCCTCGGGTGCTGGATGCGCCCGCCCATGAAGCTGAACACCGGCACCGGCCCGGATGTGCCGCCCGGCATGCCGTCGCCCGGCTGCACCGTGCATTTGCTGAAGTCGATGCTGCGCCCGTCGATGCGCGGCGGCGTGCCGGTTTTGAGCCGGCCCTGCGGCAGCTTGAGCTCCTTCAGCCGCGCGCTCAGCGACACCGCCGGCGGGTCACCCGCCCTGCCCGCGGCATAGTTGTTGAGCCCGACATGGATCTTGCCGTCCAGAAACGTCCCGGCCGTCAGCACCACGGTGCGCGAGCGGAACCTGATGCCGACCTGCGTGACCGCCCCGACGACACGGTCGCCTTCGACCATCAGGTCATCGACGGCCTGCTGGAACAGCCAGAGGTTGGGCTGGTTTTCCAGCCTGCGGCGAATCGCGGCCTTGTACAGAATCCGGTCGGCCTGCGCCCGGGTGGCGCGCACGGCCGGGCCCTTGGAGCTGTTGAGAATGCGGAACTGGATGCCGCCTTCGTCTGTGGCCAGCGCCATCGCGCCGCCCATGGCATCGACCTCCTTGACCAGGTGGCCCTTGCCGATGCCGCCTATCGAGGGGTTGCAGCTCATCTGGCCCAGGGTCTCGATGTTGTGGGTCAGCAGCAGGGTCTTGCAACCCATGCGGGCAGCAGCCAGCGCGGCCTCGGTGCCGGCATGGCCGCCACCGACCACGATCACGTCAAATTCTTGCGGATATACATAAGGCGAGTGCATCACGCCTCCTTCAATAAAGCAGTCGTCAGGCGAGATGCCTGCACGCCCTGGAAAAGACCGGCCGGGCCGGAGAGGTCAGCAAACAGCTTGCCGCTTTCACAGGACGAAAAGCGTGATTTTATCAGGGTGCCTCTTTTTTGTGCTGCCGGCCCCCAACAAGGTCAATGCCATTTCTTCTATCGGCAAGGCAAACTGATTGCTATGATTTTAATAGCTGCTGGCGCTTGCTGCATAAGGGCTCACGGCCAAAACAACCCATAAAACGTGGCAGCAGGAGCGCCCAGACCGGCAAGACGGCGAAGGCACCGGCACACAAGCACAATAGGGGCATGAAACTTCTGATCTTCGCCGGTAGCACCCGGCTCGCCTCTTTGAACCGCAAGCTGGCCCATGCGGCCGCCGATCTGGCGCGTGCCAGCGGCGCCGACGTGACCCACATCGAGCTGGCGGACTTCGACATCCCGATGTACAACGCCGACCTCGAAGCCAAAGGCACGCCGGCCGACGTCATGAAGCTCAAGCAGATCCTGTTCGAGCATCCCGCGTGGATCATCTGCTCGCCCGAATACAACGGCAGCTACACCGCCCTGCTCAAGAACACCATCGACTGGGTCTCCAGCCCGGTCAAGGCCGACCCGGCCTGGCAGGAAGGCTTCAAGTCTTTCAGCGGCAAGGTCGTGGGCATGCTCAGCGCCTCGCCGGGCGCCTTGGGCGGCCTGCGGTCACAAAGCCACCTGGTGCCGCTGCTGCTCAACGCGCAGTGCTGGGTCGCACCCAAAGCCTTTGCGCTGGGCCACGCGGGTGATGCGTTCGACGCGCAAGGTGAACTGGTCAATGAGAAACACCGCAGCAGCGTGCAGGCGGTGATCACCCAGGTGCTGGACGCCAGCCGCCGATTGAATGACTAAATCGGCCCCCAGCCAGCTCCAGTCATGCGCAAACAGCTCCTGTTTTTATAGCGGCCTGGCATGAACTGCCGTCCCGGCTGCGGCGCCTGCTGCATCGCGCCGTCCATCAGCTCGCCGATTCCCGGCATGCCGCAGGGCAAACCGGCTGGCGTGCGCTGTGTGCAGCTGGATGAGGCCAATGCCTGCCGCATCTTCGGACAGCCGGACCGCCCGGCCGTCTGCGGGCAGTTGATGCCGTCGGTGGAGATGTGTGGAGACAGTGCGCCTGTGGCACTGGCCTGGCTCACCCTGCTCGAACAGGCTACGGCGCCCCGCCTGTCATCCCGAACCTGATACGGGATCCATGTTTGCTGACTCGCGCTTTGCGGTGTGGAGGTCAGGCCAGGCGTTTGAGCCGTCAAAACTGCTAATTAACGCAAAACCTGCTTGACGCGAACCATAGAACCTCGCCGAATGCGGGGAGACATGACGCGCAAAGCGCGTCATGTCGGAGTCCAGCGGCCGTCATGTTTGCACGCGGGTGCAGCACACGCGGCCACATGAAGTCCCCCTCCATCGCCCAGCGGGGCGAGGGGCTAGGGGTGGGAGTGGGGAGTTACACCCACTGTCCTGAGCGAACCTCTGGCGCAGCGTGATGCAAAGGTCCCGTCTGCGCGCGAGAACGCCAGATCAGAACGGATAGTGCCGCGGCGTCGTCTGGATCGTGATCCAGCGCAGCTCGGTGAACTCGGCCACCCCCGCTTTGCCGCCGAAGCGCCCGATACCGCTGCCCTTGACGCCGCCAAACGGCATCTGCGCCTCGTCGTGCACGGTCGGGCCGTTGACGTGGCAGATGCCGGAGTCGATGCGTCTGGCCACGTTGAAGGCACGTGCGATGTCGCCACCGAACACTGCTGCCGACAGGCCGTAGGCGTTGTCATTCGCGCAGGCCACAGCCTCCTCCACGCCGCTCACACGCACCACACACTTGACCGGGCCGAAGGTCTCCTCGTGGTAGATGCGCATCGCGGGCGTCACATGGTCCAGCACGGTCGCGGGCATCAGCGTGTTCTCGGCCTTGCCGCCGCAGGCCAGCTTCGCGCCCTTGGCCAGCGCGTCGTCGATCAGCGCATTGCAATGCTCGACCGTGCCCATGCCGATCACCGAGCCCAGCACCACCGGCTCGGGCTTGCGCGGGTCGCCAAGCGGCAAGGCGCTGGCCTTGGCCGCGAACTTCTTGACAAACGCGTCGGCGATCTTCTGGTCCACGATGATGCGTTCGGTGGACATGCAGATCTGGCCGCTGTTGGCAAAGCTGCCGAAGGCGGCGGCGTTGACCGCGTCGTCGATGTTGGCGTCGTCGAGGATCACCAGCGGCGCCTTGCCGCCCAGCTCCAGCACCACCGGCTTCAAGTATTTCGCGCAGGTCATCGCGATGATCTTGCCGACCTTGGTCGAACCGGTGAAGTTGACCCGCCGCACCGCCGGGTGCGCCACCATGGCTTCGACCACGGCGCCCGCGTCGGCCGGCGCGTTGGTGATGTAGTTGACGACACCGGGCGGAAAGCCGGCATCGGCAAAAGCCTCCACGATCAGCTGGTGCGTACGCGGGCAGTTTTCCGAGCCCTTGAAGATCACCGTGTTGCCGCAGGCCAGCGGCGTGGCAATCGCGCGCACACCGAGAATGACCGGCGCGTTCCATGGCGCAATGCCGAGCACCACACCGGCCGGCTGGCGCACGCCCATGGCCAGGCTGCCGGGCACGTCGGACGGAATCACCTCGCCGCTGATCTGCGTGGTCAGCGAGGCCGCCTCGCGGATCATGCCGGCGGCCAGCATCACGTTGAAGCCGGCCCACATGCCGGAAGCGCCGGTCTCGGCGGCCACGGCTTCGATAAATTGCGGCGTCTTCGCCTCCAGCGCATCGGCCGCCTTGAGCAGCAGGGCGCGGCGCGCGCTCGGGCCGGTTTCGCTCCAGGTCTTGAAGGCCTCGGCGGCGGCTTCCACCGCCATCACCGCGTCGGCCGGGGAGGCGGCCGGTGCGCGGGTGGCGACGCTGCCATCGAGCGGGTTGCGGCGCTCGAAGGTGGCGCCTTTTTCAGCGGTGACCTTCAGGCCGTTGATCAGCATGGACATGTCAGACATTGCGGTACTCCTTGATGGAAAAATAAATCAGGCACGAACGGGCGAAGAAGGGGTGGAGTTGGAGGTGGATGAGACCGGGGCCGGGGCCGCCCCCAGGTAGGCTTCGCGAATGACGGTCGACCGCGCCAGCAGCGCCGCCGGCCCGCTGGCCACCAGCGTGCCGCGCTCCAGCACATACCCGCGGTCGGCCACGGCCAGCGCCTTCTTCACGTTCTGCTCGACCATCAGCACCGTGGTGCCGCTGTCGGCAATACGCCGCGTGATCGCGAGCAACTCGTCCACCATGCGCGGCGCCAGGCCCAGCGAGGGTTCGTCCAGCATCAAGAGGCGCGGCGCACTCATCATGGCGCGCGCCACCGCCACCATCTGCTGCTCGCCGCCGCTCATGGTGCCGGCCAGTTGCTGCGCGCGTTCGCGCAGCTTGGGAAAATCGGTGAAGGCCTGCTCGAGACGCCGCGTGCGTTCGGCCTTGCCGACCAACCAGCCGCCAAGCTCCAGGTTTTCCGTCACGGTCATTTGCGGAAACAGCTGCCGGCCCTCGGCCACCAGGGCCATGCCACGCTGCACGATCTCGCTGGTCTTGACGGGCAGGGCCTGGCCGTTGAGCAACACCTCGCCGCCACGCGGAATCAGGCCGGACAGCGCCTTGAGCAGGGTGGTCTTACCGGCCCCGTTGGGGCCGAGGATGACCGTCAGGCCGGGTTTGATTTCCAGCGTCAGATCGCGCAGCACCAGGAAGGCGCCGTATCCTGCGCTCAGGCCCTGGACCTTGAGGTGTGCATGGCCTGACGCGCCGAGCACAAAAGACGGGGCGTACCACATCATGCCGGCACTCCCGAGGCTTCCACCATCTCATCTCCCAGATAGGCTTCAATCACTTCGGCATTGCGCACCACCTCGGCCGGCGTACCGTCGGCAATCTTGCGGCCCTGGTGCAGCACGATCACGCGTTCGACGTGGCGCAGCAGCGTGGTCACCGCATGTTCGATCCAGATCACCGTCAGGTCCAGTTCGTCACGCATGCGGCGTATCAACTGCGCCATGTTTTCAATCTCGGCTTCGGTCAGGCCGGCCGCCACCTCGTCCAGCAGCAGCAAACGCGGCCGCGTGGCCAGCGCCATGCCGACTTCGAGCAGGCGCTGCTGCGACGGGGTGATGGCGCCCGCCGGCAAGGCCGCCTGGGCGTGCAGGCCGATCAGCTCGAGAATGCTGGTTTCGTCGCGCAGATGCCAGGAGCCCTTGCGCGTTCGCCCGGCAAACTTCAGCCCGAAGTCGATGTTGGCGGCCACGCTCATGTCGGGAAACACGCGCGGTGTCTGGAAGGTGCGTGCCACACCGGCCGCGGCATAACGGTGCGGCCCCTGGCCGGCCAGGTCGCGCCCGGCCGCCAGCAGCTGTCCGCCGGTCGGCGGGATCACGCCCGAAATCGCATTGAAAAACGTGGTCTTGCCGGCGCCGTTCGGGCCGATGATGCCAACGAGTTCGCCAGCGTGGAAGTCGGCGCTGACGGCATCGACCGCCGTCAGGCCGCCAAAACGCACCGTGATGTCACGCGCCTGCAGCAGCAATTCAGCCATTCTTGCGCTCCTTGCGGCTCAAGCCACGCAACCAGCTGCGGCCGCCCTGCCACCAGAGCATGAACGTGCCCCAGCGCAGCGAGGCCAGCCCACCCGGCAGGTAAAGCACACTCAAAATCAGCAGCAGCCCGAGCGACATCATGTAGACCTGCGGCGCCTGCAGGCGCAGGGTCTCGGCCAGCACGCTGAACACAATGGCCGCAATCAGCGGGCCCCACAGCGTGACCGCGCCACCGATCAGCGCAATCAGCACGGTCTGGAAGCCGATGAAAGGGTTGAACACCGTGTGCGGGTCAATGTAGGTCCAGCGCACGGCCATGGCCGCGCCCACGGCGCCGGCAAAAGCCGCCGTCATCGCAAAACCGGCCACCTTGATCAGCCGCGTGTTCACGCCCAGCGTCTGCGCGCGCTGCTCGTCGGCGCCTATGCCCATCAGCGCCAAGCCGAAGCGGCTGCGCCGCACGATGATGGAGACCAGCACCGCCAGCACGGCGAGTGCCAGCACCGTCAGGTAAATCGTGTCGCGGTCGGGCACCACGGTCAGCACCCGGCCCACCGTGCCGGTGACCTTCTTTTCAAAGTAGGTCACCGCATGGCGGATCAGCTCGGTCATGCCGAAGGTCAGCACCGCAAAGTAGGTGCCGCGCAAATGCAGCACGGCCGCGCCCATGACGACGGCCACCACGGTGGCAATGCCGGCGCCCAGTGCAATCGACTCGAGCCAGGCCATTTTTTCCAGCGCAATCGCACTGGTGTAGGCGCCGATGCCGAAGAAGGCCGAGGTCGCCAGCGACAGGTAACGCGTGCTGCCGCAAAACAGGCCCCAGCTCGAGGACAGCGCCACGTACATCAGGCAGGTCAGCGCCATCGAGACGACAAACTCGCTGCCGTAATGCGGCAGCGCCAGCGCCCAGCCGGCAAAGGCCAGCAGCAGCAACAGGTCGCGCACAAGAATCTGGCGATCTTTCATGCCGGGTGCACCCACAGGTCGCAAGGGTCGGTTTGACCCCCTCGCCCCTTGGGAGAGGGTGGGGGTGAGGGCTGCGGCCTGTGCATGGAATGGCCGTTGCACGTTGTGGACTGCTGCGCGCCCTCACCCCCACCCTCTCCCGGGGGGAGAGGGAGCAAGAACCGCGTGTTGCCGGCAATGATCTGAGTAGTGGACATGTGTTTTTCTATTTGGCAAACAGGCCGCGCGGCCGCAACAACAACACCGCAATAAACACGCTGTAGGACAGCAGCGCTTTCAGCGAAGGATTCGTGAAATGCATGCCCAGCGCTTCCACCACGCCCAGCAGCAGACCACCGGCCAGCGCGCCGCTCATGCTGCCGAAGCCACCCAGCGTGATGACGATGAGTGCAGTGACGGTATAGGGCTCGCCCATCGAAGGCGTGATGGTGTAGGCCATGGACAGCAGGCAGCCGGCCACACCCGACAGCCCCAGGCCAATGCCGAACATCAGCGGGTGCAGGCGCTGCGTGTCGATCCCCACCAGCTGCGCGCCGGTTGGCGACTGCATCAGCGCACGCACACCCTTGCCGAGCAGCGTGAAACGCAAGAGCGCAATCAGCGCGCCGCTGAACAGCAGCGCCAGGCCGAACACCAGCAGCTTGTTGCCGGCAAACTGGGCCTCGCCGATTTTCACCGGCTCGGCCAGGTAGTCGTAGCCGCGCAGGTCGCCGCCCCACATGAAGGAGGCAAAGTTCTGCACCAGGAACATCAGGCCGAACGCCACCATCAGGCCGCGCGCCTCGAAGATGTCGAGGTTCGGCGACGTGACCGTCAGCCGCCGGAAACACAGCTTGTGGATCACCAGGCCCAGCGCCATCAGCGCCAGAAAAGACACCGGCACCATCAGCAGCGGCGAGATGCCCAGCGTGGTGTGCGCCATCCAGGTCAGGTAGGCGCCCAGCATCAGGAACTCGCCGTGCGCGATGTTCAGGATGCGCATCAACCCGTACTGCAGGTTCAGCCCGAGTGCCACCAGCGCGTAGATGCCGCCGGTAATCAGCCCGGAGGCAATCAGTTCAAGCCAGGAAAAAAGTGACATGGGATGGCGCAGTTCTGTCATGCCGGGCTTGATCCGGCATCCATGGCGCCCCGCTCACCATGGATGCATGAGGCATGGATTGCGGGTCAGGCCCGCAATGACACTTTCTTGTAGTTATTTCCAGGCGGGCTTGACGAGGCTGAGCTTGGCGGTGGCCATCTTCTGCGGCCACACTACCTCGAACTCGCCGTTCTGCCACTGGCCGACGCTGCCCGGCGTGGCGGTGTTTTCACTGCCGGTGAACTTGACGTCGCCGATGATGGTCTTGTGCGTGTTGCCGGCGATGTAGTCGCGGATCGCCTTGCGGTCCAGACCGGACCTGGCCACGGCCGCCTGCAGGATCTCCAGGCCGGCCCAGCAGTGGCCGCTGGCCCAGCGGTCCGGCTCCTTGCCGCCGAACTTCTTGGTGTGTGCATCGAAGTAGGCCTTGGCGCCCGGGCTGGTCTTGCTGTTCCACGAGCCCATGCCCAGCACACCTTCGGCGCCGGCCGGGGTCATCACGTTGCGGTAGAGCTGGAAGGCGGTGCCGACCGAGGCATAGTAGAAGCGCGGGTTGAAGCCGATTTCCTTGGACTGCTTGCTGGCCAGGATGGTGTCGGGCGGGTAGCTCAGGCCGATGAAGGCCTCCGGGTTCTTGTCCTTGATGGAGCGCAGCACCGGCGACAGATCCTTGATGTCGCCGGGGTAGCTTTTTTCTTCCACCACCTGGATGCCGGTGCTGCGCAGCGCGACCTTGAGCGCCGAGAAATTCTCCAGGCCGAACAGGTCGTCCACGTAAATGACGGCCACCGTCTTCACGCCATTGGCCACCAGCATGTCCACCAGCGCGCCAACCATGCGGTCGGGCTGCTGCAGCAGCAAAAAGAAGTTCGGCAGCTTCAGCTCGACCAGCTTGCGCGACAGCGCGGTCGGCGCCAGCACCGGGTAGCCCATGCGGTTGGCCAGCGGCGCAATCGCGAAGTTGGCATTGCTGCCCCAGGGCGGCAGGATCAAATCAACCTTGTCGCTGCCCATCAGTTTTTCATACGACCGCACGCAGGTTTCGATGTCGCTGCGGTCGTCGGAGCTGATCAGCTCGATCGGGCGTTTGGTGCCCTTGACGTCCAGCCCGCCGGCCGCGTTGACCTGCTCGGCCCAGAGCAGGTAGTTGGGCTCCTGGCTGACCTGCGCGCCGCCGGTCCACGGGCCGGTGCGGGCAATGGCATAGCCGATGCGCACCGGGCCCGCCTGGGCAAAAAGGGAGGGGGCAAAGGCGGCGGCCCCGACGGCGGCTGCGGCGCCTTTGAGCAATTGACGCTTCGATGACTGGACCATGGTGTCTCCTGTGTAGTCGCCCTGAAGGGCTGTTGGAACCCGCATGATAGGCAGACACCGGGCCGGGCGCTTTGCTTTGCGCGCACAAAGCAGTTGACGGTCAGCGCACGGCGATCCGGGTTAACCCTTGACCCGTAACTGCAACAGGACATGGCACAACACCCATAATCTTTGCATGGGCCGAGCCCACAAAAACCGGAGACATCATGACCCCCCACGCTCACTTTGGTTCGCTGCCCCCCGAGGGGGCGCATGCCTCCTTTGAGGCGGCTCGGCAGGAGGC
>NZ_JAQSDN010000054.1:14125-119037 GCF_029945925.1 Polaromonas sp. | reverse complement strand
GTTCGCTGCCCCCCGAGGGGGCGCATGCCTCCTTTGAGGCGGCTCGGCAGGAGGCATCATGACCGCGGCCACACTGGTATCCACCGACAATTTCGCGCCGCGCGAACGCGCGCCCGTCTGGCGCGAGTGGGTATGGAAACATTTCGGCGGTCTGGAATCCGACCTCTACGGCGACACCGACTTCGACGGCGAAATGGTGTCTGCCCAGGCGGGTGACGTGGTGCTGACCCGGCTGGAAGCAAACCGTCACCGGGTCGTGCGCACCCCGGACATGGTGCGCACCAGCGATGCCGGTTACCTCAAGATCGTGGCGCCGCTGCAGGGTCGCGCCGGTGTCGAGCAGATGGGCCGGCGCGCCTGGGTCAGCCCCGGTGCCTGGACCATTTACGACACCACCGGCTCCTACGCGGTGGACAACCCCGAACGTGTGGAACACCTGATCGTGATGCTGCCCAAGGCCCAGATCATCGAGCGCGGCCTGCCGCTGGAGAACCTGATGGCACGCCACGTGGGCGGCGCCAGCGGCATCGCCCGCGTGGCGCTCACCACCATGCGCAGCACCTACCAGGAGCTGCCCAACATGAGCGCGGCCGCCGCCCGCGGTGCCGGCGAACTGATCGCCCAGCTGGTGCGCCTGTCGCTGATCGAACTCGCCGGGCAGGCCACGGCCGTGACGCAGCGCGAGGCCCTGAAGGACCGCATCCGCGCCTACGTCAGCACCCGGTTGCGCGACCCGGCCCTGTCCATCGAACAGATCGCGCATGCGCTCAACTGCAGCAAGCGCCACCTGCACAACGCCTTCGCCGGTGAAACCGACACGCTGGCCAGCTACATCCTGCACCTGCGCCTCGAGGCCTGCATCCGCGAGCTGCAGCAAAGCGGGCCGCAGGCGCGCCCCATCACCGACATTGCGCTGTCCTGGGGTTTCAGCAACCTCTCGCATTTCAGCCGCGTGTTCCGCGGGCACACCGGCCTGAGCCCCAGTGAATTCCGGCAGGCCTGGCTGCTCAACGTGGCCGCCGGGCTGCTGAGACACTGAGTCGGCCTCGATTCAGGATCAAATTAGCCTGTAGCCCTTATGGAACGGGCGCCGACAGCTCTTATTTTTATAGCGTCCCGGGATCAGCACAGGCCAGTCCGGCGCTTGTCAAACCGGTGACCGTCACCGCCACCGCGCTGGCGTATCGTGCAGCATCACACCCATTCAGGAGACCCCCCCATGCATATTCCCTCCCTCAAGGAAGTTGTCAGCGCCGAAGAATGGCAATTGCGCTGCGACCTGGCCGCCTGCTACCGGCTGGTGGCGCTGTACGGCTGGAGCGACCTGGTCTTCACCCACATCAGCGCCAAGCTGCCCGAATCGGTCAGCGGCGCCGGCGCGCACCACTTCCTGATCAACCCCTACGGCCTGATGTTCGACGAGATCACCGCGTCCAGCCTGGTCAAGGTGGACGAACAGTGCAACAAGGTGATTGATTCGGCCTTCCCGGTGAACCCGGCCGGCTTCGTGATCCACAGCGCGGTGCATGAAGCCCGGCCCGACGCCGGCTGCGTGCTGCACACCCACACCCGCGCCGGTGTCGCCGTCAGCGCGCAGAAATGCGGGGTGTTGCCGATCAGCCAGCAGTCCACCTTTGTGCTGGGCTCGCTGGCCTACCACGCGTACGAAGGCGTGGCCTTTCGCGACGATGAAAAACCGCGCCTTCAGGCAGACCTGGGCACGGCCAACTTCCTGATGCTGCGCAACCACGGGCTGCTGGTGGTCGGCAAGACAATTGCCGACGCTTTTCTCTCCATGTACACCTTCGAGAACACCTGCCGCATCCAGCTCGACGCCCAAGCGGGCGGCGAACTGATCGCGGTGAACCCGCAAATCGTCAAGGGCGTGGCCGAAGCCATGCGGGTGCAGACCGGCGGCCTGGGCGGCGCCTTTGCCTGGCCCTCGCTGATCCGCAAGCTGGACCGGATCGACGAAGGCTACAAGTCCTGAAATCCTGAAGGGCTGAAGCGCTGACCAGCAGGCCGTTCAGGCGGCCATGGACAGGGCCGATGGCAAGGGATCGGTCGCCTGGCCTGCCGACCTATCGCCCTGGTCCACCACCAGTTCCTTGCGCAGCATCTGCACGTTGCCGAAAATCGTGGCAAAGGCCACGTCCTTGGCATCACGCCCGGTGCCGACACGCACCAGGCGATCGTTGGGCGCCATGCGTGTCGCATCGAACAGCACCCAGCGGCCATCGAGCCATGCCTCGAACACCGCATGGAAGTCCTGGGGCGGCTCGTCAAAATAGACATAACCGACCACCAGCCGCGCCGGAATGTTCAGCGCGCGGCAAAAGGTGATGCCCAGGTGCGCAAAGTCGCGGCAGACGCCGGCGCGCTGCACAAACACCTCCTGCGCCGTGGTGGTGGAATTGCTGAAGCCCGGCAGGTAATGGATGGAATCGTGGATCCAGCTTTCAATGGCCCGCACCCGCGACAGGCCCGGCGAGAGGTGGCCGAACAGCTGCTGCGCGGCGCGGCTCATGATGTCGGACTCGCAGTAGCGGCTGGGCATCAGGTAACGCAAAACATCGTCGGGCACCGCCGTCACCGCCGCTTCCTCCAGGTGCAAGGGCACTGGCGCATGGTGAAGCTCCACCTGCGCGTGGTAGTTCACCGACAACTGGCCGCGCGAGGCGTCGAGCCGGAAAAAACGGTTGCCGCTGCGCTCGTCACAGAAATGGCGCACCTTGACGCTGGGCGTCACGGTCAGGCGCTCCTCCACCACGCGGTGCGCCTCGTGAAAGGCCGCCTCGATGCTGAAACAGAAATGGGTGGGGCTGACAACGTCGTAGTCCAGCAGGCAGTCAATCGTGGCGGTGTGCATCAAGGTCCTTTTTCTTGTTGTAGTCGGAGGGCGGCGAAACCGGCGCGCCGGTGGCCGCCGGCGGCACCTGCCCGCCGCGGTCCGGCGACGGCAGAAACCAGCTTTTGCAGGTCACGAAAATCACATGGGCGGCGCGTTCCAGCAAATCCACCGTCAGGCTGCGCCGGGTCAGGGCGCGCAGTCGCGTCACCAGCAGCAGTTGCGCCAGGCTGGCCCGCAGGCGATCCACCCGCCGGACTACGACGTGGCGGCTCTGGCCGGAAGGCGGGGGCGAAGGCACCTGGGACATGACGCCGGCAGTCAGTGACAGCGGCATTTACTTGAGTGCCTTCCTGGCCGCACCCACACCGAGCGCTGCCAGCACGATAAACACCACGGCCAGGATCAGGAACAGGCCGAACAGGATTTTGGCAATGCCGGCCGAGCCAGCCGCAATACCGCCAAAGCCCAGGGCCCCGGCAATCAGCGAAATGATGGCGAAAACAATGGCGTACTTCAACATGGTGTTTCTCCCTGAAAGGATGAAAAGGCGCCAGGCAAGTGGGCGCCAGGCAAGACTCGCAACAGCAAGGAAGATGGTAGGCGGCGGGCCGCGCGCGCCGAATCAGCAGCCGGCGCACGCCGGTGTAGGACAAACCGGACAACCCGGCGCACTCCTCTTTTCATAGCTGCCGGCGCAGGCAGGAAAAGGGCTGATGCCGGTTTTAACCACAAGCCCGGCGACCGGGCGTGGCGCCAGCCCTGCTTGCCGAAGAGCGCGTTCAGGCCCTGGCGGCGCACCCTGCCGTGCAGACGGCGATGCAACACGCAGGCCGCTGAAGTAAAGCGTCACAAGATCAGGCGGGACACGGAGTCAAGCCTGGGCCCTCTGGGTTCAGCCAAGCGCATCCAGCAACTGCTTTTCCAGGCTTCTTTTCAGGGGGTCGGCTTTGCTGACCTGCACAAAAATGCAACTACCGTTCTGGCTGGTGGCTGCCCAGCGCTCGCCGATGCGCGCCTTCTCGGTCGCATCGGGGCCGTCGATGAGGTGACCGCCCTTGTACTCCACCACCAGCTTTCGGCCGTCGGTCAGTTCGCACACGAAGTCGGGGTAGAAGTAGTCGCTGGATGTCGGCAACCAGAACGAGTTGAGCCGGTCTCTCTCGACATTGCGCACCCATTGCTTCACAGGTGCAAGGCCTTCAATCGCCACGGCGCACTCCCATTCTTCACCGCCGTCGCGCAGATCATTTATCAAAGGGTAGTAATGCTTCTTGAATTTCACACTGCCGTCGTAGTAAGGCGGGCGCGCCGGATAGTAGTCAGGGTTGAAGCGGAACTCATGCCTGAAACCGTCAGTCATCCCTTCCTTCATGGCCGGCTCGCTGAACATGTCCAGCGACATCGCCACGCCAAAACCCTTCTTGCGTGCGTTGGCGATGCGGATGGCGATGTCCGTTGAGATCGCCCGTGCCAACTCATGCTGGTGCCGTACCAGGCCCGTCAACGTGTGCCCGGCATCGCGCCGCAGATGCAGCAGCACGCGCGCCAGGTAGCCATCCAGCTCGCCGGGCACCGTGTACTCGGTGCGTACCTCTTCGGCCAGTCTGCCGATCAAATCGGTTTCGGTGATGCTGGTGCTCACCCCATCAAGCGCAAGCTGGGTTGACGCCAGCTCAATCTCGATCTTCTGCCGGGCAGACGTATCCAGCGTCGCCATGCGCGCGTAATCCTGCGGGTTGTAGGCGGCCAGGCCAGTCACCGGCTCGCCCAGCAAGGAAAAACCTGCAAGGTTGGCCAGCGTCTCGCTTTCCACCAGCTGCCAGCTGCCGTCAAGATCAATCACCAGTTGCGGCAGCGGTGCAAACGGCAGGCGCCGCGTGCTTGGCGCCTGTAACATGGTCACCATCGCGTTGTGGTCATCAATCTCGCGCTTGACCCGCTCCTGGTGCGCCTTCGGCAGTGCCGCCACCATTGCCGCCGCCTCATCGGGCTTCACGTCGTCTCGGCAAATCACCTGAACATGTTCGCCGTGCTGCACCAGCCGGGCGGCTTCGGGCAAGGGCACCTTGCTGATGTCCAGCGAAGCAGGCAGCGTGATGACCAGGTCTGTTGGCCGCGTTTGCGTCTGGTTAAACAGCGGCAGCCCCGGGTCATTAAACAGCGGTTCTGTCGCTGGCAGCACCGCCTGCGCCGCTTCCAGTGCGTCAAAGCCCATGCTGGCCACCATCTTGTCGCGCAGCGCCAGAGCCTCGGCCTGAAAGTCTGGCGACACCACAAAGGCCCAGGCCCGGTTCAGCTCCTCGCTCACGCGCCTTTTCGCATACGGCATGCGCAACACGCGGCCCAGCAACTGCTCCACATCCTTGCCACTGCGCACGCTCTGCAGCGAACACAAGATGTAGGCAAACGGGCAGTCCCAGCCCTCCTTAAGCGCCTCAACGGTGATGACGTAGCGAATCAGGCAATCAGCAGCCATCAGGTTCACATTGGCCAGTTCCTTGATCTTGCCGGTGGCAATCGCAATCTGATCAGCGGGAATCCTTTCGACTTCAACCAGGTGCTTTTTCAATGCCTCCGGTGTCACGGTGCCTGAAATGTCCTGCGCCTGCAGCAGCATGATGGGCCGAATGTGCTGTGGCTCCATCCGTGCCAACGCCTCCAGCTTGTCGCGCTGCAAGCGCGCATCACGCACCACCGCCTGCCAGTCACCCTGGTGGTGCACCAATACCACCGGCAGCTTGATCATGTCGGCCTGCTTCAGCTCCCACGCGCTCACGCGGTGCAGCACATTGGTCTCTGGCAGCGGCGTGGCCGTCAGCTCGATGATGCAGGCCGGGTTGAAGCGCGCCAGTGTCTTGAAGCTGGTGTCTGTTTGGGCGTTGTGCGCTTCATCAACAATGATGGCCGGCCTCAGCACAAACAGCAGGTTGGCCAGCGAGGCCTTGGGCTGGCCAATATCGACATCGGTCAGCGGGTCACCTTCATAACGGTTCACATCGGCAGCCGTCAGCAGCTCCAGCCCGGTCATCGCCTGCGGTGCGGCCTGCGCCAGACGCTTGAAGTGCCGGGGCAAGGCATCGTCATAGCTGTACACCTGCCTCAGTTGCGTGCTCTTGACGCGAAAGGCCTGTATGGTTGCCACCAGCACCACGGTTTTGTGTCCCCAGTCCTCGGGTGACAGGCCGGCAAACTGCTCCAGTTCCAGCACCGTCACATCGGTGCCAAAGTGTTCGCCAAGCGCCAGCGCATAAGGGTGGCCCGGCTGTTGCAGGGCATCCAGCGTTTGCTCGCGGATCATGTCCGTCGGCGTCAGCCAGAGCACCACGGGTCGTTGTCCCCACAACTGCTGCGGCCCCAGCGTGCGCGCGATGCGGCCAATGGCATGGGCGCCCAAAATGGTCTTGCCGCCGCCTGTAGGTATGCGCAGGCACACATGCGGCACAGCCGCACGCGCGCCCTCGGCTTTGGCAAATGAATCGCGGTAAGGCGCCTCGCCGCCATCACCCGGATTTCCGCTCACGCGGCGTTGTTGTGCCGCCAGTGCGTCGGCATAAGCCAGTGCCAGGTTTGCGCTGGGCTCACTGCCGTCACCGGCCGTGCTGGCCTGCAAAAACGCTTCGAGCGTGTTCAGCGCCTCTGCCTGGTATTTCTTGAGGGTCAGGGCTTGGGTGTTCATCGCGCTCATCACGTACCCCCGCTTTGCAGTTGCTTCAGGTCATAGGGCAGCTGTTTGAAGGTCAGCCGCAAGGCCGCGCGCCGGGCCGGCCCCATTTGCGTCGCCTCGCCATACACCACCAGAGGCCCGGCGTGCGGGTGCGTGGCCATCAGGTGGCGATACACCGCGTCGGTCAGCACATTGCCGGCCGCGGGCCGCTTGTCACCGAGCACGCCGTTGTACAGCAGGTAGCAGGCCGTGCCCTCGTGTACACCGAGCAACGCGGCTGAAAGTGCGTGCGCGGCAGGTTGCCCGGTTTCCACATGCCAGACCAGCGCAGCCAGCGCGGCAAAACTTACGTCGGGTGCAATGCGCCGCTGCGCGGTGAAAATGGCCGGCCCCAGCCGCATGAACTGAAAGCCGCCGCCACCCTGCCAGTTGACGGCGGTGCTGATGCCGCCCTGCTCGCCCTCAATGACTTTTTGCAGGCGCGGCAAGCAGTGCGTTTCGGCATGCTCGCCCATCTCGATACCTATCCAACGGCGGCCCATTTTGTGGGCCACGGCGGCGGTGGTACCTGAACCGAGGAAGCTGTCGAGGACGAGGTCGCCGGGGTTGGTTGCAATCGTCAACACGCGTCGAATCAGTTTTTCGGGTTTCGGCGTGATGAATATTTCAGCAGTCTCGGCAAAAAGCAATTTGATTTCGGCCTTGGCTTCAGCGTTTTGACCTGCCTCCTGATAAGTCCAAATTGTGCCTGGCACTATGGTGGCTTTTACCTCAGTCAAGAACGCCTTCTTACGTGGCGCATTACCGCCTTCCTTTCCCCACCAAATACGGCCCTCATCGTCAAGAGCACGAAAATTATCTTCCGACACCGTCCAATAACGCCCTGGAGGCGGCGTGAATATTTTTCCATTCGGGCTACTAACTTGGTAGCTGCCCTTGCTGTAAAAATTTCTAGCATGAAGCGCACTGTCTTGCCAGATTCCTCGCGAATCTTGATCAGGATTTTTAAAAAGAGAATTGTGCTTTTCGTCCCGCGGGAGATGGTTCATTGCAAAAGTTGACAATGATTTCGCATATACAAACATCAGATCGTGCTGCTCTGAAAACAGACGCGCCGTGTTTTTTAATGTGTAAATTTTCTCCCAGCAAATCGACGTTACGAAATTCCCCCGCCCAAAAACCTCATCCATCAACACCTTGAGGTAATGGCCTTCGTTGTCATCAATCGTTACCCAGATGCTGCCGTCGGCGCTTAACAAGTCCTTGAGCAGCTCCAGCCGGGGCAGCATCATGCTCAGCCACTGTGAGTGCTGCAGCTTGTCGTCGTAATGCTCGAATGCGCTGCCGGTGTTGTAGGGCGGGTCAATGAAGACGCATTTCACGCGGCCCTTGTAAAACGGCAGCAGCGCCTTGAGGGCCTGCAGGTTGTCGCCCTGTACCAGCAGGTTGCCGCTGCCCGGTGTGCCGTGGGTGCTGACGGGCTCGAGCGCATGAAAAGGCGTTTGGCGGGCCACGCGCTGGGCGGCGGTTTTGCCGGTCCAGCCGAGTTGCAGGCCCTGGTCTGGCAGGTTCATGAGGTGGGTTTCAAAGCGCTGGGTGTCATGGATCTTCGAACAGGAGGTGCTCTTCGTTGATATCGTCGTTGATGTCGTCACTGCCCTGCGGCTGCACAGCTACAGGCGGGCGTTGGCTGTGATGGTAGCGCACCCATGCAACGGCCTCTTGCGCAATTTGCTGCACCCAGCGGCGCACCGGCTGGTTGCACGGGCCTGCCAGCTGGCCCAGCACCCAGTTGCAGCCGCGCCGCTCGATGCAGGCCAGGGCCACGGGCTTGTCGGTCGCCCGCAAACGCAGGCTGATCAAAATGTGGCTTTCGGCGCGGCAGCGGTCCTGGTAGGCATCGGCGCAGTTGTGCAGTTCAATGGCTTCACGCAGCAGCGCCTGGGGGGACTGTAGCGGCACAATTTTGTGCCTGTGGCTGTCGTCCCAGCCGTCAGGCGGCAGCCACAGCGCCCACGCGGGTACATCCTGTTCCAACGCCATGCTCTGCAACACGTCGCTCATGAACTCCAGCCACGCCCGTCCTTTGCGGCGCTGGTTTTTATCGGGCCTCAGCTGGTAGTGACGCACCATCCAGGCCCATGCGGGTATGCAGTCAAACAGATAGCTGTATTCGGCAGTGTCGCCCTTGCAGGCATGGGCCGCATCACACGCCACTTGCCAAAACCAGCCAGCGGCAATGCGGTCACATGTGTCCTCGTAGTGCAGGGGGTGGCCTGCTGTGTCGTGCAGCAGGCGCAAGAAACCGCGCGGTGGCAGTGCCGGCCAGCGCGCCGCGTCGAGCGCGTGCAAGGTTTGCAGCATGGAGGCCCAATGCGCGTAAGACAAATTGTGGGGTTGCAGTTGCTTGAAGCCGTGTTGCGCCAGGTAGCGCCAGGCCTTCGGTTGCAGGCCAGCAGCCAGCAGGTCACGCCGCATGAGGGGCAGGGCATCGTGCAACTTCAGAGAGGTGGCCGCACTGTCGTTTTCATCATGCAGCAGCCAGGCGGTCAGCGCGGGCAACAGCCTGGGGTTCTCACGCGCCATGGATGCAAATGCTTGCTGGTGACGCAGCACCAGGCTCATGTGTCTGGCATCCAGTGCCATGTTTTTGGTACGCTGGCGTGAGCGCATGGCCAGGCTGACCGTGCTTGGGCCCAGTTGCAGTGTCAAGGCAGTGACCAAGCAGTGCCGCAACAAAATGAAGGCCTTGTCACAGGCGATGTGACGCCATGTCGTGCGGATGACCCTCTGCAGCGCCAATGCCATCTCGTCCTGCTCGGTAAAAAGCTGCTTTTGTGTGCCTTTGTGACGCGCAAACGCATAACCAAACCAGCCTGGACGCGCGGCAATGTAGTTCAACCACATGGGTTTACACAGGGGATCAAGCAGGTCGGCGTCATGCCTTTTGCCGTTCAATGGGTGGTACCACGGCGCTTGTTCTTTGGCGGCACGCTCTTGCCGGGTGAGCGGCGCGGGTTCAACCCAAACCTGGTGCTGGATGCGGTCGATGACATAGTCCAGTGCACCGCACACCCTGATTCGGGTCACGGTGTCGCTCTGATGAATCACCCGCACGCTGTCCTTCTCCAGGAGTTGCCGGACATGGGGGATCAACGCTGCGCTGCCCAGGCCAACAATGTCGTCGAAGACTCGGCCAGTCAGTGTCGGCCTTGGGGGTTCGGTCTTGACATGTACTCCTGCCCGGCCAAGTCGTTTGCGGGTTGCGCTACTGGACACGCGAAAGCCAATGCCGCCTTTCGTGTCAAACTGAAGGGGAGAGTCGTTGAGCGTCTTCATGCATCAAGGTTAGAAGAACAGCGGCCCTCAAACCAGACTTCCCCTCAAATTGCACCGGAGTTTGTCCATGTGGTGGTTCCTGAAAAAATCGCAGCCCATCGCGGTCAAACCAGTCAGTGAGCGCTCGCAGGCGGAGGAAGGCATGCTGGCGCAAGTACCTGATCTGTCCAGCCTGGATGGACAACAGGTGGCCATCAAAATCTGGCTCCCCGAACTGGTCGCGCGCACGCTGAAGTGGGCCGCTGACTACGAAGGCGTCAGCCAGTCAAACTGGGTTCGCGCGCGCTTGACGGCTTATGTCTATGGGCGCGTTGCCGTGCTGGCGCAGCGTATTCGCGCAGGGCGGGCAGAAAGCGAACCAGCCATCATGTTCAGTCGATCCGCAGTTGATCGCGGTGCTGGCCGCTGGGTTTACAAGGTGCCGCAACTGGGCAAAAACACCGTGGCGTTCAAGGTCTGGATCAGTCAGCAGATGCGCAACGATCTGGATATTCTGGCCAGACACGCGGGCGTAGGCCTGTCGCCGTTTGTCCGGGAAGCCATCGTCGGCGATTTGCTGGGGCGCGGCAGCCTGCCCGAACGTCCCGGGATCATGGGCCAGCCCACCGCGGCAGCGGCAGCCTGGGAGCGCGACGAAGAGGTGCCAGTCGATCTGATTGAGGCAGCGGCCTTCAATGATCTCGGCGAAGCTGAAAGAGTCTGGGTCGAAGCCCCCTAAACCACGCCGGCCTGCAGAGACGGCGGAATATCCCGGCTCATGTGGACCAGGCGGACGACCCACAGATGGTCATCGTGCTCCATGTAAAACAGGCTGAAAGGAAAGTTGGCCAAGGTCCAGAACTGCAAACCAGGGATATTGAGCTCAACCGCGTAGCGTGGCGAGCCCGTACCCGGTGAACGTTGAATATGCGCAATGGCGTTTTCCAGCGCATCGACGAAATGCTCCACCATGTGGGGCGCTTCGACCAGGTAGTAGTCAATGGTGTTTTCAATATCCACGCTCGCTTGCGGGCTGTGCAGCGCAGGCTTGATGCCCGCCATCAAGTGGCTTTGCGCGCAGGATTCGCGCGCTTGCGCAGGGCGGCAAAAAAAGCCGCGTCCATAGGCCCCTCGACACCGGCGCGCATGCCAACAAGCAAATGCTCCTTGAACTGGCGCCGCTCCTGGTCACGCCGAATCAACTCGCGCATATATTCGCTGGAGGTGCCGTAGCCCTCCGTCTGGACAAGCTCATCCACAAAAGCCTTCAGGCCATCGGGCAGGGAAATATTCATGGTGCTCATGGGCTAAAGCCTAGCACTTTTGGCAAATTTTGGCAAAACAGGCCTCCTCACCCACCGGGACTGTTTCCCACCGATCAACGTCCCTTTGGGCCAGATCAAACGGCGCGCGACAGGAATGCGCTAACTTGCCTGAACCCTGAACCGGCTTGCGCGGATAACACGAAACCAGCAGCCCCGCGGGCCACCGGCAAATTCAAAACCGCCCACACTGCAGACTGTTGCCCCTTTTTCATCGGAACCCTTTCATGCCTACTTTGTTCGACCCCGTCCAGGCCGGTGACCTGCACCTTGCCAACCGCATCGTCATGGCGCCGCTCACGCGCAACCGCGCACCTGACGCCATTCCCACGCCGCTGATGGCCGAGTACTACACCCAGCGCGCCAGCGCCGGCCTCTTGATCACAGAAGCCACAGCCATCAGCCACGAGGGCCAGGGCTACTCGGACGTGCCGGGCCTGTACGGCACCGAGCAGCTCGACGGCTGGAAAAAAGTCACCGCCGCCGTGCACAAGGCCGGCGGCAAGATCGTGGTCCAGCTCTGGCATGTGGGCCGCGTCTCGCACACCGACCTGCAACCCCATGGCGGCAAGCCGGTGGCACCCTCGGCCATCACCGCCAAAACCAAGACCGTGCTGATCAAGAACGGCGTGCCGACCTTTGTCGATACCTCCGAGCCGCGTGCCCTGCAGGCGCAGGAACTGCCCGGCATCGTGCACACCTACCAGGCGGCGGCGCGCAACGCGGTCGAAACCGCCGGCTTCGACGGCGTGGAGATCCACGGCGCCAACGGCTACCTGCTGGACCAGTTCCTCAAGAGCGGCTCCAACCAGCGCACCGACGATTACGGCGGCAGCATTGAGAACCGGGCCCGCCTGCTGCTGGAGGTCACCCGCGCCATCACCGGCGCGATCGGCGGCGGCCGCACCGGCATTCGCCTGTCACCAGTGACCCCGGCCAACGACGCGTTCGATGCCGACCCGCAGCTACTGTTCGACTACGTGATCCGCGAACTGGCCACGCTGAACCTGGCCTACATCCACATCATCGAAGGCGCCACCGGCGGCCCGCGCGACCTGCCCGAACGGCCGTTTGACTACGCCGCGCTCAAGGCGGCCTACCGCGCCGCAGGCGGCAAGGGCGCGTGGATGGTCAACAACGGCTACGACCAGGCCCTGGCCGACCAGGCCATGCAGGACGGCGCCGACCTGGTCGCTTTCGGCAAGGCCTACATCGCCAACCCCGACCTGGTACGCCGCCTGCGCGAGAACGCGCCGCTCAACACCCCCGACAAGGCCACCTTCTATGGCGGCGGTGCCAAGGGCTACACCGACTACCCTGCCCTGGCCTGAGCCGGCATCAACCCGGCGGCAGCTTGACCCTGCCGCCTGGCCTGCATTGCTACAAAATAAATAGCTGGTTACGCCCGCCAGCCGCGGGCTGCAGGCACTTTTCGAGGGAATTTATGTGGCACCGACACCGATGGGCGCAGGCGCGGTCAGCACGATGCGTGTGAACAGCCTGTCGTAACAGGGGTCGCGCATGCCGCCGGCGAGCGGGTCGCGTTCATGCTGGAACGCCGCGTCCAGCTGCACCCAGTCGTCGGCCGTCAGGACCTTCTGGGCCGCCGGCAGGATCTGCGTTTCCTCGGTGCGCATGTGGTCGAGGTAAAAGCCCACATAGGCCTGCGCCGCCTCGGCGAAGGCGGCGCGGCGCGTCTCGCCAATCAGCTCCCAAGCCAGCAGCAGGTGCTGCAATTCGCGCACCTTGCCCTCGCCTTGCATGTGGTCGGATTCGAGCCGGCGTATCACCGGCATCAGTTCGGGCGCCACGCGCGCCAACCGGGGAAACAGCAGGTCCGACTCCTTCGGGTGATGCAGCCGCTCGGGAAACTCGTCGATGTAAAACAGCATCGCACGCACCACGTCAAAAAAGCGCTCGGGCTCGTCGCCCGGACCACGCTCCATCATCATGACGAGGGAACGCAACACGGCGGCCACGGCCGCGTGCTCGTCGCGGATGATTTGCAGGGCGGAATGGGTCATGGCGGCAGCTTGTCACAGGCCTTGGCGTCAAACCTTGATCCAGGTCAATCCCGGCGCAGCCGCCAGCGCTTGAGCAGCAGGGCGTTCGAGATCACGCTGACGCTGGACAGCGCCATCGCCGCGCCGGCCACCACCGGGCTCAGGAAACCCAGCGCCGCCAGCGGGATGCCGGCCACGTTGTAGGCAAAGGCCCAGAACAGGTTCTGCCGGATCTTCATGACCGTGCGGTGCGAGATGTCGAGCGCGCCGGCCACCAGCGCCACGTCGCCGCGCATCAGCGTGATGCCGGCCGCATGCATGGCCACATCGGTGCCCGTGCCCATGGCCATGCCGACATCGGCCGCGGCCAGCGCCGGGGCATCGTTGACGCCGTCGCCGACCATCACGACAGTGTGACCGCCGGCCTTCAGTTCCGCCACCCGGGCCGCCTTGTCGCCGGGCAGCACCTCGGCCATCACCTCGTCGGCGCCCAGACCCAGCCGCGCACCCATGGCCAGCGCCGCGCCCTGGTTGTCGCCGGAAATCATCACGACGCGGATGCCGCGCGCACGCAGCGCCGCCAGCGCCTCTTTGGCCCCGGCCTTGGGCTCGTCGGCAAACGCCATCAGCGCCCGGGGGCTCAGGCCCGCGGTCGTGCGTTCCACCAGCAGCGCCAGCGTCGCGCCTTCGCCCTGCAGCCGCTGCGCCTCGGGCGCCAGCGCACCGAGGTCCACACCGAGCTCGTCCATCCAGCGCAGGCTGCCGATCAGGTAGCTGCGCACGCCGACCTCGCCCTCGCTGCCGCGGCCCGGCACGGCGCGCAGGCCGTCGGGCTGCGCCACCGTCATGCCGCGCTCCTGCGCGGCGGCCACCACGGCACGCGCCAGCGGGTGTTCACTGCCGCTTTGCAGGCTGGCGGCGACGGCCAGTTGCGCGGACTCGTCAACATCGGGCGTGGATGCGAGCGCCGCCGGGCCGCCCCAAGGCGCGAGGGCCCCCTCGGGGGGCAGCGACCCACGCGCAGCGGGGGAGCGTGGGGGCACGATGAAAGCCACCAGCCGCGGCCGTCCGACCGTCAGCGTGCCGGTCTTGTCGAACGCCACCGTATCGACCTTGTGCGCGAGTTCAAGTGCCTGCGCGTCCTTGATCAGAATGCCGTTTTTCGCCGCCACCCCGGTGCCCGCCATGATGGCTGCCGGCGTGGCCAGGCCCAGCGCACAGGGGCAGGCAATCACCAGCACGGCCACCGCGTGAATCAGCGCAACTTCCACGCTTGTCCCCACGGCCAGCCAGCCCAGCAGCGTGGCCAGTGCAATCACCAGCACCACCGGAACAAACACCGCCGAGACCTGGTCCACCAGCCGCTGGATGGGGGCCTTGGCGGCCTGCGCGTCTTCCACCAGGCGGATGATGTGGGCCAGCACACTTTCGCTGCCCACGGCGCTCACCTGCAGCACCACACGCCCGTCGCCGTTGATGCTGCCGCCGGTGAGCTTGTCGCCGGGCTGCTTGGTCACCGGCAGCGGCTCGCCGGTGAGCATGGATTCGTCCACTTGGGTCTGCCCTTCCTGCAACAGGCCGTCCATCGGGATGCGCTCGCCCGGCCGCACCACCAGGCGGTCGCCCAGCAGCACCTCGGCCACCGGCAGGTCGGCTTCCTCGCCCGTGCCCTGCAGCACGTGCGCGACCTCGGGCCGCAAGGCATGCAGCGCGCGTATCGCCGACGTGGTCTGGCGCTTGGCGCGTGCCTCCAGCCACTTGCCCAGCAACACCAGCGTCACCACCACGGCCGACGCCTCGAAATAAAGATGCGGCATCGTGTCGGCCTCGGCGCTGAGCCACAGCCACATGGACAGGCCCCAGCCCGCGCTGGTGCCAATGGCCACCAGCAGGTCCATGTTGCCGGTCAGCGCCTTCAGCGCATGCCAGCCGGCCTTGTAAAAACGCGCGCCCAGAATGAACTGCACCGGTGTCGCCAGCAGGAACTGCTGCCAGGCGGGCAGCATCCAGTGTTTGCCCAGCAGGTCGCCCAGCATGGGCACGACCAGCGGCGCCGAGAGCAGCAGGCCGATGGCCACCGGCGCAAAGCCGGCCCAGGGCGAGAGGTCCTCGGGCATCGTCTCTTCGGGAGAAACCGGCTCGTAACCGGCGTTGCGCACCGCGCGGCGGATCTGGGCATCCATCTGCGCCGAGGGCGCGTAGACCACCCGCGCCGATTCGGTCGCCAGGTTCACGGTCGCGTCCTGCACGCCGGGGAGTTTTTTCAGGGCCTTTTCGACACGCGATACACATGACGCGCAGGTCATGCCGCCGACGCCGAGGTCCAGGGTGAGGGTGGAGGTGGTGGAAGTAGTCATAGGGTGGATGATCAACCTTGCCATGATGGCAAGGTCAAGCCTTGATCCGGATCAACCCCACGCGCTTCAGGGGTTTTATTCCGGGCCGGTTGACCTTACCATCATGGCAAGGTTCAAGCTTCAGGCTTCCTCCATTTGAAACCGAAAGGACTTCCCCATGAACCAGAGCTTCAACGTACAAGGCATGACCTGCGGTCACTGCGAACGCGCCGTCACCCAGGCCGTGAAGGCCCTCGACCCCCAGGCCCAGGTCACCATCGACCGCCCCGCCGGCAAGGTGGACGTGTCATCCGGCCTGTCCCGCGAGGCGATCGCCGCGGCCATCGCCGAGGAAGGCTACACCGTCGCCGAACCGGCGTGACATGACAGGTGTCATGAACATCGGCGAAGCCGCACGCCATTCCGGCGTGTCGGCCAAGATGGTGCGGCACTACGAGTCGCTGGGCCTGCTGCCGCACGTGCACCGCAGCGACAGCGGCTACCGCCAGTACAGCGACGCCGAGGTCCACACGCTGCGCTTCATCAAGCGCTCGCGCGAGCTTGGTTTCTCCATGCCGGAAATCGCTGAGCTGGTCAGCCTGTGGCAAAACCGCCGCCGCGCCAGCGAAAGCGTGCGGCGCATTGCGCAAAAACACGCCGACGAGCTGGCGCAGCGCATCGCCGCCATGCAGGCCATGCAGCAGACGCTGGGTCACCTGATCCACTGCTGCCACGGCGACGCGCGGCCCGACTGCCCCATTCTCGACGACCTGGCGGGCGCACCCCTGAGCCCGGTCCCGACAAAAAACTTTACGAAATCCTGACATGCGCCTCATGGCGCCCTTACACAGGCGGCGCAAACTTCCCTTCAACCTGACGCCACTCCCGGCAACGGGCTTGTCTTCTACCGAAAGGAAGCTCTCATGACCTCCATGTTCAAACCCCTGAAATCTGTCCAAAGCCTGGTTCTTGCCGGCATCATGGCCACCGCGGCCCTGGCCGCCACGGCACAAACCGTCGCGCCAGCGGCACCCGCCACAGCAGGCGCTCCGGCCAAAGCCGGCGGCCACCATGGCGACCGCATGGGCCGTCACGATCCGGCCCAGATGCAGGCGCGTATCGCCAAGCACCAGGCCGACCTCAAGGCCCAACTCAAGCTCACGCCGGCCCAGGAAGGCGCGTGGACGAACTTCACCGCGTCCATGCAGCCGCCGGTTCACGGCGCCCGTCCCGACCGCGCTGCCATGAAGGCCGAGTTCGACAAACTGACCACGCCCGAGCGCATCGACAAGATGCGTGCCCTGCGCGCCCAGCGCATGACCGAGATGAACGCCGCCATGGACAAACGCGGCGAGGCGACCAAAACCTTTTATGCCGCGCTCAGCCCCGAGCAGCAAAAGGTTTTTGACAGCCAGCGCATGGGCCGCGGCGGCAAGGGCCAGGGCGGACACCACGGCCAGCATCACAAAGGCTGAGCCTTCAAGGTCCAGCACCCCCAGGGCGGCCCACCCCGCCCTGGCCGCAACCTGACTCCGGCCTGCGCCGCATCCCTTCCGGGCGCGGTGCAGGCCTTTTTGTTGTCGGCCTGTGCTTGAGGCGCTATGTTTTCAGGAGCTACTTGCGCAGACGAGTATTGGGCTGGAAGCGCTTTTTACCAATAATTCCGGCCTCGCCAGACGCCGACGCAATCGCGCGTAGGACGAGGTGCAAGCTTGGTTTTTTCACCGGGCTGCCTGCCTAAACTGGCGCCATGACCCCCATCCGCAAAGGCCAGGCGCCGGCCGCTTTATCGCGCAGCGTGTTCCATGAACGTTTCATGGAATCTTTCATGGACCCGGCTTTCAAGGCCGAAGCCGAGGCAATCTCCCGCGTTGAGGCGATTGCCTGGGACGCCTACCAGGAAGGCCGCAAGGCGCCCCGCACCCGCAAGGCCGGCCCCGGTTATGCGGACCCGGACTACGACCTCTCTGTCGAGTGGCTGGCGACGAAGGCGCGTATCGAACAAACCCAGGCGGCGTGGCAAGACCCGGCCACCCCCTCGCGCGTGTTGCTGGTCTGCGGCTCGGCCCGCAACGACGGCACCTGCCCCGGCGAAATCTCGAAAACCTTCCGCATGGTGCAGTGGGCCGAAGAAACACTCGCGCAGGCGCAGATCCAGACCGATGTGCTCGACCTCAGCCTGCTGACATCGAGCTACCACCTGAACATCCACCCCTGCAAAGGCTGCGTGTCCACCGCCATGCCGCTGTGCCACTGGCCCTGCAGCTGTTACCCCAACCACGCCCTGGGCCAAACCAGCGACTGGATGAACGAGATCTACGAGCGCTGGACGGCGGCGCATGCGGTCATCATCGTGACGCCGGTCTACTGGTACCAGTCGCCGAGCCCGCTCAAGCTGATGATGGACCGGCTGGTCTGTGCCGATGGCGGCAACCCCGACCCCACCAGCACCCACGGCAAGAAGGCCCTGGAGGCCAAAGCGCTGGAGCTCCAGGGCTGGGACTACCCCCAACACCTGGCCGGCCGCGCCTACGGCCTGGTCGTGCACGGTGATGTCGCAGGCATCGAGGGCGTGCGGCGCGGCCTGTCCGACTGGCTGGACTGGATGGGCCTGATCGACGCTGGCAGCCAGGCACGGCTGGACCGTTATGTCGGCTACTACGCGCCTTACGCCACCAGCCACGACGCCCTGGACGCCGACGCGCCCATGCAGGCCGAGGTGCGCAATGTCGCCAGCGCGGTGGCGAACGCCGTCAAGGCCCTGCGGGACGGCACCCTGTCGCACCCCGGCAAGGGGCTTTCCCGGCCACGGCAAAAATAGGGCCCCGACGTAGAGCCCCCACGTTCGCTCGCTACGCGTAGCTCTCTGCCCCCCGAGGGGGCGCTGCGCCTGCGGGCTGGCAAAGCCAGACCCGCGGCCCCTGCTTGAAGGGAGAGGCCCCACGTCTGTCGTTGCAGCTGAAGCCGGCTTCAGCCGCCCAGCAAGGCCTTGAGTTCCCCGCTGGCAATCAGCTTGTCCAGGTCGCTCGCCCCGCCTATCAGGGTGCCGCGCACAAAAATCATGGGAAAGCTGGGCCAGCCGGTCCACATTTTCAGTGCGTTGCGCTTGCGCCAGGTGTTGAGGTAGTTGCCGTATTCGAGGTAGTGGTACGCCACCCCGGCCGCGTCCAGCGCGCGGCGCGCCTTGCGCGGAAACGGGTTCATGGCCATGCCGACCACCACCACCGCATGGGTGGCCACGGCGGCCTGCACTTCCTGCACGATGGCCTGCTCATGGCGGGCGATCTTGCCCTGGATGGCCGGATGGATGCGGGACTCCTCAAGTATGGCGCGGGGCATGGGGAAATCCTTTCAGTGGGTGGGCGGCAGGGGTGTGGCCTGCCTGAGGCCACGACCGCAACCAGACGCAGCATACGGCACAGCGCGCATTCACCTGCTCCGCGGGCAAAAAAAAGGGGCCGGGTCACCGGGAACATGCCCCGGCGGCCCGGCCCCGCTGGACCGTCAGTTCAGCGCAGCTTACTTGGCTTCGGCCTGGCCGCCGACGGCGCCCGTGCCTTGCACATTGGCCTGGCCATTGCCGCGCGCGCCGGCGGGCAAAGCGTTCTGGATGCTGTTGCCGGCACGACGGGCCGTATTGCCCACCGCGTTGCCGGCGCGCGCACCGACTCGGGCGGTCGCCTTGGCGCCGCGTTCCACCGCGTTTTCAGCGCGGTCGGCCGTGCGGCTGACCGTGCCCTTGACGCCGCTGCCCGACACCTGCGCACCGGCACGTGTGTCAGTGTTGGCGCCCATCGAGCTGTCGCTGCGTGTGGCCGTTCCGTACGAAGAAGCGGTGGCGTTCACTCCCACGCCTGCGTTGGCGCGAACGTCGCTGCTGATGTTGTTGTTGACACCGGTGCGCACACCGACGTCAGCGCCGACACCGACCTGGGCATGGGCTGCAAAAGCCAGCGTGGCGGTCAGGGCCGCAGCGGCAGAAAGGGAACGCATGGAAAACTTGTTCATTTCAAACTCCTTGTGATGAAACAGGCAGCGCAGGACAGGTGGTGACCTTCTGAAGCCGCTGCCAGCCTGCAAGGCACCGGGAAGGCGTCTGCAGGCGCCAGCGCCTTGTCGGAACTGGGTAACGCAAATTTACGGCCCAGGACGGCGCCGACCTGCCGGAAAGCCCCGCCGACGGGCGTAGGACACCGACCTTTACAGACGCTTGACATGCGGGCGAACGCCCCGCCACACGGCAAATGAGCTTGCTGTCCTACAGCCTTTGGGCACGGCCGCGCGACAATAGGGTTTTGCCCCTTAGCCGCGCCATGCCCTCTTCCGAAAAACCTCTTCAGCCCAACGAAACCGTCGCTCCCTCCGTTTCCGTGGTGGAAGCGCCGCCCGACGAGGCCGAGGCACTGGCGCAGACCCAGCAGGCCATTGCCACCGCCGCCCTGAGTTTTTCCATCAAGGTCCTGACGGTCAACATCCACAAGGGTTTCACCTTCTTCAACCGCAAGTTCATCCTGCATGAGCTGCGCGAAGCGGTACGCACGGTCGGCGCCGATGTGGTCTTCCTGCAGGAAGTCACCGGCACCCACGCCCGGCACGAAAGCCGCGTCGCCAACTACCCGGCCACGCCGCACTACGAATTCCTGGCCGACACCATCTGGCCGCAGTTTGCCTACGGCCGCAACGCCGTGTACACCAACGGCCACCACGGCAATGCCGTGCTGTCGAAGTTTCCCATCGTCCACTTCGAGAACCGCGACGTGTCCATCAGCGGCCCCGAGCGTCGCGGCCTGCTGCACTGCGTGCTGGAAGTGCCCGGCCGCGACACCCATGTCCACGCCATCTGCGTCCACCTGGGCCTGGCCGAATCGCACCGGCTCAAGCAGCTGCACATGCTCTGCGACATGGTGCACAAGGACATCCCGGCCAGCGCGCCGGTGATCGCGGCCGGCGACTTCAACGACTGGCGCCGCCGCGCCCACGCCGTGCTCGAACAAGGCGCCGCCATGCGCGAGGTGTTCGTCAATGCCAACGGCAAGGCGGCGCGCACTTTCCCGGCGCGCTTTCCGGTGTTGCCGCTGGACCGCATCTATGTGCGCAACGCGATCGGCCATTCGCCCGTCGTGCTGCCGCTCAAACCCTGGTCGCACCTGTCGGATCACGCACCGCTGGCCGCCGAAATCGAGTTCTGAACATGCATCAGGGGCCTGCACCGGAGACCACCCCATGAACGGCCGCTGGGTCGCCGGCAACAGCTTCACCTTGCTGGAAAACGGCGAGGCCTTTTTCCCGCGGGTGTTCGAATGCATCGCCGCGGCCGAGCGCGAGGTGCTGCTGGAAACCTTCATCCTGTTTGAAGACAAGGTCGGCCAGGCCCTGCAGGAGGCCCTGCTCACCGCCGCGCGGCGCGGCGTGCAGATCGACATCACCATCGACGGCTACGGCTCCCCGGACCTCTCGCCCGCCTTCATCCTGGCGCTGACGCAGGCCGGCGTGCGGGTGCATGTCTTTGACCCCAGCCCCCGGCTGTGGGGCTACCGCACCAACCTGTTTCGCCGCATGCACCGCAAGATCGTGGTGGTTGACGGCAAACGGGCCTTTGTTGGCGGCATCAACTATTCGGCCGACCACCTCGCTGACTTCGGGCCTGAGGCCAAGCAGGACTATGCGGTTGAAATGGAAGGGCCGCTGGTCGCCGAGGTTCACCAGTTTGCCCGGGCCCAGCTGCTGCTCGGCCAGCAGCCGCCAGGCAGCCGGTTTGCCCAGCTTCTCAAGCGTCGGCCGGCCCCCTGCGCCGCGCCCGCCTGCGCCCCGCTGCCGGCCGCAGGCCGTGCCGATGCCCTCTTCGTGACACGCGACAACGTGGAACACAAAAGCGACATCGAGCGCCACTACCGCATCGCCATCCGCGGCGCGCGCCGCCGCATCATCATTGCCAATGCCTACTTTTTCCCGGGCTACCGCCTGCTCAGGCAGCTGCGCCAGGCGGCGCGGCGCGGCGTGGACGTGCGCCTCATCCTGCAGGGCGAGCCCGACATGCCGATTGTCAAGATCGCGGCCGGCCTGCTGTATCACCACCTGCTGGCCGCCGGCGTCAAGATCTACGAATACCACGACCGACCGCTGCACGGCAAGGTCGCGCTGACCGACGACGAATGGTCCACCGTCGGCTCCAGCAACCTCGACCCGCTGAGCCTGTCGCTGAACCTGGAGGCCAACGTCATCATCAAGGACCACGCCTTCAACCAGCATCTGGGTGAGCACCTCGAGCAGCTGATGCAGGGCAGCTGCACGCAGATCCAGGCCTGTGATGTGGCTGAAACCGGCCCCTGGGCCAGCCTGCGCAGCTTTTTTGTCTTCCACCTGCTGCGCCACTACCCGGCCTGGTTTGGCTGGCTGCCGGCCCACGTGCCGCAGCTGACACTGGCCGAAAAACTGCTGGGCCAGAAAGACGTGGACGTGAAAATCAGCCATGTCAACGAGGGCCGGGTCTCATGAACGACACGGCGCCCGCGTTGCCGGACCCGCGCCGCCCAAAAAAGGCCGGCATCACCGGCAAGGTCTGGTGGCCCTGGCTCAAACGGATCGCAGCGCTGGTGTTTTTCGCCCTGGTGGCCTGGTTGCTGGTCAAGGAAGGCCGCGCCATCGAGTGGCATGAAGTGTTCGCCACCTTGCGCGCCTACCCGCCGGCGCTGCTGCTGGGCGCGGTGGCGCTCGCCGCCCTGAGCCTGGGCCTGTACAGCTGCTTTGACCTGCTGGGGCGGCACTACACCGGCCACACACTGCGCGCGCCCACGGTGCTGCTGGTCACCTTCATCAGTTATGTGTTCAACCTCAACCTCGGCTCGCTGGTGGGCGGCGTCGCCTTCCGTTACCGGCTTTATTCCCGGCTGAAGCTGGACGTCGGGACCATCACCCGGATCCTGTCGCTCAGCATGCTGACCAACTGGACCGGCTACCTGTTGCTGGGGGGCCTGATCTTCGCCTTTGCCACGCCCGCCTTGCCGCGCGGCTGGACGTTGGGCAGCGCCGGCCTGCAGGTCCTGGGTTTTGTGCTGCTGGCGACTGCCGTGGCCTACCTGCTGCTGTGCGCCCTGTCGCGCCAGCGCAGCGTCACCCTGCGTGGCCACCGGCTGGAACTTCCCTCCGGCAGGATGGCGCTGCTGCAGGTAACGATGGGGGCGACGAACTGGCTGCTCATGAGCAGCCTGGTGTTTGTGCTGCTGCAGCAGAAAATCGCTTTTCCGGCGGTGGCCGGCGTGTTGCTGGTGGCCGCGGTGGCGGGCGTCATCGCCCACGTGCCGGCCGGCCTGGGCGTGCTGGAAGCGGTGTTTGTGGCCCTGCTCTCGCGTGCCATGCCCACGCACCAGCTGCTGGCCGCCCTGGTGGCCTACCGGGTCATCTATTACCTGGTGCCCCTGGCGCTCGCGACGGCGATCTACCTGGTCATGGAAGTGCGGGCAAAAAAAACGGCGCCAGCGGCCACCCCGGCTGAGGCTGCCACGGCTGAAGCTTCCAGCTAGAGCCTGATCACCGTCCCCAGGCATTTGCCCGGTATTGCCGCTGTTTAGACGCCGTTGCCGCCGTTTTTTGCCCTGAAAGACAGGACATGTCGGTGGCCCGCTCCGCCCGGGACTGGTCAAAATCGCCAAACCACTGTATATTATTACAGTGGATACACCGCAACACCCCCGCCAAACCGCCGCCGCTGCCCATTCAGCGCGTCGTGCCCACCCAGCCGCAGGCGCCGCAACCCCGTGGCTGGCCGCAGCTGCCGCACTTCCCTTTTCCGGCGCCCCGGACGCGCCCCAGCCTGCAGTCCAGTCAGCCTGCCGGACTACAGCGTCAGTCCCTCCACAACGCGCACCATCGGGGTGTGGTGGCAACCCCGGCCACCCAAGGAGCGCTGCATGGGCATGATGAGTGATCCCCTGACGAACGACCTTTTCCCGCAGGCGCTGCTGACCGTCACGCTGCAGGGCCCCGGCGACCTGGAAGGCTTCCGGCGCGCCGCACGCAGCCTGCTGGCACAACAAATCCCGCCCACGCAGGTCAGCTGGCACTGCAGTGATGTGCCGCCGCAGCACCGGCCGGCCGCGCCGCCGCAAAACCACGCCGCCGCCGGCGATGCCCCCGCGGTACAGGTGCCGCCCGAATTTGTGGCCCTGTGCGAAAGCGCCATCCTGCACCGCGACCCGAGGCGCTTTGAGCTGCTTTACCGCCTGCTGTGGCGCCTGGTGCATGAACCCGGCTTGCGCCACGACCCGCTGGACGCCGACCGCGCCGAAGCCCGTCGCATGGCGCAAGAGGTGCGGGACGAGATGCACAGCATGAAGGCCTTTGTGCACTTTCACAGCGTGCAGGACGAGAGCTTTCGCAACCATCCCGAGGGCGGACCCCTGCATGTGGCTTGGTTCGAGCCCGGGCACCACATTGTCCAGGCCGTCGCGCCGTTTTTGGCGCGGCGCTTTGCGCAGATGCGCTGGGCTCTGCTGACCCCGGACATCAGTGCGCAATGGGATGGCGCGCAACTCCACTTCGGCCCCGGCGCCAGCCAGGAAGACGCGCCCTCACCCGACGCCGGCGAAAAACGCTGGCTCCGCTGTTATGAACACATCTTCAGGCCCGCGCGCCGGAAGCGGCGGGCGATGCCCAAGGACATGCAGCACAGGTACCCGCGCAAGCACCCCGAGACCGGACAGCTCCCCCCGCAGGTGTCGGCCGCGCACCAGCGCAAGCACCGCCAGGTCGCGCAACCCGCGACACGCATGGCCAGACGCGTGCCGCAGCCCCGGGCCGCGCTGGCCGTCCCCGCGCAACCGCAGGGCGCACCGACTCAGCTGTCACTCGACGCGCTGGACACTTCGCCAGACACCTTGCAGACGCTCCTCATTTGATAGCTGTTTGCGCACGCTACATAAGGGCTGGGGCCCTATTTAGCTAAAAAATCCGGGGTCAACGCCCCGGCGTGCCGGAGGCCGGTAGCGCTGGTGCAGACGCGGGCGCCTGCGGCCCGGGCAGCGGCAGCACCACACTGCGGCCATCGGCCGGTGGCTGCTCGGCCGGCTGCACCGGCCGCGTGGTCGAGTCGCGCGGGTCCGGCTCCACGGGCGGTGCCGGCGGCAGGTTCTGGCGAAACTCCGGGTTGCGGTTGATGCGCGGGCCGGGCACAGGCGTGTTGTCCTGAGCCAGTGCTGCACCGCCCGCCAGCAACAGGGCGGCAAACAAAGGCAACAAGGAAGCTGAACAGCGTGGGTAATTTGAGAAAGGGGTCGTCATGAAACTCTCCTTCTTTCAGGGGCAAGGCGCCAGCCTATCACCCGCCGGAGCGCGGCGGCTTGTCCTGGCGCAAGGGCTTCCAGTGCGGTGTTGCATGCTTATCCCGTCTCCTTTTTCCTGATGCGCACGCACAGTGGCAGGTCCCCAGTTTCATCATGGGACTCGCTCACGCCGCGGCTTACCGGCAGCCAGCCCGCATGGCTGTAACAGTTGTGCGCCGCAGGCCAGCTGCCGCGCAGGTGACGGCGGCGGAACTTACACCAAGCTTCGTGCAGGGCGAAGCTTGCTAATGTGATGCCCATGCAGATCTCTGAACTCGCCCAACGCACCGGCGTTTCCGTGCACGCCCTGCGCCACTATGAAAAGCTCGGCATGCTCCAGCCCGCGCGCCGCGCCAGCGGCTACCGCGAATACACCGAAGCCATGCGCCGCGAGGTGGTCTTCATCGCCATGTCGCGCCGCATCGGCTTTTCACTCAAGGCCATCGCGGCGCAGCTTCCCGCTTACCGCACCGGGCGGCTGAGCTTTGAACAGATGGTCGAAGCCATGCAGGCCCGCGTGGCCGAAATAGACGCGCAAATCGGCGAGCTCAAAACCCAGCGCCGCGCCGTGGTCGCGCACATCGCGTGGATGCACAAACAGCAGGGCGAGCACCAGGCAAAAAAAGCGAAACGCCTCGCGGCCACTCTCAACGGCAAGGCACCCTGGCCCGCCGCCCTTTCCACACCACGCAGGAAACCCACGCCATGACAACCGAAGCCACGCACAGCTCCCCGCAGTTCCAGCCGCTTGAACAACTGGTGCTCGCCATGCCCATGGCCCGCACCTTGGGCCTGGCCTTCAGGCGCATCGTGCCCGGCGCAGTGGAGGTCGAAATCCCGGTGCTCGAAGCCTTCTGCTTTCGCCCCGGCCAGCTGCAGGCCACCGCGGTGTTTGCCGTGGCCGACTTTGCCGCCGTGGCGGCCGCCGCTACCTTGCTGGCACCGGGCTGGGTCAACGCCACGGTGGACGCGACGATCAAGCTGCTGGCGCCCGCGCAAGGCGCGCTGCTGCGCGCACGGGGGCGAGTGGTCAGCGCGGGCAAGCTGCTGACCATCTGTGCGGCAGACGTGTACGCCGTCAGCAGCCAGGGCGAAGAAGTCCTGTGCGCCACCCTGCTCGGCACGGCACGCAATATCAACGCCGCCGCTCGGCAGCCACAGTGACGCTATTATTTACATAGCTGTCTGCGACTGGCCAGCAAGGGCTGGAGGCCGGTTTTGCTGGAAAAAATGTCACGCCCCAGGTCGCCGCATGCAGCACGCTTTTCTTGCCCCCTCGCCCTCTGGGAGGGTTGGGGTGAGGGGCCAGCAAGCCACAACATGCGATAGCGCTACGCACAAACCGCCAGCCCTCACCCCCGCCCTCTCCCAGGGGGAGAGGGAGTAAAGCCAGCCCGGACGACCTGAGTAGTTACGAAGAAAAGGGCTGTTCGCTCAGTCGCGCCGGCGCACCGCCACCATTTCCATGAAGCCGGTGGTCGCATCGGGTTCTCGGCCGAACTGCCAGCCCGGCAGCAAGGCCAGCACCACCTCGGCCGTGGTGCGCACCGTGCACCAGGGTCATGCGCAGAACGTGGACTTGCAGTGTCGTGAGACGCCTCCCCGCACCATCGCAGGCGTTTCATTCGCTCACAACTGCGTCATGCCCCGCTGTTAAGATTCGTCCCTTTCAGACCCGTCTGAACCGCCCGTTTTTCTCTCCTTTCCGCGACGACGCGACGCCTATCCCCCATGACCGTTGCCATCCCGGCCAGCACCCCCGCCACCTTCGAAATCAAAAGCGCCAACCTGCCCCTGGTGGCGCTGCTCCTCAAGTCCTCCGACCTCAGCGCCCTGTCGCGCGAGATGGCGCTGCGCTTCGGTGACATTCCGGATTTTTTCGACAACGACCCGCTGGTCATCGACCTCGCGCAACTGCCCCTTGATGCGGCCACGGTTGATTTTGCGGCGCTGATCGCGCTGCTGCGTCCGTACCGCGTCGCCCCCCTGGCGGTCCGCGGCGGCAACCCGGCGCAACTGGCCGCCGCCCTGGCGGCCGGCCTGGTCGCCGCGCCCGACGCACGTGTTGTCAGCGCTCCCGCAGCCGCCCCGGCACCCCCCACGCGCAGCAAGGCGGCGGCACCGGTGGCCGAAGCGCACGCCGCGCCGGCCCCCGGCGCACTGGTGATCGACAAACCGCTGCGCTCCGGCCAGCAGGTGTATGCCCGCGGGCGCGACCTGGTCGTGCTGGCCATGGTCAACGCCGGCGCCGAAGTCATTGCCGACGGCCACATTCATGTGTATGCACCGCTGCGCGGCAAGGCCATGGCCGGCGCGCGCGGCAACACCGAGGCCCGCATTTTTGCGCTGAGCCTGGAGCCCGAGCTGCTGTCGATTGCCGGCATCTACCGCACCAGCGAAAACCCGCTGCCCGAAGGCGTGTGGGGTAAGCCCACCCAGGTGCGCCTGGTGCCCGGCCCCGAGGGCGACAAGCTCGTGATGGAAACACTGTGAGCCCCCACGTTTGTCACTTCGTGTACTGCACTGCCCCCCGAGGGGGCGCTGCGCCTGCGGCCCGGCGAAGCCGGTTCCGCGGCCCCGGCTGGTAGAAGAAGCGCACGGCCCCGCCTGAACCAAAATTTGTTTATCCAAAAGGACTTTTACGCATGGCAAAAATCATTGTGGTCACCTCCGGCAAGGGCGGCGTAGGCAAAACCACCACCAGCGCCAGCTTTGCAACCGGCCTGGCCCTGCGCGGGCACAAAACCGCCGTCATCGACTTCGACGTCGGCCTGCGCAACCTCGACCTCATCATGGGCTGCGAGCGCCGCGTGGTGTACGACCTGATCAACGTGATCCAGGGCGAGGCCAACCTGCACCAGGCACTGATCAAGGACAAGCAGTGCGACAACCTGTTCGTGCTGGCCGCCTCGCAGACCCGCGACAAGGAAGCACTGAGCAAGGAAGGCGTCGAGAAGGTGCTGAACGACCTGGCCGACATGGACTTCGAATACATCGTCTGCGACTCGCCGGCCGGCATCGAGACCGGTGCGCTGATGGCCATGCATTTTGCCGACGAGGCGCTGGTGGTCACCAACCCCGAAGTGTCCTCGGTGCGCGACTCCGACCGCATCCTCGGCATGTTGTCCTCCAAGACCAAACGCGGCATGGAAGGGGGCGATCCGATCAAGGAGCACCTGCTGATCACGCGTTACAACCCCAGCCGCGTGGACCAGGGCCAGATGCTGTCACTGGAAGACATCAAGGACATCCTGCGCATCAAGCTGATCGGCGTGATCCCCGAATCCGAAGCGGTGCTGCAGGCCTCCAACCAGGGCGTGCCCGCCGTGCACATGGAAGGCAGCGATGTGTCCGAAGCCTACAAGGACATGATTGCCCGCTTCCTGGGCGAAGACAAGCCGCTGCGTTTTATCGACGCACCCAAGGTCGGCTTCTTCAAACGCGTGTTTGGAGGAAAGTAAACCGCCATGGCCTCCTTCCTCTCCTTCCTGCTCGGCGAAAAGAAAAAAACCGCCAGCGTCGCCAAAGAGCGGCTGCAGATCATCCTCGCGCACGAACGGTCGGGCCGCCACAGCCACGAGCCCGACTACCTGCCGGCACTGCAGCGTGATTTGATCGCGGTGATCTCCAAATACATCAACATCAATCCGGCCGACATCAAGGTCAACCTGGAACGCCAGGACAACCTCGACGTGCTCGAAGTCAAGATCGAGCTGCCCGACGGCAAGTAGGCTGCCCTGCCCGGCAGCGCGTTGACTTGTCATTGCGGACCTGATCCGCCATCCATGACAGCCTGCAGGACCGGGCCAGGCGCCAGACCCCCGCTTTGGCGCAATTCCGCATCGGGTGATGCGGCAGGGTCAGCCTAACCGCGCCCCCCCGGCCCTTCAGTGCACCTTACCCAAGGCGCGCAACACCTTCTGCGGCGTGATCGGTTGCGAGAACACATGGGCATCGAAGGGCGCGATGGCGTCGTTGATGGCGTTCATCACCGCTGCCGGCGCACCCGCGGTGCCGGCCTCACCCGCGCCCTTGGCGCCCAGCCGGGAGGTGGCGGTAGGCGTCTGGACATGGGCCACTTCAATGTCGGGCATCTCGGCCGACATCGGCACCAGGTAGTCGGCCATGCTCGCGTTGAGCATCAGGCCGCTGTCGTCGTACAGGCACTCTTCCAGTAGCGCACCGCCGATGCCCTGCACGATGGCTCCGCGCATCTGCTCGTCCACCAGCATGGGGTTAAGCACGCGGCCGCAGTCCTCCACCGCCCAGTGCTTGAGCAGCTTCACGAAGCCGGTGTCCGGGTCGACCTCGACGTAGGACGCCTGCACGCCGTTGGTGAAGATGAACGGAAAATCGCGCTGTGCGTAGTGGCGCGTGACCATGAGCTCCGGCGTGAAATCGGCCGGAAACGTATCGGAGCGGAAATAGGCGATGCGACCCAGTTCGGCCAGCGGCAGCAGTTCCTCGCCCGTGGTGGCGTCGACGATGCGGTCGCGACGCACCGCCAGGCTGGCGCCCTCGCGTTTGAGGATGATGGCCGCCACTTTCACGATGTTCTCGCGCAGCGCCTGGCCGGCCAGCAGCACGGCTTCGCCGCCGATGCCCGCGCCGCGCGAGGCCCAGGTTCCGCCGCCGTACGGCGTCGCGTCGGTGTCGCCGGTGACAATGCGCACCTTGGCAATGTCCACGCCGACCGCGTCGGCCGCGATCTGCTGGTAGATGCCTTCGGTGCCCTGGCCCTGCTCGCCCACGCCCACCAGCACGGTGATATTGCCCTCGGGGTCCAGCCGCGCGGTGGCGCCGTCCTGCGAGGCAATGCGCGCACCGCCCACGCCGTAGAACGCGGCGCTGGGATTGGTGAGCTCGATCACGGTGGCAAAGCCGATGCCGCGGAAGATGCCCTGCTTGCGCAGCGCAGCCTGCTCGGCACGCAACGCGTCATAGTTCATCAGCTCGCGCAGCTTCTTCAGGCTGGCCTCGTGCGACAGGATTTCGAGCTTGATCCCTGAAGCGCCGGTGGTCGGGTAGGCGTCATCCGGAATCACGTTGATCTCGCGGATCTTGAGCGGGTCCATGCCGATCTTCTGCGCCGCCAGGTCCACCAGCGCCTCCGTCACGGCACAGGCGATCGGGTGGCCCACGCCCCGGTACTGGCAGGTGGGCGTCTTGTTCTGGAACACCACGTTGAGCCTGGCGCGGTAGTGCTTGTGCTTGTAGGGACCACCTACCAGGTTCACCACCTGGTTGCCTTCGATGGCGCTGGTGCGCGGGAACATGGAGTACGGGCCGATGCCGGTCAGGTCCTCCATGTCGAAGCCCAGGATCTCGCCGTCCCGGTTGACGGCGATGCGCGCCTTGATGCTGTGGTGCCGCGCATGGATGTCGCTGGTGAAGCTCTCCAGCCGGTCGGCCACGAACTTCACCGGACGACCCAGCATGATCGACAGCGCCACGGTGGCGAAGTCATCAGGGTAAGCGTGCACCTTGATGCCGAACGAGCCGCCCACGTCCTTGCAAAGCACGCGGATGGCGCTGGCCGGCAGGCCAAACTGGCGGCCGTACAAGTCCTGCATCATGTGCGGCGCCTGGCACGAGTGGTACACGGTCAGGCGCTGCTCGGCCGGGCTCCAGTGCGCGATCTGCGCGCGCGGCTCCAGCGTCACGCCGGTGTGACGGCCGAACTCGAAATCGATCGCGGCCACCACGTCGGCCTTGGCAAAGGTCTCGTCCACCTGTCCCACGTCGAGGCTGCGGGTGAAGCACAGGTTGTCGCCGAGCTCGGGGTGGATCAGCGGGGTGGCCGGGTCCAGCGCGGTGAGCATGTCGGTGGCCGCGGGCAGTTCTTCCCAGTCCACCTCCACATAGGCCAGCGCGTCCTCGGCCTCGGCGCGGGTTTCGGCCACCACGGCCACCACCGGCTCGCCCTGCCAGCAGGCACGGTCCAGCGCCAGCGCGTATTGCGGGGCCGATTTCATGCCGGCCAGGTGGCCCAGCGTGGCCACCCAGGGCTTGCACACCTTGGCCAGGTCCTGCCCGTCCGCCACCAGCAGCACGCCGGGCATGGAGCGGGCGAAGGCGGCGTCCACTGATTTGATGCGCATGTGCGCGATCGGGCTGCGCCAGAAGACCACATGGGCCATGCGCGGCAGTTCGATGTCGTCCACGTACTGGCCCAGGCCCTGGGTCAGGCGCTCGATGCCGCCGCGCGGCACGGTGGCGCCGATGTAGCGCTGGTCTTCCGTGACCGGGGTCAGCGGCTTGGGCTGGCCGACGCCGGGTTCGAGGTTGACGGTGTCGCGCTTCATGTGGTGGCCTCCTTGCGTTGTTGCAGCACGTCGCAGATCGCGTCCACGATGGCATGGTAGCCGGTGCAGCGGCAGTAGTTGCCCGAGATCCAGTCACGCACCTCGGCGCGGTTGGCGCCCGGCATCTGCTCGACCAGTTCCTTGGCCGCCATCAACATGCCCGAGGTGCAGAAGCCGCACTGCAGCGCGTTGCGCCGCACGAAGGCCTCTTGCAGATCGCGGATAACGCCGGACTCGCTCACGCCCTCGATGGTCTGCACGCGTCCGCCGTCGGCCTGCACGGCCAGGGTGAGGCAGCCGCGCACGATCTGGCCGTTGAGCTCGACGGTGCAGGCGCCGCACACGCCGTGCTCGCAGCCCAGGTGACTGCCCTTGAGGCCGAGGTCTTCACGCAAAAAATCCACCAGGTGGGTGCGCGGTTGCACGCTGCACTGGTGCGGCTTGCCGTTGACGGTGACTTTGATCGGGTACAGGTCTGCCATGGGTGTTCCTTTGGGTGCTCAGGCGCTGGCGGCGGTGGGCAGCATGCGCTGCAGCAGAACGCCAGCCAGGTGGCGCTTGGTCTGGGGGGTGTTGGTCAGGTCGGGCGGGGGGTCAATCTCGCTGCGCAGGCTCGCCACGGCCTGGGTCACTGTGGCCAGATCCAGCGCCTTGCCTTCCAGCAGCGTCTCGGTCTGGCGGGTCCGAACCGGGGTGGCGTCCACGCCCATCAGCACGATGCGCAGGTTGCGCAGCACGGCACCTTCGCGCCGGGCGGTGGCGGCCAGACCCACGATGGCGTAGTCGCCGTGTCGACGCGCCAGTTCGCTGAAACCGAACCAGTGATCGGCGCCAGCCAGCGGGATCTCGCTGGCGATCAGCAACTCGTCGGGCTGCAGCGCGGTGCTGTAGAGGCCTGTGAAGAAATCATCGGCCGCGATACGGCGCTCGCCTTTGGGGCCGCGCGCGATCACGGTGCCACCCAGCGCCAGCAGGCAGGCCGGCCATTCGGCTGCCGGGTCCGCATAGGCGATGGAGCCGCCCCAGGTGCCGCTGTTGCGAATGGCCCGGTGCGCGATGTGGGGTGCGGCCGTCTTGAGCAGCGGTGCGTGGCGTGCCACCAGCGCACTGAGTTCGATGTCGGTGTGGGTGGCCAGCGCGCCGATGCGCAGCACGTTGTCCTGCACGCTGATGCCGCGCAGCGACTCGATGCCGGTGATGTCGATCAACAGCTGCGGCTCGGACAGGCGCATGTTCAGGGTGGCCATCAGCGTCTGGCCACCGGCCAGCAGGCGGGCGTCGTCGCCGTGCTCCTGCAGCAACGCGAGCACCTGGTCAATGGAGGCGGGTTTGACGTAGTCGAAGGCGGCGGCTTTCATGGCGTTCCTCAGGAAAACAGTTGCGAGGCAATCCACACGCCAAAGCCTGTGGACAGGGACCCCAGAACGAACCACAGCACGCGCACGCCCTCGCCGCTGGCGGCGGGCTGGGGCGCGTGAACGGTGCGCGGCACGAAGGCGGGCGATGGCGCAGGGGTGGTGCCCGGCGCCGGCTCTGCAGGAGTTGCAGGCGCTGCTTCAGCGGCCTCCAGCAACGGCACCCCCACCATCTGTTCGTTGAAGGCGGTGAAGAACTGGTCCGCCATTTGCTTGGCCGCAGCATCGATCATGCGGCCGCCCACCTGGCCCAGCTTGCCGCCGATGGACGCCTGGGCGGTGTAGCGCAGGCGGGTACCGCCGGCTTCATCTGACAGCTCCACATTCGAGTGGCCCTTGGCCATGCCGGCCGCGCCGCCCGAGCCTTGAAAGCGCAGCACGCAGCCTTCGTTGGGGCGGATGTCTTCCATGCGCACATGGCCCACGAAGCGGGCGCGCACCGGGCCGATCTTCACGGCCACGCGGGCGGTGCGCTCGGTCGGGCTGGTGGCCTCCATGCCTTCGCAGCCGGGAATGCAGCGCGTCAGGATTTCGGGATCGTTCAGCCCAGCCCAGACCTTCTCGCGCGGTGCGCCGATCAGAATGTCTCCAGTCAATTCCATGCCTTGTATCCTCGGGTTTTCACGGGTGTTTTTATTTACCAGTCGGTTAACAATGGTACAAATCATTGACCCGCAGGTAAATAGCGTGCGCATCCAGACAAACCCTGACACGGTGCCCGAACCCCTTCCGCATGCACTTGTTGCCCCGGCGCGCCGGCGCATGGGCGTGGCCGAGCGTGAGCGCCAGATCCTGGATGGCGCGATCCAGTTCTTTGCGGTGCACGGCTTCGACGGCCAGTTGCGCGACCTCGCCAAGAGCATCGGTGTCACACACACGCTGCTTTACCACTACTTCCCTACCAAGCAGGCGCTGATCGACCGCGTCTACCTGGAAGTGTTCGAAGGTCGCTGGCGCGCCGAGTGGGATGCACTGCTCGACGATCCCGACAGCTCTGTCGAAGACAAGTTCACGGCCTTCTATTCGGAGTACGTGACCATCACCCTGTCGCAGGAATTCGTGCGAATCCTCGTGTTCTCGGGCCTGACCGACCACACCATCACCGACCGGTTCTTTGCCATGCTGCGGGCGCGGCTGTTCCCGCGCCTCATCCGCGAGACGCGCCGCTTTCGCGGCCTGGTCAGCCGCGCCAAGGCAAGCGAGCGCGAGATGGAACTGCTCATGGGCTTGCACGGCGGTTTCTTCTACATCTCCATGCGCCGCTGGATCTATGCGCAGGACGTGTACAGCGAGAGCGCCCACGAGGGCTACGACGAACCGCTGGTGCGCGACCGTGTGCGTGCCTACCTGGTGGCCAGCCGCGAGCTGTTTGGCGAAACCACCGGCAACGTGCGCAAGCGCGCGCCCAGGCGGTGACAGACCTTTTTGATGAAGCCGTTGCGGGGGCACCGGCGCCTTGCCAACCCGGCTGAACTTCCAGCCACAACACCCACCGAGGAGACAACATGAAACTTACGAAACTCGCGATCACCACCCTGATCGCAATGGGCGCCACGGTCATGGCCGGAACCGCCAGCGCGCAGCAGCGCGTCACCGTCAACATCGGCTCCAGCCACCCCACCACCAACATCTGGGCCTTCGCCATGAAGGAAGTGTTCCAGCCCGAGGTGAACCGCATTCTGAAGGAAGGCGGCGCCAAGTACGAAGTGCGCTGGCGCGAGAACTACGGCGGCACGCTCTACAAGTTCACCGACACCCGCGCCGCCGTGCGCGACGGCATCGTGGACGTGGGCATGGTCGGCACCGTGTGGGAAAACTCTGCCATGCCGCTGCAGAACGTGACCTACTTCACCCCGTTCGCCACCACCAACCACGAGCAGCTCATCGAGATCTTCGACAAGCTCAACGCCACCGTGCCCGCCCTGCGCGACAGCTGGGCCGCCCAGAACATGGTGCCCCTGTCTTCGCTGATCACCGACAGCTACGACATCTACGCCACCTTCCCCGTCAAGGACCTGGCCGCACTGAAGAACAAGCGCATCAACGCGCCCGGCACCTCGGCCAACTGGCTGCGCGACACTGGCGCCACCCCGGTGGACGGCGCGCTGACCACTTACTACACGAACATCCAGACCGGTGTCACGGACGGCGCCCTGTCGTTTGCCAGCGGTATCGGCCCGGCCCGCGTGTACGAAGTGGCCAAGCACCTCACCCGCATCGACATCGGCGCCATGTACTTCGGCAGCGTGGCCGTGAACAAGAAGTTCTTCGACGGCCTGCCCAAGGAAGTACAGGACGCCATGCTCAAGGCCGGCAAGGCCACCTCGGTGGCCCACGGCAAGCATGTCACAAAGACCTCCAACGCCGCGCTCGACACCATGAAGGCCGCCGGCCTGCAGATCACCAACCTGCCCCAGGCCGAGAAGACCAAGTGGGTCAACAGCCTGCCCAACATAGTGGCGCCCTGGCTGCAAGGCACGGGTGAGGCTGGCAAGCAGGTGCTCAAGGCCTACTTCGACGAACTGCGCGCCCGTGGCGTCAAGCCCCTGCGCGACTGGGACCAGCAAAACCGCTGATCGGCCTCGCGCCACCTTCGCCACCCGGCGCAGCGCAGCCGGGTGGTGTTTTCCCAAGCTTTGATAGGTGAAAGGTGAACCTTGCACAACGAACCTGATTTCGCCAGCGAAACCCCTGCCGTCACCGGTCTGACCAACCCCCTTCAGGGGCTGGCCAACGTGCTGGCCGCGGTGGGCACGGTGTGGATTTTTCTCATGATGCTGCTGATCGTGGCCGACGTGCTGGGCCGAAATTTCTTCGACGCGCCCATCACCGGCGTGGCTGAATTCGCTTCCCGCTCGGTGGCCTCCATCGTCTTCCTGCAGCTGGCTGCCGCCATCTGCTCCGGCCGCATGACGCGCAGCGACTTCCTGCTGCGCATCATCGGCAAGCGTTCACCGGACGCCGTCAAGGTGCTTGAGGTGTTCAATGTCGTCGTTGGCGCATTGCTCTTTTTCGCACTGGCCGCCATCTCCTGGCCCGAGTTCACGGAAGCCATGCGCATCAAAGAATACTTCGGCGTGCAAGGGGTCTTCACCGTGGTCACCTGGCCGTTCCGGGCCCTCATCGTGCTGGGCGCCACCGCCGCTGCCGTCGCCTACCTGGCCTGCATTCCCTCGCTGCTGCGCCAGCAACCCTCCACCGGAGCAAGCGCATGAGCGAACTGGCCATGGGCGGGCTCCTGATCGGAGTCCTGGTTTTTCTCGTGCTGTTCGGCCTGCACATCGCAGTCGCCCTGACTGCCGTCGGCTTCGCCGGTATCTGGCTCATTCGCGAAGATGCCGACATGGCCATGCGCCTGCTGTACCTCTCCGCCTACAACGGCGTGGCCGACTACATCTTCGCCACCATCCCGCTCTTCGTGCTGATGGGCTTGCTGGTCTCCATATCCAACGTCGGCAAGGACACTTTCGATGTCGCTGAAACCCTGCTGCGGCGCTTGCGCGGCGGCCTGGGTGTAGCCACCGTGGCGGCCAACACCGTGTTCGCCGCCGTCACCGGCGTGTCCATCGCCTCGGCGGCGGTCTTCACCCGCGTGGCCGTGCCCGAAATGGTGCGCCACGGCTACAGCACCAGCTTCGCCGCCGGCACGGTGGCGGGCAGCTCGGTGCTGGGCATGATGATTCCGCCCAGCCTGCTGCTCATCATCTATGGCGTGCTGGCCGAGCAATCCATCGGTACCTTGTTCATTGCCGGCATCATCCCCGGCTTTTTGATGGCGGTGGCCTTCGCCGTCATGATCATGCTCATGGCAAGGTTCACGCCCGGCCGGGTGTTCGACCTCAAGCGCCAGGCCGGGATGGCGGCCGAGCGCAGCACCGCCCGCCTGCTCACCACCGCCGAGATGCTGTCCAAGCTGGTGCCCATTACCGCGCTGGTGGCCCTGGTGCTGGGTGGCCTGTATTCCGGTTTCTTCACGCCCACCGAAGCCGGTGGCGTGGGAGCATTCGGTGCCTTCGTCATCGCCATCCTGCGGCGCAAGCTCGGCGGCGGCAACCTGTGGCGCGTGCTCACCGAAACCGGCGCGGTGTCGGTCGGCATCCTGATCTTGCTGGTGGCTGCGGGCTTCTACAGCCGCATGCTGTCGGTGGCCGGCGTGCCGGTTGCCATCAGCGACGTCGTGCAGGCCGCCGGCCTGGGCCCTTACGGCTTCCTGCTGCTGTACGTGCTGATCCTGCTGCTGCTCGGCATGATCCTGGACTCCAGCTCCATCCTGCTGATCATGACACCGGTGGCCGTGCCGATCGCAGCCAGCCTTGGCTTCAACCTGGTCCACTTCGGCATCATCACCGTCATCGCGGTGGAAATCGGCCTGCTCACCCCGCCTTTCGGCATCTCGGTGTTCACGGTCAAGTCCACCCTCAACGACCCCAAGGTCTCTGTGGAAAGCATCTTCGCCGGCTCTCTGCCCTACGTGGGTGTGATGCTGCTCGTGCTGCTGCTGATCGCCATCTTCCCGTTCATGGCGCTGGCGTTGACCTGAGGCGCCAACCGACCCGTTCCGCAACCTGCGCAGACCACACGCCACGGCAAACCTCAACGCTACCGTCACGGTCCTGCGCACCCTGCATGGCTGGCGCGCTGCTGGCAACGCCTGGCCAGCCACGAAATCGTCAAGTGGATCAAGACCGCCGTGGCCCCCTGAGCGCACCGGCCGCCCCGCCCTGGCGCGCGGCTATCATCCCCCCATGCTGATAGAGACTCTGAGCGCGGCGCGCGACATGGGGCGCCTCAACGAAATCGCCGGTGTGCTGATCCGCCACGGCTTCGGCGACAGCGTGCGCCGCCTGGGCCTGGCCGACAAGCTCGAGCGCGCGGGCCATGCCCTCAAGTGGGACACCGCCGCCGACCTGGCCCGCATCACGCCGCCCGTGCAGGTGCGCCTGGCCCTGGAAGAACTGGGGCCGGCCTTTGTTAAACTCGGGCAAATCCTGGCCGGCCGTGCCGACCTGTTCGGCCCCGAGTGGATTGCCGAGTTTGAAAAACTCCACAGCCACGTGCCCGCCGTGCCCTTCGAGCTGTTGCGGCCGCAGCTGCGCGAAGACTTGGGCGGCGAGCCCGAAGACGTGTTTGCCCGCTTCGACACCGAGCCGCTGGCCGCCGCGTCGATTGCCCAGGTGCACCGCGCACAACTCAAGGACGGCACCGAAGTCATCGTCAAGATCCGCCGCCCCGGCATCACCGAGGTGATCGAGGCCGACCTGCGCCTGCTCGGCCGCCTGGCCGCGCTGATCGAGGCGGAAATGCCCGCGCTCAAGCCCTATCGCCCGCAACAGCTGGTGCGCGAGCTGGTCAAATCATTGCGCCGCGAGCTGGACCTGGCCGGCGAGTGCCGCCACGCCGAACGCATTGCCGCCAACATGGCGCCGTTGCCGTGGATCGTCATTCCGCGCGTGCACTGGGCGCACACCGGCGAACGCGTGAACGTGCAGGACTTCGTGAGCGGCATCGCCGGCGACCAGCTCGACCAGCTCACGCCCGAGGCCGGCTTTGACCGCACCCTGCTGGCCCAGCGCGGCGCGCGCGCCGTGCTCAAGATGATTGTGGAAGACGGTTTCTTCCACGCCGACCCGCACCCCGGCAACGTGTTTTACCTGCCCGGCAACGGCATCGCCTTCATTGACTTCGGCATGGTTGGGCGCCTGTCCGAGCGCCGGCGCGAAGAGCTGCTGCAGCTGCTGCTGGGCCTGGTCGAGCGGCAGGCGCAAGCCGTGGCCGACGTGCTGATGGACTGGACCGGCGACAGCCACGGCACCAACCTCGGGCAACTGGAAACCGAAATCGAAGCCTTTGTCGACCAGTACCACGGCACGCCGCTGGCCGAGCTCAGCCTGGGCCAGATGCTGGCCGACGTCACCACCCTGCTGCGCGAGCACCACCTGGGCCTGCCGCCCGACCTGGCGCTGCTGATCAAGGCCTTCATCTCGCTCGAGGGCATGGGCCGCGGGCTGGACCCGGGCTTTCACATGGCCACCGAGGCCACGCCCATGCTGCGCCAGGTGCTGCGCGCCCGCTACCAGCCCGAGGTGCTGGCCGGCCGCGCCTGGAAAACCCTGCGCCGCACCCTGGCCGTGGCCGAACAGCTGCCGCACGACGTCTCGCGCCTGCTGCGCAACGCGCGCCGCGGCCACCTGAGCGTCGGCATCGAGCTGGCCCACCTCAAACGCGTGGGCGACCAGCTCAACCGCGCCGCCAACCGCCTGGCCATGGCGCTGGTGATTGCCGCGCTCATCATCGGCTCGTCCATCGTCATGACGGTCAAGGGCGGCCCCACGCTGATGGGCCTGCCGGTATTCGGCTTTCTCGGCTTCACCGGCGCCGTGCTGGGCGGCCTGTGGCTGGTGCGCGCCATCTGGCGCAGCAGCCGGCAGGAAGAGGACGAGTAAGCCAGCAAGCAGTCGGCGAACAGGCGAACAAACCCCGGCCACCTCCCCAGTTCATGGGGGGCGCGGGCATTTCCCCTTTCCGGCGGCTGTACTTTGTACCTAAACTTCAGGCTCTGTTCCAACCCGGGCGGGCTTTACGGCCCCGTCCCAAACCACCAGAAGGAGCCTCATGCAGCGTCGCCACTTCCCCGCTTTCTTTTCTGCCCTGGCCATCACCTGCGCTGCGCTTGCAGCGTCCGTGGCACCGCTCACCGCTGCCGCACAGCAACGCATCGGCGTGCTCATGCTGCACGGCAAAAACCCCGGCAACAACCAGGACCCGAACTTCAGACCGCTCAAGGCCACCTTTGAGCGCGAAGGCTGGCTGGTCAGCCTGCCCGACATGCCCTGGTCGCGCGGGCGCTACCTGGAAGGCAACTGGGACAAGGCCATGACCGAGATGGCCGCCCACGTCAAAACACTGCGCGACCAGGGCGCCACCAAAATTGTCATCGTCGGCCACAGCCTGGGCTCGCCCGCCGCACTGAGCCATGCCGCGCGCGGCGGAGAGGCCAACGCGCTGGTGCTGCTGGCGCCGGGGCATATTCCTTTGGGCTACTACACCTATGCCGGGCTCAAGGTGGTGCGCGACAGCGTGGACGAGGCCCGCGCCCTGGTGGCCGCCGGCAAGGGGGATTCGCGCGAGCGCTTCAGCGACATCAACCAGGGCAAGCAGCAAAACGTGATCACCACCGCCAAAGACTTCCTGTCGTACTTTGACCCCGCGTCAGACGCCGAGATGTCCGTCACCGCGCCGCGTGTGCCGGCGACAACCTCAGTGATGACGGTGGTCGGCGAAAAAGACCCGCTGTTCAGCCGCATCAAGGCCTACTTCGTTGACAAGCTGCCCGCCAACCCCAAGAACAAATACCTCGAAGTCTCCGGCGGGCACCTGGACACACCACGCGTGGCCAGCGACGAAATCGTCAAGTGGATCAAGACCGCGCTGGCCGACTGAAAGGGGTACAGCTTTTGCTACTATGTTTATAGCTGCTGGCGCCCGTGAAACAAGGGCGAACGGCCAATTTGGCCTACAGGAAGGCGCACATCATGAAAACCACCCGCTGCGCTCGCCACAGCCGCGAAAGCGGCTTTCTGCAAGGCCTGGCAGCCGTCCTGCTGGCACTGGGCTTGTCCGCCACCGCCGCGCTGGCGCAAACCACGCAGAAGGTGGTGGACATTCCCACCCGCCCCGGCGTCACCCAGCGCTTTATCCACATCACCCCGCCCAAGCCCAAAGCGGCGGTCATTCTGATGGCCGGCGGCCACGGGGGCTTGCGGATTTTTTCCAACGGCAGCCTGCTCTGGGGTGAGGGCAACTTTCTGGTGCGCTCGCGCCAGCTGTTTGCCGACGCGGGCCTGGCCGTTGCGGTGATTGACGCGCCGTCCGACCGCCAGTCACCGCCTTTTCTGAGCGACTTTCGGCAAACGCCTGAACACACGGCCGACGTGCTGGCGGTGATCGCATGGCTCAAGCAGCAGGCGCCCATACCCGTCTGGCTGGTGGGTACCAGCCGCGGCACCCAGTCGGCTGGCTACATCGCCACCGAGGCCGGCCCGGCTCAGGGTGGTCCGGACGGCGTGGTACTGACCGCAAGCATCCTGACTGACAGCGCGACCCGCGCCGTGCCCCAAATGCCGCTTGAAAAAATCCGCGTGCCGGTGCTGGTGGTGCACCACACCCAGGATGCCTGCCGGGTGTGCCTGTTTGCCGACATGCCGCCGCTGATGGCCGGGCTGGCCAGGACGCCCAAAGCCGAGCTGATGAGCTTCAGCGGTGGCCAGACGCGAGGCCCGCCCTGCGAGGCCATGGCCTACCACGGCTTCAACGGCCTGGAGGCCGAGGTGGTCGGCAAGATCAGCAGCTGGGTACTGAACGCCAGACCCTGACACCGGGTTCAGCCAATCGGCCGTATGCCGATCAGGTAGCCGTGCGCCCAGAAGGCAAACAGCGCCCAGACCGCCACACCCACCACCACGGTGATGCCCGTGCCCGAAACCGTCCCGGCCGGGTACACCGTGCCTGCCGCCCGGTCACGCGCCCGCGCCGCACGAAAGCTCAGCGCCGCCCACAGCAGGAAGGTGCCGAACAGCACCACATGCGCCAGGTTGCCGTTGGCCAGCAAGTGGGCCAGCGCCCACACCTTCACGCCCAGCACCATGGGGTGGTGCAGCCGCGCCTTGATGGCGTTGCGCGGCACATAGGCCGCCGCCACCAGCACAAAGGAAATCAGCGTCAGCAAAGAAGCCAGGTGCCGCATGCCGCGCGGCGCCAGCCACAGCTGCACCGGCTGCTGCCGCGCCAGGCCAAAGCCCCAGACGATCAGCACAAAACCCACGATGGACAGCAGCGCATAAACCGCCTTCCACGGCAGCTCACCCACGCGCCCTATCGTCGCCGTGCGCCAGCCGTCGGCCACGATGCGTGTGGAATGCACGCCCAGAAAAAGCACCAGACCCAGAATCAGTATTGCCACCGCCATCTCCTCAAAGTATGGAAGCGATTATGAGCGCCCGCGGCGTTCGCCGCCATGCCGTTCGGGTTGGGCTGGTTGCGCTGGTTGACGCCACGTCGCTATTGAATTCATAGCTGGTGGCGCAGGTGGATAAAGGGCTGGAGGCCGATTTGGCATGCAAAAGCCACGCTGAACCACCGGGCCGGTCATCCCGGCCTGGCCCCGTCAGCCCTGACCCAGCTCCTGCAGCAATTCATTGACCACCGTTTCCAGCGCCGGCAGTGAGTGTTCAATGACCTCCCAAACCGTGTCGTGATCTACCCGCGCATAACCATGAATGAGCTGGTTTCTGAACGCCACGATTTGCGGCAGGTGGGGAATGCGGGCGGCCAGTTCAGCTTGCGCCTTGTCCAGTTGGTTCAGCGCTTCGCCGATGATTTCAAACTTCCGCTCCACCGCCGAATAAACCAGCGGCGTGTGCGCGTAACTGTCGGCGTCCAGCCCGGCTGTGAACTGCTTGATGGCCGCGGCGGCCCAGTGCAGTGTTGCATGCTTGATGGAACAAATAAAAGCGATGGATTTTGGGTCAGGGCTAGGCGCAAACCACAGCGATACCCAGGGTATCGCGCGGATTTGCAACGCCGCCATGGCTCAAAAGACGCGCTTTTATGTTCCAGATAGCGTGCAGCACTGCACTAAGGCACGTCCCAAAGCCAGGCCCGCGGGTCACGCTGCATAAACCACTTCACGCGCGCTGTTGATGCCTGCCAGCACGTACGGGTTGCGCACGCTGCGCGGCTCCACCAGGTCAACACCGCGCCCGAGCAACTGCTCCAGTTCCGCCTTGAGCGCAAAGTAGCCATCGAGCCCGCGCTTGGCGCCGGGGGCAAATTCCACCAGAAAGTCAGTATCACTGCGCAACGGATCGAAGTCGGTGCCGCGCGCCGCCGACCCAAACACTTCCAGCCGCTGGATGTGCAGGCGCTGACAGATGCGCGCAATGTCCGCGCGCTTTTGCGTGATGAGGGGATGCATCGTGGCGCAATGGTACCAGCGAGGGTGTGATTGATCCAGCGAGGCAACCATCATCAACCCGCTATGACAAACATAGCTGCTGGCGCCCACCTACAAAGGGCCGGGCCCCGATTGGAGGCCCACACCCGCCCCTGAAACCGATCGCCTCAGTGCCCGGTGGTTTTCCCGCGCCGCGCCTGCGTCTGGTTGCTGCCGCCCACATGCGCCTCGCGGTCGCTGCGGCTGTCGGGCGTGCGTTTGCCCTGGTTCAGCTGGGTGGCGTCCTGCTCGCCCATCTTGTTGGTGTCGTTCTCCACCTTGCCGGTGTGGGGGGGCTGCTTGTCGCGCGGGTTCTGGTTCTTGCTGCTGGGCATGGTGCACTCCTTGGAATGAAGGGAAAAAGGTCCAGACGCCGGCCATGCTGCCGGCTTGGGCCATGTCATCAAGTTACGCCTTTTCAGCGGCTTGTTCTTGTTTTATGTCATGCAGACCCGCATGCAAACGCGGCCAGCAAAGCCCGGCGGCGCGCCCCCTGCGGGCCAACACCGCAGGCGTCCGGCGGCCGCTGCCGGGGGGTTTAAAGGCAGGCCCGATCCTTGTGTAGACTCCCCTGAAGAATTTTCTGCCCCACCCGCCTGTTGCCCAGGCTTCTTTTCAACCAATCCCCGATGCGCCTGCGAATTTATCTGGTCGAAGACAGCCCCGTCATCCGCGCCAACCTGGCCGAGTCCCTGGAAGAACTGGTGGGCGCCCGCGTGGTGGGCGGTGCCAGCAGCGAAGACGAGGCCCGCCAATGGCTGGCCGACAACCCCACCGACTGGGACCTGGCCGTGGTCGACCTGTTTTTGCTGCAGGGCAACGGCCTGAATGTGGTCAAAAGCTGCGGCAACCGCGACCTGCGGCAAAAAATTGTCGTGCTGACCGGCTACGCCACCCCGGCCATGCGCCAGCGCTGCCTGGCCGCGGGCGCCGACGCCGTGTTCGACAAAGCCACCGAGATCGAAGAGTTCACCACCTACGCGATCAACGAGGTGGAGCGGGTCACCGGCGAAACACGCTGGTGAATTGAACGCGCGGAAAACACAGCGCGCAGGACAGATCTTCTTTCATCCCGCCTCCGACCGGTCACCCCTGGTGCGCGGAAAATACCGGTTGACCCGCGACATTGCCGCTCGCTTCTCGCACAATCGGCGTATGCAGCTTCAAGACCTCAACACCCCCGCCGCCCTGGTTGACACCGCGCGCATGCAACGCAACATCGAACGCATGCAGCAGCGTATGAACTCGCTGGAGGTGGCATTTCGACCGCACGTCAAAACCACCAAATGCATAGACATTGCCCGGGCGCAGATCCAGGCCGGCGCACGCGGCATCACGGTGTCCACGCTCAAGGAAGCCGAGCAGTTTTTTGCCGCCGGGGTGAGGGATATCCTGTATGCCGTGGGCATGGCGGCACCCAAGCTCAGGCAGGCGGCCGCACTCATTGGCCAGGGCTGCGCGCTCAAGATCATTGCCGACAGCACAGCGTCTGCGTCAGCCATCGTTGCTTTTTCCCATCAACATGGCGTGCCGTTTGAAGTCTGGATCGAGGTCGACACCGACGGCCACCGCTCGGGCGTGCAGCCCCACAGCGACGACCTGATTGCCATCGGCACCCTGCTGCACCAGGGCGGCAGCACGCTGGGCGGGGTGATGACCCACGCGGGGGCCAGTTATGAGCTGAACACGCCCGAGGCCCTGCAAGCCATGGCCGAGCAGGAACGCAGCCTGTGTGTGCTGGCGGCGGAACGCCTGCGCGCCGCCGGCCTGCCCTGCCCCAACGTGAGCGTGGGCTCCACGCCCACGGCGCTGTCGGCCCGGCAGCTCACAGGGGTGACCGAGGTGCGCGCCGGTGTGTATGTCTTTTTTGACCTCGTCATGGCCAACGTGGGCGTGTGCTCCCCCGACGACGTGGCCCTGAGCGTGCTCACCACCGTGATCGGCCACCAGCCCGACAAGGGCTGGGCCATTGTCGACGCCGGCTGGATGGCCATGAGCCGCGACCGCGGCACGCAAAAGCAGCAGCACGACTACGGTTATGGCCAGCTGTGCGACGTCAACGGCCAGCGCATCGATTGCTACACCCTCAGCGGCGCCAACCAGGAGCACGGCATCGTGAGCCGCACCGGCGAGGCCGACCCTGACATCGCCAGACGCTTTCCCACCGGCACCCAGCTGCGCGTGCTGCCCAACCATGCCTGCGCGACCGGCGCGCAGTTTCCCGAGTACCACGCCGTCACCGGGCAGGCGCTGGGACCCACCTGGCCCCGCTTCTACGGCTGGTAGCATTCGCCATGACCATAGAGCGCATCAACCCCGGCTCCCTGGCCCCGCCCGGCGGCCACCACAGCCATGCCGTGGTGGCCGGCGGACTGGTCTTCATTTCAGGCCAGCTGCCCATCACACCGTCGGGTGAAAAACTCAACCAGTCCCCCTTTGAAGACCAGGCCCGGCAGGTGCTGGCCAACGTGCAGGCGGCCCTGGAAGCAGCAGGCAGCAACGTGGCCCAGCTGGTGCAAGTGCGCGTGTATGTGACCGATATGGACCAATGGCCGGTATTCAACCGCATCTACCAGCCATGGGCAGGCGCAGCGCCCCCGGCGCGCGCCGTGGTGCCCGTGCCCCTGCTGCACCATGGCTTTGCGATTGAAGTGGAAGCCGTGGCGGCGCTTCAGTCACTACCAAAACAATAGCTGGCAGCGCCCGTGTTCATTGGGCCGGAGGCCAATTTGGCTTGCAAGCAGCAAGGCGACCGCCGGGCTGCAAACCAGCAACACCGTCACCCCGCGCCTTGCCATGCGCTGTCATCCCGGGCAGCAATTCTGCTGTCATCCCGGGCAGCAATTCCGTCATCGCAGGCAGCAACTCCGTCATCCCGGGCTTGACCCGGGATCCATGCCACACACACCGGCGCCGCCCCCCGTTCGGGCTGAGCCTGCCCTGAGCTTGTCGAAGGGTCGAAGCCAGCGCCGGCAAGCCCTCAGCCCGCCCCCTCGGCAAAACACATGGCCTCGATCTTGTGGCCGTCCAGGTCGCGCACAAAGGCCGCGTAATACGTCGGCGTGTAGTGCGGCCGCAAGCCGGGCGGCCCGTCGCACAGCGCGCCCAGCGCCAGCGCCTGCGCATGAAAGGCATCCACCTCCGCTGGCGAGTTGGCCAGAAAGCTGATGTGTGTGCCATTGCCCGGCGCAGCCCGCCCGCCATCGAGCGGCCGCCCGACCCAGAACTCCGGAAAAGCCCGGCCATAAGCCACCGACTCGCCATGCGTCATGACCTGCTTGATCTGCAGCGTGCCCAGCACCGCGTCGTAAAACGCGCGGGCGCGCGGGTAGTCGTTGGTGCCTATGGAGATGTGGGAGAGGACGCTGGTGGGAAGGTCGGAAGGGCTGGGCATGGCGGCTCCTTTTTTAAGGTAAGCGAAAAGTTTAGCGATGCGGAAAAGCGTATGCAAGCGAGCGCCAGATCAGGCGGCGAATGTGCGCGCCGGCGCATCATTTTGCTGTCGCATGTCGGTTGTGTCGCCCCAGGCAATGCCCTGGGTCACAAAGTCGTCTCGGGTAACTATGCTCATCACACAGTCTCACTGCGCCATCGAGGCGGAAATATTTTGGGTTCTAGTTCCGTATAGGAGCGACTGTTGATCGAATTCAGCGTATTCAATTACTGTTATCGCGATGCCTCCAATTACAAAGCATGGGGAAGTCTCTTGCTTCGAGGCCTTGCTTCAAGCGCGGAGATCGAAAGTCTTCGGGTTTGCCTTGAGTCTGGCGAATTTTTTATCGCAGAACAACTGGGAATTCCTCCGCTTTACGCCGAGTTGTGGAAGTTCAGCAATGGCCCGTCAGCTGATGACCATGTGTGGCATACGTTTTACGAGCTACGACCGGCAACAGACGAAGAAATAGGCGCTCCAGTGTTTGACTCAGTTCGGGACTTTATTTCAAAAGTAATGGCCGTCAAAACTTGGGACGAAACACTATCGCCCCATTGGGAGCGCCAATGAAGACGCCCATCGTGTTTCACGAAGATGTCTTTTACGAGTATTTCCGTCCGTTCCGGCACCCTTCAGCTCACTTCGAGATTGGGGTGCCCATGGCCTCGAAACCTTTGGCGAAGATTTTCAGATTGTCCAAAACCACCCACGAAATTTTGTCTGGACAGTCTTAGATGGCTGCGAGGGACCGGATCAATGGATTGCACCCGGCATCCATTTTGTGAATCGTGTCTGCTATCTACTAACCGAAAACCCGCACGATTGGGCTCCAGTGGAATTCCGCATTAAACATCGGCCAAGCTCATTAACGTCTTTAGGCCTTGCGCGCCGCATAGGGACCCTTCGGCGACTTTTAACAGAGGGCCCGACAAACACACGTCACCCAACATAGATCAACCGAAGCTAGCTCGGTAAGCGACCCCATCGTCAATCGACAAGATGCAAGAAGATTCGTCCCCGACGCGTCTTTTGCGATCGGAGAATTCGATGCCATTGAAGGCATCTTGCTCTACGACAACAAGTCGTTAGGGCTGCTAGGACGGTTGGCGCATTGCGCATGAGTTTGGTAAAACTAAAAAGCTCTGTACAAAATCTCCGATACTTGCTGTACGCAACCTCGGAGAAGTCATATGTCCCGTGCTCCAAATGTAGATTGGACCCGCCAACACCTTTTGCCAACGCTGCATCTATACACACAAATGCCGTTTGGAAAGCTCGACGCGCGTAACGCCCGTGTGCGGCAGTTGGCTCGCTGGCTTGGGCGCTCACCTGGCTCTGTGGCCATGAAGCTCACCAATTTATCAAGCCTCGATCCAGTTATCGCAGCTCGCGGCCTGCGCGGTCTGTCTGGCGCTTCGGCACTTGACCGAGCAGTTTGGGCGGAATTTCACTCCAACTGGGATGCAATGGCAGCAGAATCGGCCTGCGAATACGCACGCCTTGCCGCCGAGAACGGCGAAACACTTGAAGAAGATTTGCCAGAACTCGCCTTACCTTTCCTCGAAGGCAAAACACGCGCCGCGACGATACAAGTCCGAGTTACCCAGTGGAAGTTTCGCAAATCCATACTTGCAAACTACGGCGCTCGCTGCTGCATCACTGGGCTGGCCAATGATCAACTTGTCAACGCTAGTCATATTCTGCCGTGGAGCAGTGATCTCAAAAACCGAATGAACCCTCAAAACGGTCTTTGTCTCTCTGTCCTGCATGACCGCGCTTTCGACATTGGATTGATTACTGTGATGCCGGACTTTCGAGTTCAAGTATCCAAAAAATTAGCGTTGAGACCTGAAGACGCCTTTATGAAGCAAGCACTTCTGCGATTCAACAACAAGAAAATCTTGATGCCAGACCGATACGGCCCTGACCCAAAATTTCTTGAGGCTCATGCACGTCGTTTCGGCTTTATTAAATAACTGGGTTAAACATCAATATCCGTAGCTGCAACCCCGTCGTCTCTACAAACTTCCGGCGCGGCTAGCCCCCTTCACCCATAAGCATCGTGAACACGTGATCAGCTTTGATCGCGCTGTCGATCCGGACTTTCTTCCCGCAGCACAACTGAGGTATTTCACGCGCACGCGATCGGATTCGTTTAGTACTTGGCCCTACGCCGCTCACTCACTGCCCGAGCCAACCCCTCCAACACCGGCACCGTCTGCGCCATGCTGATGCAGGCATCGGTGACCGACACGCCAGGCCGTAGCGGCGTGCCGGGCACGATGTCCTGCCGCCCTTCGTGCAGGTGGCTCTCGATCATGAGGCCGGTGATGCGCTGGTCGCCCGCCGCCAACTGCTGGGCCACTTCGGCCGCCACGGTGATCTGGCGCTGGTGCTGCTTGCTGCTGTTGGCATGCGACACGTCGATCATCACCTGCTCGCGCAGGCCGGCGCGTTTGAGCAACGCGCAGGCGGCGTCTACATCGGCTTTTGAATAGTTGGGTTGTTTGCCGCCGCGCAGAATCACGTGGCAGTCCTTGTTGCCGCGGGTTTCAAAAATCGCGGCCTGGCCCATCTTGGTCATGCCCATGAAGGCGTGTTGCGCCTGCGCCGCCTGGATGGCGTCGGTGGCAACCTTGATGCCGCCGTCGGTGCCGTTCTTGAAGCCGACCGGGCAGCTCAGGCCCGAGGCCAGTTGGCGGTGGCTGGGGCTTTCGGTGGTGCGCGCGCCAATGGCGCCCCAGCTCACCAGGTCACTGATGAACTGCGGGCTCAGCAGGTCCAGAAACTCGGTGCCCACCGGCAGGCCCAGGGCCAGCACGTCGAGCAGCAGGCGCCGCGCCATTTCCAGCCCTTCGTTGATGGCGAAGCTGCCGTCCATGTGCGGGTCGTTGATGTAGCCTTTCCAGCCCACGGTGGTGCGCGGTTTCTCGAAGTAAACACGCATCACCACCAGCAGCTCGCCGGCCAGGGCATCGGCCTGCACCTTGAGCTGGCGGGCATAGTCCATGGCCTGGTCATGGTCGTGAATGGAACAGGGCCCCACCACGACGATCAGGCGGTCGTCGGCGCCATGCAGCACGCGCGAGATGGCCGCGCGGCTGCGCTCCACCAGGCTCAGGCTGGCTTCGGGCACCGGCAGCCACTCCTGCAGCAAGGCGGGGGTGATCAGCGGGCGCACCGCGCCTATGCGGGTGTCGTCAATGCGGGTGGTGTCGTGGGTGGACAGCGGCGTGGCGGGGTGGGTGTGGGTGCTCATGCCGCAGATTATGAGCGTTTTATGGCTCCAGCCCTTGGTGGGCGGGCGCAAGCAGCTACTTTTTTAATAGCGATTTGGTGCCGCGCGCTGGTTTTCCTGGAGGATATTCAGAATTTTTACGCCGTAAATCGAACGTATGTCGTATGATTTACGGCAATGATTCCGAGACATATCGAAGCCATCCTGCGCACCCGCCTGGCCACCGTTGTGCCAGCCGTGGTGTTGCTTGGCCCCCGTCAGGTCGGCAAAACAACCTTGGCCCGCAAACTCGCCTCCGACTGGCCGGGCGGAGCGGTCTATCTGGACATGGAGCGCCCGGCCGACCGGCGGCGGCTGGATGACGCTGATGCCTACTTGCGTGCGCAAAGCGGCAAACTGGTCGTCATTGACGAAATTCAGCGCGCACCGGGCTTGTTTGAGGTGCTGCGCGGCATCATTGATGACCGGCGTGCTGGCGGGGAACGATTTGGCCACTTCCTGCTGCTGGGCTCGGCCGCGCTCGAACTGATGCGGCAGTCATCAGAAACACTGGCGGGGCGGGCGGCTTATCTTGAAATTGGGCCTGTGGACATTCTTGAGGCGAACGCTGCCAGTCTGGACGCCCAAACGCTCTGGTTGCGCGGTGGCTTTCCCGAGAGCCTGCTCGCACCCGGCGATGGTCCCAGCCTGGACTGGCGACGGGACTTCATCCGCTCTTACCTGGAGCGGGACGTGCCCATGTTTGCCCCCCGCATGCCGGTGCAGGCGCTTGGGCGCCTGTGGACCATGCTGGCCCACCAGCAGGGCGGCCTGCTCAATCAGGCCCGGCTGGCGGCCGGACTGGGCGTATCAGCGCCCACTGTCACGCGTTACACCGATCTGATGGTGGATCTGCAACTGGTACGACGCCTGGCACCATGGAGTGGCAATGTCGGCAAACGCCTCGTGAAGGCACCCAAAGTTTATGTACGGGACAGCGGCATCGTTCATGCACTGCTGGACCTGGAAACCAGCAACGATCTATTGGGCCATCCGGTCGTGGGACCAAGCTACGAAGGCTTCGTGATCGAAAACCTGATCCAGTGCGCCGGGCCGCGCTGGAAACCCTATTTCTACCGCACACATGATGGTGCTGAAATCGACTTGTTGCTGGAGCGCGGTGGTCAACCCGAAATAGCCATCGAGATCAAGCGATCCTCGGCACCCTCATTGGACAAGGGCTTTGGCATGGCCTGTGACGATCTCAAGTTGCGCCAGCGTTATGTCGTGTACCCCGGGGAAGAAAGCTACCCGGTTCGACACGGTGCGCAAGCCATGAGCCTGACGGCCTTGGCCCGACAGATGCAAGCAGCATGAAGCTGCGCTGATTAGGGGCCTCGACCAGGGCTTCCTGGCACATTTCATAAGCAATTCAGGCTGCAGCCCTTGTACAACAAGCGCAGTCAGCTATTGAATTTATAGCGTCACGGGCTATTTATCACGTCACTTACGCCTGTTCGAAATTCGCGTATTTCGCCATCAACGCAGGAACGGCAGGTTTCGCGCAGCGCTGCAGGGTCATCAGCAAGGCGTGGTCGGGCTTGCCCACGCGGTGCCGGGTGCGCAGGTCATGCTGGATCTGCCCCAGCAGCGATGCCGCCATTTCTGCATCGGCCAGCGCCCGGTGGGCACGGCCGGCGCGCGGCAGGTGGTGGTAGTCCACCAGCACGCCGAGCTTGTGGCTGGGTGCCTGGGGGTACAGCCGGCGCGCGACCAGCATGGTGCAGGCAAAGGGCTGTGCCGCCGCCGCGCCGGCCCGCGCCAGCTCAGCCTGCCAGAACTTGCGGTCAAACGCTGCGTTGTGCGCCACCATGGGCGCGTTGCCCACAAAGCGGCTGGCATCAAGCATGACGCTGGCTGCCTCGGGCGCGGTGGCCACCATGGCGTTGCTGATGCCGGTAAGGCTGGTGATAAAGGCGGGAATGTGCACACCCGCATTCATCAGGCTCTGGAAGCGGTCCACCACGCAGCCATTTTCAAGCAGCACGATGGCCACCTCGGTGGCGCGGTCGCCCATGGCGGGCGACAGGCCGGTGGTTTCAAAGTCGATGACGGCGATGCGGGTCATGCCAGGTCACCGGGCAGCATGGCCCAGAGCGGGACCGCCTCGATGCCGTCGGCCAGCTTGTAGCGATGCAGCCCCGGGTAAACCACATACAAGCTATCGAGCTTCAGGTCGTTCATGGCAGGGATCTCAACGCAGCTGATACCTCAGCAACTCCTGGCTCAATGCGTCCTCAAGCTGAGGGAGATCCTGCGCGACGGTGTTGAACAGGGTTTCATGTTCAACCTGCTCATAGCCGTGCGCCAGTATGTTGCGCAAGCCGATCACCTGCCGCCATGGCACATTGAGCATCTGCCCACACTGCGCCACGTCTATGCGGCTGGCAGCTTCACCGAGATTGATAAACAGTTTTTCCGTCGCCAGACAAAGCACCCGGTTCGCCAGAAACCTTTCGAGCGTCTGATCTGCAAGCAATCCGCGGATCTCCTGCACAAACTGGAGCATATCGGCCAGATGTGCCGGCGTGCGATCAATCGTCATTCAAAAACGGGTCGCAATTGCGGCTCAATGGCCATGCGCCTGTAGGCATTGCGGAGAATGGAAGGAAAAGCCAGGTCAATTTTTCGCCCGTCGAACGCAGCAGACAGCTCGTCCTGCATGTCAACCAGCGCAAAGCCGCTGGGGGCCTCTCCCGGAATAAACTCCACCAGCAAATCCACATCGCTTTCAGGTCGCTCCTGCCCCATGGCTGCTGACCCAAACATGCTCATCTTGCGCACGTGATAACGCCTGCAGATCTCGGCGATCTGTGAGCGCTGGGCCGGTGCAATGTTCATGCTGCAAATTATGCGCTGAACACCTCAGACGTCAATATTCGCGGCGCGCAGCGCATTGGCCTCGATGAACTCGCGGCGCGGCTCGACGTCGTCGCCCATCAGCATGGTGAACACGTGATCGGCTTCGATCGCGTCGTCGATCTGCACACGCAGCAGGCGGCGCACGGTCGGGTCCATGGTGGTTTCCCACAGCTGGGCCGGGTTCATCTCGCCCAGGCCCTTGTAGCGCTGGCGTGCAGTGGCGCCTTCGGCCTGCGTGATCAGCCAGGCCATGGCTTCGCGGAAGGTCTCGACTTTTTCTTCCTTCTGGCGCTCGCCCTCGCCGCGCGTCACCTTGGCGCCCTGACTCATCAGGCCCTTGAAGGTCACGGCGGCTTCCACCAGTGCCAGGTAGTCGGCGCCGTGCACAAAATCCTGCGTCAGCACGCTGCTCTTGACGTTGCCGTGGTGGCGGCGGCTGATGCGCAGAATCGGTTTGTCGTTGCGGCTGTCAAACTCGCCGGCCACTTCGGCGGTCGGCAGCTGGGCCTGCAGCGCAGCGGCGGACCGCTCGGCGTCTTCCACCGTGTCCAGGTTCAGGGCCACGCCATCGGCAATGGCTTTCAGCGCTTCGGCGTCCATGTAGCCGCGCAGGCGGGCAATGACAGACTCGGCGAGCTGGTGCTTGCGCGCCAGTTCGGCCAGCGTGTCGCCGGTCAGCAGCGTGCCCTGGCCATTGGCGGGGTCGGCACCGGTCAGCACCGCGGCGTCTTTCAGCGCGATCTTCAGCAGGAAGCTGTCGAGGGCCGGGCCGTCTTTCAGGTACTGCTCTTCCTTGCCCGACTTGACCTTGTACAGCGGCGGCTGCGCGATGTAGATGTGGCCGCGCTCGACGAGCTCGGGCATTTGGCGGTAAAAGAAGGTCAGCAGCAGCGTGCGGATGTGCGCGCCGTCCACGTCGGCGTCGGTCATGATGATGATGCGGTGGTAACGCAGCTTGGCGACGTTGAAGTCGTCGTTGCCGGTGGTGCCGCCTGCCTTGCCGATGCCGGTGCCCAGCGCGGTGATCAGCGTCAGGATCTCGTTGCTGGTCAGCAGCTTTTCATAACGCGCTTTTTCCACGTTCAGGATCTTGCCGCGCAGCGGCAGGATCGCCTGGAACTTGCGGTCACGGCCCTGCTTGGCGGAGCCGCCGGCGGAGTCACCCTCGACGATGTAGATTTCGCACAGCGCCGGGTCTTTTTCCTGGCAGTCGGCCAGCTTGCCGGGCAGACCCATGCCGTCGAGCACACCCTTGCGGCGTGTCATGTCGCGGGCCTTGCGCGCGGCTTCACGGGCACGCGCCGCTTCGATGATTTTGCCGACGATGATCTTGGCATCGTTCGGGCGCTCCTGCAGGTAGTCGTGCAGCAGCTTGCTGACGATGTCTTCCACCGGGCCACGCACTTCGCTGCTGACCAGCTTGTCCTTGGTCTGGCTGGAGAACTTGGGCTCGGGCACCTTGACGCTCAGCACGCAGGTCAGGCCTTCGCGCATGTCGTCGCCGGTGACTTCGACCTTGGCCTTCTTGGCAATCTCACTGTCGTCGATGTATTTGTTGATCACCCGTGTCATCGCCGCGCGCAGGCCGGTCAGGTGCGTGCCACCGTCACGCTGCGGGATGTTGTTGGTGAAACACAGCACCTGCTCGTTGTAGCCGCTGTTCCACTGCATGGCGACTTCCACACCGATGTTGGTGTTCTGGTCGCTCTGGCGGTCGCCCATGGCGTGAAACACATTGGGGTGCAGGACGGTCTTGCCCTTGTTGATGAAATTCACGAAACCCGTCACGCCGCCAGCGCCGGCAAAGTCGTCTTCCTTGCCGCTGCGCTCGTCTTTCAGGCGGATCTTCACGCCGTTATTCAGAAAGCTCAGCTCGCGCAGGCGCTTGCTCAGGATCTCGTAGTGGAAGTCGTTGTTCTGCTGGAAGATGTCGGTATCGGGCAGGAAATGCACCTCGGTGCCGCGCTTGTCGGTGTCACCGAGCACCTGCATCGGTGACACGTCCACACCACCCACCTGCTCGACGATGCGGTTCTGCACAAAGCCCTTGGAGAACTCCATCACATGGACCTTGCCTTCGCGGCGAATCGTCAGGCGCAGCATTTTGGACAGCGCATTCACGCAGCTCACACCCACGCCGTGCAGGCCGCCCGAGACCTTGTAGCTGTTCTGGTTGAACTTGCCACCGGCATGCAGCTCGGTCAGCGCGATTTCGGCTGCCGAACGCTTGGGCTCGTGTTTGTCGTCCATCTTGATGCCGGTCGGGATGCCCCGGCCGTTGTCCACCACGCTGATGGAGTTGTCCAGGTGGATGGTGACCATGATGTCGTCGCAATGGCCGGCCAGCGATTCGTCGATGGAGTTGTCAACCACCTCGAACACCAGGTGGTGCAAACCGGTACCGTCGGACGTGTCGCCGATGTACATGCCAGGGCGCTTGCGCACGGCCTCCAGGCCTTCCAGGATCTGAATCGAACCCTCGCCATAGCCTTCGGACGCGCCGGCCTGGTTGGAGTCGATCTTGGGCTGGAAATTGGAGCTTCCCTCACCGCCTTCACCGGAATGAACGCCCTCCATCTCACGGCCCGCATGGTCAGGAGTGGCTTCGTTGGGTTTGTTTTCTTCGGTCATAACTCAGTTTTACCTACGGTGAACTACGTTTTCTCAATCTCTTGAATGACCAAACCCGCTTTGGCTAGCGGGTTCGGTGGGACGGCGGTTTGATCTTTTCTGCTGGTGCAGCTCAAATCCGCATCGGCATCACAACGTACTTGAACGCCGCGTTGTCGGGAATGGTCAGCAGCGCGGAGCTATTCGAATCAGCCAGCTCGATCTTCACCATGTCCTGGTCCATGTTGGCCAGCGCGTCGATCAGGTAGGTCACGTTGAAGCCGATCTCGATGGCGTCACCGCCGTAGTCGATGTCGAGCTCGTCAACCGCTTCTTCCTGTTCGGCGTTGTTCGACGCCACACGCAGGGTGCCGGGCTCGATGTTCAGCCGCACACCCTTGAACTTCTCGCTGGTCAAAATGGCGGTACGCTGCAGCGAGGCCAGCAGCGGCACGCGGCCCAGGGTGATGATGTTTTTGTGGTTCTTCGGGATCACGCGGTTGTAGTCGGGGAACTTGCCCTCGACCAGCTTGGTGACGAACTCCATGCCTTCGAACGAGAACTTGGCCTGGTTGCCGGCGAACTGCATCTCGATCGCGCCTTCCTTGTCGCTGAGCAGGCGCTGCATCTCGAGCACCGTTTTGCGCGGCAGGATCACTTCCTGGCGCGGCACTTCGACGTCGAGCGTGGCCGACGAAAACGCCAGGCGGTGGCCGTCGGTGGCCACCAGGCTGAGCTGCTTGCCTTCAGCGACGAACAGGATGCCGTTGAGGTAGTAACGGATGTCATGCACAGCCATGGCAAACGAGACCTGGTTCAGCAGCTCCTTGAGGACTTTTTGCGGCACCGAGAAGCTGGGACCAAAGTTGGCGGCTTCCTGCACCAGCGGAAAGTCTTCGGCCGGCAGGGTCTGCAGCGTGAAGCGGCTCTTGCCACCCTTGAGGATCAGCTTATTCTGCGCCGACTCCAGCGACACCGTCTGGTCGCTGGGCATGGAACGCAGGATGTCGATGAGCTTGCGTGCACCGACCGTGGTCGTGAAGTTGCCCGTGTCACCGTCCAGCTCGGCTGTCGTGCGGATCTGGATTTCCAGGTCGCTGGTCGTCAACTGCAGCTGCGCGCCGGTTTTGCGGATCAACACGTTGGCCAGAATCGGCAGCGTGTGCCGACGCTCAACAATTCCCGCGACCGATTGCAGAACCGACAAAACTTTATCCTGGGTGGCTTTGAGAACGATCACTGTCTTAACCTCTTATTTCTTTAATTCAAATTAGTAGTAGTAGATAAGGGAAGCACGTTTCTGTGGACAGCCCTATTTTCTTCTTTTTGATCAACTACTTGGCGCTTGTTTAACCTTGTGGTCAGACCACTCTCTACCCTGCCGCTTGATATGAACAACTTCCGGAAATCCACTTCCCCTGTGGATAAGTCATCAGTTGTTCAAAAGTTGTCCCCATGGTTGTCAGGCAAGCCTGAAACCGGGGGAAAGTGGCCCAAAAAGTATTCAATTCAGCCTTTCAGGGTCTGTTCCAGCACGTGCAGCTGCTGGTTGAGTTCGGTCATCTGCTGTCGCTCGGCAGCCATCTTGCGCACGGCGTGCAGCACGGTGGTGTGGTCGCGGCCGCCAAACAGCTCGCCAATCTCGGGGAGGCTCTTCTGGGTCAGTTCCTTGGCCAGGTACATGGCAATCTGGCGCGGCCGGGCAATGCTGGCGGGCCGCTTCTTCGAATACATGTCGGCGACTTTAATCTTGTAATAGTCGGCCACGGTCTTCTGGATGTTCTCGACCGATATCTGGCGATTCTGGATGGACAACAGGTCGCGCAGGGCTTCCCGGGCCAGCTGGATGGAAATTTCCTTGAGGTTGAAGCGCGAGTAGGCGAGGATCTTGCGCAGCGCGCCTTCAAGCTCGCGCACGTTGGAGCGCACGTTTTTGGCGACAAAAAACGCAACCTCTTCGGGCATGACCGTGCCTTCAGCCTCGGCCTTGCGGATCAGGATGGCCACGCGCATTTCCAGCTCGGGCGGCTCGATGGCGACCGTCAACCCCGAGTCAAAACGCGAGATCAGGCGCTCATGGATGTCCGTCAGCCCCTTGGGATAGGTGTCGCTGGTCATCACGATGTGCGACTTCTTGGTCAGCAGCGCCTCAAAGGCGTTGAAGAACTCTTCCTGGGTGCGGTCCTTGTTGGCGAGGAACTGCACGTCGTCGATCAGCAGCAGATCGAGCGAGTGGTAACGCTCCTTGAACTCGTCAAAAGTCTTGCGCTGGTAGGCTTTAACCACATCCGAGACAAATTGCTCGGCGTGGATGTAGAGAACTTTGGCGGCGGGGTTGTCGACCATCAGCTTGTTGCCGATGGCGTGCATCAGGTGGGTCTTGCCCAGACCGACGCCGCCATAGATGAACAGCGGGTTGTAAAGCTGGCCCAGACTGCTGGCCACATGCATGGCAGCGGCACGGCCCATGCGGTTGGCCGTGCCTTCGATCAGGGTGTCGAAGGTCAGGGCGGTGTTGAGCCGGCTCTTGAACGGCGCACCGGCGGCGTCTTCGGCGACGCCCAGGCCAGCCGGCTCGGTGACGCCGTTACCCTCAAAGCTGCGCGTCAAAGGTGCAGACCTGGTGCCGGGTTCGCGCTGAGCGAGCGCTAACTCAAGGTGGATGCTGTGACCGGAAACCTTCTCCAGCAGGGCAGAAATACGGCCGGCGTATTGCGCGCGTATCCAGTCCAGCTTGAAGCGGTTGGCAACCTGGATGGTGACTTTGGACAGGTCGCCGGCGACCTCGGCTACCAGCGGGCGGATCCAGGTGTTGAACTGCTGCTCGGGCAATTCCTGCGCGAGGTGGTCTACGCAACTTTGCCACAAGTCCTGGCTCGAACTGTGAACGGCTCCCTCACGCATGGCGTCCGGGGGCTGGGTAGTCGCATTGGCCAGCATGCTTTTGCTTGTGGATATTATTAATTTTTGGCACCCGTCATTGTAGTCGTGTGGCCTAGTTATCCACAAAAAAAGGACTTCGGGTTTTAACCTAGGAGCCTGTCGGGCTTGGAACGTCGAAAGCGATTTCCAGCCGACGCTTCCAAAGTCCGACAGTCTCCTGGACCGCGACGGCCCGGCGCTGCGTGGCCCTGACGCCGGCATTGTCAGGGGGATCTCAGCTTTTACCGGCAATGCGGCCCCTAACTTGTTGCCAGCGTTGGGAAATCTGCGATAATCGTGGGTTTCCCTGATTCATAGCGGGTCGGCTTGCCGTGGAGGTGCTTGTTTTCAAGCACCGTTTACGCCTTGCGGGCCATGCTGACTTGCAGAGTTGGTTGTGTTGTACAGCCGCCAGGATCGAATCGCATAATTTTCAGATTTTGCACAAGGGAGCTTTTTGTAGCTTGTAGGACCCATCATGAAACGCACATACCAACCTTCCAAAGTCAAGCGCGCCCGTACGCACGGTTTCCTGTCACGCATGAAAACACGTGGCGGCCGCGCAGTGATTGCGGCTCGTCGCGCCAAAGGCCGCAAGCGCCTGGCTGTCTAAGCGCCGGGTCCAGCAGGCCTATTGCTTCGCGGACGCTTGGCGCTAGTGCAGCGGCTTAAAACCCGACCCCAGTTCCAGGCAGTCCTTGCTGGCGCCATTGTTGCAAAAACAACGCATTTCGCATTGCACCGCAATGCGCTCGATGCCATGAACGCGCAAACCGTGCCCAGCAAGACCCATGACACGCCGGACCTGTTTCCCGTTCAGGATGTCTGGGTCGGGGCGATGGTGCCTAAACGCTGGGCCAAACGAGCCGTCACGCGCAACGCCATCAAAAGACAGATCTACACCGTGAGCGCTGATTTTTCGCCTCGCCTGTCCCGTTCCGGGTGGGTGATCCGTTTGCGTCGTGACTTTTCGCGCAAGGAATTTGTCAGCGCCAGCTCGGAGGCGCTCAAGCAGGCCGTCCGCAGCGAAGTGCAGGCCTTGATGCAGGCCGGGGCGCAGGCCGCATGAGCGCGCTGTCCACACTTCGCCGCGCGGCGGTGACGGTCAGCCGCCTGCCGCAGAAAACACTGGTGGCCCTGGTCAAGGGTTACCGCCTCCTGCTCAGCCCCTGGCTGGGATCGTCGTGCCGCTTCGAGCCGACCTGTTCAGCGTATTCGCTGCAGGCGTTGCAGCAGCATGGCGCCGCCCGGGGCAGCTACCTGACGCTTTACCGTGTGGCGCGTTGCCACCCCTGGTGCAGCGGTGGTTACGATCCGGTGCCGCCGCCTTCCGGCCGTCCTTCCCTTTTCACCCGTCTGGTCACGCCCGTGACCTCGATCCCCTCTAAAAAGAAGCCGTCATGAACGACATTCGCCGTACCATTTTGTGGGTGATTTTTGGTTTTTCCATGGTCCTGCTGTGGGACCAGTGGCAGCTCTTCAATGGCAACAAGGCCACCTTCTTCCCGTCGCCCGCCCCCGCCGTGAGCACCACGGCACCGGCGAGCAAGCCGGCCAGTGCCGCCAGCGTGCCGACCGGCCCGGTCGGCGGCAGTGCCGTGCCGGCCCCGGTGGCCGGCGCTGCGGCTGTTTCGGCGCCTGGTGCGCTGCCTGCCACCACACCGTCGGCCACCAAGGAACGTCTGGTCGTCAATACCGATGTGCTGAGCCTGACTTTCGACACCGAAGGCGGGACGCTGGTCCACTCCTCCTTCCTCAAGCACAAGGACATGGTTGACCAGTCCTCAGGCTTTGTGCTGCTCGATGAGAGTGCGGCGCGTGTGTATGTGGCGCAGTCCGGCCTGATTGCCGGCGCCGAGGGCGGCAGTTTCCCGACCCACAAGACATTGATGACCGTCGTCCCCGGCGAGCGCACGCTCAAGGACGGCCAGGACACCCTGGAAATCAAGTTCGAGTCGGCCGAGGTCGGTGGCATCAAGCTGGTCAAGACCTACACGCTCAAGCGCGGTGTTTATGACATGACCGTGCGTCATGACGTGGTCAACACCGGTAGCAGCGCGGCGTCGCCGCAGCTTTACCTGCAACTGGTGCGCGACGGCAACAAGCCGCCCGGCGAGTCTTCGTTTTATTCCACCTTCACCGGTCCGGCGCTTTACACCGAGGCCCAGAAATACCAGAAGGTCGAGTTCAGCGACATCGAGAAAAACAAGGTCGATGTCGAGAAACAGGCGAGCAATGGCTACGTGGCCATGGTGCAGCATTATTTTGCGTCGGCCTGGATGCTGGCCGACGGCGTCCAGCGCGACATCTTCCTGCGCAAGGTCGATACCAACCTGTATGCGGTGGGCATGATCACGCCGCTGGGGGCTGTGGCACCCGGCACAACCAAAACAGTGGAGGCCCGGTTTTTTGTGGGCCCCCAGATTGAAAAGCAGCTTGAAGCCATTGCACCCGGCCTGGAGCTGGTCAAGGACTATGGCTGGCTGACGATCCTGGCCAAACCGCTGTACTGGCTGCTCGACAAGCTGCATGGCTTCCTGCAGAACTGGGGCTGGTCCATCGTGGCGCTGGTGGTGCTGCTCAAGGCCGCGTTCTACTGGCTCAACGCCAAGGCCTACGCCAGCATGGCCAAGATGAAGGCGGTCAACCCGAAGATCATGGAAATGCGCGAGCGGCTGAAGGACAAGCCGCAGGAAATGCAGCAGGCCATGATGAAGATGTACCGCGACGAAAAGGTCAACCCCATGGGTGGCTGTTTCCCCATCCTGATCCAGATTCCGGTGTTCATTGCCCTGTACTGGGTGTTGCTCAGTTCGGTCGAGATGCGCAATGCGCCCTGGATTTTGTGGATCAAGGATCTGTCCTCGCCGGATCCCTACTTCATCCTGCCCATCGTGATGACCCTGACCACCATGCTGCAGACGGCCCTGAACCCGACGCCACCGGATCCTATGCAGGCCAAGCTGATGTGGTTCATGCCGCTGATTTTCAGCGTGATGTTCTTCTTCTTCCCGGCCGGTCTGGTGCTCTACTGGATCACCAACAACGTGCTGTCGATCGCGCAGCAGTGGGTGATCAACACCCGCATGGGTGTGCCGCCGCAGTTCAATTTGCCGAAATTCAAGTAAGCTGAAAAAAAGGGCCGCTTCGCGGCCCTTTAACATGGTGCCCTCATGCTGGCCCGTCACCACGACCCCATCGCTGCCATCACCACTGCGCCCGGCCGCGGTGCGGTGGGCATCGTCCGCATTTCAGGCAAGGCCATGGCGCCGTTGGTTGAGGCCTTGTGCGGTCGCAGGTTGACCCCCCGGCAGGCCACCTACCTGCCTTTTTTTGACGCAGCCGGTCAGCCGATCGATCAGGGCCTGGCGATTTTCTTCCCGGCGCCGCATTCCTACACCGGCGAAGACGTGCTCGAGTTGCAGGCCCATGGCGGACCGGTGGTGCTGCAGCTGCTGCTGGCGCGTTGCCTGGAGGCGTCGGCAGAAAACGATGCGGCCACGGGCCGCCCGCGGCTCGCCGGCCTGCGTCTGGCCCAGCCCGGCGAATTCACCGAACGCGCGTTCCTGAACGACAAGATCGACCTGGCGCAGGCCGAGGCGATTGCCGACCTGATCGACGCCAGTACCGAAACGGCCGCGCGATCGGCGGCACGTTCGCTGTCCGGGGAGTTTTCGAAAGAGGTTCATGCGCTGCTCGACCAGCTGGTGCACCTGCGCATGCTGGTGGAGGCCACGCTCGATTTCCCCGAGGAAGACATTGATTTCCTGCAAAAGGCCGATGCCCAGGGCCAGCTGAGCCGCCTGCAGCAGACGCTGGCCACGGTGCTGCAGCGCACGCAGCAGGGGGCCATCCTGCGTGAGGGCATCAAGGTCGTCATTGCCGGCCAGCCCAACGCCGGCAAAAGCTCGCTGCTCAACGCGCTGGCGGGCGCCGAGCTGGCCATCGTGACGCCGGTGGCGGGCACGACGCGCGACAAGGTCAGCGAACTGATCCAGATCGACGGGGTCCCCCTGCATGTGGTGGACACCGCGGGCCTGCGCGACAGCCTGCTGCCCGAGGTCGATGAGGTCGAGAAAATCGGGATTGAGCGCGCCTGGACGGAAATCCAGAGTGCGGATGCCGTGCTGTTCCTGCATGACCTGACGCGCCAGCGCACGCCCGAGGACCTCCGCATTGCCATGAACTACCTCGCGGCCGACGCAGAAATCGCGGACGCCATCACCGACAGGTTGCCTGCCAGCACACCGGTGATCGATGTCTGGAACAAGTCCGACATGGCCGGTGCCGACGTGCTGGCCGCGGTTTCTTCAGGCGTGCTCATCTCCGCCAAAACCGGTGCCGGCCTGCAGCAGCTGCGTCAGCAGTTGCTGCAGGTGGTGGGCTGGCAGGCCGCGCCCGAAGGGGTGTTCATGGCCCGTGAGCGCCATGTGCGGGCGCTGCGCCAGGTCGAGGCACAACTCGCGCGGGCCGCCGCCCAGTTGCACGCACCGGTGCCCGCGCTGGACCTGCTGGCGGAAGACCTGCGCCAGGCCCAGAATGCCCTGGGCGACATCACCGGCCAGTTCACGACCGATGACCTGCTCGGCGAGATCTTTTCGAAATTCTGCATCGGCAAATAGCACGCTAACGATGGGCGGCCCGGCCTGGGCCGACGGCGGCATCGGAACAGATTACATGTGGCGCGTCGGTGTATCAGGTGTAAATGGGCGTTAACGTCCCTTGCCGCAAGGTCCCCGCGAAGGGTATCTTCCACCCATCATGAACGCGCCCCTTCCCACTGCGGTCCGCTTTGACATCCAGGGACTGATCAATGCCATGGCGCACAGCCATGCCAGCGACGCCCTGCGCTGTCAGCTTACTGCGCAGCAGTGGGACGTGCTGGCCGGCTACATGCAGCCTTTCGCGCTGCAGCAGGGGCAGTCGCTGATCGAGCAGGGTTCGGCGGACCAGACCCTGTATTTCATCGAGAGCGGGACGCTGAGCGTTCACTACCAGGACGAGAAGGGCCGCATACGGCTGGCCATGGTGGCTGCGGGTTCCATGGTGGGCGAAGGCGCTTTTTTCTCGCGCCTGCCGCGCAACGCCACCGTGCAGGCCTCCAACGCCTGCCAGCTCTGGTGTCTCACCGCGATTCGTTTCAAGGAACTGTCCAACCGGCACAGCCCGATCGCGCTCGAACTGTGCCTGGCCATGGGCGGGGTGATGGCCAGGCGCCTGTACAACCGTCCCAAACGTGTGGCGGTCACCTGAGGGCGGTTGACCGTGACCAGCGTGGTGGCGTCATCACCACACAGACGGGCGCAAACAAGGCGCCGGCTGTGCATTCAGGCGGCGATAACGTGATTTATTGCAGGGAAGGGATGGGCGCCAGGACTTACCGGCGGTACCTGCCGCCCGCCCGGCGCGGGCTGCCTTGACAGGAGGACTCAGTAAACTAGACCGATGAAAGTTGCAGGCCTCCTGCAACACCACCCCGATCGCTGCATGCGCAGCCGTCATTTTCCAGGCGCCAGGCGATGTCATTTTTCAGTTGGTTTTCCGGTACCTCCAGCAAGGACCAGCATGTCTCCGGCAAGGCGCGGCCCGACAGCGACAGTTCGGGGCTGACGCGCGACGAGCGGACCCGGCCGGTGGCCGGCGCGCGGGCCAGGGCTTCGGCGCCAACGCCCCTGAAAACCGGCGAACACGCCGGCGAGCAGAAATCCCAGCGGCATGCCAAGAGGGAGCTGCTGTATGTTGCCGTGCGCGAGGCCATGATCCGTGCCGGCGTCCTGTCGGCCAGCTACAAATTCAAGGTGCTGTCCCTGGACCCGCGCGGTGAGCAGTTCATGGTCATGATGGACCTGGCACAGGAGTTCGGCGGTCAGGCCGATCGGCTGGCGGAAATCGAGGTGATGATCGCCCAGAGCGCCAAGTCGCGCTACAACATCCGGGTGACGGCCGTGTACTGGCGCATGAACGAGCTGGTGTCGGTGGGCCGCCCCCGGCCCAGCAGCCACGGCGCCCAGCCCCACAACGCGCCCGCCGTAGCGGCGACGGCAGGCGCGGCGGCCGCCCTGCCCGAGCCGGCTGTCGCTGTCGTTACCGCCGTCGAGACGGCTGTTGCTGTCGTTGCTGCTGTTGCCGCCGCCGAGCCGGCTGTTGCGGCGCCGGTCGCCTCCCGCTTTGAACCCATTCAGGACGACGAAGTGGCCGCTTTCAAGCAGGCCCTGGCCGCCGCGTCCGCCAGCGGCGGCACGGCGCAGGTGGTGCAAAAAGGCGTGTCGACCCGCAGTGGCCCACACTCCTACACGCTGCTCACCGGCTTTGAAGACACCGAGATGCCGGAAATGCCCGTTTCGGCGCCGGCGCTGAGTGCAACGCAGTACGGCGACCTGGTGTGAGCCGCGGGCGCCGCTGCCCGCGTTTTCTGAAATATTGAATCAATTCACCCTCCGGCCCTTGATGGACGGGCGCCGACAGCTATTGAATTGATAGTGGTGGGTCGGGCTCAGTGGCCGCCGAAATCCACCAGTGTGAACAGCCGCAGACCGGCGTCACGCAGTTTGGCGGAGCCGCCCAGCTCCGGCAGATCCACAATCGCCGCGCCTTCCATGACGCGGGCGCCCAGCTTTTCCAGCAGCTTTTTCCCGGCCATCATGGTGCCGCCGGTGGCGATGAGGTCGTCGATCAGCAGCACCCTGTCGCCGGTCTTGACGGCATCGGTGTGCAACTCGACGGTGGCGCTGCCGTATTCCAGTTCATAGGTCTCCTGCACGGTGGTGAACGGCAACTTGCCTTTTTTGCGGATCGGCACAAAACCGATGTTGAGTTCGTACGCCACGACCGCGCCGAGGATGAAGCCACGCGCATCCAGCCCGGCCACCACGTCGGGGCGCAGCGCCGGATCCATGTAGCGGTGCACAAAGGCGTCAATCAGCACACGGAACACCTTCGGGTCCTGCAGCAGCGGCGTGATGTCGCGAAACTGGACCCCGGGTGTCGGCCAGTCGGGCACGGTGCGGATGTGGCTGCGGAGATAGGGGCCGAAATTGAACGCGTCGCGGGTGGAGGGCATGGAGTTAGCCAAAAGTGCTGCGGGCCACCATTTTGCCCCTCGCATCGACCAGCAGGCCTTCGCCCATCGCCATGCCTTCACCGGTCAGCGCCGTCATGTTGACCTGGTGGGTGACCCACACCTCGAAATGGCCCGCCGGGATGCGGCCGAGTGCAGCGCGCAATTGCGCCGTCTGGGTTTCCCTGCCGCCGGACCCGAAAAAGGAGTTGAGCGCCGGCCAGACCTGGTGGCTGCCGAACGCCAGGTCCGCGGTGTCCTTGCAGCGGCACCAGGCGCTGGACCGGACGGCGCGGGGTTGCAGGCCGCGGGATGTGAACCACTGGCCGATACGCCCGGCCTGCAGGCGCCCTTCTTCGCTGAGGTTGCGCTGCGTGCTGCACCGGTCAAGGCGAAATTCCGGCGGGTCGCCAATGCCGGGCACGGTCTGCGCATGGCGCAGCAACACCACACAGGCGCCGGCGCGCAGGCGGGTGGCGAGCGGGTCGGTTTGCGCGCCGGCCAGCAAGGGGGTGGCCAGCAGCGCGCCGGTGAACAGTCGTCGGTCCATGAGCCTGGGAGCGCTCAGCCGCGCAAAAGTTTCTGCTCGGCCAGGGCCAGCGCTTCGGATTTGCCCGACAGCACCAGGGTGTCGCCGCCCTCGAGCAGCGTGTTGTCCAGCGCTTCCAGCGCCTTGCCGCCGCCCCGGCGCAGACTGATCACGCGTACACCGGTCGCATGTAATGCCAACTCGCCCAAGGGCCGGCCGGCCGACTTGGTGACCAGCGGCAGCGTGACGGTGGCCAGGCGCTCCTGCTCCAGGTCGCCTGTTGTGTCGTCATCGGCACCGCGGAAGTAGCCGCGCAGCAGGTTGTAGCGCGCGTCGCGCTGGTCTTGCACCACGCGGATCACGCGGCGCATCGGCACGCCCACCAGCGCCAGCGCATGGCTGGCCAGCATCAGGCTGGCTTCGATGGCTTCGGGCACGACCTCGGTGGCGCCGGCGGCCTGCAGCTTTTCCAGGTCGCGGTCGTCCAGTGTGCGCACAATCACGGGCACGGTGGGTGCATGGGCACGGATGTTGGCCAGCACCTTGAGCGCGCTGGCGGTGTCCAGGTAGGTCACTACCACGGCGCTTGCGCGCGCCAGGCCGGCCGCCATCAGCGCCTGCAGGCGCACGGCATCGCCAAACACCACCGAATCGCCGGCGGCGGCGGCCTGGCGCACCCGGTCCGGGTCCAGGTCCAGCGCAATGTAGGGAATGCCTTCGCGCTCCAGCATGTGGCCCAGGTTCTGGCCGCAGCGGCCGTAGCCGCAGACGATCACGTGCCGGTCGGTGTTGATGGATTTGCGCGCAATCGTGGTCATCTGCAGCGACTGCTGCAGCCACTCGCTGGAGACCAGCTTCATCACGATGCGGTTGCTGTACATGATGATGAAAGGCGTGGCCAGCATTGACAGCACCATGCTCGCCAGGATGGGGTTGAGCAATGACGGGGGAATGAGGTTGTTTCCCTGCGCCAGTGTCAGCAACACAAAGCCGAACTCGCCGGCCTGCGCCAGGTACAGACCGGTGCGCAGCGACACGCCGGTGGTGGCGCCCAGGCCGCGTGCCAGCGCCGTGATCATGACCAACTTGAACAACACCGGCACGGTCAGCAGCAGCAGCACCAGCGGCCAGCGTTCGAGCACCAGCCGCCAGTCCAGCATCATGCCAATGCTGATGAAAAACAGGCCGAGCAGCACATCGTGGAAGGGGCGGATGTCGGTTTCCACCTGGTGCTTGAATTCGGTCTCCGAGATCAGCATGCCGGCGATGAACGCGCCGAGCGCCAGGCTCAACCCGGCCAGCTCGGTGAGCCAGGCAAGCGCCAGGGTGACCAGCAGCAGGTTCAGCACGAACAGCTCGTCGCTTTTGCGCCTGGCCACCAGCGTGAGCCACCAGCGCATGACGCGCTGGCCGCCGGTCAGCAGCAAACCGACCAGCACCGTCGCCTTGAGCCCGGCAATCGCCAGGGCCATCAGCAGCTTGTCGGGGGAGGCGCCCAGCGCGGGAATCAGCACCAGCAGCGGCACCACGGCCAAATCCTGGAACAGCAGCGCGCCCATCACGCGTTTGCCGTGTTCGGAATCGAGCTCGAGTCGCTCGGACAGCAGCTTGACCACCACGGCGGTGCTGCTCATGGCAATCGCGCCGGACAGTGCCAGCGCGGTCTGCCAGGGCATCTTCCAGAGGGCGGGTGCCAGCGTCGCCAGGAACAGGGAGCCGCCGGTGACCAGCACCATCGTGGAGACGACCTGGAGCATGCCCAGACCGAAGACGTGACGCCGCATCGAGCGCAGCTTGGGCAGGTTGAACTCCAGCCCGATCACAAACATCAGGAAAACCACGCCGAACTCGCCGAGATGGCGCACGCCATCGGAGTTTTTCGCCAGCGCGAGCGCGTTCGGGCCGATCACCACGCCGACCGCCAGGTACCCCAGCATGGGCGGCAACTTGAGCGAGCGGCAGGCGACCACGCCAAGCACAGCAGCCAGCAAGTACAGCAGGGTGAGTTCGAGCGCGGTCATGCTTTGATGGTAGCCGATGGGGGTCTTCTCCCCCGGGTGGGGACCGGCCATCGCAGGCCATGATGCAGTGCGGCTCTATAGAATGCAGGCATGAGCTTTGATCCCGCGAAATTCGACCCTGCGCAAGCGCTGGCACTGGCCCACAGAACCTTTGACATTGAAGCCGCCGCGGTACTCGGCCTGAAAACCCGGGTCGGCCCCGAATTTGCGAAAGCCGTGCAGGTCATGCTGGCCTGCAAGGGCCGCGTCGTGGTGATGGGCATGGGAAAAAGCGGCCACATTGGCCGGAAAATTTCCGCCACCTTGGCCTCGACCGGCACGCCGGCGATGTTTGTGCATCCGGCCGAGGCCAGCCATGGCGACCTCGGAATGGTGTCGCCGGGGGATATCGTGCTGGCGATCTCCAACTCCGGCGAAGTCCAGGAGCTGGCGGTCATCCTGCCGGCTCTGAAGCGGGTCGGGGTGACGCTGGTGGCGATGACCGGTCGGGCCGAATCGACGCTGGCGCAGCACGCCGATATTGTCCTGAGCAGCGCTGTGGATGTGGAGGCCTGTCCCCTCAATCTGGCGCCAACGGCGAGCACCACGGCGCAGCTGGCGCTCGGCGATGCGCTGGCGGTTGCCTTGCTCGATGCACGCGGCTTCAGGGAAGAAGACTTCGCCCGTTCCCACCCGGGCGGCGCGCTGGGCCGCAAACTGCTGACGCATATCGACGATGTGATGCGCACCGGCGACGCGATACCGGCGGTCGGCCTGCAGGCCGGTTTTACGGAACTGATGCGCGAAATGAGCAGCAAGGGCCTGGGCGCTTCAGCCATCGTCGATGACGCGCGCCAGGTGCGTGGCATTTTCACCGATGGTGATTTACGCCGGCTGATTGAAAAAGGGGTGGATTTGCGCAGCAGCAAGGCAGCCGATGTCATGCATCCCAACCCGCGTACCCTGCGTGCCGGTGCGCTGGCTGTGGAGGCAGTGGCGATGATGGAGCAATACCGCATTACCAGTGTGCTGGTGGTCGACGATGCGGGTGTCCTGTGTGGCGCGCTCAACAGCAACGATCTGCTGCGTGCCAAAGTCATTTGAAGTCATTGATGAAACCCTGTGTGCCTGCCCTGAATTTCGCGCCACAACTGCTGCTGCTTGCGCAGCAGGTGAAAGTGGCTTTTTTTGATGTGGATGGCGTGCTCACTGATGGTGGCCTGTATTTCGGCGAATACCCCGAAGGCGACCCCCGGGCGACGCCGCAGGTCGGCTTCAATGCCGCGGGTGAGACGCTCAAACGCTTCAATTCGCTCGATGGCCATGGCCTGAAGTTGCTGCAGCGCGCCGGCATCACGCCGGCGGTGATCACCGGGCGCGACAGCGCCGTGCTGCGGACCCGCTTGCAGGCCCTCGGCATCGTGCACGCCCATTTCGGAACCGAAGACAAACGACCGGCGGCCGAGAGCACGCTGAAGGCGCTGGGGCTGGACTGGTCGCAGGCGGCGTTCATGGGGGATGACTGGCCCGACCTGCCGGTGATGCGCCGCGTTGCCTTCAGCTGCGCACCCGCCAATGCGCATGTGGAGGTCAAGGCCCTGGCCACGCATGTTACGCAGGCCCGCGGCGGCGACGGTGCCGTGCGCGAGTTCTGCGACCTGCTGATGGTGGCCAGCGGCCGTTACGCGGCCTTGTTGCAGGAGTACACCGCCTGATGGCTGCCAACCCTTCCCTGGGTCCGCCCGCCGTCGTGGTTCCCGCCTGGCGCAACGCGCTGGACAGGGCGTCGCTGCTGTGGGAGCGCACCGCCATCTATATCCCGGTGCTGATGATGGGCGTGCTGGCGCTGGGCACTTACTGGCTGGTGAGAAACACGCCCGCCTCGCTGGCGCCGGAAGGCCAGAGGGTGGTCAGCGCCGAGCCGGACTACTACATGCGCAAATTCGGCATCAAGACCTTTGACGACGCGGGGCGGCTCAAAAGCGATGTCTCCGGCGCCGAGCTGCGCCACTATCCCGACACCGACACGCTGGAGATCGACCAGGCGCTGATCCGCAGCTACAGCCTGGAAGGCCGGCTGACGACCTCCACCGGAAACCGGGCCCTGACCAATGCCGACGGCTCGGAAGTCCAGCTCATCGGCAATGCACGCGTGGTGCGCGAAGCGGCCGTGGACGCAGCCGGCCAGGAAATTCCGCGGCTCGAATTCCAGGGCGAGTTCCTGCACGTGTTTGTCAACGAGGAGCGCGCGAAGTCGCACCTGCCGGTGGTCATCACGCGCGGCAGCGACCAGTTTGCCGGTGACACCTTTGCCTACGACAATCTTGACCGTGTGGCAGACCTCAAGGGGCGTGTCAAAGGCGTGCTCGTACCGCGCAAAGCCCCCGCGGGTGGCGCGCCCTGACGGCGACCGGTGGCCGCCGGCAAGAATCAGCCAGCCTGTCCAGGCCCGGCAGGAGTTTTCCATGTCCAGACTCGTTTTTATCACCGGCGCCTCCAGCGGCATTGGCCAGGCCCTGGCCCTGCGGTTTTTTCAGGCCGGCTACCGGCTGGCACTGGTGGCGCGCCGAACCTCCGAAGTCGAATCATGGGCTCAGGCACAGGGAATAAGCGCCGACAGCTATAAAATTTATAGCGCCGATGTAGCCAACAGCAACAGCATTGTGGCGGCAGGGCAGGCCTGCATGGCGGCCCAGGGGGTGCCGGATGTGGTGGTGGCCAACGCCGGCATCAGCATTGGCATGGACACGGCGGTGCGCGAGGACCTGGAGGTGATGGCGCAGACGTTTGCCACCAACAATATCGGCCTGGCGGCGACTTTTCATCCTTTTGTGGCTGCCATGGTGCAGCGGGGTTCGGGTTCGCTGGTGGGCATCGGCAGCGTGGCGGGCATTCGCGGACTGCCTGGCCACGGCGCCTACTGTGCCAGCAAGGCAGCGGTCATCAGCTATTGCGAGAGCCTGCGCGGCGAGTTGCGGCCTGCGGGCGTGAAGGTCGTGACCCTGTGCCCCGGCTACATCGACACGCCGCTGACGCAGAAGAACCGCTACGCCATGCCGTTTCTGATGCAGTCAGAGGCGTTTGCCGACAAGGCCTTCGCAGCCATTGAGGCGGGCGCCAGCTACCGCGTGATTCCCTGGCAGATGGGCGTGGTGGCCAAGCTGCTGCGGCTGTTGCCCAATGCCGTGTTCGACAAGGCCCTGGCGGGCCGGCCGCGCAAACACCGGCAGCCGGCAAAGCCGTTGTGATGCTAAAAACAATAGCTGCAGGCGCCCGCCAATCAAGGGCCGCTATGCAAAAAGGCTTCAAAACCGAAGTCTTGAAGCCTTTTAAAGCTGTCTTCAGCCGAAGCTGAAGGGGCTGGGGGTCGGGGCTTAGTAGCCGCCGCGTCCGCCGCCGGAGCCGCCGCCACCGTAGCCGCCACCACCGGAACGGCCGCCGCCGCCACCACCGTAGCCGCCACCGCCGCCACCACCACCGTAGCCGCCGCCACCACCGCTACCGCCGCCGAAGCCGCCACCGCCAGTGCGTGGAGGGCGAGCTTCCATCGGACGGGCTTCGTTGACGACAACGCTGCGACCGCCCAGAGGTTGGCCGTTCATGCCGGCAATGGCTGCCTGCGCTTCGGCATCGCTGCCCATTTCCACAAAGCCAAAGCCCTTGGAGCGACCGGTGTCGCGTTCCATCATGACTTTAGCGCTGGTGACAGCGCCGAACTGGCCAAAAGATTGTTGCAAGTCTTCGTCGCGGACTGAGTAAGGCAGATTGCCGACGTAAAGTTTGTTGCCCATGAAGGGACTCCTCTAAAACACAATAACAAAAGCGATGGGGTCCCGAAAGCACAACAAATCTTCAAACGTACCGCTGTAGCGCGCGAAACTGACCGATCACCTAACCTGTATGAATTTATATCCACACCCGTGCATTATGCGCCAGATATGAGAAAAACCAACAGAAATCCCGAAAAATCAGGAGCGCTTTGCGACCAGCGGTAAAAAGCCGCCATGCAAAAAAGGCTTCGAAACCGGAGTCTTGAAACCTTTTTAAAGCTTCTTCAGCTAAAACTGAAGAGGCTGGCGGTCAGGTCTTAGTAGCCTCCGCGTCCACCGCCAGAGCCACCACCACCGGAACGGCCACCGCCACCGTAGGGGCTGCGGAAGCCGCCGTCGTTGCCGCCGCCACCCCCGTAACCGCCGCCGCCGGAACGGCCGCCGCCGCCACCACCGCCGTAGCCACCACCACCGCTGCCGCTGCCGCCACCACCGCCGTAGCCGCCACCGCCAGTGCGTGGAGGGCGAGCTTCCATCGGACGGGCTTCGTTGACGACAACGCTGCGACCGCCCAGAGGTTGGCCGTTCATGCCGGCAATGGCTGCCTGCGCTTCGGCATCGCTGCCCATTTCCACAAAGCCAAAGCCCTTGGAGCGACCGGTGTCGCGTTCCATCATGACTTTAGCGCTGGTGACAGCGCCGAACTGGCCAAAAGATTGTTGCAAGTCTTCGTCGCGGACTGAGTAAGGCAGATTGCCGACGTAAAGTTTGTTGCCCATGAAGGGACTCCTCTAAAACACAATAACAAAAGCGATGGGGTCCCGAAAGCACAACAATCTTCCAACGTACCGCTGTAGCGCGCGAAACTGACCGATCACCTCACTGGTGTGAATTCGCATCCACACCCCTCATGGTATTCGGCCAGAGCCGGGGAAGACAAGCAAATATTGCCATCACCAGGCCGGGCGGACCCGCATCAACACTGGGCTGGCGGCCGGTTTTACCCCGGAGCGCGAGAGCTGGCGTGCCGGTCGACGGTGCGAGGCGCCGAAAACATTCCTTCAAAAGATGAAAGAGCATTGATTTTCAAGAGAAAAACAGGAAGTTTGTACCCACTTGTATTTGTGAGAAGGAGATGGTCGGGATGTGCCAGAGCGGCGGCGTAGAAAACGAATTTTTACACTGCTCACACAAATAACCAGCCCATTTTGTGAGGGTTCGCGTCCTCGGGAATACAGGGGGGTCGGGCGGCAGCGGCAGTGCGGCGTGCTGCCATCAGTCGGGCTTGAGCCCCTGAGTGTCCGGGCTCGTTGCCTCGCCCGCATAGTTGCGCCAGCGGCCCATCGCCAGGCGCATGGTGACCAGCTGGTTTTCAAATTGCGGGCAGGCCTTGCAGGCCAGCAGGTGCAGGCGCATGGCCACGGTGTCGGACAGGCTCAAGGCGCGGTCCTCCCGTGCCACCAGCAATGCCGCGGCCTGTTTGCACGTGCGCATCAGGGGAAGGGACTGGATTTTCATGACGACTGTTCAGTGGGCTTGTTGGCCAAACCAGTGAATGGCCAGGCATTCGCGCAGACGCAGGCGGGCACGGTGAAGCTGGACATACAGGTTGGTCGGCGTGAGCGAGAGTTCCTTACAGACTTCTTCGCAGGACAGTTCCAGCCATTCGCGCATCAGGAACAAACGCCCCAGGGCCGGGGGCAAGCGCTCGACGCAGGCATCGAGGACGTTGAAAAACTGGCTTTGCGCCAGGGTTTGCTGCGGATCACCCCAGTCGCCGGGCGGGCTGGCGAAGTGGCCGTCGGCCAGGAAGACGAGCTTGTCCAGTCCATCGGCTTCGTCGTCGGCCCCATGGTCGGGAAGCGAGACCTCCCGGGCGTGGCTGCGGATCAGGTCGATGACCTTGTGCTTGAGAATGCCGACCAGCCAGGTCTTGAGCTGCGAACGGTTGCCAAATGATTGTGGTTTGGACAGGGCCGCCAGCAGGGTTTCCGAGACGGCGTCTTCCGCCCAGGCGTCGTTGCGCAGCTGCAGCCTCGCAAAACGCATGAGGTAGACGCGGTGTTCAACCAGTTGCTCTTCAAAGGTGGGCATGGGGGGCAAGTCTAGTGCAGTGTTGCATGCTTGATGGAACGAATAAAAGCGATGGATTTTGGGTCAGGGCAAGGCGCAAACCACAGCGATACCTTGGGTATCGCGCGGATTTGCAACGCCGCCATGGCGCAAAAGACGCGCTTTTATGTTCCAGATAGCGTGCAACACTGCACTAACCCCGCCGCAGTATGGGGTGTGCAGAAAAAAATGCGGACGGGACCGCTGGCTGGCGCCGACACTGCAGCGGGTTCGCCGAACTTCATAAGCCAAATCGGCCGCCAGCCCAATAGGGGTATGCGCAAGGAGCTATAAATTCAGGAGCAAGCGGTGATCGGCCGTCATCGTGGCCATCACCAGTTGACCTCGCGGTCGGGGGTGGCGCCGATGCGGTGTATCGACAGGTCGGCGCCTGCGTATTCTTCTTCCTGGCTCAGGCGCAGACCCATGGTGGCCTTGATCAGGCCGTAGACCGCGAAGCCCGCCAGCAGCGCCCAACCCACGCCCATCACGGTACCGATCAGCTGCGCGCCCAGGCTCACGCCGCCCAAGCCGCCCAGGGCCTTGCTGCCGAAGATACCGGCGGCGATGCCGCCCCAGGCGCCGCACAGGCCGTGCAGCGGCCAGACGCCCAGCACATCGTCAATCTTCCAACGGTTTTGCGTCAGCGTGAACATCAGCACAAACACCGCGCCGGCGATGCCACCCGTGACCAGCGCGCCCAGCGGGTGCATCAGGTCCGAGCCCGCACACACGGCCACCAGCCCGGCCAGCGGGCCGTTGTGTACAAAACCGGGGTCGTTCTTGCCGAGGACCAGCGCAGCCAGCGTGCCGCCCACCATGGCCATCAGCGAGTTGACGGCGACCAGGCCGGAGATATTGGCTATGGTCTGTGCACTCATGACGTTGAAGCCGAACCAGCCGACCGTCAGGATCCACGCGCCCAGCGCGAGAAAAGGAATGCTGGAGGGCGGATGCGCCGAGATCCCGCCGTCCTTGCGGTAGCGGTTGCTGCGCGCGCCGAGCAGAATCACCGCCGGCAAGGCCAGCCAGCCGCCGACCGCATGAACCACGATGGAGCCGGCAAAGTCATGGAACTCGGCACCGGTCAGTGCCTTGATCCAGGCCTGCACGCCGAAGTGCTGGTTCCAGACAATGCCCTCGAAAAAGGGATAGACAAAACCGACGATCACAGCGGTGGCCAGCAGCTGCGGATAAAACCGTGCCCGCTCCGCAATGCCGCCGGAGATGATGGCCGGGATGGCCGCGGCAAAGGTCAGCAAGAAGAAGAACTTGACGAGTTCGTAGCCGTTTTTCGCGGCCAGCACTTCGGCGCCCACGAAAAAGCTCGTGCCGTAGGCCACGCCGTAACCCACGATGAAATACACCACAGTGGACACCGAGAAGTCCACCAGGATCTTGACCAGCGCATTGACCTGGTTTTTCTTGCGAACCGTGCCGAGCTCCAGAAAGGCAAAGCCGGCATGCATGGCCAACACCATGATGCCGCCCAGCAGGATGAACAAGGCGTCCGAGCCCTGTTTTAGTGCGTCCATAAGCCCCTCTTTGAATGTTTGAGCAGTTTTAGTGCGAAAGCAGGTTGTAAAAAGCAACAGCACCAAAATCAAGCAAAAACTGCGCCAGAGAGGTGCGCACCAAGTTGGACGGCTCCGCCGCTCCATGGCAGCGAGGGACGCCCGCTACAATGGCGGCTTGTCATTGGGGAGTAGCCTCCCTCCCTCCTGCCGTCACGGCGGGGGCGAGAGGGGTTTGCGTCAACAGACTTGTCCGTCCCTGCCACAGGGACGACATGGCGCAAACGGTTCAGACTTGGCGAGACCTTTGACTGCACAGCCTCCGTTCAGGCCGGGGATGTCGTGCAGTCATGGGTTTTTTCCGGCCGGAGTCATTCATGGACGCTTTTCTTATTTCCACCGGCATCGTCGCCCTCGCCGAAATGGGCGACAAGACACAACTTCTTGCGCTGGTGCTGGCCGCGCGTTTTCGCAAACCCTGGCCCATCGTGGCGGGCATCTTCGTCGCCACCATCGCCAACCATGCGATGGCCGGTGCCCTGGGCGCCTGGCTGACCACCTTGATCAGCCCGCAAACGATGCGCTGGATCCTGGGTGTGTCCTTCATCGCCATGGCGGGCTGGATGCTGATTCCGGACAGGCTCGACGATGACGCGGCCGACGGACGCCTGCCGCGTTTCGGCGTGTTCGGCACCACCGCGATGCTGTTTTTCCTGGCCGAGATGGGTGACAAGACGCAAATCGCAACCGTGATGCTGGCCGCCCGTTATGACGCCTGGTTCGGCGTGGTCGCCGGCACCACCCTGGGCATGATGCTGGCCAACGTCCCCGTGGTCTGGCTGGGCGCCAAGGTCACGAAGAAAGTGCCGCTCCGGGTGGTGCACCTGGTGTCGGCATTGATTTTTGCGTTGCTGGGCGCCGCCGCCTTGTTCGGCTGGGGCTGAAGACGCTCAGGGGGCCTTGGGGCCGCGCCGGTAGATCAGGTGGAAGGTCAAGCCGACCAGTACGCTGCCACCCATCAGGTTGCCGGCAATGACAACGGCCAGGTTCAGGGTCATGCCGCCCCAGGTGATCATGGTTTCGCCCGCAGGCACGCCACCCGACTGCTGAAGCAGCATGGCCAGTGGCATCAGGTACATGTTGGCGATGCTGTGTTCAAAGCCTGCGGCAACAAAAGCACTGATGGGAAAAACAATGGCGACCGCCTTGTCCACGACGCTGCGCCCTGCCATCGCCATCCACACCGCCATGCACACCAGGACGTTGCACAGCACGCCGCGGAAAAATGCCTCCCAGACAGGCAAATCCTGTTTGACCTGCGCGATTTTTACCACCGTACGGCCAATGGCGCCGCCGTTCATGCCGGTGTGTCCGCTGGCGAAGACCAGCAGCGCGAGCCCGGCCGCACCGGCAAAATTGGCCGCGCAGACCAGTACCCAGTTCCGCAGCACATCGGCGCTCGTGATCTTGCCGTCAGCCCAGGCCATGGCCAGCAGGTTGTTGCCGGTAAACAGCTCCGCCCCGGCCACCACCACCAGCAAAAGGCCCAAGGAGAAGACCAGCCCGCCAACAAGCTGGGCCGCGGCAAAACCCAAGCCGGCATCGGACTTCACGATCACAAAAAAGAGGCTGCCCAGACCGATAAACGCCCCGGCCAGTACACCCAGCATCAGCAGCGGCAAGGTCGCCATTCGCGCCTTGGCCACACCCACGGTTTCAATGCGTTCGGCAATTTCGCGTGGGGCGTAGGCATCGGAGCCAAACAGTTCTGACATGGGATTTCCCGGGTTGAGGGTGGTTTAGTCTGACGCCTTGCATTTATACTAGCCTCCAGCGCCGATTTGCTCAGCTTGCGGGCGCTTAAAAAGTACGGCTAAAGACGAACATCCATGAACCCGGACTCGCTTTTAGCGATGCCGGGTTTTCTTTTTGTTCACTGTTTCTGTTGGGGCCTTCTGTTTTGCTAGTTGCCACACCACAGTCCATGCATTTCGCCGACGTTTTGCCTTTGCAAAGCGGCGCGTCCATCCGTGCCTACGACCTGAGCTACGAGACCTACGGCACGCTCAATGCCGACCGGTCCAACGCCGTGCTGATCTGCCACGCACTGAACGCCTCGCACCATGTGGCCGGCGTCTACCTCGATGCGCAGGGCGGCGTGGTGCCGAAATCCGAAGGCTGGTGGGACACCATGATAGGCCCCGGCAAACCGGTGGACACCAATGTGTTTTTCGTCATTGGCGTGAACAACCTGGGCTCCTGCTTCGGATCGACCGGACCCATGCAGCGCAACCCCGACAGCGGCGAGATCTACGGCGCCGACTTTCCGGTGGTCACGGTGCAGGACTGGGTGCAGGCGCAGGCGCGCCTGCTCGACGCGCTGGGCATAACCACCCTGGCCGCGGTGATGGGTGGCAGCCTGGGCGGCATGCAGGCGCTGAGCTGGACACTGCAGTACCCCGAGCGCGTGCGCCACGCGGTGGTGGTGGCCAGTGCACCCAACCTGACCGCCGAAAACATCGCGTTCAACGAAGTGGCGCGGCGCGCCATCGTGACCGACCCGGATTTTCACGGCGGGCATTACGGGCGCCATGGCGTGTTGCCCCAGCGCGGCCTGCGCATCGCCCGCATGATCGGGCACATCACCTACCTCAGCGACGACGTGATGAACGAGAAGTTCGGCCGTCAGCTGCGTGAAGTCGCCATTGGCCATGCGAGCGGCTACAAATTTTCCACCCAGGACGTCGAGTTCCAGATCGAAAGTTACCTGCGTTACCAGGGCGACAAGTTCAGCGAGTACTTTGACGCCAACACCTATTTGCTGATCACGCGGGCCCTCGACTATTTCGATCCGGCCGCAGAGCACGGCGGCAAACTCACACCCGCGCTGGCGCGGGCCCGGGCGAAATTCCTGCTCGTGAGCTTCAAGACCGACTGGCGGTTTTCGCCCGCGCGCAGCCGCGAAATCGTCAAGGCCCTGCTCGACAACCAGCGCGACGTCAGTTACGCCGAAATCGACGCGCCCCACGGCCATGATGCCTTTTTGCTCGATGATCCGCGCTACATGGGTGTGGTGCGCTCCTATTTCGAGAGCAAGGTGACGCCATGCTGAAGTCGACGCCCCGGTTGTCCGCCGACCAGCAAGTGATCGCCCGTCTCGTGCCCCCGGGTTCACGTGTGCTGGACCTCGGTTGCGGCGACGGCGCCTTGCTCGACCACCTGACCCGCGAACGCGGTTGCACCGGTTATGGCGTGGAGATAGACGACGCCAACATCCAGGCCTGCGTGGCGCGCGGCGTCAACGTGATCCAGCTCAACCTCGACGAAGGCCTGGCCATGTTCGGCGACGCGAGTTTTGACGTGGTGCTGCAGATCGACACGCTGCAGCACCTGCGCAATGCCGAGGTCATGCTGCGCGAGACGGCGCGTGTCGGCCGCACCGGCATCGTCGCCTTTCCCAACTTCGGCCACTGGCCGAACCGCCTGGCGGTGCTGCGCGGCCGCATGCCAGTCACCAGGGTGTTGCCCTACCAGTGGTACGACACACCGAACATCCGGGTCGGCACCCTGCGGGATTTTGCGGCGCTGGCGCTGAAAAACCGGCTCCACATCCTGGATGCCTTTGGCCTGCAGGACGGCCGGGAAGTCCGCTTCTGGCCGAATGCCCGCGCCAGCCGCGCGGTGTTCAAGTTCCAGCACGGCTAGCAGCGGGCTGGCGGCTGCGCGAAACCGATGCTATTATTTCCGCATCGGGATTTCAGCCTCCCGACTCTTCACAGATAGACGGTGTCCGTCCAAGCGCTGGCAACTCATTGGAGTACTCCGTGGACACCTCTTTCATTTCCGTTCCCCGCATCACCCCCGAAGAACTCGCTGTCCGCATGGGCCGCGCGGACGCGCCCCTGCTGCTGGACGTTCGCCGCGAAGGCAGCTTTCTGGACAGCCCGCGCATGCTGGCGGGTGCCGTGCGCTGCCAACCCGAAGGGGTGGCCGCTTTTGCCACCTCGCAACCGCCGCGCGAAGTCGTTGTTTACTGCGTTTATGGCCACAAGGCCAGCGAGGACGCGGTCGCCCAATTACTGCAAGCCGGCTGGAAGGCCTGGTTGCTGGCCGGCGGCATCGAAGGTGGTGAAGACAGCGTCGACACCGCATCCGACATTGCCCGGTGGCGCACGACGCCGCTGCCCACCATGCGCAAGCGCCCCGACTGGGGCGTGACCGGTGAGCAAGCGTCGCGCTGGATCACCCGCGAGCGCCCGAAGATTGACCGCATCGCCTGTCCCTGGCTGATTCGACGTTTTATCGATACTCGCGCCGAATTCTTCTACGTGCCGACCGCGCAGGTCTTCAGTGAAGCGGCGCGACTGCACGCCGTGGCCTACGACATTCCGGGCGCACCGGTGTCGCACGAAGGCGAGTGGTGCAGTTTTGATGGCTTGCTTCGCGCGTTCGAAATTGAAGACCCGGCCGTGGACCGCCTGGCCCGCATCGTGCGCGGGGCCGACACCGACCGCCTGGCGCTGGAGCCGCAGTGCGCCGGCTTGCTGGCCTTCTCGCTGGGTTTGTCCCGCCTGCATGCCGACGACCACAGCATGCTGGAAGCCGCCATGCCGCTGTACGACGCCCTTTACGCCTGGTGCGCCAGCGAAGCCAGAGCCGTGTGGCAAGGGCAACCGCCCGAAACACACAGCTGGAAGCCGGAAGCCATGACAGGCGCTGGCGCATGACGCAGACCACCGACGTACCGACGGCGGTCAGTTTTCGCGAAGCCTTCCGGTTCTGGCTCAAGCTCGGCTTCATCAGTTTCGGCGGGCCGGCCGGGCAGATTGCCATCATGCACCGCGAGCTGGTCGAGCAGAAACGCTGGATCTCGGAGAAGCGTTTTCTGCACGCGCTCAACTACTGCATGCTGCTGCCGGGGCCGGAGGCGCAGCAGCTGGCCACCTACATCGGCTGGTTGATGCACCGGACCTGGGGCGGTGTGGTGGCCGGCGCGTTGTTCGTGCTGCCGTCGCTGTTCATCCTGATCGCGCTGAGCTGGATGTACGTGGCCTTTGGCGACGTGCCGCTGGTCGCCGGGATGTTTGACGGCATCAAGCCGGCGGTGGCGGCCATCGTGCTGCAGGCGGTGCACCGCATCGGCAGCAAGTCATTGAAAAATCCGGCCAAAGCCCCCGTCCCGTGGGCGGTGGCAGCTATCAGTTTCGTAGCAATTGCCTTTTTGCAGGTGCCCTTTCCCTGGGTGGTGCTGGGCGCCGCGCTGACCGGCTGGCTGTGTGCGCGTTTTGCGCCCGGGCAGTTTGCCGCCGATGGTGGGCATGGCGGCACGGTTCGGGCCCACGTGCCCGCGCTGATCGACGACCACACGCCCACCCCCGGCCACGCGCGCTTCAGCACGAGGCGCCTGACCCGGGTGCTGACGGTGGGCGCCGCGCTGTGGCTGTTGCCGATGGGGGCACTGCTCGCCTGGCAGGGCTGGCACGGCGCCTTGACGCAGATGAGCTGGTTTTTCACCAAGGCGGCGCTGCTGACCTTTGGCGGCGCCTATGCGGTGCTGCCCTATGTGTACCAGGGCGCGGTCGAACAGTTCGGCTGGCTCAGCGGGCCGCAGATGATCGACGGGCTGGCGCTGGGCGAAACCACGCCGGGCCCGCTCATCATGGTGGTGGCCTTTGTGGCTTTTGTCGGAGGCTGGACCAAGGAGGTGCTGGGGCCGGACGCGCTGTTCCAGGGCGCGGCGCTGGCGGCCTTGCTGGTGACCTGGTTCACTTTTTTGCCGTCGTTCATTTTTATCCTGGCGGGCGGACCGCTGGTGGAGTCCACCCACGGCAAGCTGCATTTCACCGCGCCGCTGGCGGCCATCACGGCCGCCGTGGTTGGCGTGATTGCCAGTCTTGGTCTGTTTTTTATAGCGCACGTCGCTTTGCCGGCGGGCGCTACAGGCAGTTTTCCTTCAAACGTGGCGTGGCCGGCGTTGGCCATCATGGCCGCTGCCAGCCTGGCGCTGCTGCGCTACAAGGTGGGTGTGATTCCCGTCATCGCCGCCAGCGCGCTGGCCGGCCTGCTGCTGCGCCTGGGCGGTCTGGCCTGAGGCGGGACTGCGGCGTGTCACACGCGCCGCGGTATGCTCCAGCCCATGCAAAGCCATCCGGAAATAAAACACGTTGCCCCGGCGCTGAAGCTGTTTGAGCGGCTGTTCGGCCACTGGGTGCACCAGGTGACGCCGGCGAGCCTGCGCGCCGACCTGATGGCGGGCCTGCTGGGCGCGGTGCTGGTGTTGCCGCAGGGCATTGCCTTTGCCACGCTGGCCGGGCTGCCGCCGGAATATGGCCTGTACACCGCCATCATCCCCTGCATCATTGCCGCGCTGTTCGGCTCGAGCTGGCATGTGATGTCGGGCCCGACCAACGCCAACTCGCTGGCGCTGTTTGCCATGCTTTCGCCGTTGGCGCTGGCCTTCAGCCCGGGCTACATCCAGATGGCGCTGGCGGTCACGGTGATGGTGGGCATCATGCAGTGGCTGATTGGCGCGCTGCGGCTCGGCTCCCTGGCCAACTTCATCTCGCCTGCGGCGCTGTTCGGCTTCACCTCGGGGGCGGCGGTGTTGATCGCGGTGTACGCCCTGCCCGACCTGCTGGGCCTGCCGGCCGCAGCCGACCATGGGGCTGCCGCGGTGCTGCTGCATGTGGCCGCGATGGCCCGCTCGGTGCAGCCGGCGGCGCTCGCCGTGGCTGGCGTGACTGTGGCCGTGGCCCTGCTGGTGCGGCGGCTGCGCCCCAGCTGGCCGTCCATGCTGGCCGGGCTGGTGGCGGCGACGGCGCTGGCCTGGGTCTGGACAACACATGTCAGTGCAACGCCGCTGCCCCTGCGCACGGTCGGCCAGATCACCACGCCGTGGCCGAAATTTGCCATCCCCAGCGTGAGCTGGTCGGCCTTGTCCGAGCTGCTGGGGTTGGCGTTTGCGCTGACCATTGTGGCGCTGGGTCAGTCGATCTCGATTGCCAAGGCGGTGGCCGCGCGCTCGGGTCAGCGCATTGACGCGAACCGCGAGTTCCGCGGCCAGGGCCTGTCCAACATCATCGGCGGCTTCTTTTCGTCTTACGTGTCCTGCGGCTCGCTGAACCGGTCCATGCCGAATCTGGAGGCCGGGGCACGCACGCCGCTGGCGTCGGTTTTCTCGGCCCTGTTGCTGCTGGGCCTGGTCGCCGTCAGCGCGGCGCTGCTGGCGCAGATTCCGATGGCGGCGCTCGCGGCGCTGCTGGTGTTGGTGGCAGTCTCGCTGCTGGACCTCGGGCGCTGGCGGCAGTTGTTCAGCCTGAGCCGCACCGAGTTTGCCGTGGCCCTGGCCACGCTGGCGGCGACCGTCAGCATCCGGCTCGAGATCGCGATCCTGCTGGGCACGCTGCTGTCGCTGATGTCCTTTTTGTACCGCACCTCGAAACCGGCGATGCGCGCCATGGGCTTCGACAGCCGGGCAGCGGACCGGCAATTCGTGGTGATTGACGATGCCGACGCCGCCGAAGACGGCAGCAGCAGCGCCCGACAGCCCGGAGCTCCTTCCTCACCAGCCAGGGCCGCGGAACCGGCTTTGCCGGGCCGCAGGCGCAGCGCCCCCTCGGGGGGCAGCGAACCACACGCAGTGGGGAGCGTGGGGGCCACATTCCTGCCGGAATGCCCGCAACTCAAGCTGCTGCGCATGGAGGGCGAGGTTTACTTTGGTGCGACCCAGCATGTGGCCGACACCCTGCATGCCTTGCGCCATGCGCCCCATCCGCAAAAACACCTGCTGGTGATGGGCAAAAGCATGAATTTCATCGACCTGGCCGGTGCCCAGCTGTGGGAGGCGGAACTCAACGCGCGCCGGGCGATGGGGGGCGACTTGTACTTTCACCGCCCGCGTCCCGAAGTCATCCAGATGTGGCAGACCACCGGGTTCACGCGGCTGCTCGGACCGGAGCACCAGTTCCCCGACAAGCGCAGCGCCATCGCCACGATTTTCACGCGGCTGGACCCGGCCATCTGCCGACAATGCACGGCGCGTATTTTCGAGGAGTGCCGCAGCGTGCCCGGGCCTGATCCCGTGGGCGACTCGGCCGTCCCTAGGCCTGCGCCTTGAAACCCAGCCGCTGCAACAGGCCGGTCGCGGCCGCCGGCGCTTTTTCCTTGGCGCCGCTGATGAAAAACACAAACACGTCTTTGGGCGCGCCCTTGTGTTTCGCGGCCTCCACCCGCGGCAGGTCTGACGGCTCGCCGCCTTGGGCCCAGGTCTGGGCCGCCGCTGCCCAGGCGTCCAGGGCCCTGGGGGCATAACCGCTCTTGAGCCTGGCGTCACTGCGCATCAGCCGGGCATACACGAAATCAGACGTCAGGTCGGCAAAGGACGGAAAGTCGGGTGAATCGGTGAACACCGTCGCGCAGCGGTATTTGCGCGCCAGCGTCAGGTAGTTCGCCGACATGAAGCTGGGATGCCGCACGTCCAGCACGTGGCGCAGCTGGCGGCCGTCCACGGCTTTCGGCAGCAGCGCCAGGAAAGCCCCGAAATCCTCCGCATCAAACACCTTGGTCGGCATGAACTGCCAGACGATGGGACCGAGCTTGCTACCGAGCTCGCTGATGCCGCTGTCCACAAAGCGGGCTATGGACCCGCCGGCTTCGGCAAGCACCCGGCGGTTCGTGGTGAAGCGGCTGGCCTTGAGCGACAACACAAAGTCATCGGGCGTCTCGTCGCGCCATTTGGCAAAGGTCGGCGGCTTGAAGCTGCTGTAGTAGGTGCCATTGACCTCGATGGCGGTCAGCTGGCGGCTGGCGTAGCCCAGCTCCTGGCTGGGTGGCAGTTTGGCCGGGTAGAAGTTGTTGCGCCAGGGCGCGTAGGTCCAGCCGCCAATGCCGACACGGATGGCGGGGAGAGGGCTGACGGATGTTTTCAAGGCAGATACTCCCGCAAACAGGGGGATGACGTTTTCGCCAGGGTCCCGGACAATGCCCTGATGTGCAGCGTTCCCCGAAGGACAGTCTGGCACGATGGGCGCAGCACGGTTACAGTGACAGCTCAGCCGGACCGTCCCGCTGAACCCCTTTTCCCGGAGTTTATTCATGAACGCCCCCCTGCATCGAGAAATTCCCGCGAGCGTGCTTGACGCCGCCCAGGCCCTGTCCCAGGTCAGCGCCCAGTGGGACGGCGACATCGTCAAGCAGATCACCGACTACATCACCATCCCCGCCAAGTCGCCGTCCTTTGACGCCGACTGGGCCGGCCACGGTCACCTGGACACGGTCATGCGCAATGCCGCAAGCTGGGTCGAGGCGCAAAAGGTCGAGGGCCTCAAGCTCGAGATCGTCCGGCTGGAAGGCCGCACGCCAGTGCTGTTTTTTGAGGTGCCTGCCACCAAGCCCGGCTCCACCGAAACCGTGTTGATGTACGGCCACCTCGATAAGCAACCCGAGTTCACCGGCTGGCGCAAGGACCTCGGCCCGTGGACGCCCAAGTACGAAGACGGCAAGCTGTTTGGCCGCGGCGGCGCCGACGACGGTTATGCGGTGTACGCCAGCATCGCCGCGATCCAGGCGCTGAAAAGCCAGAACGTGCCGCACCCGCGCATCGTCGGTCTCGTGGAAACCTGCGAGGAAAGCGGCTCCTACGACCTGCTGCCTTATGTCGATGCCTTGCGCACGCGGCTCGGCGACGTGGGGCTGGTGATCTGCCTGGACTCGGGCGCCGGCAACTACGACCAGCTCTGGCTGACAACCTCGCTGCGCGGCATGGCCAGCGGTGTGCTGAAAGTCGAGATCCTCACCGAAGGTGTTCACTCCGGCGACGCCAGCGGGCTGGTGCCCTCGAGTTTTCGTATCATGCGCCAGGTGCTGGACCGACTCGAGGACAGCAAGACCGGCCGCCTGCTGCCGCAAAGCTTTCACTGCGAGATTCCGGCCGAGCGGCTGGCGCAGGCCCAGGCCACCGCGCAGATCCTGGGCGACCAGATCTACAAGCGTTTCCCGTGGGCGCATTACGACTGCGGCGGCGCCACCACCTTTGCGCTGCCGACCACCACCGACCCGGTCGAAGCCCTGCTCAATCGCACCTGGAAACCCACGCTGAGCGTGACCGGCGCCGACGGTTTTCCCGAGATGGGCAACGCCGGCAATGTGCTGCGGCCCTACACCGCCTTCAAGCTGTCGCTGCGCCTGCCGCCGCTGGTGGATGCCGGCAGCGCGGTGCAGGAGCTCAAGACCCTGCTCGAAGACAATGCGCCCTACCAGGCCAAGGTCACGTTTGAAAGCGCCGGCGGCGCCACCGGCTGGAATGCGCCGACCACCTCGCCCTGGTTCGAGCAGGCGCTCAACGAAGCCTCACAGGCTTTTTATGGGGCACCTTGCGGCACCATCGGCCAGGGCGGCACGATTCCGCTGATGAACATGCTGAGCCAGGGTTTTCCGAAGGCGCAGATGATGGTCTGCGGCGTGTTGGGTCCGAAGAGCAATGCACACGGCCCCAACGAATTCCTGCATGTGCCGTATGCCAAGAAAATCACCGCCGCCGTGGCGTCCGTCATCGCGCGCATGCCCTGAATCGGCATTGCATGGACCTCCCCCTGCTGGCGCCGTTCACGGCCCGCGACGGCGAAAATCTGGCGATCTACGAGTGGCCCATGGAGGCCTGGCCGTCCGACAACAGCCTGCCTCCGCGGGCGGTCGTGCTGATGGTCCATGGCCTGGGTGAACATGCCGGCCGCTATGACCATGTGGCGCGGCAGCTGCTTGACTGGGGGTTCGCGGTGCGCGCCTATGACCAGCGCGGTCACGGGGAATCGGGCGGCGAGCGCGGCGGCCTGTCCAGCGAGACCCTGCTGCTCGAGGACCTGGCCGAAGTGGTGGATGACACCCGCCTGCGCTCACTGCGCTTGCCGCGTGTTGGCGGCGGGGACGAGGCGGCCGGGCCGCTGCCGCTGATCCTGTTGGGCCACAGCCTGGGCGGCCTGGTGGCGGGCCGTTTTGTGTCGCTCGGGCTGCGGCCGGTCGATGGCCTGGTGATGTCCTCGCCGGCGCTCGATCCCGGGCTCAATGCGATTCAAAAACTATTGCTGGCCACCCTGCCGGCGATTGCACCCAATCTGCGCGTCAACAACGGCGTCAAGCCCGAGTTCATCTCGCATGACCCGCAGGTGGTCAGCAAGTACCTGGCCGACCCGCTGGTGCATGCCAGGATTTCAGCGCGGCTGGCCAGGTTCATCGCGACCGCCGGGCCGGCGACGGTGGCCGCCGCAGCTACCTGGAGCACACCGACGCTGCTGATGTATGCCGGCGCCGACAGGTTGGTCAACCCGGCCGGCAGCCGCGCTTTTGCCGAGGCTGCCGCGAGCAATGGCGGCGCCCAGGTCGTGACCACGCGCTGTTTTGACGGGCTGTACCACGAGATCTTCAACGAGCTGGACGCGGCGCCGGTGTTTGCCAGCCTGAAGGCCTGGCTGGACGCCAGGTTTTAAATCAAACAAGCCTCCAGCCCTCGTCCTTGTTGCGTGGACAGCTCCTGAATCAATAGTGAATCAGGCGCTGCGCAAGGCCCGGTTCCGGAGTGCGAGCCAGGCCAGTGCAAACCCTGTCAGCCCCAGCGGCAGCAGCGAGCCCAGGTTCAGCAGCGTCCAGCCCTGGGTGGTGACCAGCACGCCGGACGCCAGCGAGGACAGCGCCAGCACCGCGAACACGCAGAAATTGAGCGCGCCCTGCGCCTTGTCTTTTTCCTCGGGCCGGTAGGCCGTCAGGGCCAGCGTGGTACTGCCGGTGAACAGGAAGTTCCAGCCCACCCCGAGCAAAAACAGCGCGACGAGGAACTGGTGGAGCTCGACGCCCGACAGCGCCACCAGCACACATCCCACATTGAGCGCCAGGCCCACGGCCATGATGGGCAGCGTGCCAAAACGCTTGATCAGGTGGCCGGTGAAAAAGCCGGGCGCAAACATGCCGATCACATGCCACTCGAGCACCAGCGCCGCGTCGGAAAACGGCAGGCCGCAGACCTGCATGGCAATCGGCGTGGCGGCCATCAGGAGGTTCATCACCCCGAAGCCCAGCGCGCCAGCGGCGGCCGCGACGATGAACACCGGCTGGCGCATGATCTCGCTCAGCGGCCGGCCCCCGCTGGCCGCCTGCTGGGGCGGTGTTGGCGGGAAGTGGATGAATGCCAGCAAGGCCATGGCCAGCAAGGCCACGCCGGCCAGCGCGAAATAGGCGCCGGCAAAAGGCACGGCGGTCAGCGTGCGCGTGCCCGCCGCCAGATTGGGGCCGGCAATCGCGCCTATCAGCCCGCCGGCCATCACCAGCGACACGGCTTTTTCGCGAAACGCAGGCAGGGCCAGTTCGGCAGCGGCAAAACGGTAGAGCTGGGCATTGGCGTTGTAATAACCGGCCACCACGGTGGCGGCCACCAGCAGCCAGAAGTTCCGGCTGTAGGCCGCGTAACAGCACAGCAGCGCCGACAGCACCGCCACCCCCAGCCCGAGCTGGAACGAGGTCTTGCGGCCGAAACGTTTCTGGGTACGCGCGACGATGCCGGTGGACAGCGCGCCGCCCACAACATAACCCATCACCGGCAAGGTGGCCATCCACCCGAGCGGCGCCAGGGCCAGCCCGACCAGGCCGTTGATGGCGATGAAGGTCACGTTGTTGGTGAGAAACAGGCCCTGGCACACAGCCAGCAGCCAGAGGTTGCGGTTCATCGTTCAGGCTTCCAGGGTGAGTAGCGCCAGGCAGGCCAGCGGCGCGGTTTCGGCGCGCAACACGCGCGGGCCCAGGGTCACCGGCAGAAAGCCGCGGGCCAGCGCGGCGTCTTCTTCGGCCGGGCTCAGGCCGCCTTCGGGGCCGCTGAGCAGGGTCACGGGGGTCGCGCTGTCATAGGCGGCCAGGGCCTGCCCCAGGGGCTGCGTGCCGGCGCGCAGCGACAGCAGCAGCCTGGGCGTGGCCGCCGAGGCGGGCGCCAGCGCGGCCAGCCAGTCGCCGAGCGTGGCGACCGCATGCACGGGTGGCAGCCGGTTGCGCCCGCACTGTTCGCAGGCTGCGATGGCCACGCCCTGCCAGTGCGCGACCTTCTTGTCGGCGCGTTCACCCTTGAGGCGCAGCACCGAGCGTTCTGCCATCAGTGGGGTGATGCTGGCCGCACCGAGCTCGCTGGCCTTTTCGAGCAGCCAGTCCATGCGTTCGTTGGCCGGCATGCCCACGGCCAGGTGCACAGCGCGGCGGGTTTCGCGCTCCACGGCGCTGTGGGCGTCGACCTTCACCTGCACGTCGCTGCGGCCCATGCGTTCAATCGTCGCCTGGAACTCGCCGCCCTGGCTGTTGAACAGCGTGATCCCGGCGCCGGGCTGCAGGCGCAGCACCTGCACGTGGCGCGCGGCGCGCTCGGGCAGGGCCAGCGAGTCACCGGTGCGCAGCGGCAGGTCGGCGTAGAAGCGGGCCGTCATGGCCGGCTCTCAAGAGTATGCATGTTGCTATAAAATATATAGCTGTCGGCACTTGTTTGATAAGGGCTAGAGCCTGATTTGATGCTGAAGAGAGGGTTCAAAACGTGTAGCCCACCCGGGTTTCGTTGCCTTCAATCTCGTCGAGCAACACCATCAGCGGCCCGAGCTGGCGGTAGCGGGCACAGGTGGCACGGGCGTAGGTGATGAAGCGTGGCGTGTCGGCCAGGTATTTCGGCTTGCCGTCGCGCAGGGTCAGGCGCGCAAAAATGCCCAGAATCTTGAGGTGGCGCTGCAGCCCCATCCACTCCACCGCCCGGTAAAACTCGCCGAAATCATCCCCCACGGGCAGGCCGGCCTTGCGCGCCTGCTCCCAGTAGCGCACGGTGATCTCGAGCACAAAGTCTTCCGGCCAGCTGATGAAGGCGTCGCGCATCAGGCTGGCGATGTCGTAGGTGATGGGCCCGTAAACCGCATCCTGGAAGTCCAATATCCCCAGACCGCTGTTGCCGGTTGCGGTGGTGAAATTGTCCGACGGGCCGCCCCTGGAAAAATCAGCCCCTGTTCCCGATGTAAGGGGCAGCGCAACGCCGGAGGCACACGAAGTGAAAAGCGTGGGGGCTATCAGGTTCCTGGGCATGAAGTCGCGGTGCACAAACACGCGCGCGCCGCCCAGCGAATTCAGGTTGCTGTCCTTGATCTGCGCAAACAGGCCGTCGAGCTTGCCGCGCAGGGTGCTGTCCACCGTGATGCCCCGGTGTTTTTCCACATACCAGTCGGGAAACAGGGCCAGCTCACGCGACAGCAGGGCTTCGTCGTAGGGCGGCAGGACATCGGGCTTCGAGGCCAGCTGCCAGCGGACCAGAACATCGACCGCCTCCCGGTAAAGGTCGTAGGCGCGCTGGGCCTTGCCGGCTTTGGGCTGCTGCTCGATCACCTCGAGCATGGTCCGGGCGCCCAGGTCGCTCAGCAGCATGAAGCCCTGGGCCTGGTCCCAGGCCAGCACCCGTGGCGCATTCAGCCCGGCGCCGGCCATCAGCCCGGCCACCTTGACAAAAGGCGCGCAGTCCTCCTGCGCGGGCGGGGCGTCCATGATGATGCAGCTGCCGCCGTCGGCTGTACGTACCCGGAAATAGCGGCGGAAACTGGCGTCGGCCGATGCGGGTTGCACCGTCTCTGGCAGCAGGCCGTGGGTGGGAGCATGGGTCTGCAGCCAGGCCGAAAAAGCGCGGGCGCGGGTGGCATCAGGCCAGACAATGGGGGATTCGGTCATGCGGTCTTTCGGCGTGCCCCAAATGGATACATCAAAAGATGGGGAAAGGGTCGGGTGGGCATAGGATAATCGGGCCAGCTTTCACAAACGGGTTTATCTCATACTTCCGATGCATCGCGCATCCCGCTCGCGTTTTATTCATTCTCCGGTCGCCCATGCCGTCCTCAGCCTTGTGTCCTGCACCATGCTGGGTTTGGGGCATGGCGGGCCGGCCTATGCCCAAAGCCCGGTACCAACCCCGGGGCAGGCGCAGGAATTGCCGGGTGTCAAAACCAGTGATGGCGCACCGGTGCTGCTCAGGAGCTCGTCCATGCTGGCCGAGCAGCCGCCGGGCGGCCCGGGCATCGGGCTGCCGACCGTTGTTTTTGGCAACCGCGTGTCGGGCCGCCCGGATCTCGAAATCGTGGTTGAGGGGGAGGCCGAGCTACGCCGCGGCGGTTCGGCGATACGCGCCGACCGGATCGAGCACGACCAGCCGACCGATGTCGTCAAGGCCCGGGGCAATGTGCGTGTCAATAGTTCGGGCAACCTGTATAACGGGCCGGAACTGGAAATCAAGCTCGATACCTTCGAGGGCTTTTTCCTGACACCGGACTACCGGTTCCTGCAGAACGACGGTTACGGCACAGCCGACCGCATCGACTTTCTGGACGACAAGCGCCTGGTGGCACACAACGCCACCTTCACCACCTGCCAGCGCGGTGAGGGTCCGAGCTGGATGCCGGCGTGGATTGTCAAGGCGACCACACTCAAGCTCGACAGGGAAGCGGACGTTGGCGAGGCGTCGGGCGGTGTCTTGCGCTTCATGAATGTGCCTATCCTGGCGGCGCCCACCTTCAGCTTTCCGCTCAGTGACAAGCGCAAGTCCGGCGTGTTGCCGCCAACACTTGCAATCGACAGTCTCAGTGGCACGGCCGTGACTGTGCCCTATTATTTTGATATTGCACCGAATCGCGATGCCACCTTCTCGCCGACCTTGATGAGCAAGCGCGGGGTGGACCTGGCCGGCGAGTTTCGTTATCTGGAGCCGGCTTACAGGGGCGAACTGCGCGCCAGCCTGATGCCCGGCGACCGGTTGCGCAACAGTAACCGCTGGTCTTACAACTATGTTCATGGCGGGGGCTTGGATACCCGGATCGCGGCTATCGGCGGCGTGGGTCTCAGTCTGAACCTGAACCGTGTTAGTGATAACAATTACTGGCGCGATTTCCCCCGCGCAGGCAATTCACTGACGCAGCGCCTGCTGGCCAACGATGCCACCGTGAGCTGGGGCCGGGGGTATTTCACGACCTCGCTGCGCACCCTCACCTACCAGACCCTGCAGGATGTCACCTCAACCATCATTCCGCCGTATGACCGCCTGCCGCAACTCACCGCGACTTATGCACGCGTGAATGTCCCGGTAGCGGGGCTGGAGGGGCTGGATTATTCGATTACCACCGACTACACCCGTTTCGAATCCGATCGCTCACTGACCCGGCAGCCCAACGGCAACCGTGCGTTCGCGCTGGCGCAGGTCAGCCGGCCCTGGATTCGGCCTGGGGGCTACATCACGCCCAAGCTGATGCTCAATACCGCGACCTACCAGTTCGACGGGCCGCTGGCCAATGGTGCGCGGACAGCTTCGCGCACGGTGCCGACCTTCAGCTTGGACAGCGGTCTGACTTTCGAGCGCGAGGCCGGTTATTTCGGACGCGCCTACACCCAGACGTTGGAGCCGCGCGCTTTCTACGTGCACACGCCCTATCGCGATCAGAGTAACCTGCCCAACTACGATTCGGGTGCGAACGACTTCAATTTCGCAACGGTGTTCACTGAGAATACTTTTGTTGGCAACGACCGAATTTCAGACTCCAACCTGCTGACGCTTGGTCTCACTTCACGGCTGCTGGATCCGAAAACCGGTGCCGAGGCCTTGCGTGTGGGCGTGGCGCAGCGCCTGCGCTTCAAGGACCAGCGGGTCACCTTGCCTGGGGGTTTGCCGGTGACGGATCGTTTCAGCGACCTGATTTTCGGGGCGTCCATCGGTGTGGCGCCGGCATGGGCACTTGACACCACTGTTCAGTACAACCCGAAGACCAATATTTCCGAGCGTTCGACGGTGGGCGCCCGTTACAACCCCGGCAATTACCGCGTTATCAGCACCTCCTATCGCCGCCAGCGCAATGTCAGTGAGCAGTTCGATGTGGGCTGGCAATGGCCGATCAATGATCTGTGGGGCGACAAAGGCAAGGACTTGGGTGCCGGACGTGGCCAAGGCGCCGGGCGCTGGTACAGCGTTGGTCGCCTGAACTACAGTGTGCCGGACAAGAAATTCGTGGACATGGTGCTGGGCATTGAATACGACGGCTGCTGCTGGATCGGCCGCGTTGTGCTGGAGCGTACTCAACTGGGGCAGGTTCTGGCAGGCAGTTCATCCAACAGCACGAGCATCAAATTCCAGTTGGAGTTCGTCGGTTTCTCGCGCATCGGTGCCAATCCGCTGAAAACCCTCAAAGCCAACATCCCGCGTTACCAGTACCTGCGTGAGCAGGGCACGACACCCAGCCGCTTTACCAACTATGACTAAATCCAGTTTTCTCTCCCGTCCTGGCTTTCGCTGCGCCGCCGCGCTGGCGCTGGTGCTGGGCTTGCCCGCCCTTTCCGTGCAGGCCCAGGTCCTGAGGCCGCCCGGCCAGCTGCGGGTACCGGGTCTGGGCACCCTGGGTACGGGGGCGGGTGTGCAACGGCAGGCCGACTACATCGTGGCCGTGGTCAACTCCGAGCCGATTACCAACAACGAGGTGCGCGCGCGCATGCTGCGCACCGAGCAGCAAATGGCGCAGCAAGGCACGGCGCTGCCGCCCAAAAACGAGCTGGCACGGCTGCTGCTCGAGCGCATCATCGTGGAGCGCGCACAACTGCAGCTGGCCAAGGAACTGGGGGTGCAGGTCAGCGAGGCCATGGTGGATGAGGCGGTGCTCAATGTCGCCCGGCAAAACCAGGTGTCCGTTGAGGAGCTGCGTCAGCGCGTGACCGCCCAGGGGCTGGTCTTTGCCCAATTTCGTAACGACCTTCGCAATGAAATCCTGCTGACCCGGATCCGGGAGCGTGAACTCGAGTCCCAGGCCAAGGTCAGCGACCAGGAGGTGGAGCAGTTCATCCGCGAGCAGGAAGCCGGGGTCGACTCCGCCGCGCAGGAGCTCAACCTCGCGCAGATTCTGGTGGTCGTTCCCGAAAACGCCACCCCGGCCCAGGTCGCCAGTCTCCAAGCCAGGGCGCAGCTGGCGGCAGAACGCGCACGCAGCGGGACGGACTTCACCGCGCTGGTGGGCGAGTTTTCCAATGCGCCGGGGCGCAGCGCCGACGGCCAGATGGGCTTGCGCCTGGCCGACCGCTACCCGGAGCTTTTTGTCGACACCACGAAAAATGTGCCGGTCGGCGGTATCGCCGGGCCGGTGCGCAGCGGTGCCGGTTTTCACGTGCTCAAGGTGCTGGAGCGAAAACGCGCCGGCATGCCGGGTGCCACGGTGGTGGAAACCCGTGCCCGTCATATCCTGCTGCGTCCCACGGCCCAGCTTGGCGAGGCGGCCGCCCTCGCGCGTCTGGCAGATTTCCAGAAGCGCATAGCTGCCGGACAGGCCGATTTTGCCGCGCTGGCCCGCGAGAACAGCCAGGACGCCTCGGCCAAGGACGGTGGTGACCTGGGCTGGGCCGGCCCCGGCCAGTTTGTGCCCGAGTTCGAGGAGCGCATGAACAGCCTGGCGACCGGCCAGGTCGGGGATCCCGTCGTGTCGCGTTTCGGCGTTCACCTGATCCAGGTGCTGGAGCGGCGCAATACCAAGCTGTCCCCGCGCGAGCAGCGTGAAATCGTGCGTGCCTCGCTGCGCGAGAAAAAGTTTGAAGAGGCTTACGGCGCCTGGGCGCAGGAAGTGCGCGGCCGCGCCTACGTGGAGTACCGGGACCCGCCCCAATGATGTGGCCCCCACGGTCGCGCACCGCGTGTCGCTCCCTGCACCTTGCAGGCCGCCGCTCGCCAGAGGCTTCGCTTCTGGCGCCTGTCCAAACCTGCTCAAGCAGGTTTGGAGCCGCGGGCACCAGCCCCGAGGGGGCCGCTGCGCCCGCGGACTGGCAAAGCCGGACCCGCGGCCCCTGCTTGAAAGAGACGTCCGGGACCGTCCAACTTCCGCCTCCGGGCTAGCGTGAAACATATCCCGCGCAAACGCTTCGGCCAGCATTTCCTGACCGACCGCGCCATCATCGATGGCATCGTGCACGCGATTGCCCCCCGTCCTGGCCAGGCCATGGTGGAAATCGGCCCTGGTCTGGCAGCCCTGACCCAACCCCTGGCCGAACGCCTCGGGCACCTGACGGTGATCGAGCTGGACCGTGATCTGGCGCAGCAGCTGCGTACGCATCCACAACTGACGGTGGTCGAATCCGATGTGCTCAGGGTGGATTTCAGGCAGCTGGCGCAGCAGGTGCAGGCCGACGCCTCTGCCCGGGGCGGCGCCGCAGCCGAAGCGGCAGGGGGAGAAAGCGACAAGCTCAGGGTGGTGGGTAACCTGCCGTACAACATTTCCACACCCATCCTGTTCCATCTGCTCGACGCGGTGGAGGTCATTGAAGACCAGCATTTCATGCTGCAAAAAGAAGTGATCGACCGCATGGTGGCCCGCCCCGCGACCAGTGACTACGGGCGGCTCAGCGTGATGCTGCAGTGGCGTTATGCGATGGAAAACGTGCTGTTTGTGCCGCCGCAGAGTTTTGATCCACCGCCGCGTGTGGACAGCGCGGTGGTTCGCATGGTCCCCCGGGCTGCGCCGGAGAAGGTGGATGTCAAGCTGCTGAGCGAGGTCGTGCGTGTGGCTTTCAGCCAGCGCCGCAAGCTGCTGCGCCACTCCCTGGGCCAATGGCTGGAGCAGCGGCCACACAGCCCGCCGTTTAATGTGCAGCGCCGCGCCGAGGAAGTGCCGGTGCTCGAGTACGTGGCGCTGGCCCAAGCGCTTGAAAACGGGCCGGCCGCCTGAGCCTTGGCGGATCGTCCTTTTGCTATTTAATTGATAGCTGTCAGCGCCCATCCATCGGGCGCTGGCAGCCGTTTTTCAGTCAGTCCGGGGGCGATCGGCCAGGCGACGGTTCACCATGAAAAAAGCCCGTTGAACAACGGGCTTTTTCGCAGCGTGTTTGCAAGCGTCAGGCCGCGGCCAACCAGTAACCCGCGTTGAACGGGCTGCTCATGCGCAGCGCCAGCGGCGACACGTCGAGCAGTTTGTCGGTCGGCATCGGCTCTTCACCGTCTGCACTGTTTGCTTGCTGGGCCTCATTCGCCCGATCCCCTTGGCCAATGTCTGGGGAGCGGGCTACAGAAAAGAATAGAAACATCTGAACGGAATTTTTCGATCCGCCCAGTAGTCCGCCGCATCCCTGAAGATATCCAGCAGTTGTTCGCGCGCTTCCTTGTCAAATTTGGCATTTGCAGGGATCTGCTCCAGCAGGACAATGAAGCCGGGCTGCGGTCCGGACTTGTGAACCAGGTCCGTCATGCAGTCGTACAGCGCATCAAAGTTTTTGCCAAAATGCGCCGGGAATGTGTACTGTGCCGCGATCATGTCCAGCACGTCCTGCTTGCTCTGGGCGTTGCCCAAGTTGGCATAGAGGAAGTGGTGGCCAAGCTGGGTGGCAGCATCCTGCAAGTCCTGCACGCGGAAAGCGCGTATGGATTGCACGATATTGGGTCTAACAGTACGAAGTGGTGTTTCCATCTCCGCGTCTCTTTCTTAAGTCAATAATTCAAAGTTGACGATCACTGTTGAACCTTATTGAGCGATTCTGCGAAAACTCGCGTAGTGATCATCGGTGTAATAACAAGCATCGGGCGTGGTGGGTACAAAACCACCACAAACGATGCGCCGGGCGCCCCGACTGCGCTCACCTGGGGTTCTGACGGTGTATTCACGGTAGTAACCGCGATTTTTGGCGGGAAGTATTCTTTCCCGATTGCCAAACACCGAACCGTCCTTGTCGTACCTGAACGGGCCCCCCCGGTAAATCAAGTGGACCATGTGGCGCCCCTGCTCGGGCAGGGCCGCGCCTGAAATCGTGCTGAGTTCGGCCTCGGGGACTGGCCCTTTGGCCTCTACGCCGGACGGGCTGAAACCCGTGCTCAAAGCAGCCAGAACGACTGCTGCGGCTAGCCGCCAACCGGCCCCACTTTTTCGCAACATGGAAAAATCCGTCTTTCTTGAACCAGAGCCAGCCGCCAGTTATTTAGCAGTTGCCGGGTTAACCCTTAAATTTCAAGAGGTAGAGTTTGACGCATCCGGCAGGAAAACGCAAGGGCCTGCCCAAAATTCAGGCAGTCTATCGCAACGTTCAGTGCGGCGATAAGTTAGTGCTAGCTGTCTAAAAACACCCTATCGGGTTGCGTTGGCGTCTGCCACGGTCAAGGCTGTCATGTTGACAATCCGGCGCACCGTGGTGCTGGCGGTCAGGATGTGCATGGGTTTGGCGGCACCGAGCAGAACCGGGCCGATGGCGATATTGCCGCCCGCTGCGGTTTTGAGCAGGTTGTAGGCAATGTTGGCCGCGTCGATGTTGGGCAGAACCAGCAAATTGGCCTCGCCGGACAGGGTGCTGTTGGGCATGACCGCGGCGCGTGACGCAGCATCCAGCGCCACATCGCCATGCATTTCACCATCGACTTCCAGCCACGGGGCTTCATCGCGCAGCAATTGCAGCGTGTGGCGCATTTTCAGTGCGCTGGGAAGATTGGACGAGCCAAAATTCGAGTGCGACAGCAGCGCGGCCTTGGGCTTGATGCCAAAGCGCATCATTTCCTCTGCCGCCATGGTCGTGATCTCGGCCAGCTGCTCGGCCGTGGGGTCGTAGTTCACATGGGTGTCGACCAGAAACACCTGGCGGTCCGGCAGCATCAGGCCGTTCATGCAGGCATAGGTGCAGACGCCGGGGCGCTTGCCGATCACCTGGTCCAGGTAGTTCAGGTGGTGAGCGGTGGTGCCCCAGGTGCCGCAGATCAGTCCGTCCACATCGCCTTTGTGCAGCAGCATGCCCGCAATCAGCGTCAGGCGGCGGCGCATCTCGATCTTGGCCATCTGCACGGTCACGCCCTGGCGCTCCATGATGCGGTGGTAGGTTTGCCAGAAGTCGCGGTAGCGGTGATCCTGCTCGACGTTGACCACGTCGTAATCGAGCTTCTCACGCAGCCGCAGGCCGAATTTTTCGATGCGCTGGGCAATGATGGCCGGCCGGCCTATCAGCGTCGGCCGGGCCAGGCCCTCGTCCACGACGATCTGGCAGGCCCGCAACACGCGTTCTTCCTCACCCTCGGCATAGGCCACGCGCTTTTTGACGGCCTTCTTGGCGGCCGCAAAAATCGGCTTCATGGTCGTGCCCGAGGCGTAGACAAAGCTCTGGAGCTTCTCCCGGTAGGCGTCCATGTCGGTGATCGGACGCAGTGCCACACCGCTGTCGGCCGCCGCCTGCGCCACGGCTGGCGCGATCTTCATCATCAGGCGCGGGTCAAACGGCTTGGGAATCAGGTATTCCGGCCCGAACGCGAGCTGCTCGCCGGTGTAGGCGGCGGCCACCACCTCGCTCTGCTCGGCCTGCGCCAGCTCGGCAATGGCATGCACTGCGGCAATTTCCATCTCGACCGTGATGGTGGAGGCGCCCGCGTCCAGCGCGCCGCGGAAGATGTAGGGGAAACACAGGACGTTGTTGACCTGGTTTGGATAGTCGGTGCGGCCGGTGGCCATGATGGCGTCGTCACGCACCGACTTGACGTCTTCGGGCGTGATTTCGGGGTTGGGGTTGGCCAGCGCAAAAATGATGGGCCTGGCGGCCATTTTGCTGACCATGTCCTTCTTGAGCACACCGCCCGCCGACAGGCCCAGGAAGATGTCTGCACCTTCAATGATCTCGCCCAAGGTCCGCGCCGAGGTCTTCTGCGCAAACTGGATCTTGTCTTCGTCCATCAGCTCGGTGCGTCCTTCGTAGACCACGCCGGCCAGGTCCGTCACGAAAATGTTGCTGCGCGGAATGCCCAGCTTGAGCAGCAGCCCCAGGCAGGCCAGCGCCGCGGCACCCGCCCCCGAGGTCACCAGCTTGACCTGCGTCGGGTGCTTGCCGACCACCTTCAGGGCGTTCAGGATCGCGGCGCCGACCGTGATGGCCGTGCCATGCTGGTCATCGTGAAACACCGGGATCTTCATGCGCTTGCGCAGTTCGCGCTCGATGTAAAAACAGTCCGGCGCCTTGATGTCCTCGAGGTTGATGGCGCCGAAGGTAGGCTCCAGCGAGGCAATGATGTCGACCAGCTTCGCCGGGTCTTTCTCGTCAATCTCGATGTCGAAGACGTCAATGCCGGCGAACTTCTTGAACAGCACGCCCTTGCCTTCCATGACCGGCTTGGAGGCCAGCGGGCCGATGTCACCGAGGCCCAGCACGGCCGTGCCATTGGTCACCACCGCCACCAGGTTGCCGCGGCTGGTGTATTTGAATGCCGCATTCGGATCCTTGACGATTTCCTCGCAGGGGGCCGCGACGCCGGGCGAGTAGGCCAGTGCCAGATCGCGCTGGTTGACCAGCTGCTTGGTGGCGGCGATCGCGATCTTGCCGGGAGTCGGAAACTCGTGGTATTCCAGCGCGGCGCGGCGCAGCTCGTCGCGCTTTTCCTGGCTGTCGGGGGTGGCTGGCACTGCGGGCATGAAGTTGTCTCCTGAGCGGCGGCCCCGGCAGGGCCGTCATTTTTTTGTAAGGTCTGCGATTGTAGGTCGTCCAAGGGGAAAACCCTAGTACGTGGATCTACGCAAAACGGTGCAGCGCTTTTGACTTTTCCACATAGATCAGGGGTCACTTGACCGCGCGGACCGCGCCGATAGAGCAAGTGGCGCGGGGTTCAGGCGCTGGCGCCCATCGCAGCCGGTGTTGCGGCGGCCCGGCCGCCCCAGCGTTGCCAGGCCTTTTCGTGGAAGAAAAAGGCAATGGCCTGAATCGCCGGCTCGAGCAGGCTCAGTGTGAGGGACAGCAGCAGGTTGCCGGTCACGGCAAACGCCACGGCTGCTGCCACCGTGACGTGAACCAAGTAGTAGCTGGCCGTCTTTTTCAACGTGGGCAAATTGGCACGTACAAGCTTGGCCATGTTCATGCTCCTTGGGGCTGGTTGGAGGAAGTGTCAGTTTTCAGCTGAGATTGATAAATAGCTAAAATTTATTCAAGTTCTAGAGACTATATAGATTGACTATTTAACTCGCCAATTGAGATTGGCTACCGCACGGATAGAAGTTATCGCCAGCGTTTGTTGCATGAGCGGCTACGTTGTTTTCTGCGTATGGATTTGTGAAAAATCCCCGTTTTGTTTGATTGCTGCGACATCTATAAGTCGTTTGCATCAATAAGCCCGCGCACCTGTTGACGAAAGGCTCAATAATGTTTATTGCAATTGGTTGCTTTTTGTAAATTTTTTTAACAATCAAACTTTCCTTGAAGCGTCGCCACCTGCTGCCCAGTTTTTTGCCGGTTTCCTGCCTGGTGCTTTTGGCCGTGGGCGGCACGTCTGTTTTCGCCCAGACAGTCCATAGACCTGATGCCGGTACCTTGCAGGAACCGCAACGCCAGATCCCCATGCTGCCCAAGCCGGGGGCGCCACCGATCAGCCTGCCTGCCGGAAAACCGGTCCTGCCGGTTCAGGCCGCAGTGTCCATCACCCCGGCCGGCTTCCGCTTCGAGGGCAACAGCCTCTTTGACCAGCAAACCCTGGAAGCCCTGCTGGCGGATCGCGTCAACCGGAAGACCGACCTGGCAGGACTGCCCGAGGCCGTTGCCCTTGTCAGCCGGCATTACCGGGCGCAGGGCTACCTTCTGACGGAAGCCTATCTGCCCGAGCAGGCCTTCCAGGCGGTCGGCGGGACGGTCACCATTGCCGTGATCGAGGCGCGCATCGGCAGGGTCCGTATTCAGTTCGAGGGCGACAACGGGTCGGCGTCCTACGCCCGGCGCGTGGTGGGCGCCAATCTGCAACCCGGGGCGTTGATCAGCGAATACCTGCTGGACAAGCCCGTGCTGCTTCTGCGGGACCTGGCCGGCGTGGAAGCCAGCGCCACCGTCGAGCCGGGCCAGCGGCCCGGGCAGGCCGACGTGACCGTGACGATTCGGGCGCAGGGTCCGCAGGTGGATGGCTCGGTAGCCGTGGACAACTTCGGCGCACGCGCGGCCGGGCCCCTGCATGTGTCGGCCAACCTCAATGTCAGCAACCTGCTGGGGCGCGGCGATGTGTTCAGCGCGCGCGTCCAGACCAGCGACGCCACACGCAGCAATTTGTACCGCCTGGCATACGCGGTTCCCGTCGATGCCGCCGGAACCCGGCTCGCGGTCAGTGCCGCCCGGACCGACTACGCCCTGGGCGAACAATTTGCAGCGCTGGGGGCCACCGGCAAAGCGGACATCCTGGGCGTTTCCCTGACCCGGCCGCTGATCCGTTCGCGCGAGAACAACCTGTATGGTCTGCTCAGCCTGGAAGACAAAAAATTCAGCGACCAGATCGCCACACCGGCCAATGACAGCGAGCGCCGCATCGCATCAGCGCGCATCGGCTTGCTGGGCAATTTCTCTGATGACGTGGTCGGATCCGGCGGCTTCAGTAGTTACGCGTTGACCGGGACGCTGGGACGTACCCGGCTGGATGCGATCAGCCGCGGTTTCGACCAGGGCCCCGGCGGCCTGCGGACGGCAGGCGGCTTCGGCAAGCTCAACCTCGAATTCCAGCGCACCCAGCTGTTCGGCAGCGGGTCCAGTGTGCAGGTGGGTTTCCAGACCCAACTGGCCTCGCGAAACCTTGCCTCGGCCGAAAAAATGGCGCTGGGCGGTCCCAACGGGGTGAGGGGCTACCCGGTGGGCGAAGGCATCGGGGACGCCGGGCTGCTGCTCAACCTCGAGTACCGTTATCAGTTGCCGCCGCCCGTCACGCTGGCCGGCGAGCCGGTGAGCCTGGCGGCCTTTTATGACTACGGAACGGTCCGGTTCAACCAGGATGATTCCGCGGTGCCGGGCGTCACCAACCGGATTGCCCTGGGTTCGGTGGGCATAGGCGCGCTGGCCGGGCGAGTCAACAATTTCCTGATCACCACCTACCTGGCCTGGCGCACAACCCGGTCCACGCCTTCCACTGGTGATCCGGACCGGGCGCCGCGCGCCTGGGTGTCCGCCCAGAAGTGGTTCTGAGCTGCGGCGCAAGAAAACAGCCATGACCCATCCATCCGCAAAACACGGCGCCTACCGCCCCTGGACGGTTCGCACGGTGGTGGTTCGCCTGTCGCGCAAGCTCACCGCCACTTATCGCCTGCGCAGCGGCCGTGTTTTGTCGCGCCTGCTGGCAGCCATGCTGGCGGGCTTTTCAACGCTGGCGACGGCCCTGCCCGAGGGCGCCAGCCTCGTGGCCGGCCAGGCAAACATCAGCACACCCAACGCCAATGCCATGGTGGTGACCCAGGGCAGCGACAAAGCCATCCTGAATTGGCAGAGCTTCAATATCGACACGGGGCAGTCGATGCAGTTTGTGCAGCCTGGTGCGGCCTCGGTCGCGCTGAACCGGGTGGTGGGAGCGGCTCCGTCCTCCATTTATGGCTCGCTCAGCGCCAATGGCCAGGTGTTCCTGATCAACCCCGCCGGTGTCATGTTTGCGCCCGGTGCGCAAGTCCATGTGGGCGGACTGGTCGCGTCCACCCTGGCTCTGAGCAACGAAGACTTCATGGCCAGCCGCTACACCTTTAGCAGCAATGGCAATGCAAGTACCGTGACCAACGGCGGAAACATCCGGGCCGCGCGCGGCGGCTACGTGTTGCTGGCCGCCCCCAGCGTGAGCAACAGCGGGTCCATCAACGCCGACGCCGGCTCGGTGGGGCTGGTGGCGGGCGCGCGTGTTTCGGTGGACACCTCAGGCGCGGGCCTGGTGAGCTTTTCGGTTGATGCCGCAGCAGCCAACGCCGTCGCCGCCAACAGCGGCGTGATCACGGCGCAGGGGGGGCAGGTCGCCGTGCTGGCCAGCGCACTGGGCGATGTGATGGCCACCGTCATCAACCAGACCGGCGTGATACGCGCCACTTCCGCCACCGAGCGCAACGGCCTGATTGTGCTGAGCGGCGGAAAAACCGGCGTCGTGGCTGTGAGTGGTGAGCTCAATGCCTCCGGTGCAGATGGCGGGCAAACCGGTGGCACGGTCAAGGTACTGGGCGACAAGGTGTTTCTGGCCGCGGGCGCACGAATTGACGCATCGGGGCAGGTCGGCGGCGGCACTGTGCTGATTGGCGGTAACTACCAGGGCAAGGGTGTAGAGCAGAACGCCTCCCTGACCCTGGTAGCGCGAGATGTGGTGATCGACGCGAGTGCCGCCGGCTCAGGTGATGGCGGCAAGGTGGTTGTCTGGTCGGATGCTGCCACCGGGTTTTATGGCGCGATCAAGGCAACCGGTGGGTCCGACTCCGGCCATGGCGGTTTTGCCGAAGTCTCCGGTAAACAGACCCTGGCGTTCGACGGTTCCGCCAACCTCGGGGCGGCCCGCGGTGAGGCGGGCACCTTGCTGCTGGATCCGCTGAACATTATTGTCAGCAACGCCGGACCGGCGACCTATGCCGATGTCAGCACCTTTGCGGCACAGTCCGGCACGACGCAAACCGTGTCCGTGGCAACCCTCAACGCGGTTGCAGGGAACATCACTCTTCAGGCAGGCAACGACATCACGCTCAGCAATGCATTGGCCGTCACAGGAAGCCGCAGCATCAGCCTTGAGGCCAACAACAACATCAACGTCAACGCGGCGCTCAGTGTCACCGGGGCGGGTGCCATCAACCTCAAGGCCGATGCCGACAACAGCGGCGCCGGCACGTTGGCACTGGGCGCCGCCCTGAGTTCTCAGGCCGGTGGCATCACGTTGTCGGGGGCCAGCGTGACCAGCACGGCGGCAGGCAGCATCACCACCACCGGGGCGGCCAATGCCGACGCCGGCCAGTTGAGCATCACGTCTGCCGGCGTGGTCAATCTGGCCGGTGCAATCACGGCCACAGGCGGGACGGCAAGTGCGGGCAATGTTGGGCGTGCAGGTGGCGCGGTGAACATCACCGGCGTAGGGGGTGTCACAACGGCCGGCATCAGCGCCAGCGGCAGCACGGGCAACGGCGCCGGCCAGACAGGAGGCAACGCCGGCAGCCTCACGGTGAGCAACACGGTGGCGGGTGCCGTCAGCGTGGGCACGCTGACGGCGCAGACTGGTGCTGGCGTGGGCACGGGTGCCGGAGGGGTGGCAGGCAGCATCAATGTGAGCAACACGGCCGGCAACGTCACCGCAGGGGTCATCACCACCCGCGGCGGCGGCAACGGCAACGGCGGCGCGGTCAGTGTGACCGCCACCGGCACCCTGAGCACCAGCACGATTGGCACAGGCGGCGGCACAGCCCAGGCCGGCACCGCCGGGCGCACCGCGGGCACCGTCACCCTGCAGGCTGGCGCAGCCCTCACCGCGGCGGCCATCACCGCGGGCGGCAGCGCCGGCAACGGCGCCGACCAGGCGGGTGGTAACGGCGCAGCGGTGTCGGTGTCCTCGACGGGCGGTGATGTCACGGTGGCGGCCATCACCACGAGCGGCGGCAACGCGGGCGCCTCGGGCACGACGGCAGGCGGCAACGCTGGCGCGATCACGCTGGACGCAGGCGGGGCAACGCCGGTCATCACGCTGGGCGGCAGCCTGACAGCGCAGGGCGGCAACCAGATTGGCGGGGCGGCCTCGGGCAGCGGCGCGAACATACGCGTCAGGGACGCGGCGCTGCTCAACGCGGCGACGGTCACCCTCAACGCAGCGGGCGGCAACGCCGGCGCGGGTGCGGGCGGCAACATCGGGCTCGACGGCGCAGTCAACAGCAACGGCGCAGCACGCGCGCTGGTCCTGACGGCCGGAAGGGGCGATGTGACGCTGGGCGGCACCACGGGCGGGACGACGGCCCTGTCGGCGCTGACGGTCACGGGCAACGATATCAGCGTGGCCAACATCGGTGGGGCAGCCGCTGGGGTGACCGGCGCCACGACATTGACGGCAAGCACGGCCGGCGCCGATGCCGGCGAGATCAGCTTCACCGGCACCACGTACAACGCCAACGCGCAGACTTACGTTGCCACGGCGGGCAATACTCTCAAGGTCAACGCCGGCGCCGCGACCACCTTCACCAGCAGCGCAGACACCATCACCTTCGGCAACGCGGCCAACGCCAACGGCGGCACGCTGCTGCTGGCCGACGGCTCCAACCTCAGCGTAGGCACCAATAACGGCGCCATCAACGCCTTTGCCGGCATCCGCGGCAACTCGGCAGAAACGGTCAGCCTCAACGCCGGCACCAGCACGCTCAGCGTCGGCCAGATCGGTGCAGGCAACGAAATCGCCTCGGCAGCCCTGACGGCGGCGACCACGACGCTGCGCGGTGACATCACCACGGCCGATGTTGCGGCCAACAACGCGACGGTCACCGGTGCGGTGACGCTGGCCAACGGCGTGACGATTGACACCAACCGCACGACCAACAAAGGTGACATCACCATCACCGGTGCCAGCACGGGCGCCGGGACGAGCCTGAGCCTGAGCGGCAAGGCCATCTCCACCGGCGCCATCACCACCACCGGCGCCGCCAACGGTGATGGCGGTGCGGTGAGTATCACGGGTACGCAGACAGTAGGGGTGGGCGCCATCATCACTTCAGGCGGAACAGCCGCTGCCAACAGCACAGGGCGAAACGCAGGCACGGTCAACATCACGGGAGCGGGGGTCACGGCAGCGGTCATCACGGCCAGCGGCTCGGCAGGTGTAGGCGCGGGTACCAGCCAGACGGGTGGCAACGGCGCAGCTATCTCAATTACCTCCACCAACGGCATCACGCAGACCGGCGCGATAACGGCCAGCGGCGCGGGCGGTTCGACCACTGGTGGCGCGGGCGGCAATGCCGGCAGCATCAGCGTGAGCAACAGCGGCGCTGGCGACATTGCATTGGGCTCCCTGACCGTGCGTACAGGTGCAGCGGTGGGTACAGGCGCCAGCGGCGTCGCCGGCAGCATCAGCGTCACCAACGGCGCAGCCGGCGCCAACCTCACGACCCTGGCGATAAATACCGCCGGCGGTGCAGGCGGCAATGGCGGCGCCGTGACCCTGTCTTCGCAGGCGGGGGTGACGGTGACCGGAACGCTGGGCACCAGCGGTACCGTGCTGGCGGCAGGCACACGCGCCGGCAGCAACGCCGGCAACATCACGATCACCGGCGTGAACCGGTCCATCACCGGCGCCATCACCGCCAGCGGCAGCGCAGCCAACGGCACCAACCAGGCCGGCGGCAACGCAGGCGTGGTGTCCATCACCGGCAGCGGCACACTGGGTACGAGCAGCATCACGGCATCGACGGGTGGGGCGACCGGCACGGGCACGGGCGGCGCCGCAGGCTCCCTCACACTCACGGGCAGCAACACCACCTTGGGCGCCTTGAGCACGGTCGGCGGGGCCAACGGCAACGGCGGCGCGGTCAGTGTGACCGCCACCGGCACCCTGAGCACCAGC
>NZ_JAQSDN010000054.1:0-14025 GCF_029945925.1 Polaromonas sp. | reverse complement strand
GCGCCGACCAGGCGGGTGGTAACGGCGCAGCGGTGTCGGTGTCCTCGACGGGCGGCAGCGTTTCAGTGGGGGCGATCACCACGACAGGTGGCAATGGTGTGGCCGGCGTGGCTGCGGGCGGCAATGCCGGGGCCATCACGCTCGACGCCGCGGGGGGCGGCCTGGGTATCACGCTGGCAAGCAACCTCAGCGCCGTGGGCGGTGCCGCGATGGGTGGCGCTGCGGTGGGCACCGGCGGGACGGTTTTTGTGGACGCCGGGACTGGTACGTATACGCAGAACACCAACGTCGATGTCAGCGCCGGAACAGGCGCCATCACAGTAGTGGCCGACAGCCTTGCGATTAGCACCGCAGCCAATACAGGCAACAACGCATTCAGCACGTCCGGCGTCCTCACGCTGAAACCGAAAACTGCAGGGCGTGCCATGTCGCTTGCAGGGAGTTCGGCTTTTGACCTGTCTACGCTGGAGATGGCCCGCTTTCTGGGTGCAACCGGGGTGACTGGGCCGATCGTGATAGGCGATACAGCCAGCAGCGGCGTCATGACGATCGATGCTGCGGTTAATCTGGCGGGCAAGACGCTGACGCTCAATGCAGGCTCGATCACTGATACCGGCACGCAACTGATCACCGCCACCAATGTCACGCTCAATGCCAATGGCAACATCGGTAGCAGCGGCAACCGCATTGACGTGGTGGCTAGCAATCTGGGCGTCAACACAACGGCGGGTGGCAATGCCTTCATGGAGACTGGCGCGATCAACATGGGTGTTGGTACCGCAGCATCGAACGTCGCAGGCACGCTCGACCTCCTGGCCGGCGGCGCCGTCACCCAGACGGCCTCTACCGGCAACATCACGGCGGGCACGCTGAAAGTGCAGAACTCGGCAGCAAACTCGCCCATCACACTGACCAACAGCGGCAACAACGCCGGAACGATTAATCTTCAGGCGACCTCGGCCGGGGCGATTCAATACACCGACGTCAATGGTTTCGATGTGGCGGCAGTGCTGACCACCGGCAATGCCACACTCTCGGCCGGCGGTGCGGTGACCCAATCGGGCGCGATCAGTGCATCAGGACTGGCGCTGACGGGCGCCGGCGGCGACCACAACTTGCGCCACGTCGGCAACGCGGTGACCACGCTGGCGGCCAACACCGGCAGCATCGATTACAGCCAGACCGGCGCGCTGACCGTAGGCACAGTGGCAGGCGTGGTGGGTGTCACCACAGCCGTTGCCGCCAAAATTGAAACCACCGGCGCCGCGTCCGATCTCACGCTGGCCAATGCCGTGACTTCAAACGGAACGGGCGACGCCATTGTGCTCAAAGCGGGCAGCAGCAACGCGGCTGGAACCAGTACGGGCGGCAAGCTGTTCAACAGTGTGGGCGCCAGCGGCATCGTGGCTTCCGCCGGACGTTATCTGGTGTACAGCGGCGACCCGGCCACCACGACGGAAGGCGTGACGGGGTACAACAAGCGCTACAACACGTCTTCCAGTTTCACCCCGGGCGGCAGCGCCAACATGTTCCTATACCGGATTGCGCCCACCTTGACCATCAACACCGACAACGCCACCCGTGTCTATGGTGACGCCAATCCCGTGTTCACCGGCAACCCCACGGCCGGCTTGATTGACGGCGACACGGATGCCAGCGTCGGTGTTTACCGCAGCACGTCGGCGGTGTTCAACACGCCGGTGGCCGCTGGCCCGGTAACCGTCACGGCGGGCGCCACCAATAATGAGAACTACACGCTGGTGCTGAACAACGGCCTGCTGACCATCACGCGAAGAAGCGTGCCCCGCGTGACCGGCATCACGGCTTACAACAAGGTGGTGGACGGCAATACCAGCGCCACCCTCAACACCGGCGGCGCCGGCTTCCCCAATCTGGTGGCAGGCGATGTGCTCCATATGGCCACAGCGACGGGCAATTTTGACAACCCGTCGGTGGGCACCCATAAAGCCGTTTACATCACCGGTATCTCCCTGGGCGGTGCGGCGGCAGACAACTACACGCTGATGGATCCCACGGCCACCACCACCGCCAGCATCACCGACCTGTCCAGCTTCGCCGGCTCCTTTTTCCAGGTGCCCACGCTGCCGCCCGTTCCCCCGCAGCGGTTCGCCGCTTCCGGTTTCACGGTGGCGGACGCCAATGCCCTGCTGGAAAGCGATCCGACCGCCTCAGGCGGTAGCATTGGAACGACGGTGACGGTGACGGTGACGGTGATCCGCGAGCCCACCGACCTTGAGGCCGGCATCGTCTCGGTCACGGTGGCCAGCGAGCTTGTCACCGCGGGCAAGGGTTTTCGTTTCTCGCTGCCGTCCGCCCTGCTGACAGGGTCGACAGGAGGCGCTGTGCAGGTCGGTGCCACGACCCTCAGCGGCCGGCCGCTCCCGGCTTGGTTGCGGGTCAACGCCGAAACCGGGGCCTTTGTGGCCGCAGGCACGCCGCCCGGCGCGCTACCGCAGCAGATTCGGGTGAGCCTCGGTGCACGCTCGGTGGTGCTGACCATTTCCCAAGCGCAGGGCGACGGGTCGTCGCCGCGCCGGGTCATTGTCGAGCGCCTGCCCGTGGAGCCGGCGCCCCAGCCAGGTTGACGCGGCCGGCTACAGCGTGAACGGCAGGGACGTCGTTTTCACCCGCAGCGGCGCGCGCACAGGATGGTAGGGCGTGACGGCCTGACCCAGAATGCCGGCCGCCAGCGTTTGCGCCTGCCGGCCGATGGGCTCGATAAAACGGCTGACCTGGCCGTTGACGGAAATGCAATCACCCAGGGCGTGAATGCCTTCCACGCTGGTGGCCAGTGACTCCGGCTGGACGTCAATGCCCTGGTTCCAGGCCAGGCCGGCGCTGCGCGCCAGTCGGTTCGGTGTCTGCAGGCCGGCGGCCACGATGATGTGGTCGACCGTGAAGGTCTGGCCACATGCGGTGCCGAGCTGTTTGTCCCCCGGGCCCGACGCTGCCGGCGACTTCACCCCGCTGACTTGCACCCCGCCGACAAAGCGCAGGGGCAGCTCGCGCCAGGCCGCCAGCAGTTGCTGCGATTGCGCTTCCGACAGGCAGGTCGCGAGCGGCCGCGTCTGTACATCGAGCAGGGTGATCTGGTGGCCTGCCAGCGCCAGGTCGTTGGCGAGTTCGGAGCCAATCAGGCCGGCGCCCACGATGGCGATCCGTTGTGAAGAGGTGCCCAGCACCGCACGGAACTTGGCATAAGCCTGCAGATGGTTGATGCGCCAGCACAGGGCCGCAGGCAGTTGCGGCAGGGAGCGCGCCTGGGCGCCATGCGCCAGCACCAGGTGCCGGTAGCGCAGCGTGCCGCGGGTGGTGCGCAGCTGGCGGCTGCCCGGCGTGATGCTGACGGCCTGCGTGTGAGCCAGCAGCCGCACACCGAGGCGCTGCGCCGCCTGGTCGCCGCTTTCGCGCGCCAGCTTGTCGACGGCCATGCCGCGTGCGATGGCCACCGACAGCATGGGTTTGTCGTAGATGTCTCCGTTGCACGCGGTCACCAGGGTGATGGGCATGTCGGCGTCGCGTTCGCGCAGGGCTTGCGCCATCTGCCAGCCGGCGCGTCCTGCCCCGACGATGACCGTGCCCGCGTTATGCCGCGCGGCGGCGCCTTGCGGCAGACGGGTGGCCGGGCTGGCGGCCTGTCGCTGCGGCTGCCCGGCCACAACATGGGGTTCAAAGTCGGCCTTGCCCACGCCGCACAGCGGGCAGGCCCAGTCGTCGGGGATGTCGGCAAAACGTGTGCCCGGCGCCAATCCGCTGTCGGCATCACCGGTGGCTTCGTCATAAATCAGTCCGCAGGCCTTGCAGATAAACAGCGCCCAGGTGATGTCTGCCCCCACGCTCGCCACTTCGTGTGCTTCGCTGCCCCCCGGGGGGGCGGAACTTGCTCGGGGCGGCCCTTCGCGACGTTCGCTTTGCTTGGCTTCGACACGCATGCTCATGCCGGCTGCTCCTCGGCGCTGAGCCGCGCGATTTCCTTGCGTAAGTGCTTGATGGCCGGTGTGACAATGGCGACAAAATGCGATTCGCGCACGCGCCGCTGTACTTCGGACGACATCAGGTAACCGCGCGCACCCTGGTGCATCAGCGCCGACTGGGCGGCGCGCAGGCACAGCTCGGCGCCGTGGGCGCGCGCATCGAGCACATCGATGAAAAATTCGGCCGACGGTTCAAACGGTGTTTCGGCGAGTTTCATCACGCGCCGGGTCAGTGCGTCCAGTTCGGCCTGCAGGGTGTCGGGCCGGTCTTCCAGGAACTGGTTGACATGGCCCAGCTGGGGTTCCACGGCCCACATCGAGTCGATCGCCCCCTGGGTGATGCCCACCGCCATGCCACACTGCAACATCACAAAAGCGGCGCGGATGCGCGCAATGTAGGGCTTGGCCGGATCGGCCATGATCTCGTCCGCGCCAATAAAATGGTCCTTCAGGCGCACGCCATAGGTGCCGGTGCCTTCCATGGCCGAAAAGCTCGGGCACTCGCGCAGCTCCACGCCGGGGGCGTCGCAGCGCAGCAGGAACATCACCTCCCCGCCGGCAGGCACGTCGCCCCCCATCACGGCTGCAATCGCGCCGAAGTAATGGTTCGGCCCCAGGTTGCTGACCCAGGGCAAGCTGCCGTTGACGAGGTAGCCGCCATCAACCACTGTGGCCTTGAGCAGCAGGCTTTCGATCTGCGCGTAACTTTTCATCGGGTTGGACAGCGCCGTGCCGCCCAAGCCGGCGCCACTGGCGTGCCGCAGCAACACCTCACCCATCAGGGCCGGGTTGCCCGACTGCTGCAGGTACAGGCCGCACACGGCTTGGCACCACATCATGAAGCCGGTGGCGCCGCAGACGCGCGAGACCTCGGCCATGGCCTGGATCGCCAGCGCGTAGCTGCCTGCGCCGGCGGGTGCGTCCAGGTGCGCACTCATTGCGCCCAGCGTCGCCAACTCCTGCAGCACGGCGCGCGGGTAATGGCCTTGCCGGTCGATGGCTTGCACCTGCTGCTGCAGCGGCCCCTGCGCCACCGCGCGCACGGCGGCCAGCAGAGCATAGTTCGCCGGCGGCGGCACGCAGGTCAGTTCACGGGGCAAATCAGCGGGATTCATGAGCAAGTCCTTGCGTGGTGGGGCGTGTGGGCAGAGCCGGGGTCAGTCGGCCAGGGCGATCTCGAAGGGGATGGGGTTGCGCATGCTGTTGGCCACCGGCGAATAGAAGTTCGCTTGCTGGACAATGTCGTCGAGCACCTCCCGCGGTGCATCGCCCTCGATCACGATCTTCACGCGAATCGCCTGGAAGCCCATGTCGGACGCTTCCTTGGTGGCACCGCCGGCACCCCACGCCGCCGGGTTGCCGATGTCGCCTTCCATGAAGACCTCCAGCCTGGACAGCCTGACCTTCTTCCAGGTCGCCACGGCGGTGATGCCGACGGCCAGGCAGCCGCCCAGGCCCGACAGCACGATTTCACCAGGTGCCGGCGCGGTGTTCTCTCCGAACAGGTGCAGCGGCTCGTCCACCACCACGGGCGTGTGCTCGCCGACGTAGCTCAGCGAGCGGTACATGCCCTGCATCACGGTGTGGACCTTGTTGGTGCCGCGCGAGGCCGGGTTGGCGCGCCCCTTGGCGGCAAAGGCGGCCAGGCCCTCGCCGTCGATGGGTTGGAGGTAAGCCTTCACGGTAGTCGGTGCGGCGGGGGCGATGGGGGTGTCCACGGACATGGGGAAAGTCTCCTGATCAGGTTGTCAACAAAAGAAGGGAAAGCGAAAGAAGAATGCGTAAGAAGGGAAGCGGCAGGGCCTCGTTCAGGCAGCCAGGGCCAACGACGGCTGTTTGGCCTTCATCACCGGCGCGTCGGTTTCAATCGGCAGCGCGTCATCGCGCGACCACTCGTTCCACGAACCGAAGTACATGCGCACGTCGCTGAAGCCGGCCTGCTTGAGCGCCAGAAAAGTGTTGGAGGCGCGCGCACCTTTGAAGCAATACAGGTAAACCGTGTCGTCGGTAGCTATGCCGGCGGTGGCACATTCGGCCTGCACTTCCAGCGGCGACTTGAACACCGGGCCCTGGGCCGAGGGTTTCATGAAGCGGTACCACTCGATCCACCTGGCGCCGGGCAGGCGGCCCTTGCGCGGCGCGAAGTCCTTGCCATAGGGCGACGAGCTTTCGCCGGTCCATTCGTCGATGTCGCGCACGTCCAGCAGCGCGATATCGGTGTACAGCGCGGCGGCCACATCCTCCTTGGTCAGCATCACGTCGGCCATGGCCAGGTCGGCCGGGAAGGTGGCGGGTGTGGGTCTTGCCGCTTCGGTGCTGACCGGCAGGCCCTGGGCTTTCCAGGCCGAGAAACCACCGTTGAGCACCTTGACCTTGGGGTAACCCAGCCAGGTCAGCAGGTAGTAGCCGCGGCAGGACTGGCCGTAGCCGCTGTTGAGCGCATCTTCATAAAACACCGCTGTTTCGGCGCCTGACAGGCCGACCAGCCCGAAGTGTTCGGCAAAGGTGGACTTGAGCGCGCTCAGGCCTTCGGCCGTGGATGTTGCCAGAAAGGTGAAGATCTCGCGCATGTTGACGGCGCCGGGCAAATGGCCGGCGGCATAGGTGTCGGCGTCCCGCGTGTCGATGATGACCACGGGCTCGGCCGCCATCATGGCGGACAGTTGTTCGGGAGAAACGAGAACGCTGGTCGTCGAAGAAGGGGTCGTCATGGCAATCTCCAGGGGAAGTCACGGCACATGCCGTCCCTCCCTTCATTGCAACCCGCGTGCCATCTTGTCCCGTGCTGGAGATCAATGATAAAAAAGGCTGCCAGCCCTTATCCATCGGGCGCAGACAGCTATTAATTCAGTAGCAAACGAGCGTTTCCCCGAAACCCCCGGCGCCTGCCCGGCCGCCACAATGTCTACACATTGTCGACATTGTGTCGGCCCAGTTTGCGCAAGCGGTAGCTGAACTGCCGCACCGTCAGCCCCAGCGCCTGGGCCGCGCGCGACTGGTTGCCGCCATGGTCGCGCAAGGCCTGCTGCAGCTGCGGGGCCGGATGCGATTGCGCGGCCAGGTAGTCACGCACCACCGGCGCCGGGGCCGCCGCTGGCCGGGGGGCCGCCGGCTGGCTTCGTGTGGGGTTGTCCAGGTCGTGCGGCAAAAACCGCCCCAGCTCTTCGGCGGAGACCATGGCGCTGTCGGTCAGCAGCACCAGGCGCTCGATCACATTGCCCAGTTCGCGGATGTTGCCTGGCCAGGGGTGTTGTTCGAGACGGGCCAGCGCCGCCGCGGACAGGCTCACATTGCGCTGGTTGGCCTGGTTGGTGCGGCTTAAGAAATGGACGGCCAGTGCGCGGATGTCCTGCCGGCGCTCGCGCAGCGAGGGCAGGCGGATCGGGATCACGTTGAGCCGGTAAAACAGGTCGCGCCGGAAGCTGCCGGCCAGCACGTCCTGCGCGAGGTCACGGTTGGTCGCGGCCACCACGCGCACCGCCACCCTGATCTCGCGTTTGCCACCCAGCCGCACGATGGTGCCCTCCTGCAGCGTGCGCAGCAGCTTGGTCTGCATGGCCAGCGGCATCTCGCCGATCTCGTCGAGAAAAATTGTTCCGCGGTCGGCCTGCTCGAACCAGCCGGCGCGCGCCGTTTGCGCGCCGGTGAAGGCGCCGCGTTCGTAACCGAACAGCTCGGACTCGAACAGCGTGTCCGGGATCGCCGCGCAGTTGACCTTGATGAAGGGCTGGTCGCGGCGCTGGCTCGACAGATGCACGGCACGTGCAAACAGCTCCTTGCCGGTACCCGACTCGCCCAGCAGCAGCACGCTGGCCGTGGCCTCGGAAACGCGCTCCAGTTCACCAAGCGCCTGTAGCAGCGCCGGCGAGGTGCCGATGATGCCGTAACGCGCTGCCGCGGTTTCCAGCGCGCGGCGCAAGAGCCGGTTTTTCGCCTCCAGGGCGCGTGTCTTGTCGGCTACCAGCGCCTGCAGCTGCAGCAGCTGCCCGGCCAGCGTGGCGAGGATCTTCAGCACTGCCACGTCGTCCGCCAGCTGGCGGTCGCGGCTGCGGATGCGGTGGCAGGCCAGCACGCCGATGACCTCGCGGTTCACTTCAATCGGCAGCGCGATGAAGGCAACGGTGTCGGGCGGCAGCTGTGCCCGCGCAACGGACCGCGCCAGAAATTGCGGCTCGGCGTCGATGTCCTGCACGATGATGGGCTGCGCCGTGGCCAGCACGCGGCCGGTGATGCCTTCGCCCGGGCCGTAACAGCCACGTGCCACTTCCTGCCATGTCAGGCCATAGGCATACCGGATGGCCGAAGCTGACGCGGGCGCCTCGGCCGTGCGGGCCGCCGGCTTGCGGTCGGCCAGCCCCTGCAGCGCCAGGTCGCCCACAAAGTCGGCCAGCACGATGCGGCCGCGGTTCAGGCCCAGCAGCTCCGACATCAGGTGCAGCATCTCGCGCATCACCACTTCCGGCGCCAGGCTTTTGCCAACCAGGCGCATGACTTCGCTCATGAGCAGCAGCTCCTGGGCGCGCCACTGCGGGTCGGCGGCGGGTTTGGCGGGCAAGGTGGAAGGGGCCATGGCCCAGACAAGCAATAACCTAGCCATAACCGCCGTGCTGTTGCAACATTGTCCTGTATGGCGCAAAATGCGCCATACAGGAGTTAATCATGGTCACACCCAGCAACTTTGCCTCCGTCAAACTTCCCACGGCCCTGGTCGAACAGGCGCGCGAGGCAGCACAGCCCCTGCGGCGCTCGGCCGCGGGCCAGATCGAATACTGGGCCACCCTGGGTCGCGTGGTTGAGCATTCGGGCTTAACGGTTCAGGAGGCGCGAGCAGCGATTGAGGGCTATGAAGCCGCCGCGCGCAAGGCCCAGCAAACGCGCGCTGTCGCAGACCTGACCAGCCGCTTGCTGGCGGCAGAAGTAAGCGGCTCACTGGCACAACGGGTGCGGGAAGTGGTGGAAGAAAACCGCAAACTCGCCAGTTAGCTGCATGCCGGTTTTCCATCTGCTGGCGGGCCCCAATGGCGCGGGCAAGTCCACCCTCTACCGCGCCTTGGTGCGTGATGGCATCTTCAGCGCCGACCTGGCGTTTATTAACGCTGATCTTTTTGAGCGTGAGCACCTGCAACACATCATCGATCCTGTGCAGCGTTCACAAGCCGCCAGAGACTGGGCCGACGCGCAACGCACGATTAAACTTGCCGGTGACGAGTCGTTCGTCAGCGAAACGGTTTTTTCCCATGAGTCCAAGCTGGCCCTGATCGACGAGGCGCTTGCGCAAGGCTACGTGGTGGCTTTGTATGTCGTGGCATTGGACGACCCCCAGCGCTTGCTGGCGCGGGTGCAAGGCCGAGTGCAGGAGGGCGGACATTTTGTGCCACCCGACAAAATCCTTACGCGTTATCCCCGCACCATGAGTCATCTGTCCCACGCAGTCAGCCTGGCGACGGTGGCGTATCTCTATGAAGGGCGGGATCTGGCGGACGGCGGACCATTCATGGTCGCGATGTGCGAGGGAACCAAGGTGACCATCTTTGCCGACCAGCTGCCGCGCTGGGCCCAAACGGTGTTGGGCCTCGCGGAGGCCGGCTGATGGCCGGAAGCGGGCCTACCCCCGCATCAACGCTTCAATCTCATCGGCCTCCACCGGCACGCCACGTGTCAGCAGTTCGCAGCCTTTGGCCGTGACCAGCGCATCGTCCTCGATGCGGATGCCGATGTTCCAGAACTCTTTGGGCACGCCCTTGGCGGGCCGCACATAAATGCCGGGCTCGACGGTGGTCACCATGCCGGGGCGCAGGATGCGCGAGGGCTTGCGCATCACGGTCTGGCCCAGCGCGTCTTTCTCCTCGCGTGGCTTGCTGCCCGGTTCGGTGTAGTCGCCGCAGTCGTGCACGTCCATGCCCATCCAGTGGCCGGTGCGGTGCATGTAGAACTGGCGGTAGGCGCCCGATGCCAGCACGTCATCGACCTTGCCATGTTTCTTTTTGTCGAGCAGGCCGGTGTCCAGCATGCCCTGGGCCAGCACACGCGTGGCCGCGTCGTGCGGGTCCGTGAAACGCTTTCCGGGTTTGGTCACCTTCACCGCGGCGTTTTGTGCTTCCAGAACGATTTCGTACAACACGCGCTGGGCCGGCGTGAACTTGCCGCCGGCCGGAAAGGTGCGGGTGATGTCGCTGGCATACCCGTCGAGCTCGCAGCCCGCGTCGATCAGGCACAGCTCGTCGGGCAAGAGGGGTGCAGTGCCGGCACGGTAATGCAGCACGCAGGCATTGGCGCCGGCAGCGACGATGCTGGTGTAGGCAGGAAACTGCGCGCCGTGGCGGCGGAACTCGTGCAGCAGTTCGGCTTCGAGGTGGTACTCGCGCAGCCCGCCCGGGATGCCCTTGCGCAGCATGGCCGCCGAAGTCTGCATCGCGCGCACATGGGCGCCGGCCGAGATGGTACCGACACGCCGCAGGATGGCCACCTCGTGCGCGTCCTTGCTCAGGCGCATCTCGTCGAGCAGCTTGCACAGGTCATGCTGGCTTTGCGGGCATTCAGCGCCGAAGCGGATGCGCGCGCGCACCTTGGACAGCCAGCCGTCAACCTGGGTTTCCAGGCCCTTGTGGGTGGCAAACGGAAACCACACGGCCTGCTGGTTGGTCAGCAACGCGGGCATCTTGTCTTCGAGGGTGTCGACGCTGAAAGCAGCATTCACACCGAGTGCGGTCGGGGCGGCCTTGGGGCCGAGCCGGATGCCGTCCCAGATCTCACGCTCCATGTCCTTGGGCTGGCAAAACAGCGTGCTGTGGCCGTTGGCCGCTATGGCCAGCCAGGCGCCGGGTTCGTCAAAACCGGTCAGGTAATAAAAGTAGCTGTCGTGCCGGTAGGGAAAGCCGCTGTCGCGGTTGCGCGCCACTTCGGGGGCGGTGGGCAGCAGGGCGAGGCCGCCACCGGCGGCCTTGAGGGCGCGTGCCACGGCGGCGCGGCGTTTCTGGTAAATCGTGGTCATGGGTAAAAGCGGTTTCCTAACGTGGAATGTTCAGCTCGGCCAGGCGTTCGGGGGTGCCCACGTCGGTCCATGGGCCTGAATATAGCGCCGCGGTGACATCGCCGCTTTGCATGGCCTGGCGCAGCAGCGGGGCCAGTGCGGCTTTCTGCCCGGCTGGCGTGTCCCTGAACAGGGCCGGGCGGTACAGGCCCGCCGTGCTGTAGGTGAATTGCTGATCGGCACGCGAAAGTGCCAGGCCGTCGGGGGCGATGCCAAAGTCGCCCCTGGGGTTGTGCGGCGGGTTGGGCACCAGGTAGATGTGCGCCAGCGCGCTGGAGGCGGCAAAACGCTGCGCGTCGGCCGCCGGAAAATCAAAGCCCGGCATGAACACGTCACCGGCCACCAGCCAGAAGGGCGCGTCCTGCAGCAGCGGCAGCGCGGTGGCGATGCCGCCCGCGGTTTCCAGCGCGCCGCCAAAACTTGCACCTTCGTGCGAGTAACGGATGCGCAGGCCGAAAGCGTTGCCGTCGCCCAGCGCCGCGGGGAACTGCTCCTCCAGCCAGGCAGTGTTGATCACCACGTCCGTGACACCCGTGCGCGCCAGGCGCTCCAGGTGCCACACAATCAGTGGCTTGCCCCGCACGCTCAGCAGGGGTTTGGGGTGGTGGTCGGTCAGCGGACGCATGCGTTCGCCGCGGCCGGCGGCCAGAATCAGGGCTTGGGTGCTCATGTGGCCTGAATTATGACGGCTTATAAGGCAAATGGGCCCTCGTCCCATGCGCATCGGGCGCTACCAGCTATCAAATAAATAGCATTCTGAGCTGACGGCATGCCGGCAAACCGCGCGGGGTGGCATCCCGTAAAATCAGGGGTTTTCCCGAGTGCCCGGTTTTTGCCGGTGGCCGAGCCGGCACCGGGCGCTGCGACCTTCACACACCCTGGACTTCAAGCAATGGCTGACACCCCCACATCCCTCATGGCCAACTCCATCCGTGCTCTGGCCATGGATGCCGTGCAGCAGGCCAACTCGGGCCACCCCGGCGCGCCCATGGGCATGGCCGACATGGCGGTCGCACTCTGGGGCCGCCATCTGAAGCACAGCCCGCACAACCCGCACTGGTTCGACCGCGACCGTTTTGTGCTGTCCAACGGCCACGGTTCAATGCTGATTTATGCGCTGCTGCACCTGACCGGCTACGACCTGCCGATCAAGGAACTGAAAAACTTCCGCCAGCTGCACAGCAAGACACCGGGCCATCCCGAGTTTGGCTACACCCCCGGCATTGAAACCACCACCGGCCCGCTGGGCCAGGGCCTGAGCAACGCCGTCGGCATGGCGCTGGCCGAGAAGTTGATGGCCGCTGAATTCAACCAGGCCGACCACAGCATCGTCGACCACCACACCTATGTCTTCATGGGCGACGGCTGCCTGATGGAAGGCATCAGCCACGAGGCCTGCGCCCTGGCCGGCGCCTGGAAGCTGAACAAGCTGATCGCGCTGTACGACGACAACGGCATCTCCATCGACGGCCAGGTCACGCCCTGGTTTGTCGACAACACGCCGCTGCGTTTTGCCGCCTATGGCTGGAACGTGATCGGCCCCATCGACGGGCACGACGTGGAGGCCGTCACGCGCGCCCTCACCGACGCCAAAAACAGCGCCGACAAACCGACGCTGATCGTCTGCAAGACCCACATCGGCAAAGGCTCCCCGAACCGCGCCAACACCGCCAAGGCCCACGGCGAGCCGCTGGGCGCGGAAGAAATCAAACTCACACGCGAGGCGCTGGGCTGGACGCACGCCCCGTTCGAGCTGCCCAAGGAAGCCTACGACGCCTGGGACGCCAAGGCCAAAGGCCTGGCGCTGGAAGCCGCCTGGGACGCTAAATTCACCGCCTACAAGGTGGCGCACCCCGAGCTGGCGGCGGAATTCACGCGCCGCATGAAAGGTGATCTGCCGCGCGCCTTCTCGCAGATCGCGGTGGACACCGTGGTCGGTGCCCACACCCAGGCCGAGACCGTGGCTTCGCGCAAGGCCTCGCAGCTCGCCCTCGAAGCCTTCACCGCCGGCCTGCCGGAAATGCTGGGCGGCTCGGCCGACCTGACCGGCTCCAACCTCACCAACACCAAGAGCACACCGGCGCTGCGTTTTGATCTGGCCGGCGACGTGGTCATGTCCGACGCGGCCGACGGCGGCAAGGTCATCGGTCGCCACATCAACTACGGCGTGCGCGAGTTCGGCATGGCCGCCATCATGAACGGCATCGCGCTGCATGGCGGCTACATTCCCTACGGCGGCACCTTCCTGACCTTCAGCGACTACAGCCGCAACGCCATTCGTATGGCCGCGCTGATGAAAATCCGCGTGGTGCACGTGTTCACGCACGACTCCATCGGCCTCGGTGAAGACGGCCCGACGCACCAGTCGATTGAACACGCCGCCAGCCTGCGCCTGATCCCCAACCTCGACGTCTGGCGTCCAGGCGACACGGCCGAAACCGCCGTGGCCTGGGCCGTGGCCCTGCAGAACAAAAACAAGCCGACGGCCCTGCTGCTGAGCCGCCAGAACCTGCCGTACGCACCGAAAGACGATCTCGGGCAAATCAGCAAGGGCGCTTACGTGCTCTCCGAGCCCACCGAAGTCGGCTTGGCCAAAAAAGCCCAGGCCGTGATCATCGCCACCGGCTCCGAAGTGCAGCTGGCGCTGAAGGCGCAGGAGTTGCTGGCCACTTACAAAATCGCCGTGCGTGTGGTCTCCATGCCCAGTACCACCACGTTTGACAAGCAAAAGCCCGCCTACAAGTCCGAAGTCCTGCCCGAAGGCATTCCGCGCATCGCGGTCGAGATGGGTGTCACCGACGGCTGGTGGAAATACGGCTGCGCCGCGGTCGTCGGCATCGACAGCTACGGCGAGTCGGCCCCGGCCCCGGTGCTGTTCAAGCATTTCGGTTTCACGCCCGAGAACGTGGCCGATACCGTGCGCAAGGTGTTGAAGAAATAGGACGACGCCCCTCACCCGTTCGCCCTGAGCCTGTCGAAGCCTGTGCCCGCAGACAGACC
>NZ_JAQSDN010000053.1 GCF_029945925.1 Polaromonas sp. | reverse complement strand
AATGGCGGCAACGAGAGTTTACATATGTTTCGTTATTTATGTGTCAATGTACTAGTGTGGATTGTGTTGGCTGCCGTGGTTCTCCCGCCCAAAGGCGCAGAGCCGTGGTTTTCTCACTTTTCGAGTTCGTGGGAATGGCTTCAAGCGTTTCAAATAGCGTTTCAATTTTTTGCCGCTTTCAACGCGATCGGAGCGATTGTTAAAGCCAATTTCGCTCTAAAGAAAATTGGTGAGTGGCATGGCGGGCAGTTTGTCTATCATCAGCCGCGGCATCTATGGACAGGTGTCGTTACTGACAAGGACAATGAACTAACTCACGTTTTCAAAGTTGATGATATTGAGCTTGGGGCACTCATAAGCATTCGTATCTATCCCGAAAATCCCAAGGCTGTAAAAGCCCAAGTTGTTTGGCCGCGAGGGAAAAATCTCATGGATTGGCGGGGCGTCACACCTGACGTAAGAACGGGTATCGCTTTGCCCGATGACCGAAAGCTTGGAGTCCGAACCAATGCCATAGAAAATGCTTCGCCATCTACCGTTCGGATTTTTGCATCGTCTTGGACGATTAAGGGAAAACATGTCTGATGTAAAAACCATTACCCTTGATCAACTGGATCGCTTGGGTGTTGATGCCCACAACAAGTTGTACTGGGACGGAAAACCGTTGGTCACCGAAGAGCGCATAGTTTTGGCTCGTTGGGTAAATGTGGCAGTTTTCGCTGGGAGCGTGTCAACTCTGGTAGTTGCAATTGTTGAAGTGTTGAGATTTATAGGATTAGGGGTTCGATAGAGCCTCCCGCGTAGGAGAAGGCCAGCGTCCGCTGGCGATGATGTCTCACGCCCTGCCCGCGTCCGGCTCGGCAGAGTGAACCGGTGGCCACGCGCGGCGTGGCCCGCCATTCAACACATCATCCAAAGGACACACCATGACCGAAAAAACCGCCAGCGTTCACTGGGAAGGCCAGGGCAAACAAGGCCAGGGCCAGATCAGCACCGAAACCGACGCGCTGAAAGACTATCCCTACGGCTTTGGCAGCCGCTTCGGGGACGACCGCACCGGCACCAACCCCGAAGAGCTGCTGGGCGCGGCGCATGCGGCCTGTTTCACCATGGCTTTTTCATTCGCCTGCGACAAGGCCGGGTTTGCCACGGAGCAGGTGGACACGACGGCCAAGGTCAGTCTGATTCCTGACGGCGATGGCTTCCTGATCGACCACATTGCGCTGACGCTGGAAGCAAAAGTTCCGGGCATAGCCTCAGGTCAGTTTCAGCAGATTGCAGAAGCGGCCAAACGCGACTGCCCGCTGTCCAAGGCGCTGGCCCGCGTGGCCCTGATCACATTGGCAGCCACGCTCAAGACGTAATCGACGTTTAGCCTGCAGCAGCGATCTGGCGCAGAGCTGCTCGAACACTTCGGGAGGCTGGTCGCCGGCGTGCACGCGCCAATCATCTCGCGGTTGCGCCGGGAGCACACGTGCGTCGACGTGCCCCCTGCTGACGGGGTCAGGCCTGAAGACTGACCCACCCCGACGATTTTGAAAAGGACGCGACAAAACGCGTTGCAGTCAGCGCGATGGAAACCCCAAAAATGACGTGAATGACCAGGCTCGGATACATCACGGAGACGCCCAGGACCCAAGGGGTTGAATCTCCAAAAATCAGTGGCAGCGCCAGGGAGTTGAGGATGACATAGTAGCCAAGGCCGTAGATGGCGCCCACGGCCCATGCGGGAAGTCTGTTTTTCAACAGAACGAGAAGCACGAGCAAGGGCGCTGCCGACAGCCAGCCGATCACGAAGTGTTCGATGAACATCAACAATCGAAATGTCATCTCGGAATAGTTGGTGAAAAACACTTCGAGCAGCTTTTTCCCGTAGTGTCCAACGCGCAGCCCAAGAAGCTGGAATACGAAGCCGAAAGGAATCATCGCGATCGATGCAATGGTGCCGGATCGAACCGACTCCCTGGCAAGTCCCTGGAGCAGGCTCTTTCGGTCCGGCATGTCTGTCATCCCTTGCATCACCATGATTGATTCCTTGATCAGGCTCAGCGCGGCCCGAGGACGCGACTGAGCATCTCTGCCGATGGGGCGCCCTGCACGGTCTTCAGGTTGCCATCGGTGTCCTTGTAAAGTGTCGTTGGCGTGGCGGAAAAGCCCAGTTGCTGCATCAATGCCTGGTTGGCGTCGAGTTGCGTGCGAACTGCTGGCGGAATTTGATCCAGGGGCGTCACGCCGCCGCTGCGATGTTGCTGTTCATGCTGCGTCAGCGCGGCCTGCGGGTCCTTGGCGGACAGGAGGGCTGCAGCTTTTCCCGGGCTGTTAGGGCGGAGGATACCCACCATGACATGGCGCAGTTGAACCTTGCCGGCAGTCACCCAAGGCCTGGCCTCGCTCCAGAACTTGTTGCAGTAGGGGCAGTTGGGGTCGGTGAAGGTGTAAACGATGCGCGGGGCATTTTTTGCGCCATCGGCAATCCAGGTGCTGCCCTCCAGCTGCTTCCAGATTTTCGCGGTCAGGGGTTTGGTCACCAGCCGGTTCAGCGGTTCCTGGCTCAGGTCAACGCCTTTTGCATCGATCATGGTGCCGAAGATCGCCTGTTTGCCGTCGGCGGTCAGGTAGATGGCCAGCGGCTGTTGCTCGACCATGGCGGCATAACCGGTCAGTCCGCCGGGCGCGTCGAATGTTCCGATCACCTCCACGCCTTTTGCTTCGAGCGCCTTGACCGGTGCGGGCCAGTCTTTGGCCTGTGCGCCCACAGCCATGCCAAGCATGCCCAGAAAAATTGCAGATTGAACATATGGTTTTTTGATCATGGGAATCTATTCCTTGGTTGAGAGAGGGGTACGCGTGCGCAATGGGTTTAACTTGCTGGCCAGGGAGGCGGCCGACAGTTCACCCAGGTGGGTATCTGCCAGTTGTCCGCCGGCATCGTAAAAAAGCGTGGTCGGCAATCCGGTGGAACCGACTGCGCGGCCCAGTTCGGCGCCGGGGTCGAGCACCACATTGGCCAGATTCAGCGCGCTGGCGCTCAGGTAACGCAGGGCGGTCGCCGCGTCTTCGCTCTGGTTGGCGAAGACAAAAGTAACCCCGGTTTCCCGCTGCTGTGCCTCGGCGAGGACGGGCATTTCGCGGCGGCAGGGGGGGCACCAACTGGCCCAGAGGTTGACCACCATGGGCTTGCCCCTGGCGAGCGCAGCGAGGTCTGTCGGCTCGCCCGCAAGCGTTGTCAACGCCACGGTTGGAAGAGCCGGTCGGGGGGCGTTGTCGAAGGTGCCGAGCACGCCCGACATCGCCGCCCAGGCCAGCGCACCGGCGCTCAGGCCCAGGGCCAGCGGTTTGCGCAGCGCCTCGTGGCGCCAGCCGTGCCAGATCGCCAGCAGCAAGGCCGCCGTCAGACCGGCCCACGGTGAAAAGCCGCCGTCGCGAATGTCCAGGATGGACCACGGTGATTCCCGGTACAGCTCAAACCATGTCGCGACGAAGGCGATGCGCGCGACCAGCAGTCCGGCCCACACCATGTCGGACAGGACATTGACGATGCCCGCTTTCCGGCGCCGCCCTGCCAGGTGGCCGACCCCGGCCGCCACCACCAGGGACACCAGCACGAGCAGATGGCTGACCTGCAGGGAGATGGGGCCCAATTGGACGTTGAGCATGCTCAGCCTCCCTGCTTCGCACGCGCCAGGCGGGCAAGAAATTCGTCGGCATCGAGTTCGCCGATGATGCGCTCCGCACGGCGTTCCCTGCCATCGGGACCGATCAGCAACATGGTCGGTGGTCCAAGCGCCTGATGGGCGCGCATCAGGGCCTGATCGTCCGGGTTGTTGGCTGTGACGTCGGGGCGCAGCAATTGCATGCCGGCCAAAGCCTGTTGTACCCGCGGCTCGGCGAAGACCGTGCGTTCGATCACATGGCAGGACACGCACCAGTCGGCGTAAAAATCCACCAGCGTCCACTGCCCGCGCTGTCCGGCCTCGGCGATACGGGCTTCGAGCGCCTGCTGTGTCTTGACCGGCCGGAACCGGGCCATGAAGTCATTGCCGGGCGCCGCCTGCGCGGGCGTGATGCCTCTTGCCGGGAAGGCCAGCGGCTGCAGGGGATTCTGGGAGCCGCCGGCCGCGCCGACCACCATCGCGCCACCCCACAGGCCAAGCATCAGCGCCAGGTAGCGAGATATCAAACGTCCGCGTCCCAGGCCGAGCTTGCGGCCAAGCGCCAGCAAACTCAGTGCGATGGCCAGCAGCCAGGCCCCCCACAAGCCCAATGTCAGCGCCGCAGGCAATACCCGCGCTACAAACATGATGGCCGTGCCCAGCAGGACAAAGCCGAACAGCGCCTTGACCCGGTCCATCCAGTGGCCGGGACGCGGCAGCAGCCGCGCGCCCAGGGTACCCACCAGCAGCAGCGGCACGCCCATGCCCAGCCCCATGGCGAACAGGACCAGGGCGCCGGTCACGACATCGCCGGTATTGCCGATATAAAGCAGCGCGCCAGCCAGGGGCGCCGTCATGCAGGGGCCAACCAGCAGCGCTGACAGCACGCCCATGGTGGCGGCGCCCGCCACCGTGCCGCCGCGCCGGCCCTGGCTGGCGTTGTTCAGGCGGTTGCGCAGCACAGCGGGCAATTGCAGTTCATAAAATCCGAACATGGCCAGTGCCAGCACGACAAACACCAGACCGAAGGTGCCGAGCATCCAGGGGTTCTGCAACACGGCCTGCAAATTGGCGCCCGCCAGCGCCGCCATCGCGCCGACGCCGGCGTAAGTCAACGCCATCGGCAGCACAAAGGCCAGCGACAGGACAAAACCACGCCGGGGACTCGCACCGCTGCCTGCGATCAGGCTGGAGAGAATCGGCACCATCGGCAGCACGCAGGGCGTGAACGTCATCAATAGGCCCAAGCCGAAGAACACGACCAGCATCCAGCCCCTATGAACGCGCGACAGGCGTTCGGCCAGATCCTGGTCTTCGCCTAATGCTCCTAATGCTCCTAATGCGCCTGGGGGCACCGGACTCTGGCGGGTCGCGGCCACGCCGGCTGGTACGGCAAGTGTTGCCGCGACATCCGCCAGATCGACACGCCGGGTTTGCGGCGGGTAGCAAAGACCCGCATCGGCGCAGCCCTGCCAGCCGATGGTCAGCGCCCGGGCATCACCCGCCTCGACCAGGGCCTTGACCTGGTCGTGATAAACCTCGCTGTTGCCGTAGGTTTCATCGGTCTTGGGCGTGCCGGCAGGCCACAGGACCTGTAACGCACCATTCGCGGGGTCTGCGTCGACCTTCATTTGCTGGCGATAAAGGTAGTAGCCCTTGCCGATGTCCCAGTTCAGGCGCACCTGGCCGTCGCCATCCCGGCTGACGTTCAGGCGAAAAGCCTGATCCACCGGCAGGAATTCCTGCCCGGCATGCGCCGGCAGAGCCCACAACACGGGCACCATCACGATCAAATACAACAAACGCAGCATGAATGCCTTCACATCAAATGAAGCGCTCATCTTTGCGTGCCCGGATTAAGGCTGCGTTAACGCAGGGATAATTAAAGGCCCGGATACTCTCTGGCATGGAGGACAGGCCATGCGCGTGTTGCTGATTGAAGATGATGAACTGATTGCCCACGGCATCCTGGCGGGTCTGCGTGCGCACGGCTTGACGGTCGATGGTGTGCGCACTTCGGCACAGGCCGAGGCCGCCTTGTCGGTGGTGCATTGTGACGTGGTGATCCTCGATCTCGGGCTACCCGACGAGGACGGCATGCGCCTGCTGCAGCGCTTGCGGGCCAATGGCATGGCGCTGCCCGTTCTCATCCTGACAGCGCGCGACGCCGTCGAAGACCGCGTGGCCGGGCTGCGCGCCGGCGCGGACGACTATCTCCTCAAGCCTTTCGACCTCAACGAGCTGGTGGCCCGCCTGCAAGCCTTGCTGCGCCGCGCCGCCGGACGCAGCGTGGATGTCATCGAGCACGGTCCGCTGCGCCTTGATCCGGCCAGCGGTGAAGTTTCCCTGCACGGACGCGCCATCGCTTTGTCACGGCGCGAGCTGGCACTGCTGGCCGCCCTGCTGCATGCGGGTGGACGCATCCTGAGCCCCGACCAGCTGAAAGACAGTTTGTACGATTTCAGTGAAGAGATCGAAAGCAACGCCCTCAATGTGCATATCCATCATCTGCGGCGCAAGCTGGGGGCCGATGTGATCGAAACGGTGCGTGGCGTGGGTTACCGGTTCAGTGCGGGGAAAACATGACGCTCAGGCTGCGCTTGTTGCTGATGATCGGCATCTCGATGATTCTGCTGTGGGGCGGGGTCGCGCTCTGGATGCTGCACGGCCTGGACAAGGAAATGCACCGCACCCTGGACCAGCGGCTTGCCATGTCGGCGCACATGGTGGCCGGGCTGATGTCGCAAAACCCTGCCGCCTGGGATGGCCGCACCGGAAAAGCGGGCGCATCAACGTTGAGCCTGCCAGCGGCGGCAAAAGGCCTGGCATGCCAGGTATCGCTGCGTGGCGAAGTGATCGCGCGTACACCGGGCGCCGTGCCCGAGGCGATGGCGACTGCCGCGTCGGCCCTTGGCTTTTTCGACCGCGAAATCAGGGGCGAACACTGGCGCAGCTACACCCTGGAATCACACGGTTTGCGGGTCACCACGTCCGATCGCCTGAACGAGCGGGATACGCTGCTGGGCAATGTGATGCTTGCGGCGGCAGTGCCCTTTGTTGTCGCCCTGGTGGGCAGCCTGGTGGTACTGTGGTTCGGCGTGGGAAGCGGTTTGCTGCCGCTGGAGCGCCTGCGGCAGGCGCTGGCCAGCCGCACGGCGGAGACATTGACACCGATTCCAGACAAACCCATGTCGCGCGACTTGCTGCCGCTGGTCAATACCCTGAACCATCTGTTGGGGAGAATGAGCGAGACCATCAGCCGCGAACGCCGCTTCACCAGCGATGCCGCGCATGAGTTGCGCACGCCGCTCACCGCGATCAAGACCCATCTTCAGGTCGCGCGGATTACCCACGGCAAGGACACCGAAGAGGCCATGGATTACGCTGAAGAAGGCGTGGCGCGGCTTCAGCGCACGCTATCCCAACTGCTGACGCTGTCGCAAGTGGAAGGCGCTTTTTCCTGGAATGACGGGCGCGTCGCAGAGGCCCACGAAGTAGCCCGCCTCGCGATGCGCGACGCAGCACCCGATGCGCCGGAGCGGATCGCGCTGGACAGTGACGGCAACCGCGCCGAACTGGCGCTGCCCCAGGCGCTGGCAGTCACCGCACTGCGCAACCTGCTTGACAACGCCTTGCGCCACTCCCCTGCCGCCAACAGCGTCAGGCTGGAGATACGCCACTCGCCGGAAACGGTCAGCTTTCACGTATTCGATCGCGGGCCTGGACTCAGCGACGACGAACTGGCGCTGGCGACGCAACGCTTCTGGCGGCGCGGATCAGGCCGAGGCAGCGGTCTGGGCCTGTCTGTCGTTGCCGCCATTGCCGAGCGCTTTGATGGCTCGTTTGAACTGCGGCGGCGCCCTGACGGCGGACTGGAGGCCCAACTGACGCTTCCGGGCATTCAACCCACATCGGCCAAACAGGCCCCGCTGTTTGAAAAGCCTGCGAACTGATGCGCTTCAGCCACCCGCCGCAATCTGCCGCAAGGCCTGCTCGAACACCTCGGCCGGCTGGCCGCCGGAGATCAGGTGTTTGTCGTTGATGATGACGGCCGGCACCGAATGGATGCCCTGCTGCAGGTAAAACTGCTCGCGCTCACGCACAGCGTCGGCGTACTCGCCCGAGGCCAGAATGGCCTTCGCACGCGTGATGTCCAGGCCGACCTCGCCGGCCACCCGGGCCAGCACCTCATGTGAGCCCGGGCTCTCGCCGTCGGTGAAATAGGCCTTGAACAAGGCTTCCTTGAGCGCCAGTTGGCGCCCCTTTCCTTCTCCTTCTCCTTCTTCTTCTTCGGCCCAGTGCAGCAGGCGATGGGCGTCAAAGGTGTTGTAGATGCGGCTGCGTTTGTCCATGCTGAAGGTGAAACCCACGTCCTGCCCACGGGCCCGGATCATCTCGCGGTTGCGCTGAGACTGTTCGGGCGTGGATCCGTATTTTTCAGCCAGGTGTTCACCGATGTCCTGGCCTTCGGCCGGCATCTGCGGGTTCAGCTCGAAAGGCTGGAAATGCAGCTCGGCCCGGACTTCGCCGGCGACCCGGCCCAGCGCGTCTTCGAGCGACTTGAGGCCGATCACGCACCAGGGGCAGGACACGTCTGAGACGAAGTCGATTTTCATGGGGGTCGGTGCCGGGGTGGTCATGCGTGGGTCCTTGTCAGAGGGGAGGGAAATCAGGACCCATGGTAGTGGCTATCGAGCAACCCCGCAGGCCGCCGGGCCGATGGGCGGACACCCTTCTGGGGGGAAATGCCCGAAAATGCGCAGCAGGGGGCAACGCCCTTCCCACCCGCTTTTGAACAGGACACACCATGCTCCAACTCCGCCCCAACTGCGAGTGCTGCAACAAGGACCTGCCCAACGAGTCCCCCGACGCCCGCATCTGCACCTTCGAGTGCACCTTCTGCAGCGATTGCGCCACCAGCAAGCTCCAGGGCATCTGCCCCAACTGCGGCGGCGAACTGGTAGCCCGGCCACGCCGACCGTCTGACAAACTGGCCCGCTACCCGGCATCGACCGAACGCGTCTTCAAGCCCGCTGGCTGCCTGGCCACGGGGTAAACAACACCCCCGCCTTTCCTCTGTTTCCTTTGTTATGTCGGCGCGCGCTCAGATTCCCCGCGTTGCGAACGCAGTACCGCCGCGCAACCAGCTCCTGATTTCATAGCTGCTTGCGCCCGTCCTGATTGGGCTGGTGCCTGTTTTTGCTCCAGATCAAGGACCCGGCACAGCGGGGCCGTCTGACCGTCAAATAGGACTTGTCTGATGGCAGGCCGCGTCGCACAGGACTATGGTGGACTTCTCAAACGGAGATGTCCATGAACCGTCCCACCTCTGCCCCGACGAGCCGCGAAGTCCGCATTCCCTGCGGCGAAGCTTGGCTGTATGGCGACCTGGTCCTGCCAGCCGGGGCCAAAGGCCTGGTGGTGTTTGCTCACGGCAGCGGCAGCGGCCGGCACAGCGCCCGCAACCGGCAGGTGGCGCAGAAACTCCAGCAGGCGGGCATTGCCACCCTGCTGTTCGACCTGCTCACCGTGCAGGAAGAACAGGTCGACACCCACACCCGCGAACACCGTTTCGACATCGCCCTGCTGACCGGGCGCATGCAGGAGGTCACCGAGTGGGTGGCCGCCCAGCCGGACCTGAAACACGCCCCCATCGGCTACTTCGGCGCCAGCACCGGCAGCGCGGCGGCGCTGATTGCCGCGGCCCGGCTAGGCAAACGCATTGCGGCCGTGGTCTCGCGCGGCGGCCGCCCCGACCTGGCCGGCCCGGTGGCGCTGGCGGCGGTCACCGCGCCCACGCTGCTGATCGTGGGCGGCGACGACGAGGAAGTGATTGCGCTCAACGAGCAGGCCTACGCCCATTTGCACTGCGAAAAGCGGCTGGCGATTGTGCCGGGCGCCACCCACCTGTTCGAGGAACGCGGCACGCTGGAGCAGGTGGCCGAACTGGCGGCCGACTGGTTCAGCGCCTTCCTTGCTCCGGTGAAAACCATGGGGGTTCATCATGAGAGACACACGCCTTCCCTATGAGGACCGCCGCGAGGCGGGCCGCGTGCTGGCGGACGCGCTGGCGCACTACCGCGGCCGCCCCCACCTGCTGGTGCTGGCCCTGCCGCGTGGCGGTGTGCCCGTGGCTTACGAGGTGGCGCGCGCCCTGAAGGCACCGCTGGACGTGTTTGTGGTGCGCAAGCTCGGTTTTCCGGGCCACGAGGAATACGCCATGGGGGCGATTGCCAGCGGCGGCGTGCGCGTGATGAACCCGATGCCGGGCATGCACGTTACGCCCGAAGAGGTGGCCGCCGCGGTGGCGCGCGAACAGCCCGAGTTGCAGCGGCGCGAGCGGCTCTACCGCGGCCAGAGCCCGGCGCCCGATCTGCACGGCCGCACGGTGATCGTCGTTGACGACGGGCTGGCCACCGGCGCAACCATGCACGCCGCGCTGCTGGGCATCCGCCAGCAGCAGCCGGCGCACCTGGTGATGGCCGTGCCGGTGGGCGCCGCGGACAGCTGCCAGGCGCTGCAGGGTGTGGCCGATGAAGTGGTCTGCGTTGCCACGCCCGAGCCGTTTCGCGCCGTCGGGCTGTGGTACCGGCAGTTTCCGCAGACCAGCGATGATGAGGTGCGCACGCTGCTTGAAGACGCCCGCGTGCACGCGCCTTCCCCCTGACACCCCACGAGGACCCGGCCATGACCGCGCAGCATGCCCCCACACGTACCGACACGGCCCTGCTCGAGGGCCTGCGGCAACACCTGCACCCCCTGACCGGCAGCGCGCACGACCACGACAGCTTGCTGCAGCTGTTCGGCCCGGCGCGTTTTGTGCTGCTCGGCGAAGCCTCCCACGGCACGCGCGAGTTCTACCAGGAGCGGGTCAACATCACGAAGCGCCTGATCATCGAAAAAGGCTTCACCGCCATCGCGGTGGAGGCCGACTGGCCCGACGCCTGGCGCGTCAACCGTTATGTGCGCGGCCTGTCCGACGACCGCCATGCCGGCGACGCCCTGTCGGGGTTTGAACGTTTTCCCGCCTGGATGTGGCGCAACACCGTGGTGCGTGATTTTGTGGAGTGGCTGCGCGAGTACAACGCCGGGCGCAGCGCCCCCAGCCAGGTCGGCTTTTACGGCATGGACCTGTACAGCCTGTTCACGTCCATCCAGGAAGTGCTGGCCTACCTGGACCGCACCGACCCGCCGGCGGCAGAACGGGCGCGTGACCGGTATGCCTGTTTCGACCACGCGGCCGAAGACAGCCAGGCTTACGGTTACGCCGCCAGTTTCGGCCTGGCGCCCAGCTGCGAAGACGAGGTGGTGCAGCAGCTGCGCGCCATGACCCGCCGCTTCGGCCAGTTGCCGCCCACGCCCGGGCTGGAACGCGACGAGATGTTTTACGTCCAGCAGAACGCGCGCCTGGTGCGCAACGCCGAGGAGTATTACCGCACCATGTTCCGCGGCCGCGTGTCATCCTGGAATCTGCGCGACAGCCACATGGAAGAAACGCTGCAGGCGCTGGACCGCCACCTGGGCGCCGGCGGCGTGCCGCCGCGCATGGCCGTGTGGGCGCACAACTCGCACCTCGGCGATGCAGCAGCCACTGAAATGGGCGACCGCGGGGAATGGAACCTGGGCCAGCTCGTGCGCGACCGCCATGACGGCGACGCGGTGCTGGTGGGCTTCAGCACCCACCACGGCTCGGTGACGGCCGCATCGAACTGGGACGAACCGCCGCAGCACAAGCGGGTGCGCGCCGGCCTGCCCGGCAGCTGGGAGGCGCTGCTCCACCAGACCGGGACCAGCCGTTTCTGGCTGAACCTGCGCGACAACGCCGCACTCGGTGAACTCGCGCAGCCGCAGCGGCTGCAGCGCGCCATCGGCGTGATCTACCGGCCCGACACCGAACGCCAGAGCCACTACTTTCACACCCACCTGAGCCAGCAGTTCGATGCGCTGATCCACATCGACGAAACCCATGCGCTGGAACCGCTGGACCGGGGCCCGGTGTGGCACACCGGCGAGGCGCCCGAGACGTTTCCGTCGGGCATGTAAGGTTTTTTAGCCTTTCTTTAATGAAAGTCGCGGCTGGAGGTTCCCAGCCGCCCGAGCAGCGGCGTCAGGTCTTCGAGCCGGTGCGCCACCAGGTTGCGCACGGCGCCGTACCCTTCCCGGGTGTCGCTTTCCTCGCTGCGCTGCCAGACGCCGTACACCGCCAGCAGGCGCGCATGCAGCACCTCATGGCGCTGGGTGTCGCGCAGTGATTTCCAGACAATCACGTTGACCGGGCCGGTTTCGTCTTCCAGCGTCACGAAGATGGTGCCCTTGGCGGTTTGCGGCTGCTGGCGCACCGTGACGATGCCGCAGGCCGCCACCTCGCGGCCATTGGGCAGCGCATTGAGCTCCCCGGCGCTCAGCAGGCCGCGACCGGCCAGCCGCGGCCGCAGCAAGGCCAGCGGATGGCGGCGCAGCGTGAGGCCGGTGGACTGGTAGTCGAACAGGATGTTTTCGCCCTCGGGCGTCTCCGGCAAAACCAGGGGTGTTTCATGCGTGGGCACGGCCTTGAGCAAGGCGGGCGCGGGCCGGATGGCCGAGGCTTCCCAGACCTGCTGGCGCCGGTGGCCGGCCAGGGGCCGCAGCGCATCGGCGGCGGCCAGCGCGTTGATCTCGCGCGTGCCGAGCTGCGCACGCGAGACCAGGTCTTCGGTCGAGGTGAAAGGCGCTTGCGCGCGGGCTTGCGTGATGCGCAGCGCCGCCGCTTCAGCCAGGCCCGCCACCAGGCGCAGGCCCAGGCGCACGGCGGGTTGGCTTGGGTGGATGCCGGGGTATGGGGGCACGGGCCCTTCGACAGGCTCAGGGCGAACGGTTTCAGGCTCAAGGCGAACGGAAGGTTCTTCCAGCGTGCAATCCCACGCGCTGCAGGTCACATCCACCGCGCGCACGTCCACCCCGTGCCGGCGCGCGTCCTGCACCAGCTGTGACGGCGCATAAAACCCCATGGGCTGGGAGTTGAGCAGGGCCGCCAGGAAACACACCGGCTCGTGGCACTTGAGCCAGCAGCTCACATAGACCAGCTTGGCAAAACTGGCGGCATGGCTTTCGGGAAAGCCGTACTCGCCAAAGCCGCGGATCTGGCTGAAGATGTTTTCCGAAAAAGTGGCGTCATAGCCGCGCGCCGTCATGGCGTTGACCAGGCGGTCGTGAAAACGCTCGACCCCGCCCTTGCGTTTCCAGGCCGCCATGGAGCGGCGCAAATCGTCGGCCTCGTCGGCGGTGAATTTGGCCGCGATCATGGCGATCTGCATCACCTGTTCCTGGAAAATCGGCACGCCCAGGGTGCGGCCCAGTGCGTCCTTGAGTTCCGGGTAGGGGTAGGCAATTTCCCCGCCCTGGCGCACGGCCTCGCGGTTGCGCAGGTAGGGGTGCACCATGCCGCCCTGGATGGGCCCGGGCCGCACGATGGCCACTTCCACCACCAGGTCGTAGTAGTTGCGCGGCTGCAGGCGTGGCAGCATGGACATCTGGGCGCGGCTTTCGATCTGGAACACGCCCACCGTGTCGGCCGCGCAGATCATGTCGTAGGTCGGCTTGTCATCGCCGGCGATCTGGTGCATCTGCAGCCGGCCGCCGCGCAGCTGGTCCACCAGGTGCAGGCAGCGGCGAATGGCCGAGAGCATGCCGAGCGCCAGCACATCGACCTTGAGCAGGCCCATGGCGTCGAGGTCGTCCTTGTCCCACTGGATGATGCGGCGCGCTTCCATGGACGCCGGCTGCACCGGCACCAGGCGGGTCAGCTTGCCCTGGGTCAGCACAAAACCGCCCACGTGCTGGCTCAGGTGGCGCGGAAAACCGATCAGCTGCACCGACAGGTCCAGCCACTGCAGCAACGGCCCGGGGTCCTGCTGCAGGCCGGCTTCGGCCAGTTTTTTCTCCAGCGCCTCGCTGCCGTCAAACCAGAAATGCTCTTTGGCCAGTTGCTCGACCAGTTCGGGCGCCACGCCCAGCGCCTTGCCCACGTCGCGGATGGCGCTGCGCGGCCGGTAGCTGATCACGGTGGCGGCAATCGCGGCGCGGTCGTGGCCGTATTTGGCGTAGATGTACTGGATGACTTCCTCGCGCCGCTGGTGTTCGAAGTCCACGTCGATGTCGGGCGGCTCGCGCCGTTCGCGGCTGATGAAACGCTCGAACAGCAGCTGGCTCTCGGCCGGATTCACGGCCGTCACGCCGAGGCAAAAACAGACGGCCGAGTTGGCGGCCGAGCCGCGCCCCTGGCACAGGATGTCCTGCTGCCGGGCAAAACGCACGATGTCGTGCACGGTGATGAAGTACATCTCGTAGCCGAGTTCCTCGATCAGGGCCAGCTCGTAATCAATCTGGGTCTGGATCTTTTCCGGCACGCCACCGGGGTAACGCTCACGTGCGCCCCCGGCGGTCAGCCGGCGCAGGCACTGGGCCGGCGTTTCCGCCTCCGGCACCATGTCATTGCGCGGATAGCGGTACATGCCGCGGATTTCATCCAGGCTGAAGCTGCAGCGCGCCGCCACCGCCAGCGTGGCGCGCAGCAAGTCGGGCGGGTAGAGGTCGGCCAGGCGCATGCGCGGGCGCAAATGCGCCTCGGCATTGGCCTGCAGGGCAAAGCCGCATTCATGCACCGTCTTGCCCAGACGGATGGCGGTCATCACGTCGTGCAGCGGCTTGCGCGAACGCACATGCATGCACACCCCGCCGGCCGCCACCAGGCGGATGCCGGTGCGCCGCGCCACCGTTTGCAGCTGCTGCAGGCGCAGCGCGTCGTCCAGGCCTTGCAGCAGCTCGACAGCCAGCCAGGCCTGCACACCAAACAGGCCTGCAGCCCAGGCGGCATGCACGCCAAGCGCTTCGGTATAGATAGCATCCGGCAAAGGCACCAGCAGCACTTCGCAATCGGCCAGCAGCGAAAAATCGCTGTCACCCAGCGCCACGCGGTAGCTGCCTTTGTCCAGAACGTCACCCGCTTGTTTGGCCGCAGTGATGAACTCGCACAGGTTGCCCCAGCCAGCCGCGTTGTGCGGCAGCACCACCAGCCGGAACGGAGGACTGGCCTGCACAAAAAATTCGGCCCCGGGCAGCAGCTTGAGCCCGTGTTTTTTGGCCGCCACATGGGCACGCACCACGCCGGCCACCGAACACTCGTCGGTAATGGCCAGCGCGCGGTAACCCAGACCAGCGGCCCGCTCAACCAGCTCCTCGGCATGCGAGGCGCCGCGCTGGAAGCTGAAATTGCTCAGTGCATGCAGCTCGGCATAGTCGGGAAGCGGTCCGCTGAACATAACAATTCCAATCCAGCGACTCAGGCAAAAAACCCGTGCAGGTACCAGGCGCGCCGCTGCGTGTGTGCCGGTTGCGGCACCGGCAAACGCTCGCTGAAAATCCACAGCAGGCCGGCCTGCTGGCTGCGGTAGATGAAGTAGTCGCGGATCGCCGCGGGCTTGCTGCGCACGCCGGCCGCTTCACCGGTCATCAGCCAGCCGCTGGCCTCCAGCCGCTGCGGGCCGGCCAGCCGCAGCAACGGCCCCTGGTACACCGGGCTGTCGCCCACCGCCGCCAGCCGAAGCGGTTCGGGCAGCAGCCAGGTCGGGTAGAGGGCGTCGACTCTGGCCTCCCTCTCCTCCACTTTCTTCAAGCCTTTTTGGCCTCTGGCCCTTGTCTGGCGGGCGCCACCAGCTATTAATTGAATAGCACCCTGGGCACTCACCCAACGCTGCATCTGCTCGGGCCGGTGGTCGGCGCAGGGCTGCCAGGCCTGCACCTGCGCTGGCCCCAGGCGGGCGCTCAGGCGTTCGATCAGTTCCACCGCGCTGTCGCCCTGCTGGCGCGCCTCCAGCAGCAGGCTGGTGGTGGCGGCGGCGTCCACCAGTGGCTCGGTCACCAGCGAGCGCAGGCTCAAGGAATGCACCGGCGCCGGCAGCTGTTGCTGCGCAAGGTGCTCGGCGATCAGGCGCGTGACGTGGCGCAGGTCCTGCCCGGGCTGGGCGGTGCGGACTTCCATCTCGCCGGTGGGCGCCACGTCGCGGCGCTTGTCCAGGTGCCAGGTGAGCTTGAGCGCGCAGATGCCGCTCTGGCGCCCCAGCAGCCAGGCGTGCAGGCTGGCCAGCAGGCGTTCGGCCCCGGCCATCAGTGCCGGGCCGTGTGTGACCAGCGCGTTGAGCTCGATCTTTTCCTCAAAGTGTTCGGGCAGCACCAACCAGTCGTGGTTGTCGGGCAGACTGCCGCGCGCGCGGTCCAGCGCTTCCAGCAGTTCCGCGCCGAAGCGCCGGGCCACGCCGTCGCGCGGCAGGCGCAGCAGGTCGTCCCAAGTGCGGCAGCCGATGCGCTCGAGCACACCCAGGTGCGGGCGCGCCGCAGTGAGGGTGTGCATGGGCAGGTCGGCCACCCGCGTACGGCCCTGCCCCGGCTTTCCGGCCGCATGGCGCAGGCGCCCCAGTGCTATCAAGGATGTAGCGCCTTGCGCCCGCTGCACAATGGCTGCAGCACGATTTGACTCAAAAAACAAGGCGATCCGCTGTTCCAGCAGCTGCATCAGCCGCGCCAGCCCGCCAAACAGGCGCAGGCTGCCGGTGACGTCCAGCAGCACGGCCTCGTCCACCAGCGCCACGCGCGGCGTGAAGCCCAGCGCCAGGCTGGCCACGGTGCGCTGCAGCGCGGCCTCGTCCAGCAGCGGCCCCGGCTCAGTGGTGATGGCTATTTGCAATGCGATCCAGCAGTGCATGGGCATCCTCCCCGGGTACCAAAGCCACACGCGCCTGGGCCGGCTGCAGCCGGGGCAGCAGGACACCGGCTTCCTCGCGGCGGCGGCGCACGCGTTCGCGGCTGGCCGCCAGCAAGGCCGACAGGCGCGCCGGCCGCGTGGCCAGCAGCAGCGGCGCGGCCAGCGGCGGGCCGCGCCGCTTGAGCACATGCACCCGCAGGTTGCCCTCTTCGGCCGCCGCACCTTCGAGCAGCAGGCGCAGCGGCGCAGGCGAAGACTCGAGCTGCGCGCGCAGCGGCCGGAACACAAACAGCAGCTGGCTGTGCGCATGCGCGGCCATCTGCAGGCGGCGCAAATGGGCACTGCGCGCATCAGGCAGCCAGGCCAGCACGGCGGCCACGTCGGCACACTGCAGGGCTTCGCGGGTGGCCCACAACAGCGCCGGCCCCTGGCTGTGCACACAGAGCACGCGCTGCATGTTGAGCTGGCGCGCGCCCAGCGCCGGGCCAAACGGCAGCCAGGGCGCACCCACCAGCACCACCAGTTTGGCGGGCGCCGCGGCCTGCACGGCGGCCAGTGCCGGCAGCAGCAAACCCCACTCGTGCAGGCCGGCCTGCGGCTGCAGCATTTCCACCAGCGCGCCCTGCGGCCAGCCGCCGCCGGGCAACACCTGGTTCAGCGGCGCATACCCGGTGTCCAGCGCCGGCAGGCTGTGGCTGCCCAGCTCGGCGGCGCGCCAGACATCGGCGTGTTGCGCCAGGCCGGCGGGCATCGCGTCCAGCGACCGGCCCGGAGGCAAAGGCGATGCGGGCGTGACGGAAGAAAGTGGGAGCATGAAAAAGGCATGAGATACTGTTTATATGTACAGTATTACACCTTTTCCGGCCTCAGGGGAGAATCGTTTCTTTTGGACTTTCTTTTGGAATACCGCACGATGAAGGATTCACTGCGGCGGGCCTGTAGCCTGGCTGTGCTTTTGCTGGTCATGGGCTGCTCGAAAGAGCCCGACCCCGTCGACCTGGCCGACACACCCACGCCCTACCCCGCCAACGTGAAGCCGGGTTTCATCAACAAGGTGTGGGAAGTCAGCCTGTCCACCGGGGTCGCGCCCGGCACGCTGTACGCGTTTTTGTCGGACGGCACGCTGGTGGTCACCTCGCCCAACAGCAAGGCCGCCTTCGGTGCCTGGACCTACAAAAGCGGCAAGCTCACGATGATCGAGCAATCGCAGGAGTACCAAACCGACATCCTGACCTTGAACCACGACGAGTTGCGGCTCAAAAGCCACCACCCGGGCGGCAGCATTGAAATAGTGCTGGTGCCGGCGCGGGTGGCGCCGCTGCCGCCCTGAACGCCCCGCTCAGCGGCGCGCGGCTTGCGCCCTGCGGCCCTGAACCACCAGCAGGGCCAGCATCAGCAACGCAATGCCGGCAAAACAGAGAAACGACCAGTTGGCGATCGACAGGCCCAGAAAAGTCCAGTCGATCTTGGTGCAGTCCCCGCTGCCCTTGAAGATCATCGGGATCACGCGCTGCAGCGGAAAGGTCTCGATCATTCCGTAAAAGTCGCGCCCGCACGAAGCAACTTCAGGCGGGTACCACTGCAGGAAACTCTGGCGCGCGGCGACAAAAGCACCGAACCCGGCCACCAGCAGCGTCACCGCCGAACCCGTCATGAGCAGCCCTTTGCCGCGTGCGAAAGCCGTGACACCCGTCACCACCGCCACCAGCACCAGCGCATACCGCTGCACGATACACATGGGACAAGGCTCCAGGCCGACGACATGCTGCAGGTACAGGCCAAACGCCAGCATGGCGACACAGACGGCAGACACCAGGGCCAGCACACGGCGCGGCGCGGTTTCGAAATAGCTCAACAACATCAGGGTCCTTTTTTCTTCAATGTATGGATTGTCCGATGGTTCGTGAGCTTAGGGGGAGAATAAGTTCCTCAAGTTCAAAGAATACATCGGCTCGTATTCGCCGCCAGCTTCTGAAATCAACTGTCAATCCTAGGTTTATAGATTTCTCAGAGAAAAAGCCGTTAAATCGATAGCTAATGAATCCTCTCTACAACCAAGCATTGACGAATATGGAGCACACAGTTCACGTCCTTGGGGGGTGTCTGAATTTCTGTGTGTGAGGCGAGATTGCCTGCCCGAGGTTTG
>NZ_JAQSDN010000052.1 GCF_029945925.1 Polaromonas sp. | reverse complement strand
GCGCACTTGCATGGGGTGCAAGGGGTCGAAGGTTCGAATCCTTTCACACCGACCATTGGTTCTGACGAAGGCCTCCAAGTAGCGATATTTGGAGGCCTTTTTCATGGGCGAATCAATCGCTCGCGCTTGACAGGCACACACGGTCTGACAGCGGCAGTCAAACCCAGGCTCGGAAATAGGGGCAAGGTTCTGTAAAACATCGGGCGCTGGCACGTCAGGCGCTAAACTGATCGAAAGCGCGAAAGCGCGAAAGCGCGAAAGCGCGAAAGCGCGAAAGCGCGAAAGCGTTGCGTTGAACCCTTGTGCCGAACGCACCGGCGCGGTGTCCTGTTTGCATGGAGATGTTCTCCGCCACGCAGAAGGCGACCCACGAAAGAGCTGGCTTATGAAGGCGATCCATCAGAGAATTTCACAGGCCGAATCCTGGGCCAGCATGGTTGATGGCCCGGGCAGGCCAGTCACCGTGGACACGCCACGGGCATGTGTCTGGATGAGGTTCAGTACGTGAGCGAAACGCAGTTTCGCCTGCTGACTGACGCAATGTCCCAGATCGTCTGGGTGATGCGGGCGGATGGCACCTACACTTGGTTCAATCAACGCTGGCTGGACTACACCGGCTTGTTCATGGAGGAGAGCCTCGGCCGTGGCTTGACCGGCTTGGTTCATCCCGATGACGACCTGCGTGGATCCCGGCTTCTGAAGCAGGCTCTCGCAAGCGGCCAGCCCTGCGAGATCGAATACCGGCTGCGCCGTGCCGACGGTGTTTACCGCTGGATGTTGTGCCGCGCACTCCCGCAGCGGGATGCCACGGGCCAGACGATCCAATGGCTGGGCACCCTGACCGACATCGACGAGCTGAAACAGGCGGCGGAACTTCTGGAGAAGGATATCTTCATGACCCGCATCGCCGGCCGGGTCGCGCGCCTTGGCGGATGGACGATTGACCTGCCCGAGCGCGTGCTGACCTGGTCGGTGGAAAATTGTCTGATCCACGACGTGCCACCGGGTTACAAGCCGACGCTGGAAGAGGGGATTGGCTACTTTCTTCCGGAGCACCGGCCCCTCGTCATCCAGCATGTGGAGGCTTGCGTGCAGCACGGCACGCCTTATGAATTTGTGCTTCCCAAGATGACCGCCAAGGGCCGGCGCATCTGGGTGCGTTCGCTCGGCGAGGCGGTGCGGGATGCTTCCGGAAAGATTGTCCGCATTCAGGGGGCGTTCCAGGACATCTCGGAGCAGAAGGCCGCGGAGGCCCATACGCGTGCGCTGGAGACACAGCTCGCCACCACGCTGGAGAGCATCACGGACGGCTTTTGCCTGATCGACAAGGACTGGAAATTCACCTTCCTCAATGGACAGGCGGAACGCATGCTCCAGCGCCATCGGACAGACCTCCTGGGCAAGCTCCTCTGGCAGGAGTTCCCCGAGACCATGGCGGGCGCGATAGAGCGTGAAGCCCGACTGGCCGTTGATGAGCAGCGCACGACCCGCTTTGAAACCTTTTACCAGCCGCTGGAAACCTGGTTCGATATCCACGTCTACCCCACTGAGTCGGGAATTGCTGTCTATTTTCAGGACATCACGCAAAGACGCCTGGAACATGCGCAATTGCGGCTGCTTGAAACGGCGGTCTCCCGCCTGAACGACATGGTGGTCATCACGGAGGCAGAGGCCTTCGACGATGCGGGTCCACGCATTGTTTTTGTCAACGACGCCTTTGAGCGCCACACCGGCTACAGCCGCTTCGAAGTGATCGGAAATACCTCCAGGCTCCTGTGGGGACCCAAGACCCAGCATGCCGAGCTGGACCGGATTCGCGCCGCCATGGAAAAGTGGGAGCGTGTGCGTTCCGAGGTGGTCGTCTACACCAAGGCAGGCAGGGAACTCTGGCTGGAGATTGATGTCACGCCCATCACCGACGAGACCGGCAGGCACACCCATTGGGTGGCGGTGGAGCGCGACGTCTCGGAGCGCAGGCAGCAACAGCAGGAAATCCTCGGCCTCAACAGCGAACTTGAAGACCGGGTGTTGCTGCGCACTGCCCAGCTGGCAACGGCGAACAAGGAACTGGAGTCCTTTGCCTATTCCGTCTCCCATGACCTGCGCTCTCCCCTCAATACCATCCACGGGTTCAGCCAGTTGCTGGCCAAAATAGACGCGGAGCACATCAGTGAAAAGGGCAAACACTACCTGAACCGGATCGGCGTCGGGGTCATGCAGATGGGCGAGTTGATCGAGGGCCTGCTGACCCTTGCCCACCTGTCGCGCGAGCAACTGAAGTCGGAGCGTGTCGACCTGTCGGCCGTTGCGCGGCGAATCGAAAACGATTGCCGGGAGCGGGAGCCCGAGCGCCAGGTCCAGGTGAACATTCATGACGGTTTGACCGCGCACGGTGACCCTCGCCTGCTGTCAGCCGTGCTGCAAAATCTGCTGGCCAACGCCTGGAAATTCAGCGCCAAGGAGCCGCAGGCGCGCATTGAGGTGGGCAGCCAGCTGGACGCCGGGGGTGACACCGTCTTTTATGTGAAGGACAACGGTGCCGGGTTTGACATGGCTTTCACCCACAAGCTTTTCGGCACCTTCGAACGCCTTCATTCGCCCGGAGACTTTCCCGGTACCGGCATCGGGCTGGCCACGGTGAAGCGGGTCATTGAGCGTCATGGCGGCCGCGTCTGGGCAGAAGGCAAACCGAACGGCGGCGCCACCTTCTTTTTCACGCTGGGCCAATCGAACTGAACTCCACCCGCCGCATGGGGGAGGGTGGCCCAGGTCGGGGACTGGTCTGGCTGGCCGGTATCTTCAGGCGATGGCGATGGCGGGATCGGGCACCGGTTGCGGGGCCTGCGCAGCGCCCGGCTGGGCGGCGGCCGCATCGTGCGCCAGCTCGCCGCCCAGTGCTTCCAGCAGGTCGGGAATCAGGGCCGACAGCTCACCCGTCACGATGGCGGCATCGGCATCGAACCCGTCGTCGTCCTTGCCCTTGTCCTGGACGCCGTCCAGCACCACGTCGAGCAGCTTGAGTTTTCTGATCTGGGCCATGTCGGTGAGCACGAAGGACACACGGTCGTTCCATGTCATGGCCAGCTGTGTCGGCACCTTGCCCGCGGCGATGTGTTCGGCAACTTCGTCGATCTCCAGTGCGTGGCGCGAATAACGGACGGTTGATTTCTGGTCGTCGGGCATCTTGAGTTCGCAGTCCCGGTCGATGGTGAAGCCGACGGGAGCCTCCCGGCTGGCAAGCCAATGCGCCATGGCGATCGCGGCCGACATCGTGGTCTGCACGGGCCGTGCCATGAGGCCTGCACCGGAGCCTGGTATCCCGCTGAGCGCTTCCAGCAGCTGGCTCACCACCTTGTCGGCACCGGTCAGGCTGCCGGAGTCCACGACCAGGAACTTGTTGACCGGGTCTACCCACAAGGTGGTGGACGAGCGTTTGGTGAAGGCGCGCGGCAGCAGGTCGAGGATGGCTTCTTCCTTGAACTCCTTCTTGATCCTGGCGCCCACGCGTTCATGACCGGTTTCCTGCTTGTACTTTTCAATGCGCTGCTCGACGGCGTCCTTGACGGCGGAGGCGGGTAGCGGCCGGCGCTCGGTGCACAGGCGCAGGATGAGCTGCGGGCCGACGCTTTCGGCCAGCACCGTGCTCTTGTTGCCGCGCGGGGGCACCCAGCCGCTGGACTCGGCCTGGGTGGCGCCACAGGGCATGAATCGGGTCGTCTGAAGTGTTTCTTCCAGTGCCTCAAGGGGCGGCAGGGCGAAGTCGTCGGCAATGCGGAAAAAAGAAGCGGCTTTGAACATGAAATTCCGGTGTGGGGTGTCAGAGGGGTGGGCGGCCGGCAGGCCGGTCAGAAAGTGTTGCGGAGCGAGCGTCTGGCTGAGGAAATTCTAAGTGACGCTCAGGCCGAATGAGGCACTTGCTTACCTTGAGACCGGGCGCCGGAGGCTCCCTGGCGAAAGCTCATGCGATATCGATCACATGGATGCTGTAAGCGCCCTGGCGGCGGTCTGAAAAATAGCGGGCCAGCGTTTCTTTCACGGTTCTGAATGCCAGGTCATCCCAGGGAATTTCGGCTTCGGTGAAGAGCCGGGCCTCGATCGTTTCGTGTCCGGGATGGAACTGGTCGCTGAGCAGCCGTGCGCGGTAGTAGAGATGGACCTGGCCAACACGTTCCACATTCATCACGCTGAACAGGTCTTCCATTTCAAACTGTGCGCCGGCTTCCTCGTCGGTTTCGCGTGCGGCGCCCTGCGACGTGGTTTCGTTGAGCTCCATGAAGCCCGCAGGCAGTGTCCATTTGCCCCAGCGTGGTTCGATGTTGCGTTTGCACAGCAATACCCTGTCGCCCCAGTGGGGCACGGTGCCGACCACATTGAGCGGGTTTTCGTAGTGGATGGTGCCGCAGGCCGGGCAGACGGCCCGCTCCCGGGTGTCACCGTCATCTGGTATGCGGTAGGTCACCGCGGTGCCGCAGTTTCTGCAATGTTTGATGGGACTGCGGTACATGGGACAAGTTTAGTTTGAAACCAAAAAGGGCTCCCGAGGGAGCCCTTTGTTCCAGGCGCCTGCGCTCAGGCTTTGGTGGTTTTGGTGTGCTTCTCGATGAGGCTGCGGGCCGTGTCCAGCAATTTCTTGCCGTCGAACCCACGCTTGTTCATGTCCTCGACCCACTCGACTTCCACGGTGCGTGACTTGCGGCGGAATTCCTGGGCTTCCGCCGGGCTCACGGTGTAGATCGTGTTGCCGCGGTCGCTGGCGGTCTTGCGGCCCGGGACGTCGTTGCCCTGCTGGACCTTGCCCAGCCAGGCGGAGGTGGCCATGCCGGAGTTGTTGTCGATGACTTTTTTCAGGTCAGGGGCCAGCGAGTTGTACTTGGCCTTGTTCATGGCCATCACAAAGGTGGTGGTGTACAGGCTGCCTCCTGCCGGATCGAACTCGGCATGGAATTTGGTGAGCTCGTTGACCTTGACCGAGGGCACGACTTCCCACGGAATCACGCAGCCATTGATGGTGCCTTTGCTCAGCGCATCGGTGATGGCCGGCAGCGGCATGCCTACCGGGATGGCGCCCAGCATGCCCATCAGCTTGGTGACCTGACGGGTCGGCGCGCGCATTTTGAGGCCGCGCATGTCGGCGATGGACCGGACGGGTTTGTCGACGGTGTGAATCACCCCCGGGCCGTGCACGTGCAGTGCCAGAACCTGGGTGTCCTTGAATTCATCCGGGGCCATGGTCTGCACGTATTCCCAGTAGGCCTTGGACGTTGCTTCGGCATTGGACATCATGAACGGCAGCTCAAAAGCCTCGATGCGGGGGAAGCGGCCCGCGGTGTTGCCTGGCAGGGTCCACACCACGTCCACGACACCGTCCTTGGCCTGGTCGTAAAGCTGCACCGGCGTGCCGCCCAGCTGCATGGCGGGGTAGGCCTCGAACTTGATGCGGCCGCCCGACTCTTTCTCGACCTTCTCCATCCAGGGCTTGTGCATGCCCAGCCAGACATTGGAGGCTGGGGACATGAAGGTGTGGAACTTCAGGGTGACCGCCTGCTGGGCCAGGCCCGACAGGGCGGGTGCGCCCAGCGCAGCCGCTGCGCCGGTTTTGAGAAGAGTGCGTCGCTGAATCATGTGTTGTCTCCGGTAAGGGTGGTTGTAAATTAATGCAGGAAGAAACGTTTGTGAACCCGTGATTGCCCTGATGGGGGGGCTAGCTGATGTACTTTACAAGCCACAGCGAGATGCCGGGGAAGAACAGCAGCAGCGCGGTCCGCAGGGCGTCGCTGATCAGGAAGGGCACGACACCGCGATAACTCTCGCTGATGGGTACGTCCTTGGCCATGCTGTTGACGACGTAGACGTTCAGGCCCACCGGCGGTGCCAGCAGTCCAAAACCGACGGTCATCAGCACCATGATGCCGAACCAGATCGCGACGGACTCCCTGGGCATGCCGAAATCGAGCGCCATGACCATCGGAAAGAAGATCGGAATGGTCAGCAGCAGCATGGACAGCTCGTCCATGACAGCGCCCAGCACCACGTAAAACAGCAGGATGGCGGTGACCACCATCAGCGGCTGCAAGCCCCAACTGCCGACCACTTCAGCCAGCTGGTTGGGCACCTGGGTCAGCGCGAGCGCCGAGTTCATGAGGTCGGCACCGATGAAAATCAGGAAAATCATGGCCGAACTCTCCGCCGTTGCATAAAAGCAGCGGAGGAATTTGGCCCAGGTCAGTTCCCGCTTGAACAATGCCGCGACGAAGGTGGCTGCCGCGCCGACCGCCGCACCCTCGGTCGGCGTGAAGTAGCCGCCATAAATGCCACCGAACACCAGCAGGAAAATGACGATGATGGGCAGGACGGCCAACGCAGCGCGCAGCGAGATCCCTTCGCTGTCGGTATCGACCTCCGGCGCCTGGCCCGGGACCAGGCGCACATAGATGGCGATGGCGGTGATGTAGCCCAGCATGGCGATCAGGCCCGGCACCATGGCTGCTGCAAACAGCTTGGCAATGTTCTGCTCCGTCAAAATGGCGTAGATCACCAGCGGGACCGAGGGTGGAATCAGGATGCCCAACGTCCCGCCGGCGGCCAGCGTGGCCGTGGACAGGCGCCCGGAGTAGCCGTGGCGTTTCATCTCGGGCAGGGCCACGCTGGTGATGGTGGCGGCGGTGGCAACCGAGGAACCGCAGATGGCGCCGAAGGCCGCGCTCGCCAGCACCGAGGCCATGGCCAGCCCGCCCTTGAAGTGGCGCATGGTGCTGGCGGCAAACTGGAACAACGCCTTGCTGATGCCGCCCTGGGTCGCGAAATGGCCCATCAGGATGAACAGCGGAATCACCGACAGGTCGTAACTGGCAAAGCGGGCAAAGGCCTGGGTATTGAGAAAGCTGGAGAAGGGCGCCCAGCCGGTTTGCGTCACGTAGCCGATGCCGCCTGCTGCAAACATGGCGATCGAAATCGGCACCCGCAGCGCCATCAGGCCCAGCATGACGCCAAAGATGAGGAGGGTCAACGTGATGGCGGTCATGCGTGCGCTCCCACATCACCACCGAGGCCGAAGAGGCTCTGGTAGAGCCCGATCACCGACGTCAGGACAAAAGCCGGCACCATGGCCACGTAAACGGTCCACACGGGAAAGCCCAGGATCTGCGTTTCGGAATGGGTCTCGTAGGAATTCAGGCCGCCGAGTGTGGTGCGCCAGGCCAGGAAGGCGAACACCAATGCCAGCAACAAGGCGCCCAGGCGGTCCAGCCTGGCGTTGGTCTCGTGGCTGAGCCCGGTGGTGAAGAAGTCCACGATGATGTTGCCGCGCTGGAGCTGGCAATAAGGCATGAACAGGGCGATGGCTGCCCCGGTGGCGACGCCGGTCAGCTCAAAATCGCCGACCAGCGTGGCGCCGGTGGTGTTGCGGCCTATCAGGCTGAAGCAGGTCATCAGGGTGATGCCGGTTAACAACAGGCCCGCCAGGATGGCGCAAAGCTTTGCAAGGTTCTGCAGGATTTTCAAACGGGGATCTCCCAGGGATCGGGCGGGTGGGGACGGAGGGCGCACCGGAAGGCCCGGCGCCGCAATGGTGGAGATTATCCGGGGGCCCGGACGGACGGGGCAGGCGGGATACCCGCAAGGCGCCGGGTATTTGCGCGATGATCGGAGCGCTTGCGCGAAAAGCGCGCAAGCGCCCGGCACGCGATCAGGCCACCTTGACGGTCAATGTGCCCAGTCCCTTGACTTCGCCGACCATGGTGTCGCCCGACACCACGGCCGCCACACCTTCGGGCGTACCCGTGTAGATCAGGTCACCGGGCTGAAGCTCCCAGGCGGCGGACAGGTGTTCAATGGTCTCGGAAATGTTCCAGATGAGCTTGGACACATTGCTGCGCTGGCGGTCCTTGCCATCGACCTGCACGTACAGCTCGGCATGGGCGACATCGCCGGCCTTGGCGGCCGGTGTGATCGGGCCGATCGGTGCGGAGTGGTCATAGGCCTTGCCGATGCACCAGGGGCGCCCCTGCTTCTTCATGTCGCCCTGCAGGTCGCGGCGTGTCATGTCAAGGCCCACGGCATAACCAAAGATGTGCTTGTGCGCATCGGCGGCCTTGATGTTTTTGCCGCCCGTGCCTATGGCCACCACGAGTTCGATCTCATGGTGCAGATTCTTGGTCAGGCTGGGGTAGGGGATGGTGCCGGTCTGACCGGCGTCCACCACCACCACCGCGTCGGCAGGCTTCAGGAAGAAAAACGGCGGCTCGCGGCCGGTAAAACCCATCTCCTTGGCATGCTCTTCGTAGTTGCGACCCACGCAATAGATGCGGTGCACCGGAAAGCGCTCGGTGGTGCCGACAACGGGGACGGACACCACCGGCGGCGGGGTAAAAACAAAGCTCATGACAACCTCTCTTCTCTGTGTATGCCCAGTGCCTGATGCACCGGGCGGTCTGAAAAACTGAACAACACACAGCCCTGCGCCGAGCGCAGCCGGGCGGTGTGCCACGACGGGATCACAAAATGGTCGCGCGGACCGAACTCAAAGGCCTGCTCCTGACCGGCCGGGCCGATCAGCACCGAGCCGTGGCCTTCGACAACGCTGAACACCGCGCCGTCGGTTTGCCGCCAGGGCAGGCCGGAAAAACCGGCCGGCAGACGTTGCATGAAGGTGCCCATGGTGGGCATCGGCGAGCCGCCGGTCGCCGGGTTCACATAACGCAGCTTCACGCCGTCCCAGGCGTCAATCGGTGCCTGTTGCTCCAGCGTGTGCAATGCCTCGCGCGTACGTTCATAAGGATAGCTGAAGATCGGCGAAGTCTGGCCGAACGGGGCGTCGTAACGCACCGGCAGCATGTTGGCGCCGTAACGCTGGTAACTGGTGCCTTCGGTCCGGGTGACCACCTGCACGCGTTCGGTGTGGTTCTCGGCAAAGCCGGCGTCGAAAAAACGCAGCATGGGAATATCCAGGCCGTCGAGCCAGACCACCGGCTCGCCGCCTTCCAGCGCGCCCAGGTTGCCATGGTCATGCCAGGTCCAGCTGGGCGTGATGATGAAATCACCGGGCGCCATGGTGGTGCGTTCACCGTCCACCGCAGTGTAGGCGCCGCGTCCGTGGACGACAAAACGCAGCGCACTCTGGGTATGGCGGTGGCTGGGCGCGATTTCGCCGGGCAGGATCAGTTGCAGGCCGGCATACAGCGACTGCGTGATGCACGACTGGCCCGGCAGCGCGGGGTTTTCCAGGATCAGCACGCGGCGCACGGCTTCTTCGGCGGTGATCAGTTCGCCGGACTGCATCAGCCAGGGATGGACCTTGTCCCAGGCCCAGAAGGCCGGCACGCAGGGCGTGGCCGGCTGCGGGGGCACCAGCGCATGCAACACCTCCCACAGGGGAGTCATGTTTTGTGCGCGTATCGCTTCATAAAAGGTCTGGCGGGTATTGCCGGCGGGGGGCGTTATGTCCATGGTCTGGTTCCGTTTCGCGGTTTCAGCGGTCAAAATAAACACCGTCGTCCAGCAGCACCTGCTGCAGACGGGCGACATCGGTGGCGGCAAAGGCCGCCCCATCAGCTAGCCGTGCAGCGGCGGTGCCTGCCGCCTGGCCCATCACAAAACAGCCACCGCTGGCGCGCGCTGCCGACTGGCCTTCGTGGGCCATGGACGCACAGCGGCCGGCGACCAGCAGGTTGTCCACCTCGCGCGTGACCAGCATGCGCCAGGGCAGGTCGTTGTAGACCCGGTTTTCATCGCGCGGAAAGCCCCAGCTGATGGCGCCGTCCACATGCATTTCCATGGGCCAGGCGTTGATGCCGATCACGTCGGAAAAACGCGCCGAAGACAGGATGTCCTCGCCGGTCAGCATGTAGGCCCCGCAGATGCGGCGTGTTTCGCGGATGCCGACCTGGGGCGCGATGTCAATGATGGACGAGTCTGCAAACCCGGGCACCTCGTTTTTGAGAAAGCGGAAATATTCGGTGATCTGCCGCCGTCCTTCGAGTTCGCCCTCGCTGAGCTGGCGCGCGTCGGTGGCGTCCATCGCGTTGCCGGCCGCGTTGCGGATCTGCGTGACATTGGCGCGCCACTCGGCGGGATTTTTCTGCGGACGCAGGATGGCGCCCTTGCGCGGGAACTGGTAGCGCCCCGGATGGCGCGTTTCGCTTTGTTCCATCAGGTCGTTGATGGCCTTGAACTCACCGACCGCCGCCAGCGCCGGCCCGGCATCGACATGACCGACACGAAACATGGTGGACGGAAACAGGGCGCTGCCGTGGCCGTCACCGAGCTCGAAAGGCACGCCCGCGAAATGCGCCACATCGGCATCCCCCGAGCAGTCGATGAAGCGGTGCGCCCGGATCGCCTGGCGGCCGGATTTGGTTTCAACCACCAGGGCCGTGATGGCATGGCCGTCCATCAGCACTGCGGCCGCCCACGCGTGAAACAGGAGCTGCACACCGCTGGCCACCAGCATCTGGTCGGCCGCACACTTGTAGGCCGAGACATCGTAGGAGCGCACGCGGATGCGGCCGCCCATGCCGTCCTGCGGCTGGTTCAGTCCACCCAGCGCGTCCATGCGCGCCAGCAGGTCGTCCACCACCCCATGCACCAGCTGCTGCATCTCGCCGTTTTTGCGGCCATACAGCCCCGCAAAATTGGTGACACCGCCGGCCGTTCCCATGCCGCCCAGAAAACCGTAACGCTCGACCAGCAGGGTGCGCGCGCCATGTTTGGCGGCACTGACACTGGCCGCCAGGCCGGCCGGCCCGCCACCGATCACGACAACATCGAATTCGCCGTAAACAGGCAGGGAGCGCGCGGGCTCGTTGATAAAGCTCATGGCGGGTTTCAGACAGCCTCAGTCAATTTTGATGCCGCGCATCGTGATGATGCCACCCATGATGGCGGTTTCACTGCGGATGCGGCTGCTCAGGCCTTCAGGCGAGGTACCCACCGCCTGCCAGCCCTGGTTGAACAGCTTCTGGCGCGTCTCATTGTCGCGAATGATGCGGGGCACTTCCTGCGCCAGGCGCGCCTGCGCTGCCTTTGACAGCCTGGCCGGGCCGACCAGCGCGGTCCAGACTTCAAGGTTGAGGTTGCGTACGTCGGCCTCGGACAAGGAGGGGATTTCGCTTGCCAGCGCACTGCGGCCGCTGGTCAGTCCGATGGCCTTGAGTTTGCCGGCTTTGATCTGCGGCAGCGCGATGCCGGGCGGCACCAGTGCCATCTGGATCTGGCCGCCGAGCAACGCCGTGATCACCTGTGGGTTGCCCTGGTAGGGAACATGCACGGCAGCCAGATTGCCGGCCTTGGTCTTGAGCAGTTCCATGCCCAGATGGCCGACCGAACCGTTGCCAACCGAGCCATAGTTCCATTTGTCACCGGCGTTGCGGGCGGCCAGGAAGAAGTCGTTGCCGGACGGCTGGTTCACCGGTGCCACCAGTACCAGCGGTGCGGTGGTCAGCAGCGAGATGGGGGTGAAGTCCTTGGCCGGGTCATAGGGCAGCCTGGAATACAGCATCTTGGCCGAAGTCAGGTTGCCGTTGATCACCACGCCGAGGGTGTGATCATCGGTCGCCTTGGACACGAGGTCGGCAGCAATGTTGCCCGAGGCGCCGGGCCGGTTTTCCACGATGACCGGTTGGCCCAGTGCGCGCGACAGCGGCTCGGCCAGCGTGCGTGCGGCCATGTCCGGGGTGGAGCCACCGGGGAAACCCACCAGAAGCTTGACGGTCCGCGTTGGCCAGTTGGCGGTCACCGGCGCCGCTTCCTTGGCCACCGGCTTCTTTGGCGTAGTTTGAGCTGTAGCCATTACGGGCAGTGCCAATGCTGCTATCAATACAGTAGCGAGTCTGAAAATGTTCATGCAAACCTCCATTGATGAAAGCTTGTTATTGGAACAGTTTTGACGGCTCGATCCCGTCGTACATCCACTTCAGTCCTGCAAATCCAGCGCTTTCGTTGCCACTTTGAAACAGCTGGTTGCGCAGCTCGCGTTGCACGCCGGCGGCATGGTAAATGTCGCCATAGAAACGCGCGGTCAACTGCACCCTTCCGGTGCGCAGGTAGCGGGCCTGCTGGTATTTCTGGAAAGCCAGCGGCACATCGTCGCGCGCAAAGCGCAGGGCTTCGCACAGCACCACCGCGTCTTCGATCGCCTGCCCCGCGCCCTGGGCCAGGTACTGCAGCATCGGGTGGGCCGCGTCGCCGAGCAGCGTCACGCGCCCGTCGGTCCAGTTCTTCACCGGCTCGCGGTCGCACAGCACCCACATTTTCCAGGTCTCGATCTTGCCGAGCAGCTCCCGGACCTGTGGACAGGCGTCGCGGAACCGTTCTGTCAGTTCCGCCGGGTCACCGAAGGTGTTCCAGCCTTCGTCGTACTTGCTGCTGTGGAACACCGCGACCAGGTTGAACAGTTCGCCGCGGCGCAACGGGTAGTGCACCAGGTGCGTTTTTTCGCCGCCCCAGAGCAGCACGTCGTCGCTCCACAGGTGAGCGGGAACGTCCTCGCGCTTGAGCACCGCGCGGTAGGCAATGTGGCCGGACACCCGGGGCTTGCCGTCGCCGACCACCGCTTCGCGCACCTTGCTCCACAGGCCGTCAGCCCCGATCAGCGCCACGCCCGGCAGGGTTTCGCCGCTGGCGAGGCGGACACGCACGCTGTCCGCGGTCTGTTCGAAAGACTCAAGCTTCGCCTGGGTGCGCAGCGTGATGTTGGGCAGTTCCCGGCAGGCGTCGAGAAACACCTGGTGCAGGTCGGCGCGGTAAATGACGCCATAGGGAAAACCGTAGGTGGCGCGGGAAACGTCGCCCAGCGGCACACGCACCACTTTTTCTCCTGTGCGCACATCGTTCATGCCCAGGCCGGGCGGGAAAAACGAGACCTTGCTGACCACATCGGTCAGGCCGAGCCAGGCAAACATCTTGAAAATATTCGGACCGAGCTGGATGCCGGCACCGATTTCACCGAAGCTGGTGGCCTGTTCCAGAACCGTCACGGCGTGGCCGTCGCGCGCCAGGACCAGGGCCGTCGCCAGGCCGCCTATGCCGCCGCCGGCAATGAGGATGGGGTGGGGAGATGTCACGGTGAGTCCAGTGTCTGTAGGGGAGGGTTGGGTAGATGATAAGTATACTTATTATCAATCCGTACAGTGATTACCCTGAGCTTGGGGAGCGCTGGGCGGGCCCACTGCGGCGCATCCGCCTTGCATCCCCTCCCGATCCGGCTGCCGCACATCCGCTAGGACCTGTTCAGCGCTCCCTTAAACTCCGGCCATGGCTAAAAGTTTCAATTTCGGCGAAGCGCCGGGGCACCAGATCCGGCGCGCGCACCAGTTGTCGATCGCCCTGTTCATGGACGAAACGGCCGGCTTTGACGTGACGCCGGTGCAGTTCGCGATTCTCAACGCCCTGATGGACGACCCCGGCGAAGACCAGGTCACGCTGGCGGGGCGGGTGGCCTTTGATGCCGCCACCTCGGGTTCGGTGATAGGGCGGCTCGAGGCCAAAGGCTGGGTGCGGCGCGAGGCGGATCCGTCGGACAAGCGGCGCAAGCTGCTCTGGGTCACGCCGGAAGGCGAAGAAGTCGCGCTGCAGATGAAGCGGGCCGTCAGCAAGGTCCAGACGCGCCTGATGGAGCCCCTGAGTGCTGCCGAGCGCAAGCAGTTCGGTGCGCTGATCGGCAAGCTGATCGCCGGCCACGAGGACATGGCCTGAGCCTGGCTTGCCCGAGGCCCCGCGCCCTCAGGCCGATTTGGCCAGCAGCGTGAAGTGCTCGACCACCGGCGGGCCGGCAAAAAACGGCCCGACGATGGCGCGCCACTCGGCGAAAGCCGGCGACTCCCGGAAACCGACGGTGTGGTCTTCCAGCTTCTCCCAGAAAATCTGCAGCACGTACCGCTCGGGGCTTTCAATGCCCTTGTTGACCTTGAAGCCCTGGAAGCCTTTGGCGCCCGCGATCACGGTGGTCAGGCCGCGTTGGATGGCTTCGTCAAAAGCGGCTTGCTGGCCGGGCTGGATGCGGATGTCGGCGAGTTCGAGAATCATGGTTGTCCTGTGCTTGGTGGAATGAGGCCGTCAGTATTGGCTGGCCGGTAACTCTACCGTCAAACCGTCGAGTGCGGGGCTCAAGCGGATCTGGCAGCTGAGCCGGCTGGCGGGCGTGGCTGGTACCGCCGTGAAAGCCAGCATGGCCCGCTCCTCGCCATCGGCCGGCGGCAACTGGCTGGCAAACGGTTCGTGCACCATCACATGGCAGGTCGCGCAGGTCAGGGTGCCGCCGCAGTCGGCCGCGATGCCGGTGATGCCGGCGGCCACCGCCGCTTCCATCAGGCTTTGGCCAATCTTGCCTCTAGCCCTTATGGGTTGTGCGCCAGCAGCTATGAAATTGATAGTAATCATGGGTGATTTGAACATCAGAGGCGGCTGAAATATTCGCGCCGCTGCCAGTCGTCCTTGTCTTCGGCCTGTTCATGGCGCGCGATTTCCGACTGCTTGATGCGCGTGAAATAGTGGATGAAGCTTTCGCCAAAAGCCTGCACCAGCACCGGGTCGGCCTGCAGGGCGTCCAGCGCCTCGCCCAGGCTGGTCGGGATGCGGGTGCCGGCGTCGCCATAGGGTGCATTGGTGGCCACCGGCGCCCTGAGCCCGCGGCGGATGCCGTCCAGCCCGGCGTGAATCTGCGACGCCAGGTAGAGGTAGGGGTTGGCGGCCGGTTCGCCGATGCGGTTTTCGATGCGTGTGGCCTTGTCCTGGCACTGGCCCACCACACGCAGCATGGCGCCGCGGTTGTCGCGGCCCCAGAGCACCGACTGCGGCGCCAGCGCATTCGGCCGGAAGCGGCCAAAACCGTTGATGGTTGGCGTGCAGAACACCGTCATGCCGCGTGCGTGCTCCAGCAGCCCGGCCAGGTAGTGCTCCCCGAGTTGGGAGAGCGTGTACTGCGCGTCGGTCGGCCGGGTGCCTGCTGCGGGTGCCTCACGCTGGAACCGGTTGGCACCGGTCTGCAAGTCCACCAGCGACTGGTGCAAATGCCAGCCACTGGACATGATGTTCGGAAACGGTGGTCGGCACATGAAGGTGGCGTAGTAGCCGGCGCGGCGCAGCGCCTGCTTCACCGCGCTGCGAAACAGCACCATGTTGTCGGCAGCGGTCAAGGCGTCGGTGGCCTCGAACACCGCTTCGACCTGGCTGGGGCCCAGCTCGATTTCCAGCGAATGCAGGGGCAGGCCCAGCGCCTGCGCCGTGCGCTGCACGATGCGCAGCGGCTCGTCGGCCATATCGACGCAGTTCTCTGCCAGCAGGTTGTAGCCGGGGTGGATCATCGCGACCCGGGGCGGCAGGCCAGGCCAGGCCGCCTGCTCCGGGTCCAGCTGGTCCCCGGCCCCGTCGTCGGTGATGCGGTAGATGTGAAACTCGATTTCCAGCCCGCATTTCATGCCGTAACCGGCCTCGGCCAGCTGCCCCAGGGCGCGCTGCAAAATGCGCCGCGTGTCCAGTTCGACGGCCGTGCCGTCTTGCATCCAGGGCTGGGCCTGGACCCAGCCGGTGGCCGGTGCCCAGGGCAGTTGCCGAAAGCTGGCGGGGTCGGCCAGCAGCAGCAGGTTGCTGGCGAACTCGAAGCCCGGCAAGCCGGCCGTGCCGCCGGCCTCGAAAACCTTGAAGGCGGTGCGATCCGACGTGTCCTTGAGCAGCAGGGTGCTGACCATGCCGACGCCGTCCTGCATGGCCCCGGCGGCAGCGCCGGCCACCAGGGTCTTGCCGCGCAGCATGCCGTGTATGTCGCACCAGGCAAAACGCACCAGCTCGACACCGCTGGCGTCCATCAGCTGCGCGGTGTGCGCCAGCGCGCGTTGCCGCGCCGCATCGTGGATGCCGCATTGCTCTGCGAAGGTCGGCACGGCCCTCACCCCAGCCCTCTCCCGGAGGGAGAGGGGCCCAGAGGCTCGGTGTCGACCCCCTCTCCCCGTGGGAGAGGGCAGGGGTGAGGGCTCCCCCTCCAGGGTGCATTGGCCTGCTTGGCCCGGGCCTGTTCCTGCCACCAGGCCGGCCATTCGCCGGCCGGGGCAATGCCGTCCACCGTGTCCGGGCCGCGCATCAGTTCGGCCTGCGTTGCATCAGCGATGCCCGGTGCAACGCCGCCTTCCTGCACGGTGGCAATCGCCTTGAGCAGGGCGCGCCGGTTCGCCATGATCACCTTGTCCGAGGTGCCCAGGTGCTCGCGGGTGCGGTCCTGGATGGCGCCCATGCTTTCGACCGCCCACTGGTCGTGCACATTGATGTCTTCCTCGCCCATGCCCAGGTAGGTCTGGGTGCGCTGTTCCTCGGCATTGAAGCCCCAGTGGTTGTGGCGCCCCGCGTTCGGAATGTAGTCGGGCAGCGAGATGAACTGCTGGCGCTGCGCGCGCATGCTCTCCTTGTCCAGCGGGCCGGCAAAACTCGTGAAGAAGGAGTACCAGTAGGTATGGGTGTCATCCACCGGCACATGCATCTGCGTGATGGTCATGGTTTCCGACAGCGGGATCACGAAGGTGGCCGGGAAAATCGCGTTGGTCACGCGCACATGCGTGAGCTTGTCGTTCATGGGGCGCAAGGCCGTCAGCTGCATGCCCCAGGGTTTGTTCTCAACACTGATCTCGGGCTGGGCGAACTCGCGCATGATGCGTGTCATCGGCCATTGCTCGCCGTCGATGGCGCCGGCGCTGGCGCTGCGGAACTGTTTGCCCGCCGCATTCTGGCCGATGTCCTCCAGCGCCTCGTCCTGCAGGAAGCGGTGCAGAAAGGAGGGGTGCGCCGGGTCGATGCCGACCTCAAAAGCCTGCAGCCAGTTGGCATTCCACAGGCCCTTGAAGGCAAAGCTGTGGGTGGATGGGGCGGTGAAGCAGTCGAAGGCGGGCAACGGGGGCGGGGTCGAGCCTTCCGGTCCCATCCAGGCAAAAAGCACACCGCTTTGTTCGCGTACCGGGTAGCTGCGCTGCTTCACGCGCTCGCACAGCTTGCTGCCCGTCGGTTCCGCCGGGGTGTCCAGGCACTGACCCGACACGTTGAACTTCCAGCCGTGGAAGGGGCAGCGCAGGCCGTCGCCCTCGGCCCGGCCAAACGACAGGTCGGCGCCGCGGTGCGGGCAGTCGCGGTCCAGGAGGCCGTAGCTGCCCTGGTCGTCGCGGAACAGCACCAGGTCCTGGCCCATCAGGCGCACGGCCTTGACCGGGCGTTTTTCCATGCGCGGGTCCAGCGCCGGGTTGAATTCATCGACCAGCGCCGCCGGCTGCCAGTAGCTGCGCAGCAGGGCGCCGCAGGGCGTGCCGGGGCCGACACGGGTGATCAAATCATTCTGTTCTGCGTTCATGGTGAGCCTTTGTCTAAAACGGTATACCGAAATTTGATTTCAGTGTACATTCCGCTTCATGAACTTGCAAGAGACCGTGTTGATCCAGTTGCGCGACCTGATCCTGCGCGGCGAATTCGGGCCCGGCCAGCGCCTGGCCGAGCAGCAGCTCGCCGAACGCCTGGGCGCTTCGCGCACCCCCGTGCGCGCCGCGCTGGTGACGCTGGAGCAGGAGGGACTGGTCGAGGCCAACGAGACCGGCAAGTTCCTGGTGCGCCAGTTCACGCCGCGTGAGGTGGCCGACGCGATTGCCGTGCGCGGGCATCTGGAAGGCATGGCGGCGCGCCTGGTGGCTGAACACGGCGTGTCGCGCCAATTGCAGCTGGACCTGCAGGCCTGCCTGGACGACGGGGACAGCGCGCTGGCGGCCAACCCGCTGACCTACGAAAATTATGCCGACTACGCGGCCATGAACGACCGCTTCCATGCGCTGATTCTGCAGGCCTGCGGCAACCGGGCGCTGCAGCGTGCTGTCGAACTCAACGACAAGCTGCCGTTTGCGCCGGCCTCGGCCATGCTGCCCATGCAGGGCACGGTCACGCTGGACCGCGACTGGATGCTGTACGCGCATCGCCAGCACCACATGCTGTTCGCTGCGCTCAAGGCCGGTGAGGGCGCACGTGCGCAGGCGCTGGCGGTCGAACACACGGAAGTGGCGCAGATGAATTTGCGCATGGCGCTGGAGCGCCGGGCCGAAACCGAGCAGGTGTTGCCGGCCATCCGCCTGGTGGTGGGGCGTTGACGGCGCCAGTGGCTCCGGTCAGTTTCACCTCGGCCGGTGTGCGACGCGGCTTCTTCGCCGCCCAGGTGCTGGCGCCGGGCGTGACGCTCTACGCCATGGTCTTTGGCGTGCTCGCCAGCGAACGCGGCATGACCTGGTTGCAGGCCATGCTGATGAGCGCCGCGGTCTATTCAGGCAGCGCGCAACTGGCGGCGCTGCAGGGCTGGACGGCGACGGCCGCGGTCACCCCGGTCATCGTCACCATCCTGGTGATGAACGCGCGGTATGTGCTCTACGGTGCGGCCATCCAGCCCTGGCTGGCCGGGCTGCCGCGCCACCAGAGCTGGGGCTCGCTGTTTTTCCTCGGGGACGGCAACTGGGCGATGGCGATGCGCGAGTACGAAACCGGCTACCGTGACGCGGGGTATGTGTTCGGCTCCGGCGTGGCGATGTTTGTGCCCTGGATCGGCGGCACGCTGGTGGGCCACCTGCTGGCGGGCAATGTGCCGAATCCGGCGGCCTTCGGGCTGGACTTCATGCTGGTGGCGTTTGCCGCGGCCATCGGCATGGTGCTGTGGCGCGGCAAGTCCGACCTGTGGCCGGTGGCTGCGGCAGGGCTGGTGGCGCTGGTGCTACACCGGCTGCTGCCGGGCGCCTGGTACATCGTCGGCGCGGGTGTCGCGGGTGGACTGATGGGAGCGTGGCGCCATGGCCGTTGAATCGACCTTTTTGCTGGCATTGGTGGGCATGGCGCTCGCGTCCTTCGCCTGCCGCATCAGCGGTTTCCTGCTGATGGGTTACGTGCGCATCACGCCGCGTGTGGAGGCCGCGCTCAAGGCCATTCCGCTGTCGGTGATGGTCGGCATCGTGACGCCGGCAGCCACTTCGGGCAAGCTGCCCGAACTGCTGGCCCTGCTGGCGGTGGGGCTGGTGATGAAGCTGGTGCGCAACGACCTGGCGGCCGCCGTGGCGGGGGCTGCCACGGTGGCCATCGCGCGCTGGGCTCTCGGCTAGGGCGGGCGGCGCTAAGTTGTCATTGCGGCCCTGAGCCGCAATCCATGCTGGCGCACTCGCAGCGGTGGTTATGCTGCATGGATCCCGGATCGAGTCCCATAAGCGCTAACTTAAAAATTCACTTTTGAGATATCCTTCGGCTGTTGC
>NZ_JAQSDN010000051.1 GCF_029945925.1 Polaromonas sp. | reverse complement strand
TCAGGGCTCGCGATTGTCTGAGCCGAAGGCGAGTTCGAGCGAGACCCCGCTTTTGTCGAGCACCGCAGGCTGCCCGCAGCGAAGCGGAGGGACCCAGACCATCGGGTCGCCTTTCTTTTGGGGTACTTTTCTTTGGCGAAGCAAAGACAAAGTGCCTCGCCCGCCGGGGCGAGACCCGGCTTGGTGGAAGCTCCAACACTGCTAAAGCTTGCACAGGCTTCGACAAGCTCAGTCCAACTGGCAAATCGGGTTCGCTATGGATTCAATAGCTGCCCGCACCCGTCCCCCTTAAACAAACCCGTTCCTGACTCGAATTTCCGACTGGCAAGCCCGGAATGCCACCACCGCCTGCAAGGTGTGTGATCGGCGCGTGAGACTTTTCGCTGTCAAAGACATTGTCTGACAGGGTTGCGGCCTGCCAGACTGCACCCGGTGCAGGTGTCAGGTTTACAACGGAGTGGTAGCGAGTGTCGCGCTCGCACCTTCGTCAGTCAACTTCCAAGGAGAGACACATGTCCCCATCCACCACCTCTGCCACCCGGCCGCTTAACGTCGATCCGGCAGACAAAGACCTTGCCGAGCAGGCGCGGCCCGGCCACGGCATTCCGTCGCAGGATCCTGAGTCTGCGGCGCAGATTCCCCTCACGGTGGCAGAGTCCGACCGCGAATCCAACTCGGTATTGATGGGCGGCGGCATGATCGCCGGTGCGGCTACCGGCGCAGCCGTTGGCGCTGTATTGGCTGGCCCGGTCGGTGTCCTGGTCGGCGGCACCGTGGGTGGCGTGGCTGGCGCACTGGGCGGAGCCGCTGCGGGCCCGTTGGTGACACCGGAGGACTCCACCAGCACCCTCCCCGAGTCAAGCACCCGCGCCGCCGAAAAAAAGCGGCTTGAGGACCTGTCCCGTTGATTCGCCAGGCAGCCTGATGGGCTGCTGCAGTCTTCGGATGGACCCACCCGGCGGGACGATGGAGGTCAGAGAAAGCGCTCGAGCAGCCGCCGCGACGCGCGGTCCAGCGCCCCCATGTCCTTCACACTGAAATGCACGCCATGGCCGGCGGCGATCAGCAGCGACTGGCGGCTCAGGCGGCGGATGTCTTCCTCGCCCTTGAGCACAAACGAGGTGTCGCCGCGGTCGGTTTCCACCGCCCAGGTGCTGGGTGTGCCGAAGCTCGACACGCTGATGAGTCGCGTGATCTCGGGCACAAAATCGCGCAGCGCCAGTTCTTCCTCCAGCAAGCTGCGCTGCGGCAGCGGCAACTCGCTCAGGCGCTCCAGCCAGACCAGCTCATGACCTTCGCTGCTGATCAGGGAGAGGCCTTCGTCGGGCGCGGCAATCGGAAAAGCGCGCACCGGCACCACGCCCAGGTGCTGCTCGCCGTTGGCCGCAATCAGCAGCAGTTGGCCCGAGCTGTGCCGTTCCAGCTGGAAAGCAGGGCTGGCTGAAATGGAAGGGGTGGTCATGCTAAATCCTTCAGACATTGCCGTTGCGCTGCGCGGTGTGGGCCACCTGCGAGGTCGCCAGCGCGATGCGGCCTTCCTCGGCATCGACATTGCCCTCGCTGTCGACCTGGCGCGCCTGGGCTTCGTAAAGCCGCCAGTACGCGCCCTGCTTCGCCATGAGTTCGTCGTGCGGCCCGACCTCGACCACCTGGCCGCGGTCCATCACCACCAGGCGGTCGGCCTTGCGCAGGGTGGACAGGCGGTGCGCGATGGCAATCGTCGTGCGGCCCTGCACCAGGTTGTCGAGGGCTTTCTGGATTTCCTGTTCGGTCTCGGTGTCCACCGACGAGGTCGCCTCGTCGAGGATCAGGATGCGCGGGTCGATCAGCAGCGCGCGCGCGATCGAGATGCGCTGGCGCTCGCCGCCCGACAGGCCCTGGCCGCGTTCGCCGACCAGTGAGTCGTAACCCTGTGGCAGGCGCAAGATGAACTCGTGCGCATGGGCGGCGCGGGCGGCAGCCACAATCTCGGCGCGGCTGGCGCCTGGTTTGCCGTAGGCGATGTTTTCGGCAATCGTGCCAAAGAACAGAAAAGGCTCCTGCAGCACCAGGCCGATGTTGCGCCGGTAGTCGGCCACGGTGAAACGCCGGATGTCGGTGCCGTCCACGCTGATGCTGCCGTCGGTCACGTCGTAAAAGCGGCAGATCAGGTTGACCAGCGTGCTTTTGCCCGACCCGCTGTGGCCGACCAGGCCTATCATCTCGCCCGGCCGGATGGTCAGGTCCAGGCCGCGGATCACCGCGCGGTTGCCGTAGCGAAAGCCCAGCCCGCTCATCTCGATGCGGCCCTGCATGGGCGCCATGGGCACCGGGTTGGCCGGCTCCGGCACATTGGAAGCGTGGTCGAGGATGTCGAAAATCCGCTTGGCGCCGGCCGCCGCTTTTTGCGTCACCGAGACAATGCGGCTCATGGAATCGAGCCGCGTGTAGAAACGGCCAATATAGGCAATGAAGGCGGTCAGCACACCGACCGTGATCTGCTGCTTCGACACCAGCCAGATGCCGAAGGCCCAGACCACCAGCAGGCCGATTTCGGTCAGCAAGGAGACCGTCGGCGTGAACAGCGACCAGACCTTGTTGAGCTTGTCGTTGACCAGCAGGTTGTGCCGGTTGGCGTCGCGAAAACGCTGGGCTTCGCGCTTTTCCTGGGCAAAGGCCTTGACCACGCGGATGCCGGGAATGGTGTCGGCCAGCACATTGGTCACTTCGGACCAGACCCGGTCGATTTTTTCAAAACCGGTGCGCAGGCGCTCGCGCACCCCATGGATCATCCAGGCGATGAAGGGCAAAGGCAACAGGGTGACCAGCGCCAGCCAGGGGTTGATTGAAAACAGGATGGCGGCGGTCATCACGATCATCAGCACATCGGTTGCAAAGTCGAGCGCATGCAGCGACAGGAACACATTGATACGGTCGGTTTCCGAGCCGATGCGGCTCATCAGATCGCCCGTGCGTTTGCCGCCGAAATAGTCCAGCGACAGATCCAGCAGGTGGTCAAAGGTGGCGGTGCGCAGGTCGGCGCCTATGCGCTCGGACACCAGCGCCAGCAAATAGGTGCGCGCCCAGTTCAGCGCCCAGCCGAGCAGCGCCGCCGCCAACAGGGCACCGAGGATCGCCAAAACCTTCCAGGACTCGATCTGCTGGCCGTTCTGGAACGGGATCAGGATGTCGTCCATCAGCGGAATCGTCAGGTAGGGCGGCACCAGGGTCGCGGCGGTGGAGGCCAGGGTCAACAAAAACCCGGAAAGCAGCTGCCACTGGTAAGGCCGGGCAAAGCGCCACAGGCGCAGCAAGACCCAGGTCGACGGTGGCGTGTGCAGTTCGCGGGCGCAGGTCGGGCACTCGTCGCTGTCCGTCGGCAGCACCGTATCGCAAAAGGGGCACAGGGCAATGTCGTCACTGGCGGCAGCCGCACCAGGCGCCAATTGCTGCTCGAACAGGCGCAGCAGCCGCAGGGCCTGCACATTGGCCGCCAGCGTAAACCGCCAGCCAGCCAGGCGCTGCCCCCCCTGGTGAAGCTCCAGCGTACCGACACCGGCGTGGTCGAAATGGCGCAGCGACAGGGGCAGCAGGTGGCCGGAGGCATCCGCCGGGCGCAACGGCCAGCTGGCCCACAGGCCGGTTTCCGGGTCGCGGGCCATCAGGCGGCGGTCGGTCAGCGCCAGCAAACCCCGGGAAAAACGAAGTTGCTGATTCAGGTCAACCAGCACCGTACATAGCACGTTCTCATGGTTTGCGAGTTGCGCGCGCAGGTCCGTCTGCGCTGAACCAGCCTCGCTGGAGGCGTCGACCGGAGGGGAATGTTGCATTGTGATGTGGAAGCCGTAAAAACCGGTGCCCCCGAAACGGTGGGGCCAAATCGGGGATTTTCGCCCAATCCGCGCCGGCTGATGCAAGATTCGGCCGCCGGACCGGAAAACCTGCCCGAACAAACAGAAACGCCCGTTGTGGGCGCTTATCCAGAAAAGAACGTTGCCCCGGCCCGGCCGGTTGACCGAATCCAGAAAAACATGAGCAAACAGGACGACATCCAGCTTCTACGCATCAACTACCTGCGCGGCCCCAACCTCTGGACTTACCGCCCTGTGCTGGAAGTCTGGATGGACCTCGGCACCCTGGAGGACTTCCCCTCCAACCTGCTGCCGGGCTTCAGCGACCGCCTGGTCGCGCTGCTGCCGGCCCTGCTGGAGCACCACTGCGGCGTCGGCGAGCGCGGCGGCTTCATCCAGCGCCTCTACGAAGGCACCTGGGCCGGCCATGTGCTGGAGCATGTCGTCATCGAACTGCTGAACCTGGCGGGCATGCCCACCGGCTTCGGCCAGACCCGCAGCACCTCGAAGCGCGGCGTTTACCGCATGGTGGTCCGCGCCCGCGACGAGCAGGTGGCACGCAGAGCGCTGGCCGAAGGCCACCGACTGCTGATGGCCGCCGTCAACAACGAGTCCTTCAGTGACGCCGAACTGCAGGCGGCGGTTGGCCGCGTGCGCGACAAGGTCGACGAGTGTTACCTCGGCCCCAGCACCGCCTCCATCGTCGCTGCCGCCACCGAGCGCCGCATCCCGCACATCCGCCTGAACGACGGCAACCTCGTGCAGCTCGGCTATGGCGCCAGTCAGCGCCGCATCTGGACCGCCGAGACCGATCTCACCAGCGCGATTGCCGAAGGCATTGCCGGCGACAAGGACCTGACCAAGAGCCTGCTGGCTTCCTGCGGCGTGCCCGTGCCCGAAGGCGAAATCGTCGACAGCGCCGAAGCCGCCTGGGAAGCCGCGCAGGAAATCGGCCTGCCGGTGGTTGTCAAGCCAACCGACGGCAACCACGGCCGCGGCGTGTCGCTGGACCTGACCACCCGTGAGCAGGTTGAAGCCGCTTTCCGGGTCGCGCAGCCGCAGGGCAGCGAAGTGATGGTCGAGCGTTTTGTGCGCGGCCACGAGCACCGGCTGCTGGTCGTGGGTGGCCGGGTGGTCGCCGCTGCTCGCGGGGAAACCGCGACGGTCCGCGGCGATGGCCGCGCCAGCGTGGCCGAACTGGTCGAAGCGCAGCTCAACACCGACCCGCGGCGCGGCGCCACCGAAGACTTTCCGCTCGGCCTGATCGAGCTGGACAAGGACGAAGCCATCCTGCTGGACCTGCAGCGCCAGGGACTGGGCCCCGCCTCGGTGCCGGCCGCCGGGCGCCAGGTGCTGATCCAGCGCAACGGCAATGTTGCGATTGACTGCACCGACGAGATCCACCCCGACGTCGACCATATCGTCTCGCTGGCCGCCCGCGTCGTCGGCCTGGACATCGCCGGGGTGGATGTCGTGGCGCAGGACATCTCCAAGCCCCTGCATGCCCAGGGCGGCGCCATTGTGGAAGTCAACGCCGGTCCCGGCCTGCTGATGCACCTCAAGCCGGCCGAAGGTGCGCCGCGTCCGGTCGGCCGCGCCATTTGTGACCACCTGTTTCCCGAAGCGCCCGAAGGCACCCACAGCGGCCGCATTCCCGTGGTGGGTGTCGCCGGTTCGGCCGGCACGCACAACGTGGCTCGGCTGGTGGCCTGGCTGCTGCAGCTCTCGGGGCGGCACACCGGCCTGGCCTGTCGCGACGGCCTGTTCCTCGACGGGCGTTGCCTCGATGCCAGCGACTGCAGGCATTGGGAGGCCGGCCAGCGCCTGCTGATCAACCGTGCCGTGCAGGCCGCCGTCTTTGAGAATGGGGCCGACACCATTTTGCGCAGCGGCCTGGCCTATGACCGCTGCCAGGTCGGCGTGGTCACCGACCTGGCGGGCGCCGGGGCGCTGGGCGAATTCGATGTGGCAGGCGAAGAGCAGATGTTCAAGGTCATGCGCTCGCAAGTCGATGTCGTGCTGTCCGACGGTGTGGCCGTGCTCAATGCCGCCGATCCGGTCATCGTGGAGATGGCCCGCCTGTGTGACGGCGAGGTGATCTTTTACGCCACCGACCCGGGCTTGCCCGCCATTGCCATGCACCTGGACGGCGGGGGCCGGGCGGTTTTCATGCGCCAGGGCCAAGTCGTGCTCGCCACCGGCGCCAGCGAAGCCTTCCTGCCCGGCCTGGACAAGCTGGCCGTCTGGCAGGGCCGGCATGTTCCTACGGCCGAAGACAGCCTGCTCGCTGCCATTTCAGCGGCGTGGGCGCTCGACATCCCGCTCAACCTGATAGGCGCCGGCATTGAAGCCTTCAACCTGGAAACGGCCGCAGACCGCTCCACCCGGGAAGGAAAGGTCGCATGAACACCATGAACACCGATTCCCTCGCAAAACGTCCCTCCCGCGAACACCAGCCCGGAAAGACACACCGATGAAAGTTACCCGCATCCGTGCGCTGCGCGGCCCCAACCTCTGGAGCCGCCATACGGCGCTCGAGGCCATCATCACCTGTACGCAGGCCGAGTGCGCCATCGACGCCCTTCCCGGTTTTGAGCCGCGCGTGCGTTCACTGTTTCCCGCCATAGGCGCGCTGCGTCCAAGTGCTTATGTTGGCCCCGTGTCGCTCGCCCATGTGCTCGAATCGGCGGCACTGGCGCTGCAGGCCCAGGCCGGTTGCCCCGTGACCTTCAGCCACACGGCCACCACGCTCGAGGACGGCGTTTACCAGGCTGTGGTCGAATACAGCGAAGAAGCGGTCGGCCGGCTGGCGCTGGAGCTGGCCCAGGCGCTGATCCACGCCGCGCTCCACGAAACCGGCTTCGACATGGAAGCCGCGATTGCCCAGTTGCGCGATCTCGACGAAGACGAACGTATCGGACCCAGCACCGGCGCCATTGTGGACGCGGCGGTCGCCCGAGGCATTCCGTACAAGCGCCTGACCAAAGGCAGCCTGGTGCAGTTTGGCTGGGGTTCGCGCCAGCGCCGCATCCAGGCCGCCGAGCTCGATGCCACCAGTGCGGTGTCCGAATCAATTGCCCAGGACAAGGATTTGACCAAAAAGCTGCTGCTCGCCGCCGGTGTGCCGGTGCCCATGGGCCGGCCCGTCGCCGACCCCGACGAAGCCTGGGCCGCCGCTTTGCAGATCGGCCTGCCGGTGGTGCTCAAGCCGCAGGACGGCAACCAGGGCAAGGGTGTCACGGTCAACATCGTGGACCGCGACCACCTCGACATCGCCTTCCGTGCGGCGGCCGAACACGGCACCGTCATGGTCGAAAAATTCCTGCCCGGCAACGACTTTCGCCTGCTGGTCGTCGGCAACAAGCTGGTGGCCGCCTCGCGGCGCGAGCCCCCGCAGGTGCTGGGTGATGGCCTGCACACGGTGCGCGAACTGGTCGACATCGTCAACCAGGACCCACGCCGCGGGGAAGGCCATGCCACCTCGCTGACCAAGATCCGTTTTGACGACATCGCCGTGGCCCGCCTGGCCGTGCAGGAGCTCACGCCCGAGTCGATTCCGGCGCGCGGCCGCCGCGTGATTTTGCGCAACAACGCCAACCTCAGCACCGGCGGCACCGCCACCGACGTGACCGGCGACGTGCACCCCGATGTCGCGGCACGTGCTGTGGCCGCCGCGCAGATGGTGGGCCTGCACATCTGCGGCGTGGACATCGTCTGCGAAAGCGTGCTGCGCCCGCTCGAAGCGCAAAACGGCGGCGTGGTCGAAGTCAACGCCGCGCCCGGCCTGCGCATGCACCTGTCGCCGTCCTACGGCAAGAGCCGCGCCGTCGGTGGCGCGATGATCAACGAGCTGTTTGCACCGGGCGATGACGGCCGCGTGCCGGTGGTGGCCGTGACCGGCACCAACGGCAAGACCACCGTCACCCGCCTGATCTCGCACCTGCTGACCGCCAGCGGCCTGCGCTGCGGCATGACCAACACCGACGGCGTTTACGTCAACGGCCGCCAGACCGACAGCGGCGACTGCAGCGGCCCGAAAAGCGCACGCAACGTGCTGATGCACCCCGACGTGGACGCCGCCGTGTTCGAAGTGGCGCGCGGCGGTGTGCTGCGTGAAGGCCTGGGCTTTGACCGCTGCGAAGTGGCAGTGGTGACCAACATCGGCACCGGCGACCACCTGGGCCTGAACTACATCACCACGGTTGAAGACCTCGCGGTGCTCAAGCGCGTGATTGTGCAGAACGTCGCACCGACCGGCTACGCCGTGCTCAACGCGGCCGACCCCATCGTCGCGGCCATGGCATCCACCTGCCCCGGCAACGTGATCTTTTTCGCCGCCGACCGGCACCACCCCCTGATGGCCACCCACCGCGCCCAGGGCAAACGCACGGTCTACGTCGACGGCAATGCGCTGGTCGCGGCCGAAGGCGCCTGGCGTGAACGTGTGCCGCTGAACAGCATCCCGCTGACGCGCAACGGCAGCATCGGCTTTCAGGTTGAAAACGTCATGGCGGCACTGGCCGCCGCCTGGGCCGTCGGCGTGACCTGGGAAACCCTCAAAAGCGGGCTCGCCAGTTTTGTCAACGACGCGCACAACGCGCCCGGCCGCTTCAACGTGATGGACTATCGCGGCGCCACCGTGATTGCCGACTACGGCCACAACCCCGACGCCATGCGCGCGCTGGTCAGCGCGGTGGAAGCGATGCCGGCCAGACGCCGCAGCGTGGTGATCAGCGGCGCCGGCGACCGCCGGGACAACGACATCCGCGACCAGACCATCATCCTCGGCCACGCTTTTGACGATGTGCTGCTCTACCAGGATGCCGCCCAGCGCGGCCGCGCCGACGGCGAGGTCATGGGCCTGCTGCGCGACGGCCTGGTGGGCGCCAGCCGCACCACTCACATCGAGGAAATCCACGGCGAGTTCCTGGCCATCGACACCGCGCTGGCCCGCCTCGAGCCGGGCGACCTGTGCCTGATCCTGGTCGATCAGGTGCAGGAAGCGCTGGCGCACCTGGCTGAACGGGTGAAAGAAACCAGCGCTCCCAAGCAAGTCGCGCTGGCCTGAACGCGGATTCGTTGCGTCACACTGCGCCGGTGGCCCGCTGTAGACAGTAGGCGCAACTCCCCACTCCCTCCCCCCGCCCTCCCTCGCCCCGCTGGGCGATGGCGGGAGCTTCATTTGGCCGCGTGTGCTGCGCTCGCGTGCAAACATGACCGTCTGTTGAGTCCGACCTGACGCGCAAAGCGCGTCATGTCTCCCCGAATTTATCTTTCCCCCAAACCCGTCGGGCTGGGCCGAGGAGCGCAGGCAAAAGCGGATCAGGGCTGGCGTTGTTTGAGCCGCAGGCGAGTTTAGCCAGACCCCGCTTTTGCTGAGCACCGGAGGTTGCCCCGGAGCGTAGCGCAGGGGACCCAGACCATCGGGTCGCCTTTCTTTTGGGTACTTTTCTTTGGCGAAGCAAAGACAAAGTGCCTCGCCCGCCGGGGCGAGACCCGGCTTGTTGGCACACCCCGTCACCCGGGGCAAGCTCCGTTCAGCGCCTATTTACAAGTCAAATACGCCTCTAGCCCGCACTAATCAAGCGCAAGAAGCTATAAATTCAATAGCAACTGGTGCAGCGAGCCATGCCCCATGCGCGGTTAAACTCGCCGCATGGCCTGGAACGCAACGCTCTCCCTTGACTACTCCCTGCAGGCCGGCAGGACGATTGCGCACTTCCGCCATGACGGCCCGCTGCGCATTTTGCAAAGCCTGTACCCCGAAGGCGACGCCGTGTGCCACAACGTGCTGGTGCATCCACCGGGCGGCCTGGTGGGCGGCGACACGCTGGACATCGCGGTCACCGCTGCCGCCGGCAGCCACGGCCTGATCACCACACCCGGCGCCACGCGCTTTTACCGGTCGGCGGGCGAAACCGCACTGCAGCGCACGCGCCTGCGCCTGGAGGCCGGCGCCCGCGCCGAGTGGCTGCCGATGGAGGCGCTGTGTTACAGCGGCTGCCTGGCCGAAAACCACCTGCGGCTGGATCTGGCGCCCGGGGCTGAACTGATGGGCTGGGATGTCACCGCACTTGGCCTGCCCAGCGCCAACCAGCCCTTTGAGCAAGGCAATTTTTGCCAGCACATCGAGTTGCCCGGCGTCTGGCTGGAACGCGCACGCATCCGGGCCGACGACCTGCTGCTGATGAACAGCCCCCTGGGCCTGGCCGGCCAGCGCTGCATCGCCACCCTGTTTTTTGCAGCCGGCAGCAAGCTCGAACGCCAGCGCCGGCAACTGGCCCTGGATCTGGCGCGGCAGGTGCTGGAGGCACACCCGCTGAGCGCCGCCGCCGGCGCCACCAGCCCCGATGCGCAGGTGGTAGTGGTACGGGTGCTGGCGCCACTGGTCGAGCCGGCCATGGTCCTGCTCAAGCAGGTCTGGAAGGTCTGGCGCCAGCACTTCTGGGAAAAAGACGCGCCCAGCCCGCGCATCTGGTCGGCCTGATCGTCAGGATGCATCTGCCGCCTGTGACCTACACCATGTTTGCGGGCCGTCCTACCGGGTGCGGGCGCCAGCGGCGCAAAATCGGGGTCGGCACTGCCCCCTCAACAACATTGATCTGCGAGACGCTCATGAAAACCTTTCTGACCCCTGCCCTGGTGGCTGTCACCCTGCTGTTCACCGGATGCGCCAGCACCACCGAAGGCGGTTCCGTCGGCGCCTCGCGTTCGCAACTCCTGCTGGTGTCGTCCGCCGAGCTGGACCAGATGGCGGCCCAAAGTTACGCCAAGCTCAAGGCCGAAGCCAGCGCCAAAGGCACGCTCAACACCAATGCGGCCATGCTGGCCCGCGTGCGCGCAGTGGCCGCCCGCATTGAGCCGCAAACGGCGGTGTTCCGCGCCGACGCGCCGCGCTGGCAGTGGGAAGTCAACCTGATCACCAGCGACCAGCTCAATGCCTTTTGCATGCCCGGCGGAAAAATCATGTTCTACACCGGCCTGGTTTCCAGACTCAACCTCAGTGATGATGAAATTGCCGTCGTGATGGGCCACGAAATCGCCCATGCCCTGCGCGAGCACTCGCGCGAACAGGTGTCCCAGGCAGCCGCCGCACAGACCGCCATCGGCATCGGCACCCAGTTGCTGGGTCTGGGTGGGGGCACATCACAGATCACGGAGGCAGCCTACCAGGCGCTGGTGGCCACGCGTTTCAGCCGTTCGCACGAAAGCGAGGCCGACCGCATCGGCCTGGAGTTGACGGCACGCGCCGGCTACAACCCCCAGGCCGGCGTGAGCCTGTGGCAGAAAATGGCCAGTGCAGGCAGCGCCGGCGGCGTCGACTTCCTGAGCAGCCACCCCACCGACAGCAGCCGCGTGCAGCAGATCCAGGCCTTGCTGCCAACGGTGATGCCGCTGTACCAGGCCACCCGCCGCTAAGTTTTTATTTCCGGACCTGACGCGCAAGCCGACGCCAGGCCGCTTTCAGGTCAGGCACGGCGCGGCCGGCACACGCCTTCGGCAGCAACCAAAAAAATACGGGGAAAGCCATGCCCGCCGCCATGACCACGACCGAGATCTACCTGATCGCCATGGCGATCATCTTCACGGTTCCCTACCTGATCTGGCGGGTTTTCAAGACCGACTACTACGCGCCGCTGGTGGTGGTGCAGATCATTGCCGGCATCCTGCTGGGGCCCGGCATCCTGGGCAAGATCTACCCCGACTACTACGCCTTCGTGTTCAGCGCGCCTGTCGTGCAGTCGCTCAACGGCATCGCCTGGTGGGCGGTGATGGTGTTTGTCTGGATCGCCGGCATCGAGCTCGACCTGAAAAAAGCCTGGGCACACCGGCGTGAGAGCACCATCACCGCCGGCTTGGCGCTGGGCACGCCGCTGCTGTTCGGCTGCGCGGCCGCCGCCGGCATGCTGATGTACGAGGGCTGGATCGGCCCGCAGGGCATGCGCTGGCAGTTTGTCGCGGGGGTCGGCATGGCCTGCGCCGTCACCGCGCTGCCCATCCTGATCCTGCTGATGGAAAAGCTCGCCATCCTGCGCCAGCCCATCGGCCAGCGCATCCTGCGTTACGCCAGCCTGGACGACATCGCGATCTGGGGCGTGTTGGCGCTGATCCTGATGGATTGGGAACGCGTCGGCCGCCAGGCCAGCTTTCTTGCGGCCTTTGCCGTCCTCGCTTACGCGTTTCGCAAACTCATGGTCTGGCTGCCGGAACGCGACCGCTGGTACGCGGGACTCGTCTGGCTCATCATCTGCGCCCTGGGTGCCGACTGGGCCGGCCTGCACTTCATGGTCGGCGCCTTCCTGGCGGGCGCCATCATGGACGGCGAATGGTTCAACCAGGAACATATGGACCTGCTGCGCCACCACGTGCTGCTGGTGATGATGCCGGTATTTTTCCTGAGCACCGGCCTGCGTACCAACTGGTCGGTGGGTGGCGAAGCGGTATTCATCGCTGCGGCGGTACTGCTGGTGGCCTCGGTGGCCGGCAAGCTGGTCGGTGTCCATATCGCCGGCAAGGTGCTCAAGTGGGCACCCGGCGAGAGTTCCATCATCGGCTGGCTGCTGCAGACCAAAGCGCTGATCATGATCATTTTTTCCAACATCCTGCTGGACAAAGGCATCATCACCAACGAAACATTCACCGCCCTGCTGCTGATGGCGATTGCCAGCACCATGCTGACGGTGCCGGTGGTTGCGCCCAGGCTTCAGCGCATGAAAGAAATCATTTTCAGGGCGAAGTGAGTATCGCGTTTGTCATTGCGGGCTTGACCCGCCATCCATGCCGGCACACTCTCGACAGTGGTTCATCGGGCATGGATGCCGGCTCGAGTCCGGCATGACAGACAACCAATTGTCAAATGGACACCAGCTGCCGCACGCCGTTGGCCTGCATGTCTTTGCCCAAACCGCGCGCGATGAACTCGCCGCGTTCCATCACCAGGTAGTCGTCGGCCAGTTCTTCGGCAAAGTCGTAGTACTGCTCGACCAGCAGGATGGCCATGTCGCCACGGTCGGCCAGCATGCGGATCACGCGGCCGATGTCCTTGATGATGCTGGGCTGGATACCCTCGGTCGGCTCGTCCAGGATCAGCAGCTTGGGTTTGGCCGCCAGCGCGCGCGCAATTGCCAGTTGCTGCTGCTGCCCGCCTGAGAGGTCACCGCCACGCCGGTTGAGCATCTGCTTGAGCACCGGAAACAGCTCGTGCAGCTCGGCCGGAATCGGCGTGCCGGCGCTTTTGTAGGCCAGTCCCATGCGCAGGTTTTCCTCGACCGTCAGGCGGGCGAAGATCTCGCGGCCTTGCGGCACAAAGCCGATGCCGGCTCTAGCGCGTTCGTACGGCGTGGCGTTCTGAATGGGCTTTCCGTCGAATTCAATGGTGCCGGTCTTGATGGGCACCAGGCCCATCAGCGACTTGAGCAGGGTGGTCTTGCCGACGCCGTTGCGGCCGAGCAGCACGGTCACCTTGCCGAGGTGGGCCTCCAGGCTCACGTCGCGCAGGATGTGGGAGCCGCCGTAGTACTGGTTGATGTTGTTGACAGTCAGCATTTGGTTCTCGCCAGGCTGGGGAACTTACCGAAATTTTTGAGGTTTGCCTGCAAGCCGGGTCTCGCCCCGGCGGGCGAGGCACTTTTCTTTGCGTCGCCAAAGAAAAGTACCCAAAAGAAAGGCGACCCGACAGTCTGGGTCCCTCCGCTTCGCTGCGGGCAACCTGCGGTGCTCGGTAAAAGCGGGGTCTCGCTCGAACTCGCCTTCGGCTCAGACAATCGCGAGCCCTGATCCGCTTTTGCCTGCGCTCCTCGGCCCAGCCTAACGGGTAGGGGAAACGGATACGGATTCGGGGAGGCAAGGACGCGCAAAGCGCGTCCTTGCCGGAGCCCGATCCCGGCATCCGATCCCACCTCCCTTCTGGCTGCGCCGAGGAGCGGAGGTCCAGCCGGATCAGGGCGAGCGATTGTCTGAGCGTAGCGAGTTCGAGCTCGACCCCGGCTGGACCGAGCACCGCAGGTTGCCCCGGAGCGCAGCGCAGGGGACGCAGACAGCAGGGTCGCCTTTTCTTTGCTTACTTTCTTTTGGCGAGACAAAAGAAAGTGAGTTGCCGCCGGGCAACCCCCGGCTTGTTGGCAAACCACCAAAGCTTCAACTCCCTCGCCAGGGACCGCAACGAGCTTAGCGTCCAAGGTACACCTCGATCACGCGTTCATCCGCCTGCACCTGGTCCAGCGTGCCCTGCGCCAGCACCGAGCCGTCACACAGTACCGTGACGATTTCGGAAATCGTGCGGATGAAACTCATGTCGTGCTCCACCACCATCAGCGAATGTCTGCCCTTGAGCGTGAGGAACAGTTCGGCCGTGCGTGCGGTTTCCTCGTCGGTCATGCCGGCCACCGGTTCGTCGAGCAGCAGCAGCTTGGGGTCCTGCATCAGCAACATGCCGATCTCCAGCCACTGCTTTTGCCCGTGGCTCAGGTTGCCGGCCATGCGGCCCACGCTGTCGGCCAGGTGAATCGTCACCAGGATTTCGGCAAGCCGGTCGCTTTGCGCGGAGTCCAGCCTGAAGAACATCGACGACTTCACGCCCTTGTTGGTCTTGAGTGCGAGTTCGAGGTTCTCGAACACGGTGAGTTGCTCGAACACCGTGGGTTTCTGGAACTTGCGGCCTATGCCGAGCTGCGCGATCTGCGGCTCGGTGTGGCGCAGCAAATCGATGGTGCTGCCAAAAAACACCGTGCCTTCGTCGGGCCGCGTCTTGCCGGTGATGATGTCCATCATGGTCGTCTTACCGGCGCCGTTGGGGCCGATGATGCAGCGCAGCTCACCGGGCGCGATGTCGAGCGACAGCTTGTTGATGGCCTTGAAACCGTCGAAGCTCACGCTCACATCCTCGAGGTAAAGAATCCGGCCGTGGGCGACATCGACCTCGCCCGGCGTGGCAATGCGGCCAATACCTGCGCTGCGGCCACCGGATTCGGTGTTGGACTTGCTGGCCTCGAGCGCGGCGCGGCGCTCCTCGATGCGGCGCGCGCCCTGTTCCAGAAGATCGGGCGTCATTTGGACGCTCCCTTACGGAGCTTTTTCACCAGGCCCACCACCCCGTTCGGCAGGAACAGCGTGACGGCGATGAACAGCAGGCCGAGAAAATACAGCCAGTATTCGGGATAGGCCACCGTCAGCCAGCTCTTGGCGCCGTTGACGATGAAGGCGCCGGCAATCGGGCCGATCAGGGTGGCGCGCCCGCCGACGGCAGCCCAGATCGCCATTTCGATCGAATTGGCCGGGCTCATTTCGCTCGGGTTGATGATGCCGACCTGCGGCACATACAGGGCGCCGGCAATGCCGCACATCACGGCCGACAGGGTCCAGATCGTGAGCTTGTAGCCGATCGGGTTGTAGCCCGAGAACATCACGCGGGTTTCAGCATCGCGAATGGCCTGCAACACCCGGCCGAACTTGCTGCGCACCAGCCACTTGGCAAACAGGAAGAAGCCGAGCAGGGTCAGGCCGGTGATGACGAAGAGCCCCATGCGCATGCCGGGCGTGGCAATCGGTGTATCGAGGATACGCTTGAAGTCGGTGAAGCCGTTGTTGCCGCCGAAGCCGGTTTCGTTGCGGAAGAAAAGCAGCATGGCTGCAAACGTCATGGCCTGGGTGATGATGGAAAAATACACACCCTTGATGCGCGAGCGAAAAGCGAAGTAGCCAAAGACAAAGGCGACCAGCCCCGGCACCAGCACGATCAGGAACAGCGTGGCGATAAAGCTGTCGCTGAAGGCCCAATGCCAGGGCAGCTCTTTCCAGTCGAGAAACACCATGAAGTCGGGCAAGTCGCTTTTGTAGTTGCCGTCGCGCCCAATCTGGCGCATCAGATACATGCCCATGGCGTAGCCGCCCAGCGCGAAGAACAGGCCATGCCCGAGTGACAGGATGCCGGTGTAGCCCCAGATCAGGTCCATGGCCAGCGCCACGATGGCGTAACACATGATCTTGCCGAGCAGCGCCACCGCGTAGGTGCTCATGTGGAACATGCTGCTCTCGGGCACCATCAGGTTCAGCACCGGCGCCAGCGCGCAGACCAGCAGCAGCGCGACGAGAAAGGTGCTCCACCCCGCGCCCGTGAGCATGGGGCCTTTGGCGGGCAGGGTGACGCGGCCCAGGCCCAATCGCTCGCCACCTGCAGTGCGGATAGATGCTTCACCTCCCGTTCGGGCTGAGCTTGTCGAAGCCGGTCCCGGCACTTCGACAGGCTCAGTGTGAACGGATTGAGGTTCCATGCCCTGCTCCGCTTTCAACGATTCGTCAATGGTTTTGATGGGAGTGTTCATGTCATGCTTCCGCTGAGCGGCCCTTCATCGCAAAAATACCCTGCGGACGTTTTTGAATGAAGATGATGATGAGCACCAGCACCGCAATCTTGGCCAGCACCGCGCCGGTCCAGCCTTCGAGGAATTTGTTCAGAATGCCCAGGCCCATGGCGGCGTACACGGTGCCGGCCAGCTGGCCCACGCCGCCCAGCACCACCACCATGAAGGCATCAACGATATAGCCCTGGCCCAGGTCCGGGCCGACGTTGCCGACCTGGCTCAGCGCACAGCCGGCCAGGCCCGCAATGCCTGAGCCGAGCGCAAACGCATAGGTGTCCACGCGTGCCGTGTTCACACCCATGCAGGAGGCGATCGGCCGGTTCTGCGTGACGCCACGCACAAAGAGACCCAGCCGCGTTTTGCTGATCAGCCAGGCCATGCCCAGCAACACCGCAATCGCAAAGCCGATGATGACCAACCGGTTGTAGGGCAAGGACAAATTGCCCAGCACCTGCACGCCACCGCTCATCCACACCGGGTTTTCGACACCGACGTTTTGCGCACCGAAGATGGAGCGCACCAGCTGCTGCAGCATCAGGCTGATGCCCCAGGTGGCCAGCAAAGTCTCGAGCGGGCGGCCATAAAGGAAACGGATCACGCCGCGCTCCAGCGCCGCACCCATCAGGGCCGAGGCCAAAAAAGCCACCGGCACCGCCGCCAGTAGATACCAGTCGAACAGGCCGGGCAAATACTTCTGGAACAAGCCCTGCACCACGTAGGTGGCGTAGGCGCCAATCATCATGAGTTCGCCATGCGCCATGTTGATGACACCCATCAAGCCGTAGGTGATGGCCAGGCCCAGCGCCACCAGCAGCAAAATGCTGCCCAGGCTGATGCCGCTGAACACCGCACCCAGTTTGTCGCCCCAGGCCAGCGCAGACTCGACCTTGCGCAGCGAGGTCTGCAGCGCACCCTTGACCTCCAGGTCTTCTTCTTCCGTCAGGCGTGCGATCAGCACGGTCTTGCTGATCGGGTTGTTGCTGCCGGACAGGCGGGCGGCGGCTTCCAGCCGTTTGGCCTTGTCGCTGCTGCTCAAAAGAATGGTGGCTCGTACCATCTCCAGCTGGTCTTTCAATGCGGGCACGGTTTCGGCCGCCCAGGCTTTTTCGATCAGCGGCAGGCGCGACTCATCACTACCACTGGCGAGCACTTTGATCGCATCAGCGCGCACCTTTCCGTCCTTGGAGAACAGCTTGAGTGCGGCCAGCGCGGTGTCGAGCTCGCCGCGCATCATGTTGTTGTTGATCACGTCTTCGGCGTCCGCGGGCACCGCCAGTTCGGCACCGGTAACCGGGTCGTAAGCCTTGTCGTCCTTGATCACAAACACCTTGTCGCCCGCGGTCTTGACCGCATCGTCGGCCAGCGCCTGGATGAAGGCGGCGGTTTTTTCGTCGGGGTTGGCCGCGGCCTTGTTGAGCGCTTCCACACGTGCCTCGGTCTCGCCAAGTGCCATGCCTTTTACCTCGTCCGCGCTTAAAGCATGGGCGCCGGTAGCTATAAAAAAAGTAGCAGATAAAAGAAGTGTGCGAATCATCATGAGAAGAACCTGTAGAGTGGGCACAGCAGCCAGCCGATACTTGCTTGGCGTTGTGCCCAGGCTGCAACTTCCTTGAAAACCATGTACCGGATTAGCGCAAGAAGCGGGCCAGAGCACTGCTTCCGCCTCTTCCCTGCCGTTGCGGGCTGGGTACCGAAGTCATGGATCCCGGATCGAGTCCGGGATGACAAGACCAGGGAGTTGTCGTTGCGGGCCTGACCCGCAATCCATAACCCCGAACCCATGCCCCCGACAGAAAAAAGCCGCACCTGTTTTCTGCAAACCAGGTGCGGCTTGCACCGCCAGGCCCCCGGGGCTTTACGGTGGCGCCCTTATTTGGTTGCTACGGTCGCGCTTTTCGCTGGCTCGTCCGGCTTCTTGTCGTTCCCTTCGATGTACGGGCTCCATGGCTTGGCTTTCACCGGGCCAGGTGTTTTCCAGACCACGTTGAACTGGCCGTCGGCCTTGATCTCGCCGATGAACACCGACTTGTGCAGGTGGTGGTTCTTTTCGTCCATCTTGGAGACGATGCCCGACGGTGCCTTGAAGGTCTGGCCGGCCATGGCGGCAATCACCTTGTCGGTGTCGGTGGACTTGGCTTTCTCGACAGCCTGTTTCCACATGTTGATGCCGATGTAGGTGGCTTCCATCGGGTCGTTGGTCAGTGGCTTGTCCTTGTGACCGGCGATGCCCTTGGCCTTGGCGTAGTCAGACCACTTCTTGATGAACTCGGTGTTGGCCGGGCTCTTGATCGACTGGAAGTAGTTCCAGGCGGCCAGGTGGCCCACCAGCGGCTTGGTGTCCACACCGCGCAGCTCTTCCTCACCCACGGAGAAAGCGACAACCGGCACGTCCTTGGCTTTCAGGCCGGCATTGCCCAGCTCCTTGTAGAAGGGAACGTTGGAGTCGCCGTTGATGGTGGAGACCACCGCGGTTTTGCCGCCGGCGGAAAATTTCTTCACGTCAGCCACGATGGTCTGGTAGTCGGAGTGGCCGAACGGCGTGTATTTCTCGTCGATGTCGCTGTCCTTGACGCCCTTGCTTTTCAGGTAGGCGCGCAGGATCTTGTTGGTGGTGCGTGGGTACACATAGTCGGTGCCCAGCAGGACCCAGCGCTTGGCGCCGCCGCCGGCCTTGCTCATCAGGTAGTCCACCGCGGGGATGGCCTGCTGGTTGGGGGCTGCGCCGGTATAGAACACATTTTTGGACAGTTCTTCACCCTCGTACTGCACGGGGTAGAACAGCAGGCCGTTCATTTCTTCAACAACCGGCAGCACCGACTTGCGCGACACCGAGGTCCAGCAGCCGAAAATCACCGACACCTTGTCCTGGCCGAGCAGCTGTTTGGTTTTTTCGGCAAACAGCGGCCAGTTGGAAGCCGGGTCCACAATCACGGGCTCGAGCTTCTTGCCCATCACGCCACCCTTGGCGTTGATCTCGTCAATCGCCATCAGCACCGTGTCTTTCAACACGGTTTCCGAAATGGCCATGGTGCCCGACAGGCTGTGCAGAATGCCCACCTTGATGGTGCCGCCCGACTGGGCATGGGCCGGCAGAACCGAGAGGCCCGCCAGGGCGACGGCGGCGCTCAGCGCCTTGAGGGTAAAACGACGTTGCATGTGTGCTTCTCCGGTAGGTAGGTGGTTCGCGTTTCGCTTCGCACCAGCCGCCAGGGGGGGGCTTTTGCAAAGCGATGGGGCGATTCTGGGCACCGGAGGGGAATTGGGGAATACGCCGGGTGGCGTATGCAGGAGAGGATCAGAGCGAGCACCTGTTCGCTGCCAAACGTGATTCAGGCAGGCTGAAGCCCATTGCGGCGCATCAGCTGGGGCCCTCCGCCGGCGCCGTGGCAACCACGCTGGAACGGGTGTTTCGCCTTTTCGATTTTCCAGTCACATCCCTCCTAGTATTTTCCAATTCAGGTATGAGCCTGAAGGGCGGTTGATGCGGCGATCTG
>NZ_JAQSDN010000050.1 GCF_029945925.1 Polaromonas sp. | reverse complement strand
AGGGTGCTGCAGCGGCAAAAAGGACGTGAGCTTCTAAGTTAGCGCTTATGGGATCTAGTCCGGGATGACAAAACGGGGACCGGGGTGGCCGTCGATGATTCGCAGCTGCCGTGCTACTCGTAGCGTTTGCCGGCCGCCATCAGCTCGTCCGTGCCTATCACCTCGTTGAGCCCGTCAAAATCCAGCATCTGTTTCTGCCACGGCACCGTGGTCTGGTGCTGGTGCAGGCTGGCGTAGTAGCCCTGCAATGTGTGTGTCACGGCGCGCACGGTGCCGCCCGGGAAGATGACGATGCGAAAACCGCGCGCGCCGAGTTCGGTGGCGCTTTGCACCGGGGTCTTGCCACCTTCGACCATGTTCGCGAGCATGGGGATGCGTTGCGCAAAACGCGCGCAGGCCGTGTCCATCTGCGCGGGTGTGCGCAGGGCTTCGATGAACAGCGCATCCACGCCGCATTCAACATACCGCTCGGCGCGTTCGAGCGCGGCGTCCAGACCCTCGACCGCAATGGCATCGGTGCGCGCCAGGATCAGGGTATCGGCGCTGGTGCGGGCGTCGAGCGCGGCCTTGAGCTTGCCGACCATCTCCTGCAGCGGCACCACGGCCTTGCCGTCGAGGTGGCCGCAGCGTTTGGGAAAGGTCTGGTCTTCGAGCTGGATCATGGCCGCGCCGGCGCGCTCGAAGCCCCTGACCGTGCGCATGACATTGAGCGCATTGCCGAAACCGGTGTCGGCGTCGACGATGACCGGCAGGCTCACGCGCTCGGTGATGCGGGCCAGCGTGTCGGCCACCTCGGTGAATGTCGTCAAGCCCACGTCGGAGCGGCCCAGGCGCGTGTAGGCAATCGACGCGCCTGACAGGTAAAGAGCCTCGAAGCCGGCCTGCTCGGCCACCAGCGCGCTCAGCGCGTCGTAAACGCCGGGGGCGAGCACGGCCTGGGCTTGCGCCAGGCGCTGCTTCAATGAAAGCGGTGTTGAGTTCATGTCTTGGTTTCCAGTAGCTTGGCCGCGCTGCGCGCCGCGATGTAGCCGCCCGCGATGGCGCTGAGCAGACCGTTGCCCGAGAGGTAGCCCCAGACCGCGTTGCCCGAGACACCGCGCGCGGCGCCGCCGGCGGCCAGCAGATTCTTGAAAGGGCTGGCGTCTTCGTGCAGCACATGGCAGTGTGCGTCGATGTCCAGCCCGCCCTGGGTGTGAAACAGCGCGCCTGTCACCTTGACGGCGTAGAAAGGTGCTTGCAATGCGCGCTTGAAAACGCGGCCGTCGGGCGCCGCTGCGCCGGGCGCCACGGCTGCAGCCAGCGTGGCGTGCAAGGCGCCAACATCGCAGCCGATCTGCGCGGCCAGCGCCGCCTCGTTATCGCAGCGCTTGAGCGCACCGGCGGCCTCGGCCTCACAGAAATCAGGGAAGCCGCGCGCGAACGTGAGCAAGGCCTCGTCGAACACATTCCAGGCCACGCTGCCGGGCTGCGCGAGCACCTGCACGGCGGCCTCGGAATAACCCAATGTTTCATTGTGAAAGCGCTGGCCCAACGCATTGATCTGCACCGCGCCCTCCATCATCAGCGCCCACGAGACAAGCGCACCCTGCGGCACGGCCCAGGAACCGTGGCCCTGGTAGCCGCCGAGGTCGGCCAGGCGCGCACCCAGGGCGCGGCCCCAGGCGATGGCGCTGCCGTCGTTGCCGGTGTGCCCGGCAAAGGTGGCGTCCTTCATCTCGGGCAAAAGCTGCTGCACCATGGCCGCGTTGCCGCCAAAGCCGTTGCAGGCCAGGATCAGTGCGTCGCAGGCCAACTGCTCCAGCGTGCCGTCGGGCCGCTCGTAGGCGATGCCCAGGATCTCGTCGCGCGCATTGAGCCAGAGCTCGCGCACCAGCGCGCGCGTGACGACGGGAACGTCGGCCGCTTCGGCGGCCTGCTGCAGGCGCGCCATCAGGCCGGCGCCGGTCTTTTCGGGCACGGCATGCATGCGGTGCCGGCTGTGGCCGGGGTAGAGGAAATCATCGAGCAGCACAAACTCGAGTCCGTGGCTGGCCTGCAGTGCGTCAATGGCCGGGCCGATCGCCTCGGCATAAGCCGTGGCCAGCTGCGGGGCCGCCGTGCCATGGGCCTTGGCCTGGATGTCGGCCGCAAAACGCCGCGGGCTGTCTTCAATATTTTTTGATTTCTGCACGCGCGTGTTGGGTGCGGGCACAAAACCCGAGGACAGCGCGGTCGAGCCGCTGGGCACGGCGTCACGCTCAAGCACCACGCAATCGATGCCGGCATCGCGCAGCATCAGCGCCGCGGTCAGGCCGCAGGCGCCGGCGCCCACAATCGCGACCGGCACATGGATGGGCGCGTCCATGCGTTCGCCGCGGCGAATCACGGGCACTGTCATGACAGCGACCGGATGAATTCTTCGCAGCGCATCACCTGCGCAACCGTGCCCATGTCAGCCAGCGAGGTCGCATGGATTTCGGGCTTGAAGGCCGCGCAGCCGTCGCTCAGAACGATGGTGTGGTACTCGCGCATGTGGGCATCCCGCACCGTGCTGGCCACGCCGCCGTTGGTGACGATGCCGCAGACGGCCACGGTGTCTATGCCCGAATGGCGTAGCACCCAGTCGAGCTGGGTGTTGAAAAACGCCGAGTAGGCGACCTTGCAGACCGACACGTCGATCAAGGGCTGCAGCTCGGCCACGTTGGCCTGGCCCGCGCTGCCGGGGGCGAAGTCGCCGCGGCGCAGAAACGGGCGCAGGGCCAGGAGGTGCGGCGAGATCATGGGTTCGCCCCGGGCATCGGGCCAGAGCGTGAACTGGCTGGACGCCACCAACCCGCCGCCGGCCTTGAGCGCACGCGCCACGCCGGCCACGCGGCCGGGCAGTTCACGCGCCGCCGCACTGGCCGCGCCACCACGCGCATACGCGCCATCAGGCGAGAGGAAATCGTTTTGCAGATCGACGATGATCAGCGCGATTTTTTTCGGTGAAGTCTTCATGGTGTCAGGAGGGTTTGACCAGCAGGTTGCCGAAGCTGTCGACCGTCGCGTGAAAGCCCGGCTCCAGCCAGACCGTGGTGTCGGGCTGCTCTAGGATGGCCGGGCCGTCTATGCGCGCACCGACAGGCAAATCGAGGCGCGGGTAACGCACCGCCGCCCACCAGCGCCCGGCGTGGAACACCTGCTGCTCGCCGCTGGACGCCGTGGAGCCCGCACCCGTGGGGGCCAGCACCGCGAGGTCGAACTTGGGCCGCACGCCGATACGCGCATAGCGCAGGTTCATGACGCGAATGGCGATGCCGCCCAGCACGCGGCCAAAGGCGGCCAGGTAAGCCGCTTCAAAGGCAGTCTGAATCACGGCGGTCGTGATCAGCTCGGCCTGCGTCACGGGCAAGGGCACCTGCACCGTGTGGGTCTGGCCCGCATACAGCATGTCCAGCGCAATGACTTCCTGCACTTCGGAGAAACGCACGCCAGCAGAATCCAGCCGTTGCTGGCAGGCCGTCGCCACGGTGGTGATGCGCTGGCGCAGGTCGGCGATGTCAAGCTCGGCCAGGCCTTTGTTGAGGGTCTGCACCGCGTCGTGCCGCATGTCGGCCATCACGCAGCCCAGGGCCGAGGTGACGCCGGGGTAACGCGGGACGATGCCGGTGGTCACGCCGACTTCGCGCATCATGGCGCACACGTGCAGCGCGCCGCCACCGCCAAAGGGCATGTAGGCAAAGTTGCGCGGATCGTGCCCACGCTCGATGGACACCACGCGGATCGCGCCGGCCATCTTGGCGTTGGCCACCGTGAGTATGGCCTCGGCCGCAGCCAACACGTCCAGTCCCAGGGGTTGCGCCACATGCTGCTCAATCGCCGCGCGCGCCTTGCCGGCGTCCATGGCCGCGAGCAGGCCGCCACCCAGCGGACGGTCGGCGGCAATCCGGCCCAGCAGCACGTTGGCGTCGGTCACGGTCGGGCGTGTGTTGCCGCGGCCGTAACAGGCAGGCCCCGGGTTGCTGCCGGCCGACTCGGGGCCGACCTGCAGCATGCCGCTGGCATCAACCGAGGCGATGGAGCCGCCGCCGGCGCCTATGGTCTCGATCTGGATCATGGGCGAGCGCACCACCATGCCAAACTCGATGGAGGTCTGCGCCGACAGCGCCGCTTCACCCTTGGCAACCAGCGACACGTCGAAGGATGTGCCGCCCATGTCGCCGGTGATGGCGTTGGGGAAACCTGCCGAGCGGGCAATCGCCGCGCAGGCGATCACACCGGCCGCCGGGCCCGACAGCGCGGTGCGCACCGGCACGTCGCAGGCGGTCTGGCGCGACATCACACCGCCGTTGCTTTGCACGATCAACAGCTCGCCGGCAAACCCCTGGCCGCGCAGGTCGGACTCCAGGCGCGTGAGGTAGCTGCCGACCACCGGCTGCAACGCCGCGTTCAGCGTGGCCGTGGAGCAGCGTTCGAACTCGCGGATCTCCGGCAGCACCTCGCTGGCGGCGGTCACATGGGCGTTGGGCCAGAGCTCGCGCACGGCGGCGACGGCGGCGCGTTCATTGGCGGGGTTCGCATAGGTGTTGATGAAGAACACGCAGACCGCCTCGCAACCTTCGGCCAGCAAAGCGCGGGCCTGGGCGCGGACCTGGTCCAGGTCCACGGGGGTGTGGATGCTGCCATCGGCCAGCACGCGTTCATCGACCTCCAGCCGCAGGTCGCGTGGCACGATGGGCTCGAAGCTGCCGCGCAGGCCCCAGGTTTGCGGGCGATCGCGCCGGCGCATCTCCAGCACATCGCGGAACCCGCGCGTGGTGATGATGCCGGTGCGCGCCACCTTGCGTTCGAGCAGCGCATTGGTGCCCACCGTCGTGCCGTGCACGATGGTGGCAATGCTGGCCGCCGAGTCGGCCACCCGGGCCACACCGTTCATGAAACCGCGCGCTTCCTCGCCGCGTGTGGATGGCACCTTGACGATGCGCGCACTGCCGCTGGCTTCGTCCAGTACAAACAGGTCGGTGAAGGTGCCGCCGACATCGACGCCGACAATCAATTGCCCGGCGGTGCTCATGCGCCCTCCTTCTTCGCGGCGCCTGCCGTCACGTAACCTAGCGCCAGATCGCGCTCACGCGAACTCTGCAGGCGATCCGCAGGCGCACCGTAACCACCGCCGCCCGGCGTCTGCAGCCGCACGCGTTCGCCTTTTTTCAGCTTGATGCCGACCATCTTGGAGACCATCGGGGGTGTTTTCCATTCATTGTTGTTCTCGTAGCTGAAGACATTGACCGCAGCCTCGCCGCCGCCCGCAATCCCTTTGGGCGCGGACTTGCCGCGTTCGCCGAAGATGAAGACCTCGGCGTCCTGCTCAAGTAATTCGATTTCGTAGTTCGCGCCGAGTCCGCCGCGGTACTGCCCGTCGCCGCCGGAGTCGGCGCGCAGCGACCATTCGGTGAAACGCACCGGGTAGGCGGCTTCCAGAATTTCCAGCGGCGGAATCGTCGCCGTGGAAATCGGCGCATTGCCGTGGCTCAGCCCGTCGCCGCCCGAGTGGCCGCCGTGGCCGCCGCCGAAGAAGCTGAACATCACCCAGCGCTGGCCCTTGCGGGCAGCGTCCGTGCGGTGACCGGCGATCGACAGCGCATTGATGGTGCCGTAGGCCTGAGCCACGGCGCGTGTCGGGTCGGCCTGCGCCGCCGCGCTGAAAATCACATCGATCATGCGCAAAATGGTTTCGGTGTAGCCGCCCACGGGACGCGGCCGCGCCGCGCTGATGACCAGGCCGTCGGGCAGCACGAAGTCCACCGCGTCGAGCACGCCGGCATTGGCCGGCACGTCGGGGAACAGGTGCTTGAGCGCCACATAACAGGCGGCAATCGCGGTGGCGCGCGAGATGTTGACCGGGCCGGCGCACTGCGGCGAGGTGCGCGAAAAATCCAGCGTCATGCGCTCGCCCTGCACCGTCATGTCCAGCGCAATCGTCAGCGGCTCGTCCTTGACGCCATCGTTGTCCAGGATGTCACTGAAGGAGTAGCGGCCATCGGGCAGCGAGGCGATGTGCGAGCGCATCAGCTTCACGGCGCGCGCGCGCATCTCGCCCATGGCCTGTAGCACCAGCGCGTCGCCATACTCGTCGAGCAGGCCGTGCAGGCGGCGCACGCCGAGCTCGAGTGCGGCGAGCTGGCCATTGAGGTCGCCCCAGAGGCTGTCCGGCAGCCGGGTATTGGCCTGCAGAATCGCCAGCACATCGGCGTCGAGTGCGCCGGCGCGAACGATGCGCACCGGGGGGATCTGCACCGCCTCCTGCCAGCACTCGGTGGCCGCCGGGTTGTAGTTGCCGGGCACCGCGCCGCCCACGTCGTGCCAGTGCGCGGCCGAGGCGAGGTAACAGAACAGCTTGCCACCGCGGAAAAAAGGTCGCACCAGTTTGAAGTCGTTGGCGTGGGTGCCGCCCTCGTAAGGGTCGTTGAACAGCCAGGTGTCACCGTCGGCCATGCCGGCGGCGGGGTCGCCCGGCGCACTGCGCTCGCGCGCCACCCGGGCCGCGGCGCGCACCGCGAACGCCATCGCGCCGACAAACACCGGCAGGCCGGACTTGCCCTGCACCAGCGTGTCGCCCGAGCCGGCGTCATACAGGCCGTGGCAGGCGTCGTGCGCCTCGGCAATGATGGGGTTGAAGGCGCTGCGGTACAGCGTGGCGTCCATCTCGTCGGCGACCTGCTCGAGGCGGCCCCGGAGGACAGCCAGCGTGACGGGGTCCATCGCGGCGGGTGCCGCGGGGTTCTTGCTTGGTTCGTTCATTTTTTCAGTCCACCTTGGCGCCGCTGGTCTTGACCACCTGCGCCCATTTGTCGATCTCGCGCTTCACATGCGCGGCGAATTCGGTCTGGGTCGAGCCGACCGGCTCGGCGCCCAGCGCGGCGAGTTTTTCACGCACGTCGGGCAGGCGCAGGATGCGCTGCACCTCGGTCGAGAGCTGGTTCACGATCGCCGCTGGCGTGCCCTTGGGCGCGAACAGGCCGGACCAAGCGTCGGCATAAAAGCCCGGGTAGGTTTCGGCAATCGTCGGCAGATCGGGCAGCGCCGGCGCGCGATGCAGGCTGGTCAGCGCGATCGCGCGCAGCTTGCCGGCCTTCACATGTTGCAGCGCGGACGGCAAGCCATCGACCATGACCTGCACCTGACCGGCCAGCAGGTCGGTCACCGCTGGTGCACTGCCCTTGTAAGGCACATGGGTGATGTCGATGCCGGCGGCGGACTTGAGCAACTCCATGCCCAGGTGCGCGGCCGTGCCGTTGCCGAGCGAGGCGTAGTTGAGCTTGCCGGGCTCGCGCTTGGCTAGGGCCACGAGTTCGGCCAGCGTGCGGGCCGGCACGGACGGATGGACCACGACCACGTTGGGCACCACGGCAACCTGGCTGATCGCGACGAAATCGGCGACCGGGTCATAAGGCATCTTGCTGTATAGCGAGATGTTGATCGCGTGCGAACCGGTCACACCCATGACCAGCGTGTAACCGTCGGGTGCGGACTTCGCGACGATGTCAGAGCCGACGTTTCCGCCGGCGCCGGCGCGGTTGTCGATGACCACGGGCTGGCCCCATTTTTCGCTCATTCTGGTGGCGACCAGGCGCGCTGCCGCATCGGTGGCACCGCCCGGCGGGAAGGGCACCACGATGCGTATGCTCCGGCTCGGATAGTTGTCGGCCTGCGCCGCTGCGGCAAAGGAAAGGCAGGCGCAGAGCGCAACAGTCAGAAGTTTGATTGGGTTCATCATGGGTTCTCGGTTGAGTGAAAGGTCTTCAGTGCGCGGCTTCGTCGTGCAGCAGGGTCCAGAGCGAACGCAGGGAGCTGTCGCGTTCGGTCGCGGCAAGCGCGACGATGAAGCATTCGCAGCGCGCCGCCGGCACGCTGGCACCGGCATAACGCATGAACTTGGCCGCGACCTGTTCCGGGCCCAGCGGCTGGTCCGGGTCGCCGTCTATGGTCGTCACCGTGCGCTCTATGTCCAGGCCAGCGGCACGCAGCTCCAGCGTGGCGCCGCGCTGCCCGCTGCGCGTGAGGTCCTCGTCGACGCGCAGCTCGACCAGTGCCTCGAGGCGCCGCAGCTCCACATCGTTGAAGCTGTCCGCGTCGTAGCTCGCGGGCTCTATGTCACCGAAGCGCAGCATCGCCGCGATGCCGAAGGACAGGCTGAACTGCGCCTGGATAGGCGTGCGCGGCGCGCGGTTGCCGCAATAGGTGACGGCTTCCTGGTAAACCGTCAGCACGATTTTTTCGATGCGCTGCGTTTCGCCATCGATCGCCTCGCGCGCGGCGCGCGCCGCCATCGCGCCGTAATGCACATGGCGCACGGCCGCAAACGGCTTGAGGTAGGCGTCGAGGATCAGGTCCTGCGCGGGAGCAGGTGCGGTGTCCGCTGGCGCAGCAAAATTCTGCGCATAAAAAAACAGCGCGTCGGCCGGCCCGTCTATGCCGGCCTGCGCCGCGAAGGCGGCTTCCAGACCGAGCGCGGCGCTGTGGCCGAGGTAGGTGTTGCGCGCGTTGCAGCCCGCGCGCACCGGCAGGTAGAGGCTGGTCGGCAACTGGCAGGCCGCGATGTCTATCGCATGGACGATGCCGGCGCCGTCGAGCCCGAGAAGGTGCGCCACCGCCGCTGCCACACCGAGCGCCGGCCAGTTGCCGTCGACATGCATGCCGGGACGTATGCGCAGCCAGGCGCCGGCGCGCGCGCCGACCTCGTAGCCGAGCACCAGCGCGTCCGTGAAATGGCCGACACTGTCGCCACGGGCCAGCGCCAGCGGCAGCAGCGCCGCGATCACCGGCACGCCGGGGCGGCCATGCGCCAGCGCGTGGCCTTCGCAGGCCTCATGCCAGGTCGCGGCCATCGCGAACACCTGCGTGGCGGCGCCCAGCGTCAATGGCGGGCCGCCCGGCAGGAAAAAGCGCCCTGGCTCCCGCGCCGATGACTGGCGCTCGAGCGTCTGCACCTCGGCCGCCGCGCGACCCGCGAGCGCGCAGCCCAGCGTGTCAAGAAAGATCCGCCTGGCCTGCGCCGCGACCGGCGCCGCTGCCGGCCGGCTCGCGCGCAGCGCGATCGCGCGCTGCAGCGCCTCGCGCTGCCCGGTGTGCCCCATGTTGTCCTCAGCCACGGGTTGCCTCCTTCGCCAGACGGCGCTTGAGCTGATTGAGCAAGCCCCCGGCCTCGACCATCTCGAGCAGGAAGTCGGGGATGGGCTCGCAAGCCAGATGCTCGCCCTGCGCGGACACGAGCTCGCCGCGGCGCGCGTCGAAGCTGATCGCTTCGCCCTCAGCGATGCGCTCGGCCTGCGCGCAGGTCAGCAGCAACAGGCCGACATTGAAGGCGTTACGGAAATACAGACCGCTGAACGAGGGTGCAATCACCGCCGCCACGCCGAGCTTGACCAGCACGGCGGCCGCCTGCTCGCGCGACGAGCCGATGCCGAAGTTGGGGCCGGCCACGATCACGTCGCCCGGCCGCACCTGGCTGGCGAATTCGGGTCGCACGGATTCAAGGCAGTAGGTGGCGATCCTGTCGATGCCGTGTTTCATGGCATGGCCAGGCGCCAGCACATCGGTGTCAACATCGGCACCGAGCTTCCAGACGCGGTGGGTTGTCGCCGCCTGCATCACGCCAGCACCTCACGCGGATCGGTGATCACACCGCGCAGGGCCGAGGCGGCCACGGTGTAGGGCGAGGCCAGGTAGACCTCCGCGGTCGCCGAGCCCATGCGGCCCTTGAAGTTACGCGCCGTGCTGGAGATCACCGTGGTGTTGTCGCCCATGGTCTCGCCATAACCGGCACAGGCGCCGCAGGCGGTGGGGAACAGTTCTGCGCCGGCATCGAGCAGCACCTGCAGCACGCCCTCTTCGCGGGCGGCGGCCTGGTCCTTCTGGCTGGCCGGCGCCACCATCAGGCGCACGCCGGGCGCCACGCGCCGGCCGCGCAGCACCTCCGCGGCCGCGCGCAAGTCGTCGAGCTTGGCGCCGGTGCAGGCGCCGATGTAGGCCACGTCCACCGGGGTGCCGCTGTAGAGGGTCACCACATCGGCATTGGCCGGGCTGTGCGGTGCGGCCACAAACGGCGCCAGAGTGCCGGCATCAAATTCATGGCGCGTCATGGCGGCGCCTTCGTCGCTCTGCCAGCGGCTCAGGTCGCCCAGCTCGCTGACCGGCGCACCGGCGGCCTGCAGCCACGCTGCAGTGACCTCGTCGGGCGCGATCAGGCCGACCTGCGCACCGAGTTCGGCACTCATGTTGGACAGCGTCATGCGCTCCTGCATGGCCAGCGCCCTGACCGCGGGGCCGGCAAACTCCACCGCCTGGTACTGCCCGCCGTTCATGCCAAAGCGGCCAATCATGTGCAGCATCATGTCCTTGGCGGTCACGCCTTTTTGCAGGCGGCCGCGCCAGTGCATCTGCAGGGTCTGCGGCACACGCAGCCATATCTCGCCGGTCACCACCACACCCAGCATCTCGGTGCTGCCGATGCCGAACATGTAGGCGCCGAACGCCCCGCCGGTGGGCGAATGCGAGTCGCCGCCGACACAGAACATGCCGGGCCGGATGTGGCCGTGCTGGGCCACCACCACATGGCAGATGCCCTGGCTGTCGTAGACATGGGGCAGGTCCTGCTCACGCGCCCAGTCGCGCGCAATGCGCACGATCCGGCGCGACTCGTCGTCACGCTCGGGCACATAGTGGTCCATCACCAGCACCACACGCGACTTGTCCCAGATCTGCGCGCCGAGTTCTTCCAGCATGGGCTTGAGCCGGCGCGGACCGGACGAGTCGTGGAACATGGCCAGATCCACCTTGCAGGTCACGATGTCGCCCGGCGAGACCGACGAACGTCCGGCCGCGCGGGCGATCAGTTTTTGCGCCAGCGTCTGGGCCGGCAAGCTCTCTCGAGGTTTCATGATCAGGAGGTCCAGAGCATCATCGGCGATCAAAGCCCCAGGTAGGCGCGGCGCAGTTCGTCGCTGCCGAGCAGATCGGCCGGCAGGCCCGAAAAACGGATGCCGCCGTTTTCCATGACATAGGCCCGGTCGGCGATTTCCAGCGACTGGCCGACGTTCTGTTCGACCAGCAGGACCGCCAGCCCGCCTTCGCGCAACTGGCGGATCAGGCCGAACATTTCGTCGACCAGCAACGGCGACAGGCCCAGCGACGGTTCGTCGAGGATCAGCAGGCGCGGTTCGGCCATCAGGCCGCGGCCGATCGCCAGCATCTGCTGTTCACCGCCGCTCATGGTGCCGGCCAGCTGCGGCAGGCGCTCCTTGAGGCGGGGGAAAATGCCGAAGACCTTCTCGAGGTTGGTGGCGCGGCGTTCGCGCGCGCGCGTGAAGGAACCGAGCTCGAGGTTTTCCAGCACCGTGAGGTTCGGAAACACCTTGCGCCCTTCCGGCACCTGGATCAGGCCGGCCTTCACCACATCGCGGTAATGCGCGCGGCTCAGGTCCTTGCCATCAAAAAAAACGCTGCCGGCCCAGGCAGGATAGATGCCGCAGATCACGTTGTTCAGCGTGGACTTGCCGGCGCCGTTGCTGCCCAGCAGTGCCACGGTTTCGCCGGCCTGAACCGTCAGGTCCACGCCGCGCAGCACTTCGACCTGGCCGTACCCACCGCGCAAGCCGCGGATTTCAAGCAATGCAGTCATGTCCTTGCTCCTGCCAAGGCCGCCGCACGCAGGCGCGCTGCCGTGCCATGGCCCAGATAGGCTTCGACCACTTTCTCGTCGGCGGTGACCACAGACGGGCTGCCCTGCGCAATCAGCTGACCTTGGGCCAGCACCCAGACATGCCCGGCCAGGTTCATCACGGCCTGCATCACATGCTCGATCATGAGCACGGTGACGCCGCTTTGCGCAATGCCGCGCACCACGGGAATCATCTCGGTGATTTCCTGCGGGTTCAGGCCCGCCAGCACCTCGTCGAGCAGCAGCAGGCGCGGCCGCGTGGCAAGCGCCCGCGCAAGCTCGAGCCGCTTGCGGCCGGCCACCGTCAGATCGGACGCGGGCTTGTCGAGCAGCGCCGTCAAGCCGACGCGGGCGGCGACCTCCTCGGCCTGGCTCAGCGCACTGCGCCTGTCCTTGAGATGCAGGTGCGCACCGACGGCGATGTTCTCGCGCACGGTCTGCGTGGCAAACGGCTGCACGATCTGGAAAGTGCGCGTCATGCCCTGGCGCGCATTGAGGTGCGGCGCCCGGCCGGTGATGTCCTGGCCGTCGAACACCACGCTGCCGCTGTCGGGTTTCAAAAAGCCCGACATCAGCGCAAACAGCGTGGTCTTGCCGGCGCCATTGGGACCGATCAGGGCCGTCAGGCTGCCCTGCGGAACTTCGAGGCTCACGTTCTGCACGGCCCGCAGGCCGCCAAAGGATCGGGACAGGCCCTGGATGGAAAGCAGGGAATCAGCCACGTCGGCCTCCGTTCTTTGGCCCGCGCCCGCGCCACAGCGACCTGGCGGTCGCGCCCAGTCCGCCTATGCCGCGCGGCATGAACATCACGATGGCCACCAGCACCACGCCATAAATCACCATGTTGATGCCGGGCAGTTCGCCGAACAGGTTGCGCGTGATGTCGGCCAGCACATGCAGCACCAGCGCGCCCAGCACCGGGCCCCACAGCGTGCCCAGGCCGCCAACGATGGCGGCGACCAGCGCCTCGACCGAGGTGTGGGCGCCGTAGGCGATGCCGGGATCGATGTACTGGAACACCTGCAGATAAAAGGCGCCGCCCGCCCCCATGAAGCCGCCCGACAGCGCAATCGCTCCGAGCTTGATGCCGAAGGGGCTGACGCCAATTGCGCGTGCCGCGTCCTCGTTGTCGCGCACCGCCTGCAGGTAGGCGCCAAAGCGCGAGTTCTTGAGCCACCAGCTCACCAGCAGCGCGGCCGCGACAAAACCGAGCACGACGTAGATATAACCCTTGCGTGAGCCGAACTGCATGTTGGCAAACGATTCCTGCAGCGGCAGCATCAGACCCACACCGGCGCCGGTGAAGGGCACGGACAGGGCCAGAATGCGGAACACCTCGGCAAAGGCCAGCGTCACCAGCGCGAAATACGAGCCCTTGAGGCCGTAGCGAAACGACAGCGCGCCGACAAAGATACCGACCCCGGCGCTGCCGGCCACCGCCAGGCTAAGGGCCATCCAGGCGTTGAGCCCGCCCTGCAACTGCGCGATGGCCTGGATGTAGGCGCCCGTGCCGAAGAACAGCGCGTGGCCAAACGAGAACTGGCCGCCAAAGCCGCCCAGGATGTTCCAGGCCTGGGCCAGCAGGGCCGCGTACAGCGCCATCATCACGAAGTTCAGGACCACGCCGGAGTCGGTCACCAGCGGAATGCTGGCCACCAGCGCCACAAACAGGCCAATGCCGGTCAGGTCTTTCATGCTGCTTCTCATGCCTTGGCTCCAAACAGGCCCTGCGGGCGAAACAGCAGCACCGCGATGAAGATGGCAAAAATGCCTATCTGTCCGAGCGACTCACCGAGGTACAGGCCGCCCAGCGACTCGACCACGCCGATCAGCAGGCCGCCGAGCAAGGCGCCGCCAAAGCTGCCCATGCCGCCCAGCACCACGATGGTGAAAGACACAAGCACAAAGCCGCTGCCGACCTGCGGGTTCACGTAATAGGCAGGCAAGAGGAAACAGGCAGCGGCGCCCAGGCAGGCCAGGCCGATGCCGAAACTCATGGCGTAGACATGGTCGACGTCTATGCCCATGAGCTTGGCGCCGTGTTTTTCCTTGGCGACCGCGCGGATCGCGCGGCCCAGATCGGTCTTGCCGACCATCCACAGCAACAGGCCGGACACCGCGAGCGCGCCGGCAAAGGCCACCAGCTTGGGCAGCGCGATCATGGCCGGGCCGATGGCCACAGTGGTCAACGTGTAAGCCGTGTCTATGGTGCGGGTGTCGGACTTGAAGAACAGCAGGGCCGCGTTCTCCAGGATGATGGACAGGCCCAGCGTCACAAGCAGGATGTTTTCATCCTTGCCATGGCTGGCGCGGTTGATGATCAGGCGCTGCAGCGCATAACCGAGCACAAACATGCCGGGCACCACCAGCGGCAGCGCCAGGTAGGGATCTATGCCCAGATGCTGCTTGAGCATGTACACGGCATACAGCGCGATCATCAGGGCCGCACCATGGGCAAAGTTGATGATGTGCAGCACACCGTAGATCAGGGTCAGGCCCAGCGCGATCAGCGCATAGACCGCACCCGTGGTCACGCCATTGAGCAGGGAGGGGAAAAGAATGCTGAGGTCGAACATGGGTCACACAGGAAAGTGGCACGGCCGCTGGCACCTGGCCCGGCCAGGCGTGCGAAGACGCTGGCGCAGGCTAGGCGCGAACGGTGTATTTTCAGGCCCGCAGCGGGAACAGGGGGTCGGCTTCGCGGTAGTCGCGCGGGATGATGACCTTGATGTCGCTCTTGAGAACCTGGGTCATCAGCGGCTGGGCGCCCATGTTCTGGCCGTTGACGAATCTGGTCGCGCCGTAGGGCATGATGTGATCGGAGAAGGTGCTGTTCTGCAGCGCGTTGATGATGGCCGCGCGGTCGGCTGATTTGGCCTTGTCGATGGCATCGGCCAGCAGGCGCATCGAGGTGTAGGTCATGAACACCTCGTAGCTGAAAAACAGGCCCTGGGCCTCGACCCGCTTCTTGAGTTCGGCCGAGCGCTTGTCCTTGGGGTTGAACCAGTGATTGCAGTCGATGATGCCGTTGGCCGCGTCCGGAAACTCCTTGACGAACTTGTAGCTCGACGCCGCGCCGCCCAGCACCGAATAAATCGCCTTGGGGCTGATCTTCTGCTGCTGCATCGTGCGCACCAGCAAGGCATATTCGTTGTAGTAGTTGGCCGGAATCACGATGTCGGGATTGACCGCCTTCATGCGCAGCACGATGTTGTTGAAGTCGCGCGTCGGGTTTGCGTGCTTGATCACTTCCTTGACCTCGTAGCCGTAGCCGGGCAGCTCGCGCGCCAGCAGGTTGGCCGTGCCGGTGCCGAACAGCGACTCTTCGTGAACAATCATCACGGTCTTCGCGGGCTTGCCGGCTGCGGTGTTCAGCACATGCAGGTTGGCGACGGCGGTCTCGGCACACTTGCGGTAGCCGGGGCCGAAGCGGAAGGTGTTCTTCAGGCCACGCTCGACGATCTGGTCGGCCACGCCGACATCGACCACGTGAGGCAGGTTGTATTTGGCGGCCGCCTGGGTGGTGGCCAGGCAGATCGCCGAGGCAAAGGCGCCGACGACGGCGGACACGCCGGCTTCATTCATCTTTTCAACCTCGGCAACCCCGGCCTGCGGCTGGGACTGCGCGTCACCGAGCAGCGCTTCGAGTTTGGCGCCGCCCATGGACTTGATGCCGCCGGCCTTGTTGATGTCCTCGATGGCCATGAGTGCACCCAGGCGGCACTGCTGGCCCGAATAGGCCAGCGCCCCGGTGACCGGGTGCAGCACACCAACCTTGATGGACTTGGGCTGCGCGCCCCCGACCAGGGGAAATGCCAGAGCCGAAGCGGCCGCGGCAGATTGGGACATGAAATGGCGACGTGTACTCATGGCATTTTCCTAAAGTGGGTTAATGGAACTTGGCGGACAACTCTTTGCTGACCCACACCTTGGCATCGATGCTGCCAACGCGCGACAACTGCATTTCATACTCGTACCTGTCCGGGCGGTACAAACCATGCAGCCATTGAATCGGGCGGTCCTGGTCGTCGTAAACCAGGCGGCGTACGGCCAGCAGGGCCGAGCCGACCGCGACGTCCAGATGTTTGGCCACCATGACATCGGCCAGCCGCGCGGAAATCGTCTGGTGGGCACGGCCGACCTTGACCCCGGACTCTTCGAGCAGCACGAGAATCGGTTTTCTGGCCAGCTCGCGCCGCCCGAACTTGCGGGCGATGTCTGCCGGCACATACGTTGTGATGTGGGACACCGGGCCTTCGCGTGTACTGCGCACCCGAATCGCTTTCTGCACCGGGTCGCCCGGCTTGAGTTGCAGGGCACCGGCGACGCTGGCAGACGCGGTCACCAGTTCCACCTCCAGCACGTTGACCGAGGTTTTCAGCCCCATGCTGACCAGGTTTTCCAGCAGGCCGGTAAGCTGGGCCCGCTGCTGCCCCGCCTGGCCGCGCGGTGCGGCCGGCGAAGCACCGACGTCCAGCGCCCGCGTGCCACGCCCCGGCTCGCGCGAAATCAAGCCCTCGGACGCCAGTTGCTCCAGTGCCCTACGCACCGTGACACGCGCCACGCCGAACTGCTGCATCAGCGCCAACTCGCCAGGAAATCCCTCGGAGAACCGGCCTTCATGCAACTGCTCGCGGAGCACCAGATAAATCTGGTGGTACTTCGTCATGGGCAATGCGGGTGACATGCGACGATGGTAGGAACAGTCCTATTGTTCTGTCAATAGGACATTTGTTTCTTCAACCAAACCAAGGGTTTCCCCGCACCATGCGACATTGATTTGCACCAGATGCGGGCGCCGCGCACCAGAACCGGCATCAAAACAGGCATCAGAACCGGCGCAGGTCCGGCCTCACCCGCAGCGGCTGGTGCTTTGCGCAAGAGTCAGGCGCGCGACGACCTCGGGTCGCCCCGGCGGCAACCCTCAGCTTTTGGCATATTCCGAAAACGTCTTGCGGAACTTGGCCACCTTGGGTCCGGCCACCGCTATGCAATAACCCTGGTTCGGGTTTTTCTCGAAGAAGTCCTGGTGGTATTCCTCGGCCGGCGAGTAGTTGGCCACCGGCAGCACTTCGGTGACAACGGGCTTGCCGAACAGTTTTTGCGCGTTCAGTTCATGGACCATGTCCTCGGCCACCTGCTGCTGCTCGGACGTCGAGTAATAAATGCCGCTGCGGTATTGGGTGCCGGTGTCGTTGCCCTGGCGGTTCAGCGTGGTCGGGTCGTGGATCACGAAGAAAATTTCAAGAATGGCGCGCAGGCTGATTTGCGCCGGGTCATACACCAGCTTGACGACCTCGTTGTGCCCGGTGGTGCCGGTACACACCTGCTCGTAGGTCGGGTTGTTGACATGGCCGTTGCAGTAGCCCGACTCGACGTCCACGATGCCGCGCACCTGCACAAACACCGCTTCGGTGCACCAGAAGCAGCCGCCTCCCAGCGTGATGGTCTGCAGGCGCGTGCCGTTCGATGGGTCTTGTGTCATGGATGATCCTTGTTTGGTTACGATCGGTCGGTTCCGGCTTGTTTCTACGGGCTTGACCGAATGGTATTGAATTCAGGCATCGATCATCCGGCAAACAGGAAAACCCTTTGGACGTCCTGCCGCTGCCCCGCAACCTGCTTCCTGAAGTTCATCAGTCATATTGGCCTCCAGCCCTTTATGCACCTGCGCAAGCAGCTATCTATTTGAGAGCATTTTGAATGATGTCACTGGGTGAATTCAAGCCGATTCTTGCCACGCTGTTGCTGCCGCCCGCGGCACCGCTGTTGCTCGCCCTGCTGGGCCTGGTGCTGGCTACCCGCAAAAAGGCGCCTGGCCTGCTGCTGGCTTTTGCCGGCCTGGCCCTGCTCTGGTTCGTCAGCTGCCACGCGGTCGCCGTGTGGCTGGCGCAGACCATCCTGCCGCAGCACGCGCCGCTGACGGTCGCCGCGCTGAAAAACAGCGGTGTGCAGGCCATTGTGGTGCTGGGCGGCGGGGTGCATCCCGTCGCGCCCGAGTATGGCCAGGCGCAGTCCTCCCCCGCCGCGGCCATGCGCCTGCGCTACGGTGCCTGGCTCGCGCGCCAGACCGGCCTGCCGGTGGCGTTTGCCGGCGGCATGGGCTGGGGCGCGGCCGACGCACAAGTCCTTTCGGAAGGCGAAGTCGCACGCCGCATGGCCGAGCAGGACTATGGCCTGAAGCTGCGCTGGGTCGACGACCGCTCGCGCGACACGGCCGAAAACGCCAGCCTGCTCAGGCCGCTGCTGCATAAGGACGGCGTGCAGCGGATCGCGCTGGTCACCCATGCCTGGCACATGCCGCGTTCGGTGCTGGCGTTCGAGCGCGCCGGCTTCACGGTGACCGCTGCGCCCATGGGTTTCATGCTGCCCAGCCGCAACGGTGTGCTGGAATGGCTGCCATCGTCCGATGGGCTGGATGCTTCGCGGCTGGTGCTCAAGGAGTGGCTGGCCCTGCGCATTGCCCGGCCTTGATCTGCCGCAAGCTTTACCGAACCTTCACCCGCCTGAGCCCGGATAAAGTGGGCGAGTCCCTTGACGGACCGGGAGCAAGGCACTACATTACTAACCAGTCAGTCAGTAACTCATGTCCATCTCCAAATTCCTCAGCGATACCACCGCCACGCTCTCGGCCAAACGCGAGCGGCGCAAGGAAGCGCGCCCCGGCGAGCTGCTGGACGCCGCGCTCGACCTGTTTGTCGAAAAAGGTTTTGCTGCAACCCGCGCCGAAGAAGTGGCCGCCCGCGCCGGCGTTTCCAAGGGCACGCTGTTCCTGTATTTCCAGAGCAAGGAAGAACTGCTCAAGGCCGTGGTGCGCGAAAACATCTCGGGACGCTTCAAGGAGTGGAACGACGAGTTCGAACGTTTTGAAGGCACGGCCGCCGAGATGCTGGCCTATTGCATGACGGTGTGGTGGGAGCGTGTGGGTGCCACCCGGGCCTCAGGCATCACCAAACTCATGATGAGCGAAGCCGGCAACTTCCCCGAAATCACCGCTTTCTATCAGCAGGAAGTCATCGAGCCCGGCCAGGCGCTGTTTCGCCGCATCATGCAGCGCGGCATCGATCGGGGCGAATTCCGGCCGATGGACCTGGACTACGCCATCTACAGCGTGATTGCGCCCATGATTTTCCTGATTCTGGCCAAACATTCCGCGGGCACCTGCGCAGACCCCAGCCTGCCGGGCAACGCCACAAAATACATCGCCACCCAGGTCGACACCATCCTCCACGGGATCTGCGTGGCCCCCACCACTGGCAAGGAAAAAAAATGAAACCCTGGATCAAATGGGCCGTCGCCCTCGTCCTGTTGCTGCTGCTGGCCACGGCCGTGTGGGGCACGCTGTCGGCACGCAAAAAGCAGCAACAGGCACTGGCCGACACCACGGCCGCCAAGGCGCAGACCGTGGTCGAACTGGCGGCCACCGATGTGTTCCAGGCCAAAACCATGGAGCTCAGCCAGGGCCTGCCGGTGTCGGGTTCACTCAAGGCCGTCAACTCGGCCTTCGTCAAGACGCGGGTGGCCGGCGAACTGCAGGGCCTGACGGTGCGTGAAGGCGACACCGTCAAGGCCGGGCAGGTACTGGCACGCATCGACGCCAGCGAATACCAGTCGCGCATGCGGCAGGCGCAGGAGCAGGCCGATTCGGCCAAAGCGCAGATCGACATCGTGCAGCGCCAGTACGACAACAACCAGGCCCTGGTCAACCAGGGCTTCATTTCCAAAACGGCGCTCGACGCCTCGCTGGCCAACCTCAACGCGGCCAAAGCCACGCACCGGGCCGCACTCGCCGCAGCCGAGGTGGCCAAAAAATCGCTGGACGACACGGTGCTGCGCGCACCCCTGTCGGGCCAGGTTGCGCAGCGCCTGGCCCAGCCCGGTGAACGCCTCGGGGTGGACGTGCGGGTGCTGGAAATTGTGGACCTGAGCCGGCTTGAAATGGAAGCCAGCCTGAGCGCGGCCGATGCACTGACGGTGCGCCCCGGCCAGAGCGCCGTGCTGCAGATAGAAGGCAGCGCGCAAACCATCAAGGCGACGGTGGCACGCATCAACCCCAGCGCGCAGGGCGGCAGCCGCAGCGTGCTGGTGTA
>NZ_JAQSDN010000049.1 GCF_029945925.1 Polaromonas sp. | reverse complement strand
GTGAAGAAGGCAGCACCGGCCAAGAAGGCCGCTGTCAAGAAGGCAGCTCCTGCTAAAAAAGCAGCAGCCAAAAAGGCGCCCGCCAAAAAGGCAGCGCCGGCCAAGAAGGCCGCAGTGAAGAAGGCAGCTCCCGCTAAAAAGGCAGCCCCCGCTGCCAAGAAGCCAGCCGCCAAGAAAGCTGCTGCCAAAAAGCCTGCCCCTGCCAAGCCTGCCCCTGCGGCCAAAAAGCCCGCTTCGGCCAAGCCTGCTGCGAAGACCACGCTGAGCCCTCAAGCCGCGTGGCCCTTCCCGACTGGCAACAAGCCCTGAGTTCATCCGCAAGGGTGAACTGGCGGATGGCAACAGCCTTTCGCCTTTCAAGCCCGGCTCCGGCCGGGCTTTTCTTTGCCTGATGAACAATGAGCAGATGGCACCACACCCTACCAACTCGGGCCCCACCGCCATGGTGGCAGCTTGGCCCTGCTTGAGGATGGAAGGCAAAGCCCCGCGTCAGCGCCTGGTCATTGACCTCAGCATCGCCCCAAACGCCAAACGCACGGAAGTGGTGGGTTGGCACGATGGTGCCTTGCGTGTGCGCCTGGCAGCACAGCCTGTTGATGGCGCCGCCAATGACGCGCTGCGGCGCTGGCTGGCCACGGAGCTGAAACTGGCTCAGTCGGGCGTCGAACTGGTGAGGGGCGCCACGGCTCGCCGCAAGCAATGGGCCCTGGACAGCCCCGCGGAGCATGTCTGCCATTGGCTTGAGGGTCTGGTTCAATCGGGCCTGATCACCCCCTGGCCACCCTGAAAAACGCAGAACCTCGGATTGCGGCCCAGGAAAGGCCTGCATTGCCTTAAGCTACACAGTTTGACGAAAGTAACTCGCAAAGCGAGCATTCCATGGCCCAGTACGTTTTCACCATGAACCGCGTCGGGAAGATCGTTCCCCCGAAACGGCAGATCCTCAAAGACATCACCCTGAGTTTTTTCCCAGGCGCCAAGATCGGCGTGCTGGGCGTGAACGGCTCGGGCAAGTCCACCTTCCTCAAGATCATGGCGGGCGTGGACAAGGACATCGAGGGCGAAGCCGTCCCGATGCCTGGCATCAAAATCGGTTACCTGCCCCAGGAACCGGTGATGAACCCAGAGCAAACCGTCCGCGAAGCCGTTGAAGAGGGCATTGGTGGCGTTCTGGCAGCCAAGAAACGCCTGGACGAGGTGTACGCCGCTTATGCCGAAGAAAATGCCGACTTCGACGCGCTCGCCGCGGAACAAGGCGAACTGGAAGCCATCATCGCCGCCGGCGGCTCCGAGAACACCGACCTGCAACTTGAGCTGGCCGCCGACGCATTGCGCCTGCCAGCCTGGGACGCCAACATTGGCCAGTTGTCCGGTGGCGAAAAGCGCCGCGTGGCCCTGTGCCGCCTGCTGCTGTCCAAACCCGACATGCTGCTGCTCGATGAACCTACCAATCACTTGGACGCCGAATCGGTGGACTGGTTGGAACAGTTCCTCAGCCGCTTCTCGGGCACCGTGGTGGCCATCACCCACGATCGCTACTTCCTGGACAATGCCGCCGAGTGGATCCTCGAACTGGACCGCGGATCGGGCTTCCCCTACAAGGGCAATTACTCAGACTGGCTGGAGCTCAAGGGCAAGCGCCTGGACCAAGAGCAGAAAACGGAAGACGCCAGAGCCAAGGCCCTGAAGCAGGAGCTTGAGTGGGTTCGCAAGAACACCAAGGGCCGTCAGGCCAAGAGCAAGGCCCGCCTGGCCCGCTTCGAAGAACTGAGCGACGTTGACTACCAAAAGCGCAACGAGACCAACGAAATCTTCATTCCCGTGGCCGAACGCCTGGGCAATGAAGTGATCGAGTTCACCGGCGTCTCCAAGAGCTTCGGCGACCGCCTGCTGATCGACAACCTGAGCTTCAAGGTGCCCGCGGGCGCCATCGTCGGCATCATCGGCCCCAACGGCGCCGGCAAGTCCACGCTGTTCCGCATGATCCAGGGTGTCGAGCAAGCTGACAGCGGCACCGTCAGCATCGGCAAGACTGCGCAACTGGCCTTCGTTGACCAAAGTCGCGAGGGCCTGGCCGCTGGAAACACCGTGTGGCAGGACGTCTCGGGCGGCCTGGACAACATCGTGGTGGGCAAGTTCGTGATGCCTTCGCGCGCCTACCTGGGTCGCTTCAATTTCAAGGGCAACGACCAGCAAAAGTTGGTGGGCAACCTGTCGGGCGGTGAACGCGGCCGCCTGCATTTGGCCAAAACACTGGCACAAGGCGGCAACGTCCTGATGCTGGACGAACCCTCCAATGACCTGGACGTCGAAACCCTGCGTGCGTTGGAAGACGCGCTCCTGGAGTTCGCCGGCAGCGCCATGATCATCTCCCACGATCGCTGGTTCCTGGACCGCATCTGCACGCACATCCTGGCGTGCGAAGGCGATTCGCAATGGTTCTTCTTTGACGGCAACTACCAGGAGTACGAAGCCGACAAGAAGAAGCGCCTGGGCGAAGAAGGTGCGCGTCCCAAGCGCGTGCGCTTCAAGCCGATTCGCTGATCAAGGCATTGACCCGTCCCAAGCCCGCTTTCACGCGGGCTTTTTTTTGGCGTTTCGCCCGCGAGGCAGGGGTCATCCCTAGGGTTTACGTCGTCGCCGCAGGAAGCCGGGGGGCTAGAATTTCGTGGAGTATTTGGCGACTTGTCGCGCCCCTGAAAAACACCCTCTGGAGACCCCTCAATGATTCCTCGGATGACCCGAATCCTCACCGCCTCCGTGGTGGCTCTTTCCACCTTGACCATGAGCGGATGCGCCTTGCTGGAGTCGGGCACCAGTGGAGTCACTCTGAACATCCTGGAAGAAGGCTTCACACCGCCGACACTCAAGCTGGGCGACGTGGACATGGGCTGCACCTTCGCCTTGGCGAATGGCCCCTTGGTGGGCGCCGCACGCAACTTCTACGGCGACCCTTCGCTGATGGAAACCGTGATGCTGCAATCGGCCGCTGTGTGCTCCGACGCACGGGCCATTGAAGAGGAGTTGCGCTACATCCGTGCCTCGCGCGAAAAGCGCTCGGACGAAGCCCAGGATGCCCGCATTGCTCAAAAGCGCCTGATGGCCTTGTCGGCACACCGCCAGGTCACCTCGTTCGAACGCATGCGCGTCAAGCTTGAGCAAAAATATTTCTTCAAGTACGGCAGCACCTGCCCCAAGTTCAAACGTGACTTTGATGAAATGGTGTACCTGCTGGGCTCGGTCTCTGGCGTGCAAGCCGTTCAAAGCGACATGGGTGCACAACAGGCCGTGGGCGTCTCGCTTGACATCCCCCCTCAGGTTGAATTCGCCATGACGTGCCTGGACAACAAAAAGTGGTGGGGCGCCCCGCAAGCACTGCGCGCGGCCATCTGGAGCATCATCCCCGGTGGCTCTGAAGGCAAGGACGTCAAAGGCACTTTTGAAACCAACATGGCCATTGGCGAAAAAGCCGGTGTGCGCCTGCCTCACGTGATGGCCGCCATTGCCGCCCAAACCGCTGACGACTCGGCTGCAGTGCGCGCCGCCATCAAGCGCTTTGCCACCATCGAGAACTTCAAGGTCAACACCGACTACCGACTGGTGGACTCGATTGCCGAAGCCCAGATGATCATCATCTCTGACCGCATGTGGACTCAGAACACCGGCTCGCGCACCCCCATCAACAGCCTGGGCAAGTTCTGGGATGACAAGGCAGGCGGTGCGGCCATCGATGCGGACAGCTTCCTCAAGTAAACGCGTTTAACGTCTTGAATTTACTAGGGAAACTCCCTCCCCCGTGGGTGGGGGTCGGGGTTTACCTGAGGGAACATTTGAGCGGCTATAGTTACAAAATCAACGATCCCGCCCACAGCCGTGGTCAGATTTTTACGCACTGAAAAACAAGTGTAGTTAGCGCCGAATCACATCGGCGCATGTTTTTTCTGGTACCTAGGAGACTTCATGAAGATGGTCAAAACCATGAGCAAAATCAGCGCCGCTGCCGTTTTGGCGTTGAGCGCAATGTCAGCCGCACAGGCCGCGCAACGGATCTGCGTGTATGACCTGCTGGGCGCCTCGGGTGACCTCTTCAGCATGGCCAAGGACTACGTGATCGCAGCTCAACGGCATGGTGTGTCGATTGAGTTGAAGGGCTACACCGACGAACGTGTCGCGACCGAAGACTTCCGCACCGGTCAATGTGATGGCGTGATCGCCACAGCATTCCGCACCCGCCAGTTCAACCAGGTGGCAGGAGCCATCGATTCACTGGGTGCCACCACCATCGTCAAGGATGGCAAGATCGACATGGCGGCCAGCTACGAAGTGGTGCGCCGCATCGTGCAAACCTACTCCGATCCCAAGGCTGGCAAGCTGATGATCGATGGCAACTACGAAGTGGGTGGCGTGATCCCACTGGGCGCGGCCTACCCCGTCGTCAACGACCGCAAGATCAACACCGTGGAAGCCCTGGCCGGCAAGCGCATTGCCTCGTTCGACTACGACAAGGCCCAGGCCGTGATGATCCAGAAGATCGGCGCGCAACCCGTGTCGGCCGACATCATGAACTTCTCGTCAAAGTTCAACAACGGAGCGGTGGACTTCATCGCCGCGCCCACGCTGGCCTACAAGCCCCTGGAACTGTACAAGGGCATCGGCAAGAATGGCGCCATGGTGCGCTTCCCGATCCTGATCCTGACTTACCAAGTCATCCTGAACAGGACCAAGTTCCCCGAGGGTTTTGGCGACCAATCACGCGACTACTGGCTGACCCAGTTCGACCGCGCCTTGCAATTGGTCAAACAATCCGACGCCAGCATCCCTCCATCCACCTGGATGGAGTTGAGTTCTGAGAATGCTTACAAGTACACCCTGATGCTGCGCGAGTCACGCATCGACATCGCTCAGAAGGGCCTGTATGACAAGCGGGGGCTGAAAATCATCAAACGCATTCGTTGCAGCGTGAATCCTGCAGATCCTGAATGCGCGACCAAATCAGAAGAAGACTGGAAGTAAAAATTCAGGCCCCATGAAGGCCTGACTTCAAACCAAACCGGGGGCTCAAAGCCCCCTTTTTCCTACTGGTGGACGCATTTTGCTGCGATGCACCAACTGAGCGATCATGATCACTTCCAACCCTCGACAAATTTTGGGCCGTTCCCCGCTGGAATGGTTCTCTAGCCTACCGGTGTTTGCACTGCTGCTGCTGACCTTGATCATTGGCACCGGTGAAATGATGCACGGCCAGTTGCTCCGACTGGGTGAGTCCATGTTCGGCGATCCGGCCGCACAAGTGCAGTATTTCATGCTGCGGGCAGAGCCGACCAAGCCGTCGTGCGATGCCAATCAAGACATCGAGGTGGAGCTCCAGAAGCAGGCCGCAGCCAAAGCCAGCGGCAGCACCGCTGGCGACGACGTTGATGATCTCTTCGGCGAGCAAGCTCCCCAAGATCCGACCGTGGCGCGCAAGTCCATGGAACAAGCCATCCAAATTTGCAAGGCCAAGCACGATCTTTATCGCCGCGTGCAAGAGCATCAGACCACCCAGGTCAAGATCTACCGCACCATCGAGACCAGCTTCTTCGGTCTGTTCCAGGTGGGCACTGAGAACCGCCCTCTGATTCTGCTGCTGATGGTGTCCATCGCCGCCATCACCACCACGCTGGGGTTCCACCACATCGGGATCCGTCCCGGCCACTACACCCGAGACTACCTGGTGCAATCCATCTCCCAGGCCGTTGCGGCCGGATTGCTGCTGTACTCGTGTGTCAGCTACTACCAGATCCTGCAAGGGTCCGGCGTGCCGATCGAACACCCTCTGCTGCACTACGTGTGGATGGCCTTCTCCGCCTCTATCCTGGTGATCAACCTCAAGCGCATCGTGATCCCGGTGAAGTCGGAGCATGGCGAAGGCACCTGGGGTGCCGCCTTGCTGGCCATCCCGCTGTATGCATACATGGGCATCAACGCAGGCCTGTACTTTCTGCTGAATAAGCACCCCGCTGGTCTGGCCATCTACGTCAACCAGCTGATGGAGCTGCCCACCATCTTCCTGAATCTGGGCCTGTTCATTTGGGCGGGCATGCTGCTCAAGCAAAGCCGCATCATCGACTTGTTCATGGACCTGCTGCGTCCGTGGCGCCTGTCGCCTCAGTTGCTGACCTACATCATCCTGTTGGCCGCTGCCGTGCCCACCGCCTACACCGGCGCCTCGGGCATCTTTGTGATCGCCGCAGCCGGCATCATCTACCACGAGGTGCGCGCCTCGGGCGGTTCGCGCCAGTTCGCATTGGCCGCCACGGCCATGTCAGGCTCGCTGGGCGTGGTGCTGCGCCCTTGCCTGCTGGTAGTGCTGATTGCCGCGCTGAACAAAGAAGTGACGACCAACGGCCTGTACCACTGGGGCTTCTACGTCTTCCTGCTGACCTCAACACTGTTCTTCCTGACCTCCCAGATGCTGCGCACGCAGCGTGCCTCGATCGAATCGTTCCGCGTGGCGATCCCCGGCACCCTGCGCGCCGTGATTCCCACCCTGCCCTACCTGGGCGTGGTGGTCGTCGTGGTGGCCACGTACGAATACGCGCTGGACACCAAGCTGAACGAAATCACGGCGCCCACGATCATGCCGGTGATGCTGTTGATCATCCTGATCTTCGACAAGATCATCAACAAAGGCAAAACCGAGATCACGCCCGACTACGCCAGCCATCGCCAGCCCGGCGTGGAGCGCTCCATCCGTTTCGCCACCAACGAGACCATCGGCCACATTGGCGCCCTGCTCAGCCTGATGACCTTGTCACTGGCAATGGGCGGCGTGATCGAGCGCTCGGAGATCATGAACCACTTCCCGCACGTGTTCGAGAACCATTGGACGGCCATGGCTTTCCTGGTGATCACCATGGTGTTCCTCGGCATGATCATGGATCCGTTCGGCGCCGTCGTGCTGGTGTCTGGCACCCTGGCCCCAATCGCTTTTGCCAATGGCATCGATCCAGTCCACCTCTGGATGATGGTGCTGGTGGCGTTCGAGTTGGGCTACCTGTCCCCCCCCGTGGCGCTGAACCAATTGCTGACGCGACAGGTCATCGGCGAAGCCGAGGTCAAGCTGGCCGACGGCGAAGTCAAACACCTGGGCTTCTACCGACGCCATGAGCGCTGGATCCTGCCCCCGGTGGTCATGGTCATCGGCCTGGCCATCGTGGCCTTCGGACCGTTGGCGGTGCAGGACTTCCCGGAGTTGGCCTTCGTGAAAGATTGGTTCCCGCTGCCGCCCCCCTAAGCCAGCGGGGTAACTTCTCGACCAACCCGGTCCCTGTGCATGCAAGGGCCGGGTTTTTTCTTTGATACTGGCTGCATGAACTTGCCTCCCCCCCGTTCTGCCTTGTGGGCCCACCGACTGGCACTGCTCTTGGTTTTACCCCTGTCAGCGTGCAGCACCCTGCAAAGCGGCGCCGTCCAGTTGATCGGCTGGACATCGCCGCCCACCGTCCCGCCGACGGCGGCCACCCCCGCCCAGATACCCGTCCTCGGGCAAGCCCCGGCTTTTGACACGGTCATCAAAGGCGCGGAGCGCATGGACGGCCTGCTGCCTTTGTGGAAACGGCAAGACAAGGTCTGGATCGAACTGGTGCCTGCCAATCTGGGCCGCGCTTTTTTCTTGTCACCCACGGTGGTCACTGGCATTGGCGAGGCCGGTGTTTTTGGTGGGCTGATCACAAGCCGTTCCGCCCAGGTCGGTCGCCCACAGTGGGTAGAGTTCCGCCGAGTACAACAGCAAGTGCAACTGCTGGCCATGAACGCGGCCTACACGGCGCAAAAAGGCACGCCTCAGGAATTGGCGGTTCAGGCCGCGTTTTCGCCCAGCCTGTTGGCCAGCGTGGGCGTGGCCAGTGCACCACAGGCCCAGACGGGGGCCATCCTGATCGAAGCCAACCCCTTGTGGGTGAACGACATGTTGGGCTTGGGGCTGCAGCTTCAGCGCGCCTACAAACAAAACTATGCGCTGGATTCGCGAAATTCGGCGCTGTCGGTGGCGCGCACCCAAAGCGACCACTTGAGTTTTGACATCCTGCACCATTTCGCCACCAGCGCCCTCGCGGCGGGCAGCGGCACCGCGGGCGGAGTGGCGCCAGGTGTGCCCACCTCCGTGCCAGACCCACGCAGCCTGTTCATCAATGTGCGCTACAGCCTGAGGTCCTTGCCGGAAACCGCCATGAAACCGCGCGCTGCAGATCCCCGCGTTGGTTACTTCACCACCACGGTGGCCGACTTCACGCAAGACCTGGCACGCACCCCGCGGCAGCGCTTCATCAGCCGTTGGAGGCTGGAGAAAAAGGACCCGGCCGCTGCCCTGTCCGAGCCCACGCGGCCCATCGTCTATCAGCTCGACCCCAACATTCCGCTGGCCTATCGTCAGGTCATCACCGAAGGTATCCTGGCCTGGAACCAGGCCTTTGAAGCCATCGGCATCAGAGACGCGATTCAGGTGCGCGCGCCGTCGCCCGGCAAGGCGGACGAGGCGCTGGGTTCAACCCGGGCCACTGTGCGCTGGATGACCAACAGCCAACCCGGTTTTGGTGCCATCGGGCCCACGCATGTGGACCCACGCACTGGCGAAATCCTGCAGGCGGACATCGCCCTGGAAAGCCTGTCATCGCGTTCGATTCGCACCTTGCGCAGCGAAATCATCGCCGCACCATCCGCCCACTCGGCCGACGATCAGTGCACGCATGCGGCTGAAGCGGCCGAACAACTGGGCTATGGCCTGGACCTGCTGACGGCATCAGGCCGCCTGGACCCGGACAGCCCAGACGTTCAGGCCTTCGTGTTGGCCTATCTGAAAGACACGACCATGCACGAGGTGGGACACACCTTGGGTTTGCGGCACAACTTTCGGGGCTCGCGCTGGCACACCGCAGAGCAACTGGCCGATCCCGCTTTGACGCTGCGTGAAGGCAATAGCGCCTCGGTGATGGACTACGCGCCGATCAACCTGCCGCTCCCAGGCCAACCCGCACCCGCCGCTTTCCAGACCACCTTGGGGCCTTACGACCATTGGGCCATCGAGTATGGCTACAAGCCTTTGGGCAGCGCTGAGACGGCCGAGTTGCAGCGCATCGCCGAGCGCAGCGCCGACCCGATCTGGTCAGACAAGTTGGACTTTGGCACCGACGAGGACGATTACCTGGGGCTCGACCCCCAATCGCTCACCTTTGACCTGGGCCGTGACCCCCTGGTCTTTGCCCGCCAGCGTTTGACCATCGCCAAAGACTTGATCGCCCGCCAAGCCCCGGAAAAAACGGGCGCAGCCCACGACCCCAGTTTGTTGCGCCGACGGGTCACCTACGCTTTGCGCGACGTGGGACGCACCTCGCAAATCCTGTTGCGCCAGGTTGGCGGCTTGATCACTCGGCGCAACCCGAGCGACAACGGGCGGGATCCCCTGGACCCCTTGCCCGCCGCCACGCAGCGAACGGCCCTGGACCTGATTGCCCAGGAGCTGTTGTCACCGCGGGCCCTGAGCCTGTCGCCCGCCCTGCAACGTCGCATGGCGCCCGACTACTTTGAGCGGAGCGAGGGCAGCGGCACCCGGACCGACTTCTCCCTGGCCGACACCTTGCTATCGTTGCAGCGCCTGGTCCTGGACACGCTGATGGCCGATGGCCTGGGCGAGCGCATGTTGGACAACATCGACCGCACACGCGACCGCCGTGAAGCGCCGCTGACGCTGCGCGAACTGCACCAGCGCGTGACGGATGCCGTTTGGGGCACATCCGGGACCGCTCCCACGGGCGATGATGCGCCTTGGCGGCGCAATCTGCAGCGAGAGCACGTGAACCGGCTGTCCGCCTTGGTGCTGCGATCGGCCAGCAACCGGGCCGATGTGCGCTCTGTGGTTCGCGAGCAAGCCAGAAATTTGCTGACCACGCTTCGGTCCAGGCCATGGGGCGGCAGCCCCTCCAGCACCTCCGAGGCACACCGTCGCGATTGCGTTGAGACCCTGGAGCGAGCCCTCAACGCGTCGGTGGTTCGCGCAAGCCCCTGAAGGAGGGAGATCGGCAGGCCTGACAATGGGCGCTGCCACTTTTTGCCCACCATGGACCTGCCCACGATTTTCTCCGCCTCCGGCCCCCTGGCCCGCGCCTTCGATGGCTACCACGTGCGCCACGAGCAAATCGAAATGGCGCAGGCGGTGGCGCAAGCCATCCACGACGCCAGCACCGTGGTGCTGGAGGCTGGCACTGGCGTGGGCAAGACCGCGGCCTACTTGGTGCCCTCGCTGCTGGAAGGCGGCAAGGTCATCGTGTCCACCGGCACCAAGGCGCTGCAAGACCAGCTCTTTCACCGCGACCTGCCCGCCGTGCGCGCAGCCCTGGCCGTGCCGGTCAAGGTGGCCTTGCTGAAAGGCCGCAGCAACTACCTGTGCTGGCACCACCTGAACGGCGCCAATCAGGACGCGATGCTGAGCACCCGCCAAGAGGTCAAAGACCTGGGCCTGATCAACCGCTTCATCCACCTTAGCCCCACGGGCGACAAGGCCGAATGCCCGACCGTGCCCGAGCACGCCACCATCTGGGCCCGCGTCACGTCAACGCGTGAGAATTGCCTGGGCAGCGAGTGCAAGCACTACACCGATTGCTTCGTGATGAAAGCCCGGCGCGAAGCCCAGGATGCCGACGTCGTCGTGGTCAACCACCACCTGTTCTTCGCCGACCTGATGCTGCGTGAAGAAGGCGTGCCCGAGTTGCTGCCCAACGCCCAGACCGTCATCTTTGACGAAGCACACCAGTTGCCCGACACCGCCACGCTGTTCTTTGGCGACTCGGTCTCGACCGCGCAGTTGCTCGACCTGCTGCGGGACGCCCTGGCCACCGGCCAGACCCAGGCTCGCGATGGGGCGAAATGGAATGATGTGCTGGCCCCGCTGGACCGCGCCACCCGTGATCTGCGCCTGTGTTTTGGGCCTCAAACGCAGCGGTTGGCCCAGCCCCAATTGGGCACGGCCCATCCTTTGCACGCCGCCCTGCTGACCTTGCGCGAAGCCTTGTCCGAGGTGCGAGACGCGCTGGAATCACAAGCCGACCGCAGCCCCGACCTAGCCCAGTTGCAGCGCCGCGCCCATGCGTTGATGCAACGCCTGTCGGCCTGGGGTGCGCCCGAGCGGGCCAACGAGCCCGAGCTGTGCTGGGTCGATGTGGGCACCCATGGCCTGCAACTGCACCGCACGCCCATCTCCGTGGCCGACGTGTTCCGCCGCCAGCGCCTGGGGCTCACCGACAACGCGTTCGAGTCTGACGAGAACCCTGGCAACGAGGCCGGGCCTGACACAGACGAAGCCAAGAATGAAGTCCCGCGCAGGGCCTGGATCTTCACCTCGGCCACCCTGGCGGTCAAAAACGACTTCACGCATTTCACGCAGGCCCTGGGCCTGGAAGATGCGCACTGCCAGGCTTGGTCCAGCCCCTACGATTACCCGACGCAGGCCATGCTGTATGTGCCGGAAGGCCTGCCACCGCCAAGTGCCGCGAACCACACCGAAGCGCTGGTGGAATCCGCCTTGCCCCTGATCCGTGCCAACCGGGGCCGCGCCTTTGTGCTGTGCACCAGCCACCGCGCCGTGCAGCGGGCGGCTGATCACCTCAAGAAGCTGTTCGATCAAGGCGGCGATCCGTTCCCCGTGATGCGGCAAGGGGATGCGCCCCGCACCACCCTGCTGGACGACTTCAAGCGCGCGGGCAATGCGGTGCTGGTGGGCAGCCACAGCTTCTGGGAAGGCATCGACGTCAAGGGCGATGCACTCACGCTGGTGGTGATCGACAAACTGCCCTTCGCACCACCCGATGACCCAGTCTTGGCCAAGCGCCTGGAACTGCTGGAGCAAGAAGGCGGCAACCCCTTCATGGAGCACCAGGTGCCGCAAGCCATCATCGCGCTCAAGCAGGGCGCTGGTCGGCTGATCCGCAGTGAGACCGACCGGGGCGTACTCATGATCGGCGACGTGCGTTTGATCGAAAAGCCTTACGGCAAGCGGATCTGGCAAAGCCTGCCGCCCATGAAGCGCAGCCGCAAGGAAGACGAGGTGGTGGCTTTTCTGAGCACCCTCTGACGAGGCTTGTTGGCGCACAAGCCCGGCCAAGCTGCTCGGTCAAACTTCCAAGTTGTCGATCAGGCGGGTCTTGCCCAACTTGGCGGCGGTCACCACCACCAGGGGTTCGCTGCCCAGCAATTCGGAGGCTGAAGGCGGCAGCAAGTCGCGCTGGCGGCGGATGCTGACGTAGTCTGGCACCCAGCCCTGCTGCGTGAGCTTATCCAGGGCCTGCGCCTCGATCTTTGCCAGGCCATCGCAGGGCAAGCCAGTGCGGCCTGCCAGGACGAGGTCCCGCACCCGCTGCAACGCCTGGGACAACTGCACCGCCTGGGCTCGCTCTTCGGCACTCAGGTAACCATTGCGTGAAGACAAAGCCAGGCCATCCTCGGCGCGCGCGGTGTCACCGCCCACGATGTCGATGGGCAGGGCCAGCTGCCGCACCATGCCCTTGATGACCATGAGTTGCTGGTAGTCCTTCTTGCCAAACACCGCCGCGCGCGGGTGCACGATGTTGAACAGCTTGGCCACCACCGTGCACACGCCCGTGAAAAAGCCAGGCCGGAATTCGCCTTCCAGCAAACTGGCCAGCTCTTCCGGCGGCAGCACCTTGTAGCCTTGCGGCTGCGGGTACAACTCAGCTTCATCGGGCGCGAAGACCACGTCGCAACCCGCACCAGCCAACAACTCGGCATCACGGGCCAGGGTGCGCGGGTAGCGGTCGAAGTCCTCGTGGGGCCCGAACTGCAGGCGGTTGACGAAGATGCTGGCGATCACCAGCCCACGGCCCCAAGCCGCCTGGTCGGCCAAGCCGCGAGCCTGTCGGATCAAGGCCAGGTGGCCTTCGTGCAGGTTGCCCATCGTGGGCACGAACACCGGCGCATTCGGGGCTTCGGCCACGGTGGTGCGCAACTCGGCAATGGTGTGGATGATCTTCATCGGGGGCGACAACCGTCAATCAATAACCGTGGATGGCTTCATCGGGGAAGCTGCCGTCTTTGACGGTCGACACAAAGCGGCGGATGGCATCGTCGATCGAGCCGCCCTCGGCCATGAAGTTGCGCACAAAGCGCGGCAGCTTGCCCCGCGTGATGTTCAGCATGTCGTGCAGCACCAGCACCTGGCCGGCCGTGCGTTGGCCCGCGCCAATGCCGATGGTGATCATGCCCGGGTTGTCGGTCTGCACGGCGGCGGCGACATCGGAGGGCATCAGCTCAAGCACCGCCATCGCGGCGCCGGCCTGCGCCAACTCCTTCGCATGGCGGCGCAGGGTCTCGGCCCCGGCCGCATCGCGACCTTGGATGCGGTAGCCCCCCAGCGCGTGCACGCTTTGCGGCGTCAGGCCCAGGTGGGCGCACACAGGGATGCCACGCTCGGTGAGGAAGTGCACGGTCTCGGCCGTCCAGCCGCCACCTTCGAGCTTGACCATGTGGGCACCGGCTTGCATCAAGGCCACGCTGGAGCGCAAGGCTTGCTCGCGGCTTTCCTGGTAGCTGCCAAAGGGCAGGTCGCTGACCACCCAGGTGTGGCGGTTGGCACGCACCACACAGCGTGTGTGGTAAATGATGTCGCCCAGGGACACGGGCACCGTGCTGGACTGGCCTTGCACGACCATGCCCAAGGAGTCACCGATCAGGATGCAGTCCACCCCGCAATCGTCCAGCAGGCGGGTCATCGACGACTCGTAGCAGGTCAGCATGGTGATTTTTTCACCCTGCGAATGCATCTCGCGCAGGCGGTGCAGGTTCAAGGGCTTGCGGGCGGGCAAGGCAGCGGGGGTCACTGAACTCATGTCGCGGGGGTCTGGTGCCAAAGTGGCGCGATTCTAGGCCGACAAGCCGCCGCGTGCGCGGGAAATTCTGCAAGCGCCCACCGGGGAGTGGGACTAGCATGTCAGTTCGTGGTGGATGAGGCTTGGACCAGACATGGCCGCTTGGTGGACAACGTTGAATCAAATCGGGCTGGAAAAGGTTTTCCTGCTCCTGATGGGTCCGATTTTCATGGCCTGCATGGCATTCGAGGCCTGGTGGCTGAACCGTCGGCAGCAACAGACTTACACGGTCAAAGGCACCGCCATCAACACCAGCCTGGCCCTGAGCCACGCAGTGGCCGACGGCATCGCCTGGGCCTTATTGGTCGGCCTGTTTGATCTGATCTACCAGCATCGCCTGTTCAACATCGCCATCACCTGGTGGAGCGTGGTCGGGCTGCTCGTGGCGCAAGACTTTTGCTATTACTGGTTTCACCGCGCCAGCCACCGCGTGCGCTGGATGTGGGCCAGCCATGTGACGCATCATTCTGGCGAAACCATGAACCTGTCGACCGCCTTGCGGCAAAGTCCCACTTACCCCATCTCTGGCATGTGGGTGTTCTGGCTGCCCCTGGCCTGGCTGGGGTTCGAAACCCGCCACGTGATCCTGGTGGTGGCCGTGAGCTTGGCCTATCAATTCTTTGTGCACACCGAGTCCGTGCGCAAGCTGCCCCGGTGGTTCGAGGCTGTCTTCAACACGCCCTCGCACCACCGCGTGCACCACGCTCGCAACCCACAGTACCTGGACCGCAACTACGCGGGGGTGCTGATCATCTGGGACAAGCTGTTCGGCAGCTTCGTGCCCGAAGAGGCACCCTGCGATTACGGCATCGTCAAGCAAATCCACACCCACAATCCCCTGGTGATGATGTTCCACGAGTGGCAGGCCATGGGGCGCGATGCGAGGCGGCCCGGGCCGCTGTGGCTGCGTTTGAAGCACCTGTGGGCGCCGCCCGACTGGGAGCGCGTGGAGCGCAAGGCGCGCCGATGACCGATCAGGCCGGGTGGTAGGCCAGGCGCACGTAGATGGGCGCAAACGCCTCGGCCTGCGTGATCTCGAGCAAGCGCTCCTTACCCAACTCCAGCAGGGCGATGAAAGTCACCACCAGCACGGGCGGGCCCCGCGACACGTCGAACAGGTGTTCAAACTCCACAAAACGCTGGCCCTGCAAGCGTCGCAGCACGATGCCCATGTGCTCGCGCACCGACAGCTCTTCGCGCGTGATGATGTGGTGGGTGTTGAGCTTGGCGCGCTTGAGGATGTCGGCCCAGGCCTCGCGCAAATCCACCAGGGCGACATCGGGGTGGCGCACGCGCACCGACGGGTCGTTGTGCACCTGCACGCGCAGAAAATCGCGGCCCAGTTGCGGGATCCGGGTCAGCCCCGCCGCGGCGAGCTTCATCTGCTCGTATTCGATCAGGCGGCGAACCAGTTCGGCGCGCGGGTCCTCGGCCTCTTCACCGTCTTCCGACTTCTTGGGCGGCAACAGCATCCGAGACTTGATCTCGATCAGCATGGCCGCCATCAGCAGGTAATCGGATGCCAGCTCGAGGTTGTGCTTGCGGATCTGATCCACGTAGGCCAAATACTGGCGCGTCACGTCGGCCAGCGGGATGTCCAGGATGTTGAAGTTCTGCTTGCGGATCAGGTAGAGCAGCAAGTCCAGCGGGCCTTCAAAGGTCTCCAGGAACACCTCTAGCGCGTCTGGCGGGATGTACAAATCCAGCGGCATCTGGAACAAGGGCTCGCCATACAGGCGCGCCATCGCCACGCGGTCAACGACCTCGGGCAAACGGTTCTCGTCCAGGACTTGTTCGCTCACGCGCGTCTTTCAATCAAACCGAAAAAGCTCAGTCGCCCTTGGTTTGATAGACGTAGGGCTGCTGGGCCACGTTCGATTCGCGGAAGTCGAGCTGGGCGTCGCGGTCAACGGCCTTGTCCCAGAGCAATGAGCGGCCCTGGCGCTGGCGGTCTTCCAGCTGAGGGTCGCGCTGCTTCAGGCTGTCGATGAACTGCGTCACGTCAGACTTGTAGGGCTTCCAGAAAAGCGGCATGGTGGGCACCAGTCAAAAGAGAGAATCAATCCGGCATTTTATCGGCCTGCGCCGCGCTTGAGGGCCAGGGCCGCCGCCACAATCAGCCCTTATGCAGGAAATCGAACTTAAATTTCAGATCCCGGCCGATTCGCTGGGGCATTTGTCGGCCGAGATTGAACGCTTGCCGGGTCACGCGCGGGAGCGTCTTCAGGCGCATTACTTTGACACGCCGGATCGCCGCCTGGGCCAAGCACGCAGCGCCTTGCGGCTTCGCAAGGAAGGTGAACGCTGGGTTCAGACGCTGAAAGCGTCGGGCGCGAACACGATGATCCGGCTGGAAGACAACCAGCCCGCGCGGGCGCCCACCGAGGGCAGCGCCGCCCGAATTGACTTGAGCCTGCACCTGGGCTCGCCAGCCGAAGCCTCGCTCGTCAGGACGCTGGGCTGGCATCCAGACCAGGACCGGCAAGGCGAACAGACCGGACTGGTCGAGCTGTACCGCACCGACATTTGGCGCCAGACTGCCCGCGTGGCGGTGGGCCAAGGCACGCCCAAGGCCGGCGTGGTCGAGCTGGCCTTGGACCTGGGGCACATCCACGCGGGCGATTTGAGCGTGGCGGTGCAAGAACTGGAGATCGAACTGGTGAGCGGCCACCCGATGGCCGTCATCGCCATGGCCCGAGATTGGGTGCTTGGCCACCACCTTTGGCTGGACACCCAGACCAAGGCGCACCGGGGTGATCGCTTGGCGCGCCAGGCCGCGGGCGAGGCAGCAGTGGCTGTTTCGCCATCGAAGACCCGCGTCGGTGTCGACCTGGCCCAGGCTTTGGAACAACTCACGGACGCCATGAGCGCCGTCGCCGCCAGCCCGGCCCCTGACCTGCGGCAGGTCAAATCGTGGCGGCAGTCATTGCAGGGCCTGGTTGTGATGAGCCAGGCCCATCCAGCCGGGGGCTCGACCGACCCGCAAGCGTCGCCCTTTCCCCATGGCGCCATGCCTGAGGTTCAAGCCTTGCTGCTGGCGCTGCAAGACCATGGACAAAGCGCCGCTTTGGCTCGCGCGCCCCGCACCACCCTGCTTTGCCTTGACCTGTTTGCCGCGCTGCTGTGAGGCCCGCGGCTCACAGCAAGGCACGCATGGCACTCACCAAATCACTGAATCAATTGATGCGCCCGCAGCAAGGCCGAGGGCAAATCCTTGACCACATTGGCCGCGCCCAAAGTTTCATCATGGTGAGCCCGGTGGATCAAGCCCAGCGGTTGCTCGTTGACTTCGCACAGCACCAGTGGGATGTCCTGGCGCGCCAGGGCACGCCGCAACTGGAGCAAAGCCTCCAGCCCGGAGGTGTCGATCGCGATCAGCCGGTGAGCTTCCAGCACCACCACGCGGGCACTCGATGGCAACTGGTCGGCCAGGTCCTCGACCTTGCCCACCGCGCCAAAAAACAACACGCCATACAACTTGAACACCGCGATTTGTGGATCGACCATGGCCAATGGCTCGATGCGGAAGAGCGTGCTCATGCGGTAAATGAAGAACACGCAGGCCAGCACCAGGCCCACCTCCACCGCCACGGTCAGGTCAAAAATGACGGTCAGCAAAAAAGTGCCAACCAGAATGGTTCGGTAGGTGTAGTTGAAGTGGCGCAGCTTGATGAACTCGCGCCACTCACCCATGTTCCAGGCCACGAACAGCAAAATGCCCGACAGCACCGGCAAAGGCACGTGAACAGCCAAGGGCGCGGCCACCAGCACGATCAGCAGCAAAGCCAAGGCATGGACCATGCCGGCCACCGGGCTGGTGGCGCCGGCCCGCACATTGGTCACCGTCCGGGCGATGGTGCCCGTGGCCGGAATGCCGCCGAAGAACGGCGCCACCATGTTGGCCACGCCTTGCGCCATCAGTTCCTGGTTGGGGTTGTGACGCCGCAGGTCCGTGAGGTTGTCGGCCACGCGGGCACACAGCAAGGACTCGATCGCGCCCAGCAAGGCAATCGTGATCGTGGGAATGAACAGATTGCGCACGCCCTCCCAGCTGAAATCTGGCCAGGCCAGGTGCGGCAAGGCCTGGGGGATGCCACCAAAACGAGAGCCGATGGTGGCCACCGGCAGTTGCAGCAACGTGGCCACCACGGTCAGCACCAGCAAGACCACCATGGGCGCCGGCATGCGAGACGCCAGGCGGAAAGAGCGGGCCTCCAGCATGATCTTGGGCAGCATGCGCCCGGGCGAGAACATCCGGGGCCAAGCCCACAGGCACAGCACCGTCAACACACCCAGCCCCAAGGCAAAGGGATTGAACTCATGCGCATGGGCGGCGATGGTCATGATCTGCCCGACAAAATCAGCCGGCATGCGCTCGGGGCTCAAGCCCAGCAGGTCCTTGAACTGAGACAAGGCGATCAGCACCGCGATGCCATTGGTGAAACCGATGACGATGCTGACCGGGATGTACCGCACCAGCACGCCCAGGCGGAACAGGCCCAGCACGAACAACAGCATGCCCGCCATCACGGTGGAGATCAGCAGGTTGGCCACGCCGTAATGCTGAACGATACCGTAGACGATGACGATGAAGGCGCCCGCCGGCCCCCCAATCTGCACGCTGGATCCGCCCAGGGCTGAGATCAGAAAGCCCGCGATGATGGCGGTGAACAAGCCTGCTTCTGGCTTGACCCCCGAGGCGATCGCGAAGGCCATGGCCAATGGCAAGGCCACGATGCCCACCGTGAGGCCCGCCCCCAGGTCGGCCATGAACCGGCCCCGGTTGTAGCCCTTCAGGTCGTCCAGCAGGCGGGGTCGGAAAGGGGCCAGGTCAAGGCCCAAACGCCTGATCCAGGTCGTCGGCAAAAGGCGGCTCATAGGGCGTTCAGGTGAGCAAGCCTTGTGCCAGATCTCGGTTTAGCGGACGCGCATACCGGGTTGTGCGCCGGGGAAGGGTTCCAGCACGTAGATGCCGGGATGGGCCTTCTCATCGGCGTGCGAGCCGGCCAGCACCATGCCTTCGCTGATGCCGAACTTCATCTTGCGCGGCGCCAGGTTGGCCACCATCACGGTCAGCTTGCCGACCAAGTCTTCGGGCTTGTAGGCCGACTTGATGCCGCTGAAGACATTGCGCATGCGGCCTTCGCCCACATCCAGCGTCAGGCGCAACAGCTTGTCGGAGCCCTCGATATGCTCGGCGTTGACGATCTTGGCAATGCGCAGATCGACCTTGGCGAAATCGTCGATGGTGATCGTGGGGGCGATCTCCTCGCCGCCGGGCCGCCCCAAGGCCAGGTGCTCCCCCTCGGGGGGCATGGGGGCTTTAATCCCGCCGCCGGGCTTGGGGGCCTCGACCACGGCAGGTGCTGGGGGCTCGAACAGCGCTTCCAGCATCTTCGGATCGACCCGGGTCATCAGGTGTTCGTACTTGCGGATGGTGGTGACCGGCGTGGCACGTTCGGCCCAGTTCAAGGGCTGGTCAAAGCCCAGGAAGTCAAAGGCACGGCGGGTGACATCCGGCAGGATGGGGCTGAGGAACAGCGTCAAATACTTGAAGCCTTCCATGCAGGCCGAGAGCACTTCGTGCAAGGCGCTGTTCGCGGCATGCTGGGCGCTGTCCTTCGCCAGCTCCCAAGGCTTGGCCGTGTCGAAGTACTGGTTGATCTCGTCGGCGGCGGCCATGATGTCGCGCAAGGCCTTGCCGAACTCGCGCTTGTCGAGCGACTCGGCGATCACGGCTTCGCGGCTGATCACGGCCTGCAGCGGGATCATCTCTTGCAGCTTGCCTTCGTCGCCCGCATCCAGGTGCGCCAGGTTGCCTTCAAAGTACTTGTGGATGAAGTTGGAGCAGCGGCTGGCGATGTTGACGTACTTGCCCACCAGGTCGCTGTTGACGCGCGCCACGAAGTCTTCGGGGTTGAAATCCACATCTTCGACCTTGCTGTTGAGCTTGGCGGCGATGTAGTAACGCAGCCATTCGGGGTTCATGCCCAGGCTCAGGTACTTGAGCGGGTCCAGGCCGGTGCCTCGGCTCTTGCTCATCTTGTCGCCGTTGTTGATGGTCATGAAGCCATGCACATTGACTTGCGACGGCAGCTTGCGGCCGCTGAACTTCAGCATCGCGGGCCAGAACAGGGTGTGGAAGTAGGTGATGTCCTTGCCGATGAAGTGCACCTGCTCCACCGCCGGGTCGGCCATGAACTCATCAAAACTGCGGGTCTCGCCATACTTGGCCTTGGGGCCACCGTGGGCGAAATAACTTTTCAGCGAGGCCAAGTAGCCTACCGGCGCGTCCAGCCACACGTAGAAATACTTGCCCGGCGAGTCCTTGGGTAAATCAGGAATCTCGATGCCAAAGTAAGGTGCGTCGCGGCTGATGTCCCAATCGCTCAGGCCACCCTCGCCGTTTTCATCTTTGGTGAACCACTCGCGGATCTTGTTGCCGACCTCGGATTGCAGCTTGCCATCTTGCGTCCAGGCCTCCAGGAACTCGGCGCAGCGCGGATCGGACAACTTGAAGAAATAGTGGTCGCTGGTCTTGCGCACCGGCGTGGCACCGCTCAGGGCCGAATAGGGGTTCTTCAGTTCGATGGGCGAATACACCGCACCGCACACCTCGCACGAATCGCCATATTGATCCTTGGCGCCGCACTTGGGGCACTCGCCCTTGATGAAGCGGTCGGGCAGGAACATGCTCTTCTCGGGGTCGAAGAACTGTTCGACCGGACGCACGGTGATCAGGCCCGCCTCGCGCAGGGCCCCGTAAATCTCTTTCGCCAGCGAATGATTTTCCGGGCTGTCGGTGGACGACCAATGGTCGAACGCGATGTGAAAACCGTCCAGGTAAGGCTTGCGGCCCGCCGCGATGTCGGCCACAAACTGTTGCGGCGTCTTGCCAGCTTTTTCAGCCGCGATCATGATGGGGGCGCCGTGGGCATCGTCCGCCCCCACGAAGTGAACGCGGTGCCCTTGCATGCGCTGGAACCGCACCCAGATGTCGGCCTGGATGTACTCCATGATGTGGCCCACGTGAAAGTGGCCGTTGGCATAAGGCAGGGCTGTCGTGACAAAGAGCTGACGTGGCATGGCGACAAGGGCTTGGGGAAAGTCCGTGATTTTAGGCCGCGCTAGACTGACTGCCTGGATTAGTTTTCACATCCATCTTCCCTCCTCGCCTGCCCACCGACTTTGCCAGCATGACCCTACCCGCACCATCCGCCTTAGAAACCGCCGCACGCGCCGCGCTCAGCGCCGTCATCGACCCCCTGACCGATCAGGATTGGGTCAGCGGCAAGCAGCTCAAATCGCTGCGGGTGGAACAAGGTCAAGCCACCGTGGACATTACCCTGGGCTACCCGGCCCCGTCGCGCTGGCCCGCCTACACGGCCCTGGTCATGCAAGCGCTTGACGACGTGCCCGGCATTTCCAACGTGGAAGTGAACTGGAGCACCAAGGTTCAGACGCATGCCGCGCCGCGCGGCCAAGCCCCTCTGCCGGGCGTGAAAAACCTGATCGGCATCGCCTCCGGCAAAGGCGGTGTGGGCAAAAGCACCACCGCCATCAACCTGGCCCTGGCCCTGGCCGCTGAAGGCGCCAGCGTGGGAATGCTCGACGCCGACATCTACGGCCCCAGCCAACCCCTGATGATGGGCCTGAGCGGCCGCCCGGACAGCCCCGACGGCAAAAGCATCGAGCCGCTGCGCAATCACGGCCTGCAGATGATGTCGATCGGCCTGCTCATCGACGAGAACGCACCCACCATCTGGCGCGGCCCCATGGCCACCCAGGCGGTTGAACAACTGCTGCGCCAGACCCGCTGGGGCGCCACCGATGAGCCACTGGACTACCTCATCGTCGACATGCCACCTGGCACCGGTGACATCCACCTGACCCTGTGCCAACGCGCCCCGCTCACCGCCGCCGTGATTGTCACCACCCCGCAGGACATCGCCCTGCTGGACGCCCGCAAGGGCCTGCGCATGTTCGAGAAAGTGGGCGTGCCGGTGCTGGGCGTGGTCGAGAACATGGCCACCTACCACTGCCCCCAATGCGGCCACGAAGCCCACATCTTTGGCGAAGACGGCGGCAAACGCCTGGCCGAAGAGACCGGCGTGCCCTCGCTGGGCTCCATGCCTTTGGACCTGAACATTCGCCAGCAGGCCGACAGCGGCAACCCCACCGTCGCGGCCGACCCGAACGGCAGGCTGGCGGGCCTGTACAAGGACATGGCCCAACGCCTGGCCGCCGGCTTGTCCAAGTTGCCCAGAGACTATTCGGGCAAGTTGCCGGGCGTGACCGTCGCGCCCAAAGCCTGACCTCCTTCAAGACCCGCCGCCCAGTCATGAGCAACCGCCTCGACGACGCTTGGTTCGATCTGGTGCCCCAGGCCTTGGTTGAATTCGACGAACATGGCCGCCTGCTGCGCAGCAACGCGGCCTTTGCCACACTGATGGGCAAAGCCGTGGCCCCTGGCGCGCTGCTGGGCCATGAGTCTGAAGCGCTGCAAAAACTCACCGGCTGGGATGCCCCACTGGCCTTGCTGGGCCTGGCGCCTGGCGCACCGCCCTTGAGCAACCTGGCCTGCGTCGCCCAGGGCACCGCCAACCAACGCTATCTGCGCAGCGAGGTCCATGCCCACCCACGCTTGGCAGGCCAGCCCGAGCGCTTTCTGTGTGTGGTGCACGACACCAACCCCATGGCCTTCGTGGTGCAGACGCCGCGCCCACCCGACTTCACCAACACCAGCGGCGAACCCACCGGCATGATGGGGTTCGACCAGGACCAGTTGCTGCACGAGTTGCGCACCATCCTCGAAAGCAGCCCCGCCGGCATCGCCTACCTGCGCGACAACATCCTGGTGCGTTGCAACCGCCGCTTCGAACGCATGCTGGGCTTGAGCCCCGGCACCTTGACTGGGCAGCACCTGGACGCCTTGCTGGACAGCGATCCGCGCATCCGCCGCGTCGTCGATCAGTCCAAGGTCGAGTTGCTGAGCACCGGCCAGTTCGAAAGCGAGCTGGAAATCGTCGCTCCGGGCTACCCCACGCGCTGGTATGCGCTGTCGGTGCGCCGCATCGGCCCCCGCACCGACACCCTGGAAGTGATTGCCGTGCTGTCGGACATCACGCGCATCCGCTCGCAACAAGCCCAGTTGGAAGCCCTGGGCCGCGACCGCGACCTGATGTTCACCATGTCCGGCGTGGGCATCGCCTTCGTGCGCGACGGCCTGGTGCACAGCGCCAACCCGGCCCTGGCCAGCTTGCTGGGACTGGACCACCAGGACATGGCGGGCCGGCCCCTCGCCAGCCTGTACATCACCGATGTCGATACCAGCACCCTCGCCAGAACCGACGACCAGATCCTGGCGCAGCTCAGCGAGCAAGGCCACTGGCAAGGCGAGCGGGCCCTGCGGCATCCTCGCGGCACGCCCTTGTGGGCCGAAGTCAACCTGCGCCTGGTCAAGCCCGACCACCCTGAAGAAGGTTTCATTGCCTCCTTCGTCAATGTCGACGACCGCCACCGCGCCGAGCAGAACCTCACACTGCAAGCCGACCGCACCCGCGCCATCCTGGACTCGGTGTTCGTGGGCATCGTCACGCTGGATTCGGGCGGCATCGCCTGGATGAACCGCTCAGCCCGGCGCATGTTCGGTGGCGACCTGCCCGACTTTCTGGGGCACCCGCTCAGCACCGTCGCCACGCCCGACATTGACCACCCCTTCCGCCTGACCGGCTACCTGGACGACCTGCTCGATGGCCAGTCCCACACCTTCGAATGCCAAGTCATGGGCCGGGACGGGCGCGTCTTCTGGGTCGTCGGCAACGCCGTGGTCACCCTCGGTGAGTTCAACGAGCGCCAGATCACCTATGCCCTGATGGACATCGACCGGCGCCGCGAAGCCGAGGCCCTGACGGTGGAAGCTCAAGCCACCCTGCAGCGCATCATCGAGATGGCACCCATGACCATCACGCTGTGCGACGCCAAAACCCTGACCGTGATCCAGGCCAACCAGGCCGCCTCGGCGTTCATGAAGATCGAGCCCGCCAGGGCACCCGGCTTGACCCCAGAGCAGATCCACGGCGCAGACCGGGGGCGGCAATTGCGCGCGGACATGCTCAGGGCCCTCGATTCGGCCAAACCACTGCAGCGCGAGTACAAATTCGAGCAAGGCTCGGGCATGCAAACCTGGGACGTCAGCTACCTGCCCTTGTCACACGATGGCCAGACCGCCGACCAACTGCTGCTGGTGGCCTCGGATGTCAGCGAGCAACGCGCCGCCGAGCAAGCCCGGCTGGAGGCCGCCATTGCGCAGCGTGAAATGCTGGTCAAGGAAGTGCACCACCGCATCAAGAACAACCTGCAAGGCGTGGCCGGACTGCTGCAGCAGATCGCGGCCCGCAAGCCGGAAGTCGCCTCGGCCATCTCCGAGGTGGTCGGCCAGGTTCAGGCCATCGCCCAGGTCTATGGACTACAGGTGGGCGCGGGCGGCCCATTGCGCCTGAAAAACGTCATCGAAGCGATTGCACAGTCGGTGCAGCGCACCTTCAACCGAACCATCACCCTGGTGGTGGAAGGCTGCAACACCTCGGATTGGCAACTGCCGGAAGCCGAATCCATCCCCATCGCGCTCAGCCTCAATGAACTGCTCACCAACGCCCACAAGCATGGGCAGGCTGGCGAGTCCCTGACCTGCTCCATGCTCTGCAGTGAACAACAGGTCTGCATCGAGATCCGCAACACGGGCGTGCTGCCCGAAGGCTTCAACGTTCACCGGGTTCCTGGCGGCGTGTCTGGGCTGGGGCTGGTCCGAGCCCTGCTGCCCCGCCGCAGCTCCAAGCTCAGCATGACGCAGGAGGGCGAACAGGTCGTGACCCGAATCGAGCTGAACCCGCCGGGCGTCAGTTTGGTGCTCACCCCCCACATCCCGGGTGCTCCCTCTGGCCAGCAGATTGCACTTTGGCCACAATGAGGGAGGAATGCCGTGCAAAATGGCGAATCAGTCTTGACGTGATCTGAGGCCCTGGGCCTTCGCCGCGTTCCAGGGCTTCTCGGCCCAACGAGGATGGACGTGAATCACAAAGGCAAAATTTTGGTGGTAGACGATGATCGGCTGGTGCTGGCCACGTTGACCCATGGCCTGTCACAAGCCGGCTACGAGGTGATCGACGCCGACAACGGCGACGACGCCATCCTGCTGGCCCACGAACACAAGCCCGAACTGGCCCTGCTGGACATCCGCATGGAAGGCAAAACCGGCTTCGACGTGGCCGCCTACCTGCGCGAGTATTGCCAGATCCCCTTCATGTTCCTGTCGGCTTTTGCCGACGAGGCCACGGTAGCGCAGGTCAAGGAGCTGGGCGCCGTGACCTACCTGGTCAAGCCGCTGGACATCCAGCAGATCGTGCCTGCCGTGGAATCCGCCTTCGCCAACCGGCGCAAAAACGCCGCCGAAGCGGAAGCCCAGGCCACGCAGACGGCCACCCAGGCCAAAACGTCCGCATCCGCGTCAAGCGCAGATCCTTTGGCGCAGACCGTGGCGCTGGCCGTGGGCATCGTCATGCACCGGCATTCGCTGGGGCGCGGCCAGGCCCTGGATCGCTTGCGCAAACAGGCGCAGCAAGAAGGTCGCACCACCGAGGCCTGGTGTGAACGCCTCTTGGACGCTCAGGAAGTTTTGTCCGGCTTGGGGCCGCTGAACTGACCGAACCGAAGCATTTCAGTCCAGGCGCCTATGGGCTTGCGCTTGTGCGGCGCTGATCAGCGTGAAGTAGAAGCAGGCGCCCTTCCCTGACTGGGCTTCGGCCCACACACGGCCTTCGTGGCGCGCGATGATGTTCTTGACGCCCGCCAGGCCCACCCCGGTGCCTGGGAACTCCTTGGCACTGTGCAGCCGCTGGAACAAGCCAAACAACTTGTCAGCGTGCTGCATGTCAAAACCGGCGCCGTTGTCCTTCACGTAAAACACCGCTGGATTAGTGGCTGGCATCACCCCAACTTCGATGCACGGGTGATCCACCTTGGCGCTGTATTTCAAGGCATTGCCCATCAGGTTGTCCAACACGCGCCGCACCAGCGTGGGATCGGCCTCGGCCACCATGCCATCGGCCACCCTGAACTCGGCGCGCCGACTCGCCTGACCGGTCGCCAACCCTTCGTCGCGCTCCAGATCGGACAGGTCCTTGACGACCTCTTTCGCCAGCAAGCTGAGGTCAATGCACTCGCGCCCCACGGGCTCCCGTGCCAGTTGAGCCTGCGCCAGGATAGCGTCGATCATGCCGCTCATGCGGGTGGAGGCTGCAAGCACACGGTCCAGGTGGTCATTGCCAACCCGGTCCAGCACCTTGCCGTAATCCTCTTTGAGGATGCGCGTGAAACCATCGACCACGCGCAACGGCGCCCTCAAGTCGTGTGACAAGGCATAACGCAAGACTTCTTGGTCGGCCTCGCTCAAGGCGGGCACGCGGTCGTCGTCAGACACCGCCGACTCAGGAGCACTCATCACCTCAGTCGGTGTAATGGGTGGCGCAGCTGGGTTGATCCCTGCTTCTGGCGCAGGCAACCATGCCAAGGCCGTTCCCCACACCACGCACCATAGCAACAGGAACAGGCTGTGTGCCCAAGCAGGCGCCTCCAGCAGCACCATCACGACGAGCGTCACCAAACCCGCCGCGCCCCACCCCATTAACTGGATTTGAGACCGCCGACGGAGCGACACCCGACTTAAAAAAGAATGATTACCCGGCATTCAAATGATTGTAAGAAGGACCGCAAGGGGTTTCTTCTGCTGGTTGACCATTTCACTGTGCCTGTAAAGTCCGTGATTAGTTAACGATTGGACACAGTATGCCCCTGCGGTCCCCTGGCAACGGGGCTGACTTACCCAAGGATCGTCACGCGATATCCCCGGACAAGGAAATCATGCGCTTACCGTGGACCTTTATTCTCGCCCTGAGCGCCCTGGTCATGACGACCGTGGCGACCGTGGGCTGGGGTTTGAGCGGGCTTGGGCTGGCTTTGGCTGGTTGGGCATCCGCTGGCATCGGCTATTTGGCGCGCCAAGGGCAGAACCCAGCGGCCGACCAGCCGGGCACGACACGGCCCCCCGAAGCGGTCATGGACGAAGAATTGCTGCCACAAGTGTCGTCTCACGACAACGCGGAGGCACAACGCTGGCTGGCCCTGAGTCAAGAAATCGCCGAAGCCGCCCATGGCGCCAACTCGCTGGCCCAGGCCTTGCAACGGGTCGGCCAAACCCTGCACCAGCACATGGGCTCCAAAGCGTGGGTCTGCCTGCGGGTGGACGGGTGGAATGGCGAGTCGGCCTTGCTGCGCCCTTGGGTGAATGCCGACAGCGATGCCGGGGACATCATTGACGTCACGGCCATCGCCACCACCCAACGCGATGAACGCCCACTCGGTCAGGCCTTGAGCACCCTGAGGCCCAGTTCGGCCCAGGGCGAAGATGAACTGTCGGCGTTGTCCACTTGTCCCTGGCGCTCGCCCCAAACCCACAAAGTGCTGGCCGTGCCCGTCTCGGTCGAAGGCTGGCCGCTGGCCTTGCTGGAGTTCGACGACCCGCAACAGGACTGCATCGGCCTGTCGCACGTGCTGGACATTGCCGCCATCCAGTTGGGTTTTGTCGCCCAGCGAGATGCCAACCTGGCCCACATGGCCACCAGCGCCGAACACCTGGGTCGCCTGGCCCTGGTCGCCTCGCGCATCAGCAGCGGCGTGGCCATCACTGACCGCCACGGCACCATCGAGTGGATCAACAGCGCCTTCGTGGCCTTGACCGGTTGGCCGGAGGAAAAAGTTTTGGGCCGCAAGCTGGGCGACCTGCTGGAGCAGGAAGTCAGCGCCCCCAACACGGTGCGAGAGCTGGAAGACCACCTGTCCCGGGGCGTGCCTTTCCGCCTGTCCTATGAGGCGGCGCGTCAGGGCGGCCAGCTCATCACGCGCTACTGGGGCGAGATCGACGCCATCCAGATGCTGGACGAAACCGGGGGGCGCAGCCAATACGTCTGCCTGTTCAACGACATCACCAAGCGCAAGGCGCAAGAGCATGTGCGCGAGCAGGAGCGCGAATTCCTCGAAGCCTTGCTAGGCAACCTGCCCGTCAGCCTCTTCGTGCTCGACCCGGTCAACCTCAACGTGGTGGCCATCAACCGCTATACCGAGATCGAATTCAAGCTGCAGCGCGACCAAGTGGTGGGCAAATCCATCACGGCGGCACTGGGCGAGTCCGTCCTCAAACTGACCGAAGGCCCGATGCAGGAGGCCCTGGAAACCGGCCAAACCATTGAGCACGATTTCCAGTGGCAAAACGCTTCGCAGCAACGCATTGTCAACGCCCGGCACTTTGCGCTGCGCCACAGCAATGGCCGTCCGCGCCTGCTGATCTCGCTGGTGCGCGACATCACCGCCGCCCGACAAGCCCAAGCCGATCTGGAAGAGTCCGAACGCCGCTTCCGCGAGCTGGTCGAATCGATGGACGACTGCGTCTATGTGGCCAGCGAGCACCGCGCCAGCTACCTCTACCTCAGCCACCGCACGCAAGACCTGTGGGGCGTGTCGGCCGAAGACATCCAGGCCCACCCGGATCGGCTGAAGTCCCTGGTCGTGCCCGAAGACCGCCCTTTGCTGATCGAGCAAGAGGCCATGGAAGACCAGGACCAGCCGACCGACGCCCTGCTGCGCCTGCAGCACCCGGAAAAAGGCCTGCGCTGGTTGCGCCACCGCACCCGCGCCCGCCGCCTGCCCGACGGGCAATCGCGCATCTACGGCCTGGTGTCCGACGTGACCGACGAGCATGGCCAAGCGCTGGAGTTGCAACGCGCCCGCGACATGGCCGAGGCCGCCAGCCAGGCCAAGAGCCAATTCATGGCCAACATGAGCCATGAAATCCGCACCCCCATGAACGGCATCCTGGGCATGACCGAGTTGCTGCTGGGCACGCCACTGAGCGACAAGCAGCGCCGTTTTGCCCAGGCGGTGTACCGCTCCGGCGAAAGCCTGCTCGAGATCATCAACGACATCCTGGACTTCGCCAAGATCGAAGCCGGTCGGCTGGAGTTGGCCACCTGCGACTTCGTGCTGCGCACCCTGGTGGAAGACACCCTGGAGCTGATGGCCCCGCGCGCCCACGAAAAAGGCCTGGAACTCAACTTCCGCGAGCAACCAGGCCTGCCCTCCGTCATCCATGGGGACCCGCTGCGGCTGCGCCAGATCCTGACCAACCTGGTGGCCAACGCCATCAAGTTCACCGAACACGGCGAAATCGTGGTCGACATCCGCCGCGCCATCGGTGGCGCCGTGGAACTGCCCAAGCCCGGCAGCACCGACACCATGCTGCTGGAATTCATGGTGCGCGACACCGGCATTGGCATTCCATCTGAAGTCGTGCCCCGCCTGTTCAGCGCCTTTGTGCAAGCCAACGGCGGCATGGCGCGGCGCTACGGCGGCACCGGCCTGGGTCTGGCGATTTCCAAGCAACTGGTCGAGCTGATGGGCGGCCAGATCGAGGTGCACAGCGCGCCCGGTGTCGGCTCGGAGTTCCTGTTCCGCGTGCCCGTGTGCATCGGCACCACGCAAGCCGACATGGCCATGCTGGAAGAACCCGACATGCCCTCTTTCAACGTGCTGGTGGTAGACGACAACGACACCAACCGCACCGTGATCGAGAACATGCTGACCGCCTGGGGCATGCACGTGGTGCTGGCCGTGGATGGCCGCGAAGCCCTGAAGGTGCTGATGGCCCACCCCTCGCAAGACGCGCCCTTCGACCTGGCCCTGGTGGACATGAACATGCCCCACCTGGACGGCATGGGCCTGGCCGAAGCCGTGCGCACCAGCGGCCGCTACCCCAAGCTGAAGATGATCCTGCTGTCGTCGGTGTCATCACCCGACGACGTGCGGCGAGCGCAAGACGTCGGCTTCCAGCGTTTTGTGGCCAAGCCTCTGCGCAAAGCAGAGTTGCGCCAGGCCATCCTGGGCATTTCGGCGGAGCGTGGCGACGTGGCCCACGAAGCCACTCGCATCAACAAGGCCGTGCTGGTCATCGAAGACAACACCGTCAACCAGGAGGTGTGCTCGCAGATGCTCAAACGCCTGGGTTGCGAAGTGCGTGTCGCGAGTTCAGCCCTCGAAGGTCTGCGCCGCCTGGGTGAACAGCGCTTTGACCTGGTCCTGATGGACATCCAGATGCCCGGCATGGACGGCGTTGAGGCCCTGGGCTGGTTCCGCCGGGGCTCCAACAACCGCTTCTCGTTCATCACACCGTCTGACACGCCGGTGATCGCTGTCACGGCCAATGCGCTGGAAGGCGACGAAGAACGCTTCCTGGGCCTGGGCTTTGACGACTACCTGTCCAAGCCCTTCCGGCAGAGCCAGTTGCACAAGGTGTTGGTGGAACACACCCACATCGACCCCAACGACCTGCCCGAAGCCCCCATCACCGTGCCCACGCCACTGCACGATGGTTTGGCAGATCACACCGCGCCACAAGACCTGCATGGCACCACCGACGAATCGCTCAGCGCAGGCTGGGAAGAGGTCCTTGACCGCCAGGCTTTGCAGCGTTTACAAGACCTCGACCCCAAGGGCGAGAACAAATTGATTGAGCGAGTGTCAAAAGCTTTTGAAAATTCTGTCGGGCGGATGCTGCCGCAACTCGAAGATGCCATCAAAGTCGGCGATCATGCAGGGATCGCGCATGTGGCGCACACTCTCAAATCATCGTCAGCCAGCATCGGCGCGCTCAAGTTGTCGCAAATGTGTGCCGAAATCGAATCCATGATCAGGCGTCCAACAGGTGAAGATCTGACTAATCGCATCAGCGCCATACGGCCCGAGGTGGAACGGGTGACCGCGAGCTTGCGCCTCTTGCTGGAGGCTCAACTGTGAACCTCCTTAGCTCCGTCGGGACCGATGATTCACAAGAGCAGCCGAAAGTGCTGCTGGTGGATGACGACGAAGTCAACCTGCTGTTGACCTCCATCGCCCTGCGCGAGCGCGGTTTCGCGATCACCGAGGCCAGTTCCGGCGAACAAGCCCTGCAAATCATCAGCGAATGGTTGCCCGACGTGGTCGTGCTGGACGCCGTCATGCCCGGCCTGGACGGCTTTGCCACCTGCCAGGAACTGCGCCACCTGCCCGGCTACGAGTCCGTGCCCGTGCTGATGCTCACCGGTCTGGACGACGAGGCCTCGATCACCCGCGCTTACGAAGTAGGCGCCACCGACTTTTTCATCAAGTGCACGCAGTGGAGCCTGCTGGCCGGGCGCCTGCGTTACCTGTTGCGCGCCTCGCGCACCCGCCACGAGCTGGAACGCAGCAAGGCCACACTGGCTCGCGCTCAAGACCTGGCACGCATGGGCAGTTTCGACTGGCGCCAAGGCGTGACCGACATCGTTTTCTCGATGGAAGGCATGCGCGTGTTCGGCCTGGGCGGGCGTGATCGCCTGGGCCTCAAGCGCATCCTGCGCATGATCGGCCCCGAAGAGCGCCAAAGCTTTGAACGCATCCTGCGTGAAGTGTTGGACCACGGCACCGTGCTGTGCAACGACATCCAGGTCAACCTGCACGATGGCCGCCAACGCATCCTGCACATCGAGGCCGAGCCCGAGTTCAATGAAGTGGCCGCCCTGATCGGCTACACCGGCATCGTCCAGGACGTGACCGACCGCCGCGTGGCCGAGGACAAGATCAAGCACCTGGCCAATTTCGACACGCTCACCGGCCTGCCCAACCGCCGCCAGATCTTCTGGCGCAGCGAGCGCGCCATCGAGCACGCCAAGCGCCTGAACCACCACGTGGCCCTGCTGCAAATCGGCGTGGACCGCTTCAAGATCATCAACGAGAACCTGGGCCACCATGCCGGCGACGAACTGCTGATCGAGGTCTCGCGGCGACTGCGCTCCTGCGTGCGCCATTCCGAGCAGGTCATGGAAGGCAATATGGAGATGACCGGCACGCGCGGTCACCGCACCCTGGAGGCCGTGGGCCGCCTGGGCGCCGATGAGTTCGTGGTGCTGTTGCCCGAGATCGTCAACGAAGCCGAGGCCATGGACACGGCCACACGCATCCTGCAAGCCCTGCGCGACCCCATGATGGCCGCCGGCCAGGAATGCTTCATCACCGCCAGCATCGGCATCGCCCTGTTCCCGGCCCATGGCCTGAGCGTGGCCGACCTGCTGCGCAACGCCGACGTGGCCATGGACCTGGCCAAGAGCCAGGGTCGCAACACCGCGCTGGTCTATGACCTGCAACTGGCCAGCAAGGGCCGCGTGCGCCTGGATCTGGACACTGCCCTGCACAAGGCCCTGGAGCGCGACGAACTGGTGCTGTACTACCAGCCCAAGATCGACGTGCGAACCAGCAAGATGGTGGGCGCCGAGGCCCTGATGCGCTGGATGCGCGACGGCAAGATCATCCCCCCGATCGACTTCATCCCACTGGCCGAAGCCACGGGCCTGATCAACGCGATGAGCCTGTGGGCCATCACCCAGGCCGCGCGACAGGCCAAGATCTGGCAAAAGCAATTCGGTTTCGACGCGTCAATCGCCGTCAACCTGCCCAGCCGACTGTTCGAACTGCCCGACCTGGTCGACAAGATCCAGGCCATCCTGACGCAAGAAGGCGTGCCGCCTCATTTCATCGAGCTGGAAATCACCGAAACCGGCCTGATGAAGGACCTGCAGGGCGTCATGCCCTCGCTGCAACGCCTGAATCAGATGGGGATCGAAATTTCCATCGACGACTTTGGCACTGGCTACTCGTCGCTGGCCTACCTGACCACCCTGCCCATCAGCGAACTCAAGATTGACCGCTCCTTCGTGCACGACCTGGGCACCACGCCTCAAAGCTCGGCAGTGGTGTCGGCCATCATCGCGCTGGCGCGCGCGCTGGGCTTGCGCGTGATCGCCGAAGGCGTGGAAGAGGTCTCGCAAATGGAAGTGCTCTACAACCTGGGGTGCCACATCTGCCAAGGTTACCTCTTTGCCCGGCCGATGCCGGCGGCCGACATCGACACCTGGCTGACCAACACCGAGGCCGACCAAAGCTTGCCCCGTGTCGCACTGCTCAGTGGCGACATCGGCGGCTCGGCCATCAGCAGTACCCCCGTCTAAAATCACCGAGGAATCGACCATGGGCAGTTCATCGGGAAGTGGCGCTGCACAGCAGGCCCCCGCGCAACTGGCCAAGGCCGCCCTGCGCCAACTGGCCGAACAAAGGCTGGAACCCACGCCAGAGAATTTCCGCAAGGCCTACGAGGCCGAGCAAGGTGGGAGCCCTGCGCCCACCGAACCCACGGTGGCCCCCGATGCGGCCCCTGCCCTGACACCGGCCGCTGATGGCGAGCGCTGGTCGCAATTGATCGGCCGCATCGTGCGCGGTGCGGAGCGCGGGGGGCGCCAATGGACGGCCGCCCGCAAAAAAGACAGCTTGCAGCGGGTGTTGGATGGCAGCAAGAATTCCGCCAGCCGCTTGCACCAGCGCTTGACCCAACTGGTGGGGGGCTGGGACAGCGACACGCTTGACGACAGCTTGCTGGAGGTGGTGGACACCGCCGATGCAGACACGGCACCGCCCGACACCACCAGCTCGGCCTCCGCGCCACCAGCGGTCACATTGACGACGGACGCACCTCCCGCCACGATGACGCCCACCGCCAGCCCGGGCGAAGCCTGGCCCCCGCTGGCCGAGCATGCCCTGGCCCAAACCCATGGCGTCCTGATCACCGCCCTGCCCGACAACCTCGGCCAGGCCCTGGAAGCCAAGGCCGCTTTGCAAAGTGCCCTGAGCCAGGGCCGCCAATCAGGCCTGGGCCAGCCTGAGCTGGAGGCCACGCGAGACCAGATCACCCAGGCCTGCGACCAGGCCCGGCGCATCATCGAACACCGCTACCACCTCGTCGAACAACTCAACGAGCTGTGCCACACCTTGACCGACAGCCTGGTCGAATTGGCCGAGGACGATTCCTGGGTGCAGGGCCAGTGCCAGGCCATGCAGTTCCAGTTGGATGAAGGGCTGAACAGCCGTGGCGTCAAGCACATGCAGGATTTGCTGGACAGCACCCGGCAGCGGCAAAAGGAACTCAAGCTGGAGCGTGATTCCGCGCGCCAGTCGCTCAAACAGTTCATCCACCAGATGTTGCAAGAGATCGCCGAGTTGGGCAGCACCACCGACCGCTTCCAGCAAAGCCTGGGGCGCTATGCCGACACCATCGGCCAAGCCGACTCGCTGGAGAGCCTGGCGGGCGTGGTCCGCGACATGGTGGACGAAAGCCGCGCCGTGCACGGTCTGGTCAACCAGGCCCAGACCCGCATGCAAGCAGAGCACGAACGCGCCACCGAACTGACCGACCGCGTGCGCTCGCTCGAAGACGAAATCCGCCGCCTGTCTGACGAGGTGTCCACCGACCCGCTCACCCAGATCGCCAACCGGCGTGGCCTGGCCAAATCCTTCGAGACCGAGCGTGCGCGCATGCAACGCAGCGGCGGCGCCCTGGCCATCGGCTTGCTGGACGTGGACAACTTCAAGAAGCTCAACGACCAGATGGGCCACCACACGGGCGACCTGGCCCTGCAGTTTCTGTCGCGCCGCGTGAGCGAGTGCCTGCGCCCCAGCGATTCACTGGCCCGCTACGGCGGCGAAGAATTCGTGGTGCTGTTGCCCGACACGCCGGTGGACGAAGCGCAGCTGGTGCTGACCCGCCTGCAACGCACCTTGAGCGCCGAGTTCTTCACGCAGGATGAGAAGAAAGTGTTCATCACCTTCTCCGCCGGCGTCACCCAGTACCGCACCGATGAGGCCATCGAGGCCGCCCTGGACCGCGCCGACGTGGCCCTGTACGAGGCCAAGCAAACCGGCAAGAACCGCACTTGCGTCGGCTGACTTGAATCAGCCGGGTTGCAGCAGTTTTTGCAGCACGGCCGGCAACTGATCAGGCAGGTCATCGGCGATCAGGCCAGCGCCAAAAGCCCGTGCCGCCTCGCCATGCAGCCAGACTGCCGCGGCGGCGGCATGGAACACCGCCATGCCCTGCGCCAGCAGCCCTGTGATCAGGCCCGCCAGCACATCGCCTGCCCCGGCGGTGGCCAGCGTTGGAGGCGCGTTGGTGTTGACCAATGCCATCCCATCTGGCGCGGCAATGACCGTGTCCGCGCCCTTGAGCACCACCACGGCCCCGCTGCGATGCGCCGCCCAACGCGCCCGGCTGAGCTTGTCAGTAGCAGGCAAGGCCTTGGCCTGCGGAAACAAGCGCGCAAACTCACCCTCATGGGGCGTCATCACCACCGGCCCACGTGTGGCCTTGATCAAGGCGAACAAAGCATCGGGGTCGTCTTCAAAGGCTGACAAGGCATCGGCGTCCAGCACCACTGGGCGCCCACTGGCCAAGGCCACTTCCGCCAGGGGACGCACGCCCCGGGCCAAGCCACCTGCCGCTCCGGGGCCCAGCAACACCGCGCTGATGCGGGCATCGCGCAAGACCTCTCGCAGGCTCGCCGCCAGCTCCACCGAATCCTGGCCGCTCAGGGGATGCACCATGATGCTGTTCAAGGCCGCGGCATAGACCGGCCAGGCCGATTCAGGCACCGCCACCGTGGTCAAGCCTGCGCCTGCACGAGCGGCCGCCCGCGCCGATAAGCGCGAGGCGCCGGTCATCACGCCGCCGCCGTAAACCAAGGCGTGGCCACGTTGGTATTTGTGGTGATCGGCCGTCAGCGCTGGCCAATCACTGCGCCAGTACTCCGGCGTGTTTTCAAAGGTGGCTGGCTTGACGAAGTCACCCACATCCGCCCGCAAGCCAATGTCGGCCACCGCCACCTCGCCGCACAAAGCCCTGCCCGGCAGCAAGACATGGGCAGGCTTCTTGCGGAAGAACGTCACCGTCAAAGCGGCCTGCACCGCACCTGCGCTCTCTCCCGTGTCACCAAACACACCGCTGGGCACATCCACGGCCACCATCGGCACCCCGGACTGGGCCACCGCTTGCAGCGTGGTGGCCGCCATGTCGCTCAAGGGTCGGCTCAAGCCCGAACCAAACAAGGCATCGACCACCAAGCTGGCACCCTCCAGCGCATCGGGGTGCAAGGGCACACAAGAGGCCGGATCCCAATACCGCGCCTGGATCAAGGCATCGCCTTTGAACGCTGCCCACTCACCCAGCAAGGCCACGCGCACAGGCCAGCCCGCCTCGCCCAAGCACCGGGCGATCACCAGACCATCTCCGCCGTTGTTGCCCGGGCCGCACAGCACCACCACGGACCGGTTGGTCCAGCGCGCCAGGATCGCTTCGGCCACGGCCTTGCCTGCCTGCTCCATCAACGCCTGCCCAGACGTCCCCGCTTGCATGGTCAAGTTCTCTGACTGCACCATCTCTGCCACGGTCAACAGTGCCGTACGTTTCATGCTTTGTTTCACCTTGTCAGCCCAATCACCCGAGTCTGCCTTACATCCCGTTACCGGCGGGAAAAGTCGCGCAGCTTTTCACGTCCAAGCCAGCGACGTGCCTGTGGCCTCTTGCGCCCACAGGCGCACTTGATTCACACTGCAATGGCGGTGAACGATGGGATCTCCATCAACCGCAAGGCACACCGGGTAACGGTGGCTTGAACGGGTGCAGCGCTTGCGTTATTGCAAGCTGGCAGGGTGGATCTGCCAGCATCACGCCGTCGGTGAGACGGCTCCCCTGATCGTCTGGGGGCATGATCGGCCAGGACCCACCCCGGCCGGTAAGTCGACCCGATCGTGGTCGTCGACCCAGGAGCCCGGCGTTTTTAAAACGGCCGGGCTTTTGCTTTGGGGAAAATGCCCTCGACAATCCCAGCCTTGCCCCATTTCCAGACAAAGGCGCCCCGCATGCCCACCCCGCACGATCAATTTTTCAGCCTGGTGCATGAACACCTCAATCAGCAGACCCTGGTCAAGCTGGTGCTGGGCAATTACGTCGGCCCGGTCGCCGACCTGGTCCGTGTGCAGGTGCGGCCAGTCACCATCAAGGGGCAAGCCTGCCTGTCTTTCGTCCACCGGCACCAAACCAAGGACATCATCAAGAACCTGCCCGTGGCCGAAGGACTGGCCGCACTCCAAACCATGGTAGGCCAGGACTTCAGGAATGCCCACCTGCTGACCCCGACCGAAGAAATCCAGTTGGCCATCAGCAAGAAGGGCAAGGCCACGCTGCGCTTTGGCAAGAGCGAGCAGCACGAACCCACCAGTCAGGAACACAACCGCCAGAAAGAACGCCTGCTGGCGCTGGACCGCCCTTTCCTGACCGCCTTGGGTGTGACCGACGCCAAACAGGCCTTGATCCCGGCCATGTCGCGCAAGTGGAAGCAGATCAACAAATTCATTGAGGTGTTCAGCCGCGCCCTGGCCTCATCACAACTGGCCCAGGCCCAGAACATCCACGTGGTGGATTTTGGGTCGGGCAAGGGTTACCTCACGTTCGCCATCCACGACTACCTGCAAACCAGCCTGGCCCTGACCGCGCAGGTGACAGGGGTTGATTTGAAAGAGGACATGGTCGAGTTGGGCAACACTGCCGCGAGCAAGTTGGGCCTGAAGGGCCTGCGCTTTGACCATGGCGATGTGCGCAACTACCAGGCTGGCACAGTGAACGTGATGATCGCGCTGCACGCTTGCGACATCGCCACCGATTACGCCATTCACATGGGCATCCGCACCGGAGCTGACATCATCATGTGCTCGCCCTGCTGCCACAAGCAGATCCGGCCCCAGTTGCTGAGCCCTCATCCGCTGCGCCCCATCTTGCAACACGGCGTGCACCTGGGCCAGGAGGCGGAGATGCTGACCGATGGCCTGCGGGCGCTGCTGCTGGAAGCCTGCGGCTACGACACGCAGGTCTTTGAATTTGTCTCGCTGGAGCACACCAACAAGAACAAGATGATCCTGGCGACCAAACGGGCTTCAGGCGCACCAGACAAGGCGGCTGAAACGTTGACGCAAATTCAAGACATCAAAAACTTCTATCAAATACAGGAACATTGCCTGGAAAGCCTGCTGAAGGCTGAGGGGATGTTGCCCTCAGCCTCTTCGGCAAAACTCACGCATCGTGCGTAGCCCGTTTGGCCAATGCTGCACCGCCGCGCAGGCCAAGTGCCGTGCAAACCGCCACGACGGCCACCGTGGCAATGATGCTCAACCACTGAGGCGCGCCAAGTTCCGCCAAAGGGGCATGGATCAAACCGACACCCACGGGTAAACCGACCAGGAAACCGGCGATCACGCCCAGCTTTTCGTAGCCCAGGCCTTTGCGGCTGGCATCAGATTCGTATTTCAATGTGTGTTGCGTCATGATTCACCCCAAAAAAATTGTTGCGATGCAGCAATCCTAGCTGAATACGGGCCGTTATGGATGTAAACCCTAGGTAACAGTGTGTGGATGACCGAAAACCACCTCGAACCGGGGGGATGCCACGTTGTTTTTCGGACCCCGTTAACTCAAACCGACGGAGTTTGCTGGCCGACCAACCAGCGGTGCAAATTGACTTTGCGCCCGCTTTGCAGATCGCTGGCCTCCACGATCTTGCTGATTTTCAAGACGCATTCCCGGCCCAGGGCATCGCACCACACGGTCAGGCGCCGCAGGTCGGAGTGCAGCGTGATGACGCGCACGGTGGACTTCTGCAGAACGCCGTTCTGATCGATGAACATCACCTTCCAGTAAAACGGACCTGGATCTGGGGACCTGGGCTCAGCCGGTGCACTCGGTTTGAAAAGGGCACGGCCCAGTCCGTCCATGAAGGCAAACATGCCCATCGCTGTCATCGGGTTGAAACTGATCCTCATCGCACTCTCCTGCACACGTCTTGTGTGATGCAGGAATCGTAGCCAGAGGCCTCCCACTTGAAACCCCCACAAAGAGCGAGTGGGCGATGCCAAGTTAGGGGGCTCGGTCAGTCCCTGATGCCCAGGCTTCGCCAACTGGCCACTTCGCGCTCGGCGGCGTCTTCGGGGCCCAGGCTGGGGGAATCGCACCAGATGTCGGCGGCGAGTTGCTCGGCCTCGTCAGGGCTCAGACTGGGTCGGAAGGCCCGCAACTCGGCTGAGCAGCGGTCAATCCAGGCGTCACGGTCGTCATCATCATTCATGGTGATACTTCGTGTGAGCACTCTCGCAGTGCTGGTCGCCTTCAGTCTAGCCTGAAGGCGCGCCATCCGGCCAAGAATCTACCCGCGCTGGGGCTTCACGCACAATCCCCTGCACAGCGTGCTCAAGGAGACCGAATTGGATTGGAGTCAAGAGCTGGTTGCCAGCCTGGTGTGGTTGGCCCAGGCATTCGCACTCACGAGTGTGGGGTTCGTGGCCGTGGGGTTTTTCGTCACGCGCAGCACCCGTTGGGGGCGCCAGTTTTTGCGCCTGGGCTGGCCCTACCTGACGCCCAAGCGCAGCTGGAAACCACTGCTCACCGTGGCCCTGATCCTGTTCCTGGCCATGTTCTCGGTGCGCATGAACGTGCTGTTCTCGCTTTGGTACAACGGCTTTTACAGCGCCCTGCAGGCCCTGGACCAAAAGGCCTTCTGGTTCTTCCTGGGCATCTTCAGCATCCTGGCCGCCGTGCATGTGCTCAGGGTGCTGCTCACTGCCTACATCAGCCAGGTCTTCGACATCGACTGGCGCACCTGGTTGAACGAACGGCTCACCAAGGACTGGCTGGAGGGCGACGCCTACTACCGAGGCCACTTCCTGAACGAGCCGGTGGACAACCCCGACCAGCGCATCCAACAGGACATCGCCACCTTCGTGTCTTCGTCTCGCAAGCTGTCGATTGGCACAGCCGATGCCGTCGTCTCGCTGGTGGCCTTCACGGGCATGTTGTGGGGGTTGTCGGGCGCCTTGGCCATCATGGGGGTGGAGGTGCCGCGCGCCATGGTGTTCCTGGTGTACGTCTATGTGCTCGTGGTCACCGTGGTCGCCTTCAAGCTGGGTCGTCCGCTGATCAGCCTGAACTTCCTGAACGAACGATTGAGCGCCAATTTCCGCTACGCCCTCATGCGCCTGCGCGAGAACGCCGAGAACATTGCTTTTTACCAAGGTGAGCGCGTAGAACGCGCCACCTTGATGAACCGTTTCGCGGCCGTCATCGCCAATGTGTGGGCACTGCTGTTCCGGGGCTTGAAGTTCGATGGGTTCAACCTTGCCGCCAACCAGTTGGCCGTGGTGTTCCCCTTCATCTTGCAGGCACCGCGCTTCTTCAGCGGTGCCATCAAGCTGGGTGACGTCATGCAAACCTCGCAGGCCTTTGGCCAGGTGCAGGATGCGTTGTCCTTCTTTCGCATGTCGTACGACGAGTTCGCGCAGTACCGTGCGGCCCTGGATCGCTTGACCGGGTTCATGGACGCCAATCAGCAGGCGCGCGACCTGCCCAGCATACAGATCAACGGCCGTGATGACGCTTTGGTGATCGCTGGCGTGGGCGTGTCACGGCCCGATGGCCATCCCTTGGTGCAAGGCTTGAGCCTCACCTTGCAGCCGGGCCAAAGCATGCTGATCAAAGGTGCGTCAGGAAGTGGCAAAACCACCTTGCTGCGCACGCTGGCGGGGCTTTGGCCCCATGCCCAGGGGGCCGTCGACCGACCCGTGGGCCCACACGCCCTCTTTTTGTCGCAACGACCTTACCTTCCCCTGGGCAATTTGCGCAGCGCGCTGATCTACCCGGCCCTGGTGCTGGACGACGCCTTGATCCACGACGCTTTGATCAAGGTGCAACTGGGCCATTTGCAGACTCACCTGGACGAGCCGGCCGACTGGTCGGGCATCCTGTCGCTGGGCGAGCAGCAACGGCTGGCCTTTGCGCGCGTGCTGTTGAACCAGCCCCGCATCGCCTTCCTCGATGAAGCCACCTCGGCCACCGACGAAGGGCTGGAGCACGCCCTGTACACCTTGCTGCGAAAAGAGCTGCCGCAATGCATGTTGGTGAGCGTGGGACACCGCAGCACGCTCGACGGTTTTCACTCTCACCGACTGGTCCTGAACCAGGGTGGCCAATGGGCCTTCACCGCGGCATGACACGGGTGGCGGTGTAGGATCGTGGCCAAGCTTTGACCTGCTGCTTTTGACCACTGTCGGCGGGCCGTCCTACCTCCTAGATTTGTTGCCACCATGTCCATCCAAGACCGCCTCGACACCCTGGGCATCACGCTGCCCCCAGTGACCGTGCCCGCCGCCTCTTACCTGCCCTTCATGCGCACGGGCAACCTGGTGTTTTTGTCGGGCCACATCGCCAAAAAAGATGGGCACGTGTGGGTCGGCCAGTTGGGCAAGACCATGACCACCGCCGAAGGCCAGCAAGCCGCGCGCGCCGTGGCCATCGACCTGATGGGCACTCTGCAGGTGGCCGCTGGCGGCCTGGACAAGGTGGTGCGCATCGTCAAGGTGATGAGCCTGGTCAACAGCACCCCTGATTTCACCGAGCACCACCTGGTCACCAATGGCTGCTCCGAGCTGATCGCCCAGGTGTTTGGCGAACCCGGCCGGCATGCGCGCAGCGCTTTTGGCGTGGCGCAGATCCCGCTGGGTGCCTGCGTCGAAATCGAACTCATCGCTGAAATTGTCTGATCCATGCGTTCACTCAACCTCCGCCCCGCCCCATCTGGTCGCCCTGTGCTGGCGCTGATCGCTCTGGCCTGCGTGGCCTCTGTGGGTTTTGCCCTTTTGGCCCAGTACCAACTGGACATGCAGCCTTGCCCTTGGTGCATCCTGCAGCGCGTGCAGTTCCTGCTGATCGCGATCCTGGCGGGGCTGGGTGCCCTGATCGGTGGCCGGGTGGTTACGCTGCTGACATCGGTGCTGATCGTGCTTGCCGCGGCGTCAGGTGCGGCCTCGGCTTGGTACCAGCACTTCGTGGCGGCCAAGACTTCGTCCTGCAACCTGACTTTGGCAGATCGCATCGTCTCCAGCCTGCACCTGGACACCACGCTGCCAGCGGCCTTCGAGGTGCGCGCATCATGCGCCGATGCCGCCGCCAAGCTGATCGGTGTGCCTTTCGAATTCTGGAGCCTGGCGCTGTTCGTGGTGCTGGGCCTGGCAGGCCTGTGGTGTGCCCTGCGCGCACGCGGCTGAAGCGATTTCGCTCGCTGCCATGAGCATCAGTGCGGTGCCTTCGCCACCCCCAGTGGCCTTGCTGGACTTTCCCGCGGCACAGGGCGGCCGCCAAAAGCACGCGTTCGGCCCAGCCGTGACATGGCTGGTGGCCACTGAACTTGCGGAGGTGCGCAGCGTCATCGATGCGGCCCACGAGCACGCCCGACAAGGGCGCTGGTGCGTGGGATGGGTGGCCTATGAAGCGGCCCCCGCCTTTGACGACCATCTGCCCGTTTGCCAGCCCGAGCCCGGTCAAGCACTGGCCATGTTCGCCGTGTTCGACCAGGCCTTGCCTTGGCCCACCGCGACTCACCGGGGCGCCTGGCAAACCACGCCCTGGCAATCCAGCTTGAGCCCTCACGCCTTCACGGCACAGATCGAAGCCATCCATGAATTGATCCGGGCGGGCGAGGTCTACCAGATCAACCTGACCACGCCGCTGCGCAGCCAACTTGAGCCGAAGGCGCCGGAGACCGCGCTCCAGTACTTCCATGCCCTGCACCGCAGCCAGCCCGATGGCTACGCGGTCTACCTGGACACCGCCGAGCAACCCTCCGCCACAGGCCTCAGCCATGTACTGAGCGTTTCGCCCGAGCTGTTCTTCCATTGGCAGGGCGACCAGATCATCACGCGCCCCATGAAGGGCACGGCGGCGCGTGGCAGCACGCCGGATGAAGACGCCGCCGCCGCCCGGCACCTGCAAACCAGCGACAAGGAGCGCGCAGAGAACCTGATGATCGTGGACCTGCTGCGCAACGACCTGTCGCGCATCGCGCAGGTGGGCTCGGTGCAGGTGCCCTCGCTGTTTGACGTGCAGGCTTTGCCCACCGTGTGGCAGATGACATCCACCGTGCAGGCACGCACGCGCGAAGGCTTGCGGCTGTCCGATGTATTCGCCGCGCTGTTCCCCTGTGGCTCGATCACCGGGGCGCCCAAGCGGCGCGCCATGCACCACATTGCTGCGCTGGAAGGCTCGCCTCGCGGCGTGTACTGCGGCGCTGTGGGGCTGATGACACCTGGGGGTGAAGTGACCTTCAACGTGCCCATCCGCACCGTCGTGCTGCGGCCTGGATCGCAGCCAGGCTGGGATGCCCATTGCGGCATCGGCAGCGGCATCACCCTGGATGCCACGGCCGAGGCCGAGGCCAGTGAATGGCGGCACAAGCAGGCCTTCTTGAAGCGAGCCGCCCAACCTTTTGAACTGCTGGAATCACTGCGGCTGGAAGAGGGGTGCATCCCCAGGCTGGAAGGCCACCTTCAGCGCCTGACGCGCACGGCCAGGCATTTCGGTTTTCCCTTGGACGTGGCAGGGGTCCGTGGCACCTTGACGCGACATACCAAGGCGCACCCCCAGGGCATTCACAAGGTCCGCTTGCTACTAGACGCCCAGGGCCAGGCGACCTGCGAATCCAGCCCCCTGGCGGCCAGCCAGTTGCCCATCCGGGTGGCCTTGGCGGTTCAAGCCATGCCTTTGGCCGACGAGTTCATCGCCCACAAGACCACCCAGCGCAGCGCCTACGCGCCCTTCCACCCGCCACCCGGCTGCTTCGACACCCTGCTGTGGAACGCCCAAGGCGAGGTCACCGAATTCACCATCGGCAACCTGGCCGTGAAGCTGGCGGGTGGGTGGTTCACGCCGCCCTTGTCTGCCGGACTGCTGCCCGGCGTGATGCGCGAAACGCTGTTGGCAGAAGGCCGTTTGCGCGAACGCAGCATCACCTTCGATGAACTGCGCCAAGCCCAGGGCCTGGCCTTGATCAACAGCGTTCGCGGCTGGATGGACGCCGAACTGCTGCCCACCGAACAACCTGCCGGAGATTGAAAAATGCGCTTTCTGCACACCATGCTGCGGGTCACCAACCTGCAACGCTCAATTGATTTTTACACCCAGGTGCTGGGCATGACCCTGCTGCGCACCACCGATCGGCCCGAGCAGCAATACAGCTTGTCTTTCCTCGCTTTTGGCGGCGGCAACCCGGGGCAGGCGGAGTTGGAGCTGACCTACAACTACGGCATCGACAAGTACGAGCTTGGCACGGCTTATGGCCACATCGCCATCGGTGTCGATGACATCGTGGCCACCTGCCAGGCGGTGCGCGACAAGGCCGTGGCCCTGGGCGGCGCCATCACGCGTGAACCCGGCCCGGTCAAGGGCGGCAACACGGTGATCGCCTTCATCACTGATCCGGATGGCTACAAGATTGAGTTGATCGAGCGCGGCATCACGGACTGAACACAGCCCGGCCAGTCAGTCAGTCAGTCAGGCCGCTGCGCCGCGATCTGCGGCGTGCTCACCACCACATCGCCACACTGCGCACGGTGCATCAAGGCATGGTCGATCAGGACCAGGGCCAGCATGGCCTCGGCGATCGGCGTGGCGCGGATGCCCACGCAAGGGTCGTGGCGGCCAAAGGTTTCCACCGTGGCGGGCTGGCCATCCAGGTCGATGGACTGTCGCGGCACGCGGATCGAACTGGTCGGCTTGATGGCGATCGACACGCGCAGGTCCTGCCCAGTCGAGATGCCGCCCAGCACGCCACCGGCGTGGTTGGAGCCAAAGCCTTCCGGCGTCAGCTCGTCGCCATGCTCGCTGCCCTTCTGGGCCACCACGCCAAAACCATCGCCGATCTCAACGCCCTTGACGGCATTGATGCCCATCATGGCGTAGGCGATGTCGGCGTCCAGTTTGTCGAACAAGGGCGCGCCCAGGCCAACGGGCACATTGGTGGCTTCGACCGTCAGTCGCGCGCCGCAAGAGTCGCCCTCCTTGCGCAGGGCGTCCATGTAGTCTTCCAGCGCCTCGATCTGGCTGGTGTTGGCTGCGAAGAAGGGGTTGTGGTGCACGTGTTCCCAGCCCTCGAAGGCGATGGGCACGTTGCCGAGCTGGGTCATGCAACCGCGGAATTCGGTGCCGTACTGCTCACGCAACCACTTCTTGGCCACGGCACCGGCTGCCACCATGGGCGCAGTGAGGCGCGCCGATGAACGACCACCGCCGCGCGGATCTCGCAGGCCGTATTTATGCCAGTAGGTGTAGTCGGCATGCCCCGGGCGGAAGGTCTGCAGGATGTTGCCGTAGTCCTTGCTGCGCTGGTCGGTGTTGCGGATCAGCAGGGCTATGGGCGCACCAGTGGTCTTGCCTTCGTAGACACCACTGAGGATTTCAACCGCGTCGGGCTCGTTGCGCTGGGTGACGTGGCGGGAGGTGCCAGGACGGCGGCGGTCCAGCTCAGGCTGGATGTCGGCCTCGGACAAGACCATGCCGGGCGGGCAACCATCGATCACACAGCCGATGGCCGGGCCATGCGATTCGCCAAAATTGGTGACGGAAAACAAGAGTCCGAGGGTGCTGCCAGCCATTGCGCGAACCAGGTAATTGCGAAAACCGCGAGACCGCCATTGTCCCCCATACGACAACGCCCGGACAAAGCCGGGCGTTTGAGCGGAAGCGCTGCGCGACTTCCGCGGGAGGGGGCACGCTGATTTTTAGAGCAAAGCCTGGCGCTCACCAGCCTCTTCTTCAACCGGCCAGTCGCGGATGTAGGCCTTGAGCATCCGGTTTTCAAAATCCTGGCTGTCAACCACGGCCTTGGCCACGTCGTAGAACGACATCACGCCCATCAGGGTTTTTTGCGTCATGACCGGCATGTAGCGCGCGTGACGACTCAGCATCATGCGGCGCACTTCGTCAATCTCGGTGTCGGGCGTGCAGGTGAGCGGATGGTCGTCCATCACCGAGCGCACGCGGGTGTCGCCCATGACGCCGCCATTGCGCACCACGGCCTGGATCACCTCCCGGAAGGTCAGCATGCCGACCACGTCACCGTGTTCCATCACGACCAGAGACCCGATGTCGAACTGGGCCATGGTGTTGACCGCTTCAGACAGGAGCTGTTCGGGTTGCACGGTGTATAGGGTGCTGCCTTTGACTCGCAGGATGTCGCTGACTTTCATGGTCGGTCTCCTCTTGTTCAGGGGTTGCACAGTGCGTCTGACGCTGTTGAGTCATATTGCCGCAATATGTGGCAAACGCCAATGGGTGATCGGGCTCAAACCCGCGCAAATTCTGAGCTTTTGAAGCGCAAACCGTGCCCGAATGCCCAACAGGCACGCGGTCGGCTGGGGTTCACCCTGCATTGGCTCGCACAGTGTTACGTTAAAGACTGTCGCAGGGTCAATTCGTCCAGTTTGGCGGCTGCCCAAAATCCATCGGTGAAGCCGTCGGGCTTGAGTAAAAGGCGCCCCACCAGGGGCGCCATGACCGCCTGGTCAGGATCGCACAGAAGCACAAAACGGCCGCCGCCTTCCGCATCAGGCTCGTCCAGCCGAGCCACCCAGTCCAGCTCCACCAGGGTCTCCAAAATGGGCTCGATCTGCAGCGGATCGGTGCGCAGCAGGGCAGCCAGTCCCTCTGCGGAATGACCTTTCTGCTGAGCATGTTGCACGGCGGCCAAAGCCTTGAGCAAGGCCAGGCTCAGCTGAAATCGGTGCCCCGGCGTGTCGGGCCACCGCTTTACCCGCGACAGCAGGCTGGGGGTGTAGGCGGCGATCACCGCCCCCATCAGCACGATCACCCAGCTCAGGTAGATCCAGACCAAGAAAATGGGCACGGCCGCGAAGGCACCATAAATGGTCGAGTAGATCGGCACCTTGCCAAGGTACAGGGCCAGCGCCTTTTGCCCCAGCTCCAGCGTGCCCGACACAAACAGCGCCCCGCCCCACGCGTGCTCCCAACGCACGTAGGTGTTGGGCACGAATCGAAACAGCGCGGCAAACCCCGCAGTTTGCAAGCTGAAGACGATCAGCCCCAGGAAAAACTCGACACCACCCGGCAACTCGTCTACCAGCCCCCGCGAGGCCGACAGCAAGTAAGAGGTCACCGACAAGCTGGCACCCAGCACCAGCGGCCCCAGCGTGAGCGCCGACCAGTACACCAGCACGCGCTGTGCCATCGGCCTGGGCGTGCGCACGCGCCAGATGGCGTTGAGCGTGCGGTCGATGGTCAGCATCAAGGCCAGGGCGGTCACGGCCAGGACGATCAAGCCCATGCCCCCCAACTGGCTGGCCTTGAGCGCAAATTTGGTCAGCGACAACAGCACTGGCTTGGCGATGGCATCGGGCACGAAGCCCTGGATGAACTGCAGCTCCAGCGTCTTGCGAAACCGTGCGAACACCGGGAAGGCGCTGAACAAGGCCAGCATCACCGTGAACAAGGGCACCAGCGCGATGGTGGTGGTGAAGGTCAGGCTGCCAGCGGTGATGCCAAGGCGATCTTCCCGAAAACGCTGACGCAAGGTCACCAGGGTCTCGGCCCAGGGCCACTGCTTCAAGGCCAGGATCAGGGCCGACCAACGCTGATGCGCCGCCTTCCACACGGTCAATTTCGAAATCATCTGGCTATGATGCCAGCCATGGTGCGCCAACGACGCCACTGCCCCCAACCTGCCCCACTTTGATGCCTGACAACTTCGATCCCTTGCCCGTCATCCCACTGGGTCAGCACCCGGCCTCGCGCCTGCGCGCCATCAACCACGTGCGCTGGATCGCGTTTGGCTCGCTGGTCGGCCTGATCGTGCTGGGCTTGCTGTGGGAGTTGCAATGGGCCCCGCTGAAGGGTGGCACGGGCATGCTGGCCCTGAAGGTCTTGCCACTGGTCTTCGGGCTCACCGGGTTGATCAAGCACCGCATGTACACCTTCCGCTGGCTGTCCTTGCTGGTGTGGTTGTATTTCACCGAAGGCGCCATGCGGGCCACCAGCGACACGGGCCTCAGCCAGATCCTGGCAGGCATTGAAGTGGCCTTGAGCCTGAGCCTGTTCACCGCCTGCGCGGTCTATGTGCGCCTGCGCCTCAAGGCAGGCAAGCCCGCCCCTGCCACCCCGGCCTAGACCGCCGTTCAGCCCATGTCCAGCAACCACGTCTTTCTGGAGTCCTTGCGCCAGTTGCTGGGCGACGACGGCTTGATCCTGCCCGGCAACGAGGCCACAGGCGTGCTGGCGCCGTACCTGCACGACTGGCGGGGTCGCTATGTGGGCCAGGCCTTGGCCATTGCCCGCCCGCGCGACACCATGCAAGTGGCCGCGGTGGTCAGGCTGTGTGCCCGCCACGGCGTCAGCCTGGTGCCTCAAGGCGGCAACACCAGCCTCGTCGGCGGATCCATCCCGAATGGCAGCGGCACCCAGTTGCTGCTCAACCTGCAACGCCTGAACCAGCTTGTGGCCGTGGACCGCGCCAACCTGTCGATGACCGTCCAGGCGGGTTGCCTGCTGGCCCAGGTTCAAGAGGCGGCTTCGCAAGCCGGACTGCTCTTCCCCTTGAGCCTGGCGGCCGAGGGCTCTTGCACCGTTGGCGGCAACCTGGCCACCAACGCGGGCGGCACCCAGGTGCTGCGTTATGGCACGGCCCGAGAGCTGTGCCTGGGCTTGGAAGTCGTCACCGCCCAGGGCGAAGTTTGGGATGGCCTGACCGCCTTGCGCAAGGACAACAGCGGCTACGACCTGCGAGATTTGTTCATCGGCAGCGAAGGCACGCTGGGCATCATCACCGCCGCCACGCTGCGCCTGTTCCCTCAGCCTGTCGGGCAAGTGACGGCGCTGGCGACCTGCCCCAGTTTGGACGCTTGTGTGGCGCTTTTGCAAAGCGCGCGCGCGCGGCTGGATGCGGGCCTGACCGGTTTCGAAGTCATGCACGCCTGGCCCCTCGCCCTGGTGCGGCAATACTTGCCTGAACAGGCACGCGCCATGGCACCTTTGGTGAGCGACGCCATCGAAGGAATCACAGGCCCCGTTCCCGAGTGGACGGTCCTGATCGACACCACTCATGCGGAGTCCGATCTGGCGGCCCGCACTGCCCTGGAAGCCTTGTTAGCCCAGGCCGTGAGCCAGGGCCTCGTCCTTGACGCCACCATCGCTCAGAACCACACGCAGAACCACGCCATGTGGGCCCTGCGCGAGGCGATCCCCATGGCCGAACGCCAGGAAGGGCTCATGGTCAAGCACGACATCGCGGTGCCCACCTCGGCCATTCCGGAGTTCGTTCGCACCACTCAGGCTCTATTGGCCCATGCCTTTCCAGGCTGCAAGATCGTTTGTTTCGGGCACCTGGGCGATGGCAATCTGCACTACAACGTGCAGGGTCCGCCCGGCCTGCCCAGCGCCACCTTCCTGGCCGAGCACGAAGCCGAGGTCAACCGCCTGGTCTACGACACGGCCTTGCAGTTGGGGGGCACGCTGTCGGCCGAGCATGGCATTGGCCAGCTCAAGCGCGATGAGCTCGCGCGGCGCAAATCAGCGGTTGCCTTGGGCATGATGAAGGCGATCAAGCAGGCCTTGGATCCTGGGGGTTTGATGAACCCGGGACGATTGATCAGTGTTGACCAGCTTCCTGGGCCAAGCACCTGAGTGCGAAGGTCAGTCAGGCGATCTCTTGCCAGTCCAAGGGCCAGACACCAGCCAGCCACTGCTTGAGCCACATCATCCCGACGATGGTCTTGGCATCGGTCAGCAAACCTTGTTGCATCCACACGTCCAGCTCATCGGCCGTGGCCGTGAACACGTCCAGGAACTCGCCGTCGTCCAGGTGGCGCTCACCCAGCGTCAAGTCATCGGCGAACCAGATCTCGATGATCTCGGTGGCATAGCCAATCACGGGGTGCATGATGCCGGCCTTGGCCCACCGCTTGGCGCGGTAGCCGGTTTCTTCCCACAGCTCGCGTTGCGCGCAGGCCAAGCCGCCCTCGCCCCCATCCAGCTTGCCGGCGGGGAACTCGATCATGGTCTGGCGAACAGGATAGCGGTACTGCCGCTCCATCACCAGGCCGCCATCGGGCAGGATCGCGACGATCATCACGGCGCCTGGATGCACCACGTACTCGCGCCCAGCTTCCCGGCCATTGGGCAAGCGAACGCGGTCACGGCGCAGGTCAATGAAATGACCTTGGTAGACCTGGTGCGATTCGATCGTTTCTTCGCGCAGGTGGTCGTCGTTGAAGGCTGGCGTGGGCTGGTTCATCAGCTCAGTGCACCGCATTGCGACGCAGGTAGCGCCACACAAAACCGGGAAAAGCCAGGGTCAGGAAAGTCAGCATGCCCACGGCATAGAACTCCCAGCGCTGGGGGCTGGCTTGGCCCAACTGCCCCTCCAGGGCTCGCCCCAGGCCAAAGACCAGGCTGGCGTACACCAGCAACTCCAGCAGCCGCACGAAGAGTGACTTGGGCACGCGCGTCGGGCCCAGCAAGAACAGCCGGTTATTCAAGAAAGGGGCGTTGGCCGCCAGCATGGCCACTGCCAACACGGCGACCACCGCCCACACCGGGATCAAGCCGCCCATGCTCGATCAGCCCGCCAGCGACTGGGTGATGGCGCGAGCGCACAAGGCCATCAAGCCGCCAGGCAGGATGCCCAGGCCCAACACCGCGATGGCATTGACCGACAGCAAGGCCCGGGCCTCGCCACTGGCCGTGACCGGGGTGGTGTCGGTGGGCTCGTCAAAGTACATGACCTTGACGATGCGCAGGTAGTAAAAAGCGCCCACCAACGAGAGCATCACGGCAGCAATGGCCAACTGCAGGTGCAAAGCCGAGCTGGTGGTCACCAGCGACTGCAGCACCGCCAGCTTGGCGTAGAAACCCACGGTGGGCGGCAAGCCTGCCAACGAGAACATGAAGATCGCCATCACAGCGGCCATCTGGGGGCTGCGTTTGTTCAGGCCCGCCAGGTCAGAGACCTGCTCGGATTCGAAACCGGGGCGCGACAGGAACATGATGATGCCGAAGGTGCCCAAGGTGGTCAGCACATACGTCAGCACGTAGAACAAGGCCGAGCCATAGCCATTGCTGGATGACAAGGTATTGCCCGACACCACGCTGGGCACGAAGCCCAGCAACATGAAACCCAGTTGCGCAATGCCGGAGTAAGCCAGCATGCGCTTGAGGTTGGTCTGTGCAATGGCCGCCAGGTTGCCCAGCGCCATCGAAGCCACGGCGAGGATCATCAGCATCTGCTGCCAGTCGGTGGCGGTGTTGATCAGGCCTTCCACCAACAGTCGGATGGTGATCGCGAAGGCGGCCAGCTTGGGGGCACCTGCCACCATCAGCGTGGCAGCGGTGGGCGCACCTTGGTACACGTCGGGGATCCACATGTGGAAAGGCACGACCCCCAGCTTGAAGGCCAGGCCCGACACGATGAACACCAGACCGAATACCAACACCTGCTTGTTGATCTGGCCCGACAGCGTGGCCTTGTAGACCTCACCCAGGTCCAGCGAACCAGTGGCGCCGTACATCATCGACAGGCCGTACAGCAGGAAGCCACTGGCCAGCGCGCCCAGCACGAAGTACTTCATGGCGGCTTCGGTCGATTGCGAATGGTCACGGCGCAAGGCCACCAATGCGTACGACGACAGCGACATCAGCTCCAGACCCAGGTAAATGGTCAGGAAGTTGTTGCCGATGATCATGATCGAGATGCCCAGCAAAGCGAACATGCTCAGGGTGAACAACTCGCCCTTGAGGATGTCGCGCGCACCGGCATAGGTCTGCGCATAGACCAGGCTGGCCATCACGGCCAAAGTGGCGCAAAAGCTCAGCAAATGCCCCATCGGGTCGGTCACCACCATGCGCTGCATGGCATAGCTGGAACTGCTGACGTCCAGCGCGCCCAGGTGCAGGCCCGCCACGGCGGCCAGCGACACCATGGTCAGGATGTAGGTCGGCAAGCGACGCGGATGGGTCACGAACAGATCCACCAGCGCAATCACGCAAGCCATGGTCAGCAACAAGATCTCGGGGGCGACCGCGAGCCAGTTCAGTTGTGTCATGTTGTTCTCGGGCCTCAGTTCAGCTTGCTTTGTGCCACGTGCTTGAGCAGCTCGGTCACGGACACGTGCATCGCATCGGTGAAAGGCTTGGGCTGGATGCCCATCCACAGCACGGCAACGGCCAGGATGGCCATGATCAGGAATTCGCGGGCATTGAGGTCGGTCAGGCCACGCACATCGTCATTGGCGATGTCGCCCAGGTACACGCGCTTGTACATCCACAGCGTGTAGGCCGCGCCAAAGATCAGCGCGGTGGCGGCCAGCAGGCCGATGAGGAAGTCGAACTGAACCGCACCCAGGATCACCATCCACTCGCCGACGAAACCCGCGGTGCCCGGCAGGCCGCAATTGGCCATCGAGAACAGCAAGGCAAACGCCGCGAACTTGGGCATGGTGTTGACCACCCCGCCGTAGCTGGCGATTTCGCGCGAGTGAACCCGGTCGTACAGCACGCCGATGCTCAGGAACATGGCGCCCGACACGAAGCCGTGGGCAATCATCTGCACCAGGCCGCCGGACATGCCCAGCTCATTGAAGATGAAGAAACCCAGGGTGACGAAGCCCATGTGCGCGATGGACGAATACGCCACCAGCTTTTTCATGTCCTGCTGCACCATGGCCACGAGGCCGATGTAGATCACGCCGATCAGCGACAGCGTGATCACCACAGGGGCGAACTCACGGCTGGCATCCGGGACGATGGGCAGCATGAAGCGCAGGAAGCCGTAGCAACCCAGCTTCAGCATGATGGCGGCCAGCACGACCGAACCACCCGTGGGCGCCTCGACGTGGGCGTCGGGCAACCAGGTGTGCACCGGCCACATCGGCACCTTCACGGCAAAGGCCGCGAAGAAAGCGCCGAACAGCAGCGACTGAGCCAAGGCCGGAAGGGGCAGCTTGTGCCAGGTCAGGATGTCGAAGCTGCCACCCGACTTGTAGTACAGGAAGATCAGCGCGATCAGCATCAACAGCGAGCCGAGCAGCGTGTACAGGAAGAACTTGAACGCCGCGTAGACCCGGCGCGGTCCGCCCCACACGCCGATGATGATGTACATCGGGATCAGCGTGGCTTCGAAGAAAACGTAGAACAGCAGCCCGTCGATGGCCGAGAACACGCCGATCATCAGGCCCGACAGGATCAGGAAGGCGCCGTAATACTGGTGGGGACGGTCTTCAATGACCTGCCAGCCCGCCAGCACCACGATGATGGTGATGAACGCCGTCAGCGGCACGAACCACATCGAGATGCCGTCAACGCCCAGGTGGTAGAACACGTTGAAGCGTTCGATCCAGGCGGACTTCTCGACGAACTGCATGGCCGCTGTGCCATTGTCGAATTGAGCCATCAACGGGATGGTGGCCAGGAAGCCGACGATGGCGCCGATCAGCGCAATCCAGCGGGTGACCTTGGCGTTTTCCTGACGGCCGATGGCCAGCAGCAAAGCCCCGAACGCCACCGGAATCCAGATGGCCAGAGAAAGGGTATTGGACATTGTTTGCATGAACTGGTCCCGCGCTCAATGTTGCATGAACACGAACCATGTCATGAGGGCGAACACCCCCAAGATCATGACCAGCGCGTAGTGATAGAGGTAACCGGTCTGGAACAGGCGCACCAGCGAACTGATCAGGCCGACCAGCTTGGCCGAACCATTCACGGCCAAGCCGTCGATGAGGGTCTCGTCGCCGATCTTCCACAGGCCACGGCCCAGCAGACGGGCGCCAGCGGCCAGCACGTTTTCGTTGAACCAGTCGAGGTAGTACTTGTTCTCGCCGATGACGATCAGCGGACGCAGCACGCGAGCAAAGAAGGCCGGGATCTGCGGCGCGACCATGTAGAACACGTAGGCCGTGACCACACCGCCCAGTGCCAGCCAGAACGGCAGCGTGCTCAGGCCGTGCAAGGCCATGGCGGTGGCGTCGTGGAACTCGTGGGCCAACTCTTCCATGGCGGGATGGCGTTCCAGATCGACAAAGATCGCACTCTTGAGGAACTCGCCAAACAGCATGGGCTGGATGGTGAACCAGCCGATCACGACCGAGGGAATCGCCAGCAGCACCAGCGGCACCGTCACCACCCAGGGTGATTCATGCGGTGTGTGCGCATGATGGTGGTCACCGTGGCCATGGGCATCAGCGTGGTCGTCGTGATGGTCGTGCTCGCCCGGGAAAGGCTTGTGGTGGAAATGTTCCTTGCCATGGAAGACCAGGAAATACATGCGGAAGCTGTAGAAGGCGGTCACGAAAACCCCGGCGATCACGGCGAAGTAGGCAAAGCCTGCCGCTGGCAGATGGCTGGCGTGCACGGCTTCAATGATGCTGTCCTTCGAATAGAAGCCCGAGAAGAACGGCGTGCCAATCAGGGCCAGCGAGCCCAGCAAGGACGTGATCCAGGTGATGGGCATGTACTTGCGCAGGCCGCCCATGTTGCGGATGTCCTGATCATGGTGCATGCCCATGATGACTGAACCCGCGCCGAGGAACAGCAGCGCCTTGAAGAAGGCATGCGTCATCAGGTGGAACACGGCCACGTTGTAGGCGGACACGCCCAGGGCCACGGTCATGTAACCCAGTTGCGACAGCGTGGAATACGCCACCACGCGCTTGATGTCGTTCTGGATGATGCCCAGAAACCCCATGAACAGCGCCGTGATCGAACCGATCACCACGATGAAGTTCAGCGCGGCATCGGACAACTCGAACAGCGGCGACATGCGTGACACCATGAAGATGCCCGCCGTCACCATGGTGGCGGCGTGGATCAGAGCGGAGATGGGGGTCGGGCCTTCCATCGAATCAGGCAGCCAGACGTGCAGGGGGAACTGCGCCGACTTGCCCATGGCGCCGATGAACAGGCAGATGCAGATCACCGTGATCAGCGACCAGTCGGTCTTGGGCAGCGTCAGCGCGGCCAGGTCGCTGCCCTTGGCGAAGATCTCGGTGTAGCTGAGCGAGCCGGTGTAGGCCACGATCAGGCCAATGCCCAGGATGAAGCCGAAGTCGCCCACCCGGTTGACCAGAAAGGCCTTCATGTTGGCGAAGGTGGCCGTGGGCTTTTTGAACCAGAACCCGATCAGCAGGTAGGACACCAGGCCCACCGCTTCCCAGCCGAAGAACAGCTGCAGCAGGTTGTTGCTCATCACGAGCATCAGCATCGAGAAGGTGAACAGCGAGATGTAGCTGAAGAAGCGCTGGTAACCGTCGTCTTCTGCCATGTAGCCGATGGTGTAAATGTGCACCATCAGCGAGACGAAGGTCACCACGCACATCATCATGGCGGTGAGGCCGTCGACCATGAAGCCGACTTCCATCTTCAGCGACCCGAGGGTCATCCATTCATAGACCGTCTGGTTGAAATGCGCCCCGTCCTGGACCACCGCTTGCAGCGTCATGGCCGAGAAGATGAAGGCAATCAACACACCCAGGATGGTCAACACGTGGGATCCGCGGCGGCCAATGGCCTTGCCGAACAGGCCGGCCGCGATCGAACCCACCAGCGGCGCCAAGGGCACGACCAGCAGGTTGTTGAGAGTGAGCTCTGACATTGTTATGGTTCTCCTGACGCCCGCCGATCAACCCTTGAGGGTGTCGAGCTCGTCCACGTTGATCGATTGCCGATTGCGGAACAGCACCACGAGGATGGCCAGGCCAATCGCCGATTCGGCGGCTGCCACCGTCAGGATGAAGAACACGAAGACCTGCCCGTCCATGTCGCCCAGGTAGTGGGAGAACGCGACGAAGTTCATGTTGACGGCCAGGAGCATCAGCTCGATGGCCATCAGCAGCACGATCAGGTTCTTGCGGTTCAAAAAGATGCCGATCACGGACATGGCGAACAAGATCGCGCCCAGTGACAGGTAGTGTCCAAGGGTCACAGCGGTCATGCCTGACCTCCAGAGGGATTGGCGGGGGTGGAGGAGTCCACAGGGGCAGCAGGCTTTTCAACCACGGCATCGACCTTGACGATGCGCAAGCGGTCGGCCTTGGTGGCTTTGACTTGCTCAGCCGGGTTTTGATAATGCGAGTCCTTGCGGCGACGCAGTGTCAAGGCGATGGCCGCGATGATGGCCACCAGCAGGATGACCGCCGCGATCTGCACCGGGAACAGGTAGTGCGTGTAGAGCTCAATGCCCAGCGCCTTGGTGTTCGGGTACTTGGCCACTTCAGGCGGGAAAGCCTTGGGCAGGCCCAAATCGAACCCCCGGGTCAGCACGAAGGCCATTTCCAGCGCGATGACCACACCGATCAAACCGGCCAGTGGGAAGTGCTTCCAAAAGCCTTGGCGGATCGAGTCGATGTTGATGTCCAGCATCATCACCACGAAGAGGAACAGCACCATGACCGCCCCCACGTAGACGAGCACCAGCGCAATGGCCAGGAATTCGGCTTGCAAGAGCATCCAGATGCAGGACGCGCTGAAGAAGGCCAGCACCAAGTGCAGGGCCGCGCTGACCGGGCTTTTCGCGGTGATCACGCGAAAGGCCGCATACAGCAGCACGAAGGAAAAAACGTAGAAGAGCGCAGTTAAGGTGTCCATGTGTTTGTCGGATCAGCGGTACTTCGCGTCCGCCTCCTTGCTGGCTGCGATTTCTTTTTCGTAGCGGTCGCCCACGGCCAGGAGCATGTCCTTGGTGAAGTACAGATCGCCACGCTTTTCGCCGTGGTATTCAAAAATGTGCGTCTCGACGATCGAATCGACCGGGCAGCTTTCTTCGCAGAAGCCGCAGAAGATGCACTTGGTCAGATCGATGTCGTAGCGCGTGGTGCGGCGCGAGCCGTCGTCACGCACTTCGGACTCGATGGTGATGGCCATGGCCGGGCAAACGGCTTCGCACAGCTTGCAGGCGATGCAGCGCTCTTCGCCGTTGTCGTAACGGCGCAGGGCGTGCAGGCCACGGAAGCGCGGCGACATGGGCGTCTTTTCTTCCGGAAACTGCACCGTGATGTGTGGTTTGAGGAAGTGGCGGCCCGTCAGGGCCAGGCCCTTGAACATCTCCGCGAGGAAGAAGCTCGAGACGAAGCTCTTGAGAGAGAAGCTTGCAGTGGTGCTCATGGTGGCGGCCCCTTACTTCCAGATGTTCCAGGGAGACATGATCCAGCCCCCCACGATCACCAACCACACGAGGGTGATCGGGATGAAGATCTTCCAGCCCAGACGCATGATCTGGTCGAAACGGAAGCGGGGAAACGATGCCCGCACCCACAGGAACATGGTCACGATGAGGAAGGTCTTGCCAAACAGCCAGATCCACCCGGGGATGAAATTCAGGGCGTGCACTGGCGCCAGCCAGCCACCGAAGAACATGACGGCAGCCAAGGCCGACACCAGGATCATGTTGGCGTACTCGGCCAGGAAGAACATGGCGAAGGCCATGCCCGAGTACTCGACCATGTGGCCGGCCACGATTTCCGACTCGCCTTCCACCACGTCAAAGGGGTGGCGGTTGGTTTCAGCCAGGCCGGAGATGAAGTAGACGACAGTGATGGGCAGCAAAGGCAGCCAATTCCACGACATGAAGCTCCAGCCCTCGCTGGCGAACATGCCCTTGTCTTGCGACAGCACGATGTCGCTCATGTTCAGAGAGCCCGACACCATCAGCACGATCACCAAGCAGAAGCCCATGGCGATTTCGTACGACACCATTTGGGCCGAAGCGCGCATGGCGCCCAGGAAGGCGTATTTGGAGTTGGACGCCCAGCCCGCGATGATCACGCCATAGACTTCCAGCGAGGTGATCGCCATCAGGAACAGCAGACCGGCGTTGACATTGGCCAGCACCACTTCAGGACCAAACGGCACGACCGCCCACGCGGCCAGCGCCGGCATGATGGTCATGACAGGGCCGAGGAAGAACAGGCCCTTGTTGGCGGCCGACGGAACAATGATCTCCTTGAAGATCAGCTTCACGGCGTCTGCGATGGGCTGCAGCAGGCCATAAGGACCTGTGCGGTTGGGACCGGGACGCACTTGCGTCCAGCCAATGAACTTGCGCTCCCACAAGGTCAGGTAGGCCACGCATCCCAGCAAAGGCAGCAAAACGCAGACGATCTTGATCAGCGTCCAGACCACGGGCCAGGCGCCTCCCAGGGCACCTTCGCCAGCTGTGTAAATGGTATCGATCATGTGATGTTCCTTGGCCTCAGACCTTGTCGACGCCGAGTTTTTCAACCCGAATGGCACCGAACTGGGCACCCAACGAAGACGTCAGGGCATGGCCTGCGGGCACGCGCACCACATTGGCAGGCAAGCTGGCATCCAGCTCGGCGCTCAAGGTGGCGGAGCCCTTGTCTTGCGACACCCTCACCTGCGCACCATCGGCCAGTCCCAACTCGGCCCACAAGGCCTTGGACAGGCTGACCACGGGTGGCTTGGCGTCAGCCGTTTTTTGCAGGGACTCAGAGCGGCGCACCAGGGCATCGGCGCTGTAAATGGGCACATCGGCGATGCGCTCCAGCCCACCTGTTGAGCCTTGCAACTGGATCGTGGCCGTGCTTTGGTTCGACAAGCGCGAAGGGATCGCGGCCAAGTCGCCCAGCGCGGCAGCGCGGACTTCTTCGGAGGTCTCGAACTCGAAGCCCGGAATACCGAGCATGTTGCCCAGCACGCGCAGCACCTTCCAGGCCGGACGGGTGTCGCCCAGGGGCTTGACCACGCCATGGAAACTTTGCACGCGGCCTTCGGCGTTCACGAACGTGCCGGAAGTTTCGGAGAACGGCGCGATGGGCAGCAGCACATCGGCGTAGTCGTTGGCGCCGGACTTGAAGGCCGAGAGCGACACGACCATTTGCGCGTTGTTGACCGCAGCGCGGGCCGCCGAGGGATTGGCAGCATCGAACTCGGGTTCGGCGTTCAGCAGCAGCACGGCCTTGATCTGCTGGCCGGACAGCATCTGACCAGCGTTCAAACCGCGCTGCTGGGGCTGAGCACCCACCAGTTGCGCGCCGACGGTGTTGGCTGCTTCACCCAAGAAGCCGACGGTGGCGCCGGTTTGCTCGCCAATCCAGTTCGCCAGGGCGTGCAGGACCCCAGCTTGCGGGTGATGCACGGCGGCATTGCCCAGCAGGATGGCTTTCTTTTCGCCAGACAGCAGCGATGCCGCCACGGCCTGGGCCGCTGGGGTGGCATTGCCTTGCGCAGGGGCCGACACGCCCTGACTTTCGGCCACGGCCACGGCCACATCGGCCAGGGTCTGGGCCCAGGCGCTTGGCGCCACGACGATGCGTTGCGAGATGGGCAGCAGCCAGTCGTCGGTGGTGGCGCCGATCACATTGACCTGCGCACCGCGCTTGGCGGCATGGCGCAGGCGCGACGAGAACAGCGGATGATCCTTGCGCAGGAAGGAGCCGATCACCAAAGCCCGGTCCAGTGTGGACAGCTCGGCGATGGGCAGGCCCAGCCATGTCGCGCCTGGCGTGATGGTGAAATCAGATTGACGCAGGCGGGTGTCGACATTGTCGCTGCCCAGACCACGCACCAGTTGACCCAGCAGGTACAACTCTTCCACCGTGCTATGGGCCGTGCCCAGTGCACCAATGGCTTCGGCGCCATGGTCGTTCTTCACGCCCTTCAGGCCGTTGGCAACGTATTCCAGCGCGGTGGTCCAGTCAACTTCGCGCCACTGGCCGCCCTGCTTGAGCATGGGCTTGGTCAGGCGCTGGTCGCTGTTCAAAGCTTCGTAGCTGAAGCGGTCGCGGTCGGCGATCCAGCATTCATTGACGGCTTCGTTTTCCAGAGGCACCACGCGCAGGACCTTGCCGCTCTTCACTTGAACGATCAGGTTGGCGCCGGTGGAGTCATGCGGCGACACGCTCTTGCGGCGTGACAACTCCCAGGTGCGAGCCTGGTAGCGGAAGGGCTTGCTGGTCAACGCGCCAACGGGGCAGATGTCGATCATGTTGCCCGACAGTTCGGAGTCGACCGTGTTGCCCACGAAAGTGGTGATCTCGGCGTGCTCACCGCGGTGGATCATGCCAAGCTCCATCACACCGGCGATTTCCTGGCCGAAGCGCACGCAGCGGGTGCACTGGATGCAGCGGCTCATCTCTTGCATCGAGATGAGCGGGCCCGCCTCCTTCTTGAAGACCACACGCTTTTCTTCTTCGTAGCGCGAAGAAGAAGCGCCATAGCCCACGGCCAGATCCTGCAACTGGCACTCGCCGCCCTGGTCACAGATCGGGCAATCCAGCGGGTGGTTGATCAGCAAAAACTCCATCACGCCCTGTTGGGCCTTGATGGCTTTGTCGCTCTTGGTGCGCACGATCATGCCTTGCGTCACTGGCGTAGCGCAGGCCGGCATCGGCTTGGGCGCCTTTTCGATGTCCACCAGACACATGCGGCAGTTGGCCGCGATCGACAACTTCTTGTGATAGCAGAAGTGCGGGATGTAAGTGCCGTTTTGCTCGGCCGCATGCATGACCATGCTGCCTTCAAGCACCTGGACTTTCTGTCCGTCGAGTTCGATTTCAACCATGTTTGTACTCACCTTTACCCGCGTGCGACCGGCCTTCCGCCGGGCCGCCCCAAGGAAGGCCAGCCCCCTCGGGGGGCAGCGAGGTATTCCGAGCGTGGGGGCAGTTATACATAGGCAGGGACCACGCAGGTCTTGTGTTCGATGTGATGAATGAATTCATCGCGGTAGTGCTTGATGAAGGCGCGCACCGGCATGGCGGCGGCATCGCCCAGCGCGCAGATGGTGCGGCCCTGGATGTTGTCGGCCACGGAGTTCAGCAGGTCGATGTCTTCGACGCGGCCATGGCCCTTCTCGATGCGGTCAACCATGCGCCACAGCCAGCCCGTGCCTTCGCGGCAAGGCGTGCACTGGCCACAGGATTCGTGCATGTAGAAGTAGGACAGGCGTTGCAGGCTCTTGACCATGCAGCGGGTTTCGTCCATCACGATCAGCGCGCCCGAGCCCAGCATGGAGCCGGCCTTGGCGATGGAGTCATAGTCCATCGTGCATTCCATCATGATGTGCGCGGGCAGCACGGGCGACGACGATCCACCGGGGATCACGGCCTTGAGCTTCTTGCCGCCACGCACGCCACCCGCCAGCTCAAGCAGCTTGGGGAAAGGCGTGCCCATGGGGATCTCGTAGTTGCCAGGACGCTCGACGTCGCCGCTGACCGAGTACAGCTTGGTGCCGCCGTTGTTGGGCTTGCCCACTTCGAGGAAAGCCTGGCCGCCGTTGCGAATGATCCAGGGCACCGCCGCGAAGGTCTCGGTGTTGTTGATCGTGGTGGGCTTGCCGTACAAGCCAAAGCTGGCCGGGAACGGTGGCTTGAAGCGGGGCTGGCCCTTCTTGCCTTCGAGCGATTCGAGCAGCGCGGTTTCTTCGCCGCAGATGTAGGCGCCAAAGCCATGGAAAGCGTGCAGCTGGAAGCTGTACTTGCTGCCCATGATGTTGTTGCCAAGCATGCCGGCGGCGCGCGCTTCTTCCAGGGCAGCTTCGAAGCGTTCATACACCTCGAAGATCTCGCCGTGGATGTAGTTGTAGCCCACGCTGATGCCCATGGCGTAGGCCGCAATCGCCATGCCTTCGATCACGATGTGCGGGTTGTACATCAGGATCTCGCGGTCCTTGCACGTGCCCGGCTCGCCCTCGTCGGAGTTGCACACCAGGTACTTCTGGCCGGGGAAAGCGCGGGGCATGAAGCTCCACTTCAAACCCGTGGGAAAACCGGCGCCACCACGGCCACGCAGGGCCGAGAGCTTCACGTCAGCAATCACTTGCTCAGGCGTCATGCCCTCGCCGCCGTCCAGACCCAGGATCTTGCGCAAGGCCGTGTAACCGCCGCGCGCCTGGTAATCCTGCAGGCCCCAGTTCTTGCCGTCCAGATCAGCGTAGATCTGGGCATTGAGGTGCCGACCGTGGAAAACAGTTTCCTGGCCGGTCGATTGGAATTGGGAAAGGTCCAACATCTGTGTGGTCCTCGATTATTTGGCGTTGGCCTTGAGCGTGTCGACCAACGCATCGAGGCGGTCGTTACTCATGAAGCTGACCATCTGGCGGTCATTGACCATCAGCACTGGCGAATCGGCGCAAGCGCCCATGCATTCGCTTTGCTGCACGGTGAACAGGCCATCGGCCGTGGTCTCGCCTGCTTCGATGCCCAGCTTGTGGCACAGGTGCTCCAGGGCCTTTTGGCCATCACGCAACTGGCATGGCAGGTTGGTGCACACGTTCAGCTTGAACTGGCCCACCGGCTGCTGGTTGTACATGTTGTAGAAGGTGGCGACCTCGCGCACCGCGATGGGCGCCATGCCCAGGTACTCGGCGATCAGCTTCTCGCCTTCGGGCGAGATCCAGCCGTTCTCGTGCTGGAAGATGGACAGGCAGGCCATCACCGCGGATTGTTTCTGATCGGCCGGGTACTTGGCCACTTCGCGGTCGAAACGCGCTTTGGTTTGTTCGCTGAGCATGGGTTTGTCAGTCATCTCGCTTCTTAGCGGTCGATCTCACCGAACACGATGTCCATCGTGCCGATGATGGCCACGGCGTCGGCCAGCATGTGGCCACGGCTCATTTCGTCGAGTGCGGCCAGGTGCGGGAAGCCCGGCGCGCGGATCTTCAAGCGGTAAGGCTTGTTGGCACCATCGCTGGACAGGTAGATGCCGAACTCGCCCTTGGGATGCTCCACGGCCGCATAGGCTTCGCCTTCCGGCACGTGGAAGCCTTCGGTGAAGAGCTTGAAGTGGTGGATCAACTCTTCCATCGAGGTCTTCATCTCGAGGCGGGAAGGGGGGGCCACCTTGTGGTTGTCAGTGATGACCGGGCCGGGGTTGGCACGCAGCCAATCCACGCACTGTTTGATGATGCGGTTGGACTGGCGCAGCTCTTCCACGCGGACCAGGTAGCGGTCGTAGCAGTCTCCGTTCTTGCCCACGGGAATGTCGAAGTCCATGCGGTCGTAGACATCGTAGGGCTGGTGTTTGCGCAGGTCCCAGACGATGCCTGAACCACGCAGCATGGCGCCTGAGAAGCCAAGGTTCAGAGCCCGCTCGGGCGAGACCACGCCGATGCCCACGGTGCGCTGTTTCCAGATGCGGTTGTCGGTCAGCAGGGTTTCGTATTCGTCGATCAAGCCAGGGAAACGCTGCGTGAAATCGTCGATGAAGTCCAGCATGGACCCCTGGCGGTTTTCGTTCAGGCGCGCAATGGTCTTGGCGTTCTTGATCTTGCTGACCTTGTACTGCGGCATGGTGTCCGGCAGGTCGCGGTAAACGCCACCCGGACGGAAGTAGGCGGCGTGCATGCGCGCGCCTGATACGGCTTCATACAGGTCGAACAGGTCTTCGCGTTCGCGGAAGCAGTAGATGAGGATGTTCATCGCACCGCAGTCGAAACCGTGACAGCCCAACCACAGCAAGTGGTTCAGCACCCGGGTGATCTCGGCGAACATCACGCGGATGTACTGGGCACGCTCGGGCACGTCGATGCCCATCATCTTCTCGATGGCCAGGCAGTAGGCGTGCTCGTTGGCCATCATCGAGACGTAGTCCAGGCGGTCCATGTAGGGCAGCGACTGGATGAAGGTCTTGGACTCGGCCAGTTTTTCAGTGGCGCGGTGCAGCAGACCGATGTGCGGGTCAGCGCGCTGGATGACTTCGCCGTCGAGCTCGAGCACCAGGCGCAGTACGCCGTGGGCAGCCGGGTGCTGGGGCCCGAAGTTCAGGGTGTAGTTCTTGATCTCGGCCATGATTACTTCAGGCCTCCGTAGTTGTCTTCACGGATGATGCGCGGGGTGATCTCGCGCGGCTCAATCGTCACCGGCTGGTAGATCACGCGACGCTGTTCGGGGTCGTAACGCATTTCAACGTGGCCCGAGGTCGGGAAGTCTTTGCGGAAGGGGTGGCCGATGAAGCCGTAATCGGTGAGGATGCGGCGCAGATCGATGTGACCTTCGAAGATGATGCCGTACAGGTCAAAAGCTTCGCGCTCGAACCAGTTGGCAGAACTCCAGACGTCGTTGACCGAGGCCACCATGGGCAGGTCGTCATCGGTGGCGAAGACCTTCAGGCGGAGGCGCCAGTTTTTTGCCACGGACAAGAGGTGGCTGACCACGCAGTAACGTGGACCTTCGGCATAGATCGAAGCGGCGCCATCCTTGTACGTGGAGTAGTCCATCCCACACAGGTCCTGAAGCTGCTCGAAGCGCAGTTCAGGGTGGTCGCGCAAGGTGGTGGCCACCTGGATGTATTGGGCGCTGGACACGGTCAGGGTCAGTTCGCCCTTGAGGTTGTCCAGCCGCTTGACGGCATCGCCCAGCACAGAGTGCAGCGCGGCTTGCAGGGTGTCGAGTTTGGTGCTCATTGAAACAGTCCTGCGCTCTCAGCGGGCAATGGTGTTTTCGCGGCGGATCTTGGCCTGCAATTGCAGAACACCGTACAGCAGGGCCTCGGCCGTGGGCGGGCAGCCCGGCACATAGACGTCCACTGGCACGATGCGGTCGCAACCGCGCACCACCGAGTAGCTGTAGTGGTAATAACCACCACCGTTGGCACACGAGCCCATGGACAGCACCCAGCGGGGTTCAGCCATCTGGTCATAGACCTTGCGCAAGGCTGGTGCCATCTTGTTGCACAAGGTGCCTGCCACGATCATCAGGTCGGACTGACGGGGGCTGGGACGGAACAGCATGCCGAAACGGTCGATGTCGTAGCGCGCTGCCCCTGCGTGCATCATTTCAACCGCGCAGCAGGCCAGGCCAAACGTCATCGGCCACAAGGAGCCAGTCTTGGACCAGTTGATCAGCGTGTCCGCCGATGTGGTGATGAAGCCCTCTTTGAAGACGCCTTCGATACCCATGTTGATTACCTCATTCCCAGTCCAGGGCGCCCTTTTTCCACTCGTAGGCAAAGCCCACGACGAGGATGCCCAAAAACAGCATGATGGCGGTGAAGCCTGCCATGCCCACTTCCTTCAGGGCCACAGCCCAGGGGAAGAGAAAAGCGATTTCCAGATCAAACAAAATGAACAGAATGGCCACGAGGTAGTAGCGCACGTCGAACTTCATCCGCGCGTCTTCAAAGGCCTCGAAGCCACATTCATAAGGGGAATTTTTAGCTGCATCAGGACGACGCGGGCCCAGCAGGAAGCCAAGCAACTGAGGGACCACCCCGACTCCGACACCCACCAAGATGAAGAGGATGACGGGCAGGTAATTCTCAAGATTCATCATGACTGGCAGCTCTCAGGCAGGACAGAACAGGCAACATGCGATTGAAACACATTCGAAAAGCAAAAAGCGCGCTGAGCTGCGAACTCACACGCGCCTACCTTAGGTGGCTTTGCAACACTGTCCGCGAACATCAAGCAAAATAGCGAGAAGCAGGCTGATCATTGGGTGGTGCGAAGACACGGTTTGAACACTTGGTGCCGACGGCGAGACTCGAACTCGCACAGCTTTCGCCACTACCCCCTCAAGATAGCGTGTCTACCAATTTCACCACGTCCGCGGTTTTTAGCTGTCCGGATTGCATGAGGAACCTTGCGGTTTTTGGCTTTCCGGGCAGTCTCAGAGTTTACCCTGAATTTGTGCCGTTCCCTGAGCAGCACGGCACCTTTATGGCGCTATTTCGTCGGGATCTGACCTGCGCCTGAAGCTGCCGGCGCAGGCGGTACGGCGACCGCACCGGCTGTGGGTGCGGGGGTGGCCGTGCCGGGGATCTGGCCGGCACCGGGAGCGACCGGCGCTGGCGCCGTGATGGCTGCGCCTTCCAGCACGCTGGTGCCGGTCTGTGGACGCGCGTTACCGAAATAAGCCAGGGCCAGCGTGCAGACAAAAAATACCGCCGCAAGAACAGCCGTGGTGCGCGACAGGAAGTTGGCACTGCCGCTGGCGCCAAACAGGCTGCCGGAACCGCCGCTGCCAAAAGCCGCACCCATGTCGGCACCCTTGCCGTGCTGCACGAGGATCAGGCCAATCATGGCCAGCGCGGTGATCATCTGGATCGCCAGAACAATGGTTAACAAAGCGTTCATGTTTACTCCTAATTGAATAGCCTGCTCCGCCCGTCAGACGGCGGCTGCAGCAATAATCGTCAAAAAATCGGGGGCCTTAAGCGACGCGCCGCCGATCAGGCCGCCGTCGATGTCAGGCTGGCTCAGCAGCGTTGCGGCATTGGCCGCATTCATGCTTCCGCCATACAGAATTTTCACGCGAGCGGACTGGTCCGTCGCCGCCTTGAGCTGGGCCCTGAGCACCGCGTGCACGGCCTGCGCCTGCTCGGGTGTCGCGGTCCTGCCGGTGCCGATGGCCCAGACCGGTTCATAGGCCACGACGATCTCGCTGATGCAGTGGCCATTGGCATGAATCACAGCCGCCAGCTGGCGTTTGACGACACTTTCCGTCTGCCCCGCTTCGCGTTCTGCCAGTGTCTCGCCGACACAGACAATCGGCGTGATGCCCGCAGCCAGCGCCTGCTGCGCCTTCTCGGCCACCAATGCATCGGTCTCGAAGTGGTATTGGCGGCGCTCCGAGTGGCCGACGATGGCGTAACGGCAGCCGAAGTCCTTCAGCATGGACGCGCTGATTTCACCGGTGTAGGCCCCGGAGGCCTTGGCCGAGACGTCCTGCGCACCCAGATCAATGGCAGCCAAGGCCGGCAAGGCTTGGGCCAGCGCCTGGAACTGCGCCAGATACGGCGCCGGAACACACACCGCCACCGCACACCCCGGCTGCGCCGGCAAACCGGCCGCCAGTGCCTGCAGCAAGGCTTCGTTGGCAACCAGGCTGCCATTCATTTTCCAGTTTCCTGCGATGAGCTTTTTCATGGGCTGGGTACCTGCCAGGTCAAGACGATTTTTCCGATGTGCTGGTTCGACTCCATCAGCGCATGGGCCTGGGCGGCATCTGCCGCGGCAAAGGTGCAGTGAATCACGGGTTTGATCGCGCCACTGGCAATCAGCGGCCAGACCTTGTCCCGCAGGGCCGCGGCAATCGCAGCCTTGAACTCGATCGAACGCGGCCGCAGCGTCGAACCGGTGATGGTGAGGCGCTTGCGCAGCACCAGGCCGGCATTGAACTCGGCCTTGAGGCCGCCCTGCACGGCAATGATCACCAGACGGCCGTCTTCGGAGAGGCACTCGACCTCACGCGCCACGTAGCTGCCGGCAACCATGTCGAGAATGACATTGACGCCCTGGCCAGCCGTCAGCTTCTTGACCTCTTCGGCAAAGTCGCTGGTTTTGTAGTTGATCGCGTGGTCGGCACCGAGGGCCAGGCAGGCGGCGCACTTGTCGTCGCTGCCGGCCGTGACCAGCACCGTGGCGCCCAGCGCCTTGGCCATCTGGATGGCCGTCACGCCGATGCCGCTGGAGCCGCCCTGGATCAACAGAGTTTCGCCCTTTTGCAGGCGCACCCGGTCAAAGACATTGCTCCAGACGGTAAAAAATGTTTCGGGCAGCGAGGCTGCCTCGATATCGCTGAGTCCCGCCGGCACCGGCAGACATTGGCCCACCGGCGCCACGCACAGCTCGGCATAACCGCCGCCCGCCACCAGCGCGCAGACACGGTCGCCCGCCTTCAGGCCGGCTTGCGCCATGGCCGCGGCGTCGCCGCCAACCACCACGCCAGCCACTTCCAGCCCCGGAATATCGGACGCCCCGGGCGGCACCGGGTAGTTGCCGGTGCGCTGCAGGACATCGGGGCGGTTCACCCCGCTGGCACTGACGCGGATCAGCAACTCGCCTTCGCCGGCAACCGGCGCAGGCCGCTCGCCCAGACACAGGACGTCGGGCGGACCGAAGGAAGTGATTTCGACTGCTTTCATCAGGTACATGCTCATTGTTGGCCGCAGCGCCCGTCAGACGGGCGCGAGCAGCTACCAATCAGATAGCAGTTCAGCCCTGGTCCTGGCCTTGGGCCGGACGATCGAGCAGCGCCTTCATGGACAGCTTGACGCGGCCTTTTTCGTCGGTTTCCAGAACCTTGACCTTGACGATCTGGCCTTCGCTCAGGTAGTCGGTCACGCGCTCGACACGTTCGTGGGCGATCTGGCTGATGTGCAGCAGGCCGTCCTTGCCGGGCAGCAGGTTGACGAGGGCACCGAAGTCCAGGATCTTGGTGATCGCGCCTTCGTAGACCTTGCCGATTTCGACTTCGGCGGTGATCTCGGCGATGCGGCGTTTGGCTTCATCGGCCTTGGCGCTGTCGTTCGACGCGATCGTGATGGTGCCGTCTTCCTCGATGTTGATCTGCGTGCCGGTTTCTTCGGTCAGCGCACGGATGACGGCGCCGCCTTTGCCGATCACGTCACGGATTTTTTCGGGGTTGATCTTCATGACATAGAGGCGCGGTGCGAAGTCAGAGACCTCGGTCTTGGCTTCGCCCATGGCTTCCTGCATCTTGCCGAGGATGTGCATGCGGGCTTCCTTGGCCTGGGCCAGCGCGACCTGCATGATTTCCTTCGTGATGCCCTGGATCTTGATGTCCATCTGCAGCGCGGTGATGCCGGCGGTGGTACCGGCCACCTTGAAGTCCATGTCGCCCAGGTGATCTTCGTCACCCAGGATGTCGGTCAGCACCGCAAAGCGGTTATCTTCCTTGATCAGGCCCATGGCGATGCCGGCCACGTGGGCTTTCATCGGCACGCCGGCGTCCATGAGTGACAGACAGCCGCCGCAGACCGAAGCCATCGACGAGGAGCCGTTGGACTCGGTGATCTCGCTGACGACACGCATGGTGTAAGGGAACTCTTCCTTGGTCGGCAGCACCGCGATCAGCGCGCGCTTGGCGAGGCGGCCGTGGCCGATTTCGCGGCGCTTCGGGCTGCCCACACGGCCGGTTTCGCCGGTGGCGAACGGAGGCATGTTGTAGTGCAGCATGAAGCGGTCTTCATAGTCGCCGGACAGAGCATCAATGCGCTGCGCGTCGCGCTCGGTGCCCAACGTGGTAATCACCAGCGCCTGGGTCTCGCCGCGCGTGAACAGGGCCGAACCGTGGGTACGGGGCAGCACACTGTTGCGGATTTCGATGGGGCGCACGGTGCGCGTGTCGCGGCCGTCGATACGCGGATCGCCGGCCAGGATCTGGCTGCGCACGATTTTGGCTTCGATGTCGAACAGCATGCCTTCGACCGCAACGCCATCGAATTCGACGCCTTCGGCTTTCAGGCCCATCTTGGTCCAGGTGGTCACTTCACGCGTGGCGTGGGTACGGGCCTGCTTGTTGCGGATCTGATAGGCCTTGGCGAGCTTTTCTTCGGCCAGCGCAACCACCTTGGCGATCAGCACCTCGTCCTTGGCGGGCGCACGCCAGTCCCAGACCGGTTTGCCGGCGTCACGAACGAGTTCGTGGATGGCGTTGATGGCGATATTGCCTTGCTCATGGCCAAACACGATGGCGCCGAGCATGATTTCTTCGGACAGCTGCTGGGCTTCGGACTCGACCATCAGCACAGCGGCTTCGGTGCCGGCCACAACCAGGTCCATCTTCGAATCCTTCAGCTGGGTCTTGCCGGGGTTCAGCACGTACTGGCCGTCGATGTAGGCCACGCGGGCGGCACCGATCGGGCCGTTGAACGGAATGCCGGAAATGGCCAGCGCGGCGCTGGAAGCGATCAGCGCAGGAATGTCGCCTTCGATTTCAGGATTGAGCGACAGCACATGGATCACAACCTGCACTTCGTTGAAAAAGCCTTCAGGAAACAGCGGGCGGATCGGGCGGTCGATCAGGCGCGAGGTGAGTGTTTCGAACTCGCTGGGACGGCCTTCGCGCTTGAAGAAGCTGCCGGGAATGCGGCCAGCGGCATAGGTTTTTTCCAGGTAGTCGACCGTCAGCGGGAAAAAATCCTGCCCGGGCTTGGCCTCGGTTTTGGCGACCACGGTGGCCAGCACCACGGTGCCATCCATATCCAGCAACACGGCGCCGCCGGACTGGCGTGCGACTTCGCCGGTTTCCATCGTGACCTTGTGCTGGCCCCACTGGAAGGATTTGGTGACTTTGTTGAAAATGCTCATGGTTTATCTCCACTAGTTTCAAGCACTTGAGGCAGTGCAGGAGCCCGGAGGGGTGGCTGGCAGAACACGATGCCATTCCACAAAATGCCTGGGATACCAGGTCTTTTCTTGTGGAATGACACAGCGCGTGATCGTTTTGCCTTGCTCCGAAGTAAAAAACGCCTGAGCTAGTGAACTAACTCAGGCGCCTTGCAGTCGTTTTAGCGCTTATTTACGCAGGCCAAGCTTGGCGATCAACGCAACATAACGGGCTGCATCCTTGGACTTCAGGTAGTCCAGCAGCTTGCGGCGGCGGCTCACCATGCGCAGCAGGCCACGGCGACCGTGGTGATCCTTGGCGTGGGTCTTGAAATGGGGCATCAGTTCATTGATGCGGCCGGTCAACAGGGCCACTTGAACTTCAGGGCTGCCGGTGTCGCCGGCGGCGCGTGCGTTGGCCTGAACGATGTCGGCCTTGATGGATTTCGCGATCATGGGTTTTCCTTGAAATGACTTGCGAGCGGTACAGTGTTCCCGACGTGGGAGTTGACCGTGGCCGCCGTGTTCTGCGAGGTGCTGCTTCATGAATGAAAAAGCACGCCTTGGGCAGAGCCTTGGATTATAGCCCAGTCTCCGGATCGACTCAGGCGCCGGGCAGCCAGCGGGCCAGGCGCTCCACGCCCTGCTCCAGCCTGGCGACGTCCCGGCTCGCAAAACACCAGCGCAGCCAGCCCTGGGCCTCGGGCGCCGGGTTGACCATGAAGGCATTGCCGGGGGCCAGTCCGAGGCCGGCCTCCACCACCAGGCGTTTGGCGGTGGCCAGCGAATCGCCGAAGCGCGCCTGGTCCGACAGCCTGAAAAACGCATACATGCCGCCCCGGGCCGGCGCTACTTCCACGCCCGGCAGCGCCTGCAGCAGCGGCACCAGCGTGTCACGGCAGGTTTTCAGGTGCGCCACCAGCTGCGGCGTGACGTCATCGGTTCTTGCCAGTGCCACCAGGGCGGCCCGCTGGACGAACACCGGAGCGCACGAGGTATTGAACTCCACCAGCTTGCCCATGTGCGGCGTCATGCCGGGCGGCATCACCAGCCAGCCCAGGCGCCAGCCGGTCATCAAAAAGCTCTTGGAAAAGCTATGGACGACCACCAGCCGGTCTTCCGGGGCCGCGATATCCAGGAAGCTAGGCGCGCAGCCGTTCTCCGTGGGCTCGAAATAAAGCCGCTCGTACACCTCGTCGGCCAGAATCCAGGTGCCGGTGCGCCGGCAGTGCGCGAGCAGGGTGTCCTGCTCGGCGCGGCTCAGGGTCCAGCCGGTCGGGTTGTTCGGTGCGTTGACGATCAACAGCCGGGTCCGGGGCGTGATGGCCGCCAGCAACTCGTCCATATCGAGTTGCCACTGGCCGGCCACCGGCCGCAGGCTCACACAGTGCAGCTTCGCACCCATGATCAGCGGCTGCGCGGTCAGGTTGGGCCAGACCGGCGTGACCGCCACCACCTCATCGCCGGCATCCACCAGGGCCTGCATGGCCAGCATCAGGGCATTCACACCGCCCGAGGTGACGGCAATGCGGTCCGCTTCAATCGCTGCTGCGCCGACACAGCGCAAGCCCGTGGCGTAACGCGCAATCGCCTCGCGCAACTCCGGCAAGCCCAGGTTGTGCGCGTAAAAAGTCTCGCCCTGCTGCAGCGAGGCGATGGCAGCGTCGCGGATGAAGGCGGGTGTGACCTCGTCACTTTCACCAAACCAGAACTTGAGCACATCGCTGCGCCCCATGCCGGCATTGGCCACCTGGCGGATCATCGACTCTTCGAGGTCTAAAACGGCTTGTCTCATGGGTGTCTTTCAGCGGAAGGGTCTTTGGCGAGCGGTTCAGGGCCGCTGCATCCTGCAGTTGTGCGCCTGTTCGGAGCGCGCTGCAGCTATGGTCTTGATCACGCGAAAACCATAGCCCGAGCCTTCGACGTCAAACCGGACACCGGGTGTCCCCTGTTTGTCCATCACGGCCACCAGCAGCGGTTGCTGGAACTGGTGGTCGGCGCTGCGCATCACGCCCTTGTGGCCGGCAAACAGCACGGTCGCCTTTTCCAGCTGAGCGGCGACGGCGGCGGACTCCACCGTGCGGGCTTTTTCGATGCTCTGCGCCAGGGCCTCGACCATCAACTGCATGCGCATGTGCACATAGTCGTCCTGGGGTTTGGGGAAACGCTGGCGGAAGGACTGGTAAAACGCCTCCGACTGGGCACCCGGCTCATTGGGAAACCAGTCGGCCACGGCGATGACCTTGCCAACGCCGGCATCACCGAGCGCGGCGGGGACGCCCAGTGCATTGCCGTAAAACGTGTAGAAGCTGCCTTCAAAACCCACATCCCGCGCGGCCTTGACCAGCAGGGTCAGGTCGTTCCCCCAGTTGCCGGTGAGCACGGCCTGAGCGCCACTGGCCTTGATCTTGGCGGCATAGGGAAGAAAGTCCTTGACGCGGCCCATCGGGTGCAGCTCGTCACCGACGATCTGCACATCGGGGCGCTGGGCGCCGAGCTGCCTGCGGGCTTCGCGCAGCACGGCCTGGCCGAAGCTGTAGTCCTGCCCGATGAGGTAGATGCTCCTGACCGCCTTGTCGTCCTTGAGCACATCCATCAGCGCGGCCATGCGCATGTCGGCGTGGGCATCGAAGCGGAAGTGCCAGTAGCTGCATTTTTCATTGGTCAGCACCGGGTCCACCGCGGAATAATTCAGGTACAGCACGCGCTGGGCCGGCTGGCGCTCATTGTGTTTGTTGATCGCATCAATCAGCACCGCAGCGGTCGACGACGAGTTGCCCTGGGTCACCAGCGTGATCCCGTCATCCAGGGCGGAGCGCAGGGCCGACAGGGCCTCCTCGTTCTGGCCCTTGCTGTCGTAGCGCACGAACACCAGGGGGCGATTGCCGCCGGGCAGCTTGAGGCCACCGCGCGCATTGACGCGCTCCGCCGCCCACACCAGGTTGCGGAACACGGCTTCGCCGGTATTGGCAAACGGTCCGGACAAACTCTCGATCAGCGCGACGCGGACCGGAGCTGGCGCCGCCACGGACTGCTGTGCAGAGGCAACGGCAGACCACAGGCAGGCGCTCGCGCCTAAGGCCAGTACGACACGTTTCAAGACCCGGGAACTGAAAAAATACATTCTGGAATTTCCTTGAAATACGCCTTGGCACGCTTACCTGCTGTGCATGCGGCGATCACGATTGGGAGCCGCGAAGTGTAAGGGGAAAATTTTCCCGATCAACCCAAAGGAGTCCTGATGTTCTATTCACTTGCCGGCCGTCCTGCGCGAAACTTTCAGCGTCCCGCCTCCTCGCTGGTCAGCAATGGCGCTCTTGACAAATTCCTGAGCGACACCCTGGGCTCCCTGTCCGACAGCCGCACCGCCCAATCGGCGTCGGTGGAAGACGGCGACAAGGCCTATTCACTGCAACTGGACGTTCCGGGCCTGGCCAGGGAACAGCTGGACATCGGCATCGAAGGCGATGTGGTGCGTATTGCCAGCAAAGCCGATGCAGCACGCACGGTCAAGGCGGCTTACCGTTTTCCGGTGGAAATCGATGCCTCGGCCAGCACCGCGAAACTGGAAAACGGCGTGTTGACCTTGACGCTGGGTAAAAAGGTCCCGGTCAGCACAGTGACGCAGCTCGCTATCGGGTGAACCCGGCCCCCACGTTCACTTTGCCAGCATGTCGTCCCTCTCGAGGCCTTGCCGGCCGCGGCTCGCGAAACGCCTAGCCGCTGTCGCCTGGATGATGCAGGCGACAGCGGCTGGGGGTTACCAAAAAGCCTGCAAACGGCCTTTGACGACCTTGGAGTCGATGCGCTTGAGCGGACTGTTGCCTTTCTTGATGCAGTCTCCGCTCTTCACATCGAACACCCATTGGTGCTTGGGACAGGTCAGGGTACTGCCCTTCAGTGCCAGCTGCGGTATGTCGGTGGTCTGGTGCGGGCAACGGCTGTCGTACACCTGAAAAATTTTCTTGTTGCGATAGATGAACAGGCCGCGGCCATCGCATTCGGTGCGCGTGACTTCACCATCCCCGACGGCTGAGCTGGCCATCACGTCGTGCCACTGGCCAAGGCTGGTCAAGGCCTCGGGCTGGAACCCGGGGATCTTCATGTCCAGAATGATGTCCACGGCCCAGATGATTTTGGCCAGTCCCAGCGCTGGAAACGCCATCAGCAGCGCATCCAGAACCTCCATCGGCGTGCAGCCCTCGCGCAGCGCACGACCCAGGTATTGGCGAAAGCCGCGATCGGTCTGGGCATGCACTTTAGTGATGACCGAAATCAGATTCCTTGTTTTGGGGTCCAGGTGCTTGCCAGCATCTTTCAGGAACGCGAAATAATGGCCCAATGCCTCGGGCCGGGCTTTGAGCAGGTAGTTCAGTGCATCACTCATGACAGGAAGAATCCGGGGTTATTTAAAATGCAGAGCCAGCACAGGGTGTTCTGACAAACCCATCACCTTTTGCGCCACCCCCCCGACCAGGGCACGACCAATCCGGCTGTCCCCTCGGCTGCCCATGACGATCAGATCAGACCCACTGCTGGTCACGGAGGCCAGAATTTCCGTGAATGGTTTTCCAATTCGTACCTCACCTTGTGCAACCACGCCAGCCAGCCGTGCCTGATCCTGCATCCCGTTGATGAAGGCCTGCGCCGGCTGGCGCTCCTCTTCGGAGGCGACGACGCATACCAGATGCAGTGGCAAACCACACTCAGCGGCGACCGCGGCAGCCGTGGCGACGACCTGACGCCCTTGCGCCGTAGGCTCCACAGCGGCCAGCACGCGCCGGCGCCACATGCATCCCTCCCGCGGCACAATCAGCACATGACAGGGCGCGTGCGCGACGACTTTGCTCACCATCTCGCCGACCAGCAGATTCGCCAGAAAGCTCCGCTTCCCGCGGCGGCGAATGATGATCAGGTCGCTGCCCTGCTCCCGCGCCTCCTGCACGATCTCACAATACGGCTCTTCACCGCGTCGCACGCGCAGGGCTATCGTCACGCCGACCGCGTCCGCCTGGGCGCGCAACTGGGCGATCTTGGTCGCAGCGTCGTGCTCGGCCCGCGCCGCAAGCTGCGGCGCCAGCGCCTCATATTCCGGATTACTCACCAGGGGGAGGACGGTGGCCAGCGGCAGCTGGCAGCGCTGCGCCAGGTCCATGGCCACCGTTTCGGCTCCGGTGTCAAATTCGGTGTGTTCGGTGGCCAGCAACAGACGCGAGAAGAGTTCCGCCATGCTCAGTGCCCTCCTGTCAGAATACCCGAGGCGGCCAGTACCAGCACCGTCGCCACCACGGCACAAATCCCTGCATAGGCGTAATCACGCCGCTTCAGATACAAAGGGATCAAGCCCAGCAAGGGTGGCAGCGAACAGCCGGCCAGCAGTGCAATGCCGATCAGGTTGGACAGGTCTCCTTTGTGCGCCAGGGCCAGCCAGCCCCAGCCCGTGGGGGTGTTCGTGCTTTGCAGGTAGGCACTCACCGGCAGGTTCCAGACGCTGGGCAGTTGCTCCAGAGGCACATGCGGCTGGAGTACCCCGAACAGATAGGCCGCGAAACTGAGTAGCAGCGCCAGTACGCCGACGCGCGTACCCCAATCCAGCAGCAAGGCGTAGCGCCTGGCCTCGGCTTGTTGCTGCTGGGCATTCGTAGAGTTTGCGGTGCTCATCGATCGCTCGCTTTCAGACCCACAGGCCCAAGCCTTTGAACAGGGCGCGTATGCCTGCAAACAGCAGCAGGGTGATGACCATCTTGCGGATGACCGATCCCTTGAGCACATGAAGCAGGCGGGCGCCTATCCGCGCACCCAGCATCATGCCTACGACTGAGGGCACGGCGATCATCGGCAATACCGCGCCGCGGTTCAGGTACACCCAGGCGGCCGAGGAATCGACCAGCGACAACACCAACCCGGACGTACCCGCCGACACCTTCAGCGGTGCACCCATCAGCAGGTTCAGGGCCGGCACATTGGCCCAGCCAGCGCCAATGCCGAACATCCCGGCCATCACGCCAATGCCCAGAAACAGCACCAGCCCCAGAGGCGTTCGGTGTACCTGCCAGTCGATGGACCGGCCTGAAGCGCCATCAATAAAGACGCCATGAATTCCCAATGCCGAAGACAGCCGGTCGGGTTGCGCCACGTGGGGGAATTCTGATTTTTTGGCGGCGAGCATGAGCGCCACAATGCCCAGCACGATCAGTCCCAGCGCTGTCTGGATCACCGGGGCGGGAAGCGCCAGACCGAGCAATGCCCCTGCAATCGAGCTCATGCAGGCCAGAAGCGCCAGCGGCAGCGCCAGGCGCAGGCTGGTCAGGCCACCGCGCAACAGCAATGGTCCGGCCGCCAGCGCGCTGGCCAGCGCTACCAGCAAACCTGCGCCACGCACGAAGTCCAGATGAAAGGGGAAAAACCCTCCGATGATGGGCACAAACAGCGTGCCACCCCCAATGCCGGCAGGCACCGCCACGATGCCGATGAAAAAACAGGTCACAAACAGCGCCAGCGGCCAGAACCACCAGGGCAGTATGCTGGCCGGTGCCACATTGCCAGCGGCATGCACGGGACCGGCCAGGAGCACAAGGATGGCCAACATCATCCCGGCCCATTGCAACTGCTTGAGGAATGCCGCAGTGGATGGTGTGCGCGTGGCGACGTCGTCCATGAAGGGGAATCGGGTTGTTTCGTCGCCGCTGATCTGGGGTTTACATGGCCTTGCGTATCGTCATCGCACCGCGAATCTGGCCAATCGAATAGCCCACGCCCCTGTCGCCGGGATACAGCGTGCGTAATTGCGTCATGACTTCCGGCTTGAGGGTGTCCGTCGCACCATGGCAGGCCAGGCATACCTGCTGTACGGGAAGCGCCCGCATGTAGCGATACTCCTTGCGATCGGCCTGTGCCACGACCTCCCATTTTTCCAGTGTGGCCGGGCTCTCGCCAGCGGCGGCGCGTCGGTCAAAGTCTTCCAGGGCAGCCTGTTCCCATGCATCAGGGACCGCCTTGGGGTTGCGCTGGCGCAGGCTGACGCGCCGGATGGCCCAGCCAGTTTGCGCCGATGCGGTCCTGGCCATCTGCGGTGCTTTTTCGCGGCAGACGCCAATGGCAGACTCCGGTCCGCCTTTGGCGATTTCTTCGCTCAGCACTTGAAGCAATTGGGGGGGCACCGAGCCAGCGACCTTGCGCGCCTCGACCAGCCATGGAGCATCGGCGAAGGCATTCAGGCTGGCGAGTAAGGCCATGGAGCACAGGATTTTGCGCATGGAAACGTTCCTTTCAGGAGATCGTCTGGTAGTACAGGTTCTGCGGGTGGTTGGCCTGGGCAAAAAAGAACCAGCGCTCCGCCAGCAAGCCGGTGTACTGCAGTGCAAAGGCCGCAGCCAGCATCGGCGTGGACGAGGCCGATACGCCAAGGGCCAGGCACAGCAGCGGAAGCGGGAACACCAGAAGCAGAAAAGCCCACTTGATCGAACGCAGCAAGGCTGCGCTGCGGCCATGAAAGAATTCGCGCGTATTGAAGGAGCCGCCCATGAAACCCTGGGCCTTTTGCACGATGCGCGGGTGTTTGATGCCGATGGCGCTTTGCAGCGTGGATTTTGGCTTGAGCCGGGCGTTACGCAGCAGTGAGGCGCTGCGGCTGACCCAGGCCAGCAGAGTCAGCATGCTTGCAGCCATGGCGTAAGGCACGACCAGGCCGGGCGCGTCGAAATTCGCCACCAACAGCGTGGCCAGGGTCAGGCCCGATGCGCAGCCCAGCAGGAAGTAGTTCACCAGGGTCAGCGGGCTGGCCCACTCTTGCAGGAAGCGTACCGAGGCGTAGATCATGGCGGTGCAGGCGAACAGCGCGAGACAGGCCAATGCGGTGGCGGCGCCAATGATCCTGGTGTGGCTTGAACCCAGAAAATGAGCGCCACCATAGAGAGACAGGCCCAGCATGAAAAGTGGCAGGACGATGACCTCCCGTGACAACCAGGAAGTGCGCCACATGGCCGCGGAACGCCACGCACGCTCCGGGTGCCCGAGGTGAAAAAATGAGGCGACCAGACCCAAAGCGCTCAGCCCGAGTGCGACCAGACTTCCCGAGAACAGAAATCGCTGGCTTTGCACCGGGGTGAGACCGCCCACGCCGGAGATCTCGGTGCCGTACAGCGCCAGAAAAAGTCCTTGTGCGGCGCCGATCAGCGTGGTCAGAAAGATGACTGAAAAAGCGGGTTGCATGGTGTGCAGGGTTGGGGTTCAGGTGGCGAAGTCTTCGCGCCCCGGATCACGGTGGGCGTGTTCAGGTTGCTTGCCGTCCAGCTTCAGCGGGTTGTCCACGCGCTCGAGGTCTTCGGGGTAAATGCGTATTTCGGTCTTGCGGCGCGGCAAGTAGTGGTTGGCCGGACGTGTTCCCCATTCGGGCATGAGCTGATACCCCCCTCTATCGGCGATGGCCCTGGATACGACCGATTCCGGATCGTGCACATCACCGAACAGGCGGGCGCTGGCTGGACAGGCCAGAACACAGGCGGGCTTGCGCTCGCTCTCCGGCAGTGCGGTATCCGTGACACGGTCCACGCACAAGGTGCATTTGGTCATGACCTTGCGCTGCTCATCAAACTCGCGCGCGCCGTATGGGCAAGCCCAGCTGCAGTACTTGCACCCGATGCACTTGTCGTAGTCCACCAGCACAATGCCGTCCTCGGCGCGCTTGTAGCTGGCCCCGGTGGGACACACCGGCACGCAAGGCGGGTCTTCACAATGCAGGCAGGATTTGGGGAAATGCACCGTTTGCGTATTCGGAAATTCACCGACTTCAAAGGTCTGCACCCGGTTGAAGAAGGTGCCGTTCGGGTCTGCACCATAGGGGTTCAGGTCCACCAGCGCGCCCGCCGCGCCAGATGTGTTCCATTGTTTGCAGCTGGTCACACAGGCGTGGCAACCAACGCACACATTCAGGTCGATCACCAATGCAAGCTGGGTCATTGACGCCCTCCCCGGCCCGCAAACCAGGCCAGCCAGCGCGGCAGCACTTGCAGCATGCCTGGTGTGGCGGGCACCGCCTTGAACTGTGGCCAGGTTTGCTCAGCTTCGTCCTCCTGCGCCTTGTAGATACGCACCCGTACGTCGTACCACGCAGCCTGTCCGGTGATGGGGTCGGAATTGGAAATGGACGCGCCGGCACTCGATGGTGGCAAGGCTTCCGAAATCAGGTGGTTGAGCAGGAATCCCCGCTGCGATTCGTTGGCGTCGGGGGTCAGGTTCCAGGCGCCGGCGGATTTGCCGATGGCGTTCCAGGTCCAGACCGTGCCGGGCTCCACCGCTTCGGAGTAGCGGCACATGCAGCGCACCTTGCCCCATTGGGACTCCACCCACATCCAGCCGCCATCGGCAATACCTGCCGCGATCGCGGTTTTGGTATTGACGAACAGGTAGTTGTGGGCATGGATCTGGCGCAGCCAGGCGTTTTGCGAGTCCCAGGAGTGGTACATCGCCATCGGGCGCTGGGTGATGGCGTTGAGTGGATATCTGGCCGTGTCCGTGGCCTGCTCTTCAAGCGGAACATAATAAAACGGCAGCGGATCGAAATAGGTTTCCACCCGTTTGCGCAAGTGGTCTGGTGGCTGCTTGCCGGGGCGCTTTCCCTGGGCTGCACGACGAAAATCCTGCATGAACTCTGAGTAGATGTGGATGACGATGGGATCCTTGTCGCGCCGGATGCCCACCTTTTGCGCCCACTCCATGTAGCCGCGGTTCCAGTTGCGCATGTACTGGTGTTCCGGTGGCATCTCGAAATGGAACACGCAGTTGTTCTTTTCATACATTTCCCACTGTTTGGGGTTGGGCTCGCCGCGCATGGACTTTTCGCCGCCTTTGCCACGCCAGCCTGCCAGAAAACCGATGCCTGAACCCGGCGCGGTTTCGTAGTTGACAATGAAGTCCGGGTAGCTCTTGAACTTGCGCGTGCCGTCTGCCAGCGTGAAGGCGGGTAGCTTGAGCCGACCCGCCAGTTCCACCAGCACTTCCTGAAAGGGCCTGCACTCGCCTTTAGGCGGGAGCACGGGGATGCGTACCGAATCTGCCGGACCATCGAACTCGGAGATCGGACGGTCCAGCATGGACATGCAGTCGTGCCGCTCCAGATAGGTGGTGTCAGGCAGGATCAGATCGGCAAAGGCCGTCATCTCCGACTGGAACGCATCGCACACCACCAGGAAGGGGATCTTGTACTCACCGCTGTTCTCGCCCTCTGAGTGCTTGTCATTGAGCATCTTGCGCACTTCGGAGGTGTTCATGGTGGAGTTCCACGCCATGTTCGCCATGAAGATCAGCAAGGTGTCGATGCGGTAGGGGTCGCCGCGCCATGCATTGGTGATGACGTTGTGCATCAAGCCGTGGGCTGACAAGGGATGTTCCCAGGAAAAACCCTTGTCGATGCGCACCGGCTGACCCTGGTCGTCCACGAACAGATCATCCGGGCTTTCGGGCCAGCCCAGCGGCGCGCCGTCCAGCGGGGTGTCGGGCTTGACGGCCTGCGGCCCCTTGGGCGGACGTGCGTTCGGCGGCACCGCACGCGGATACGGGGCCTTGTGCCGGAAACCACCGGGACGGTCGATGGTGCCCAGCAGCGACATCAGAATCGACAGCGAGCGAATCGTTTGAAAACCGTTGGAGTGCGCCGCCAGGCCGCGCATGGCATGGAAAGCCACCGGGTTGCCCGTGACCGACTCGTGGCGTTGACCCCAGCAGTCGGTCCAGGCGATGGGTAACTCGATCTTCTGGTCACGCGCGGTGATACCCATCTCGTGCGCCAGGCGCCGGATGGTGGCAGCCGGGATGCCGGTAATTCCTTCAGCCCACTCGGGGGTGTAGGGCTTGACGCGCTCTTCCAGCAACTGAAAGGCCGGTACGGCGGGTGTGCCGTCGGGCAGCTTGAAGTGCCCCAGCAATGCCGGGTCAGCGCCTTCCGTATGGTCGGCGACGTCCCGGTCAGTGAGCCGGTCCCACCAGTAAAAGTTGGCTGGGCGCAGCGGATTGACGACATCGCCCTGCGGGTTGCGCAGCATCATGCCGAAGTCGTCGCTGCCGGCATCCTGATTCACCAGTTGACCGGCATTGGTGTAGCGCGCGAGGAACTCGCGGTCATACAGGCCCAGCTTAATCAGTTCGTGGATCAGCGCCAACAGGAGCGCGCCATCGGTTCCCGGCTTAATCGGCACCCACTCATCAGCAATGGCCGAGTAGCCGGTACGCACCGGGTTGATGGAAACAAAGCGCCCGCCGCCGCGCTTGAATTTGGACAGCGCCACCTTCATCGGATTGGAGTGGTGATCCTCGGCCGTACCTATCATCACAAACAGCTTGGCGCGTTCCAGATCGGGGCCGCCGAACTCCCAGAAAGAGCCGCCAATGGTGTAGATCATCCCGGCCGCCATGTTGACCGAGCAAAAACCGCCGTGCGCGGCGTAGTTGGGCGTGCCGAACTGGCGTGCGAACAGGCCGGTCAGCGCCTGCATCTGGTCGCGCCCGGTGAACAGGGCAAACTGCTTGGGGTCGGTGGCACGGATCTTCTTCAGACGCTGTTCCAGCATCGACAAGGCCTCGTCCCATTCGATCTCGACGAACTGGCCATCACCCCGTTCGCTGCCGGGTTTGCGCAGCAGCGGCTTGGTCAGACGTGCCGGCGAATACTGCTTCATGATGCCTGACGAACCCTTGGCACAGATCACGCCCTGGTTCAGTGGGTGCTCCGGGTTGCCCTCGATGTAGCGGACCTCGCCGTTGCGCAAATGCACCCGGATGCCGCAACGACAGGCACACATGTAGCACGTTGTGTTGCGCGTCTCGGTGGTGGCTTCGGCCAGCGGCGCAGTGCTCGGATCGTGAAGCGGTGTGGCAGACATGCAGTGGGCGCTTTTCTCGCTGGCGGGTCAACAAAAGAGGCCGTGCAAGCGGTCCATGACCAGCGTGCAAGGGCAGAATTTTCAGAGTGCCCCTATTAAAAACAAGGGCACCCGGCCCCGTCTATAGCCGACACGGGTTAGCTGGTGTAACCCGAATGGGTAGCGTGGCGGCTACCCCTTGCCCGAACCGGATTTCGGGCCCCGACCTGGCGCTTTCAGGACATTCCACGGCGCCCTGGGGTTTCACGGGGGTTTTCACGATAGATCAGCCCCGACTAATGAACTAGCATGTTCGTTACCTCAACATGAATCCGACCCATACCCTGTTCACCCCGGCGTCCACCGCAACCGCAGCAGACGGGGATCCTATCGTCTCCGAATTGACGACGGAACTTGCTGCAGGTAGTGATCTGGAGCCGCTACTGGAGCGCTTTCTGGTTTCCATCGTTGCGCTGGCCGGAGCCCAGGCCGGGGCCGTGCGCGTCCTGACCGACGACGGGCAATATATGCGGCTGGTAGCGCAGCAAGGCTTGCCGCCGCATGTGCTGAGCACCGAACGGCTGGTGGAGCGCGACTGCGGCATGTGCGGTATCGCCGCCGGTACCGACGTTTTGGTCTGGGTGGACGACGTGCGATCCTGCGACCGACACGGTAGCAACGCCTATTTCGGACTGCAATGCAAGAGCGTGCTGGCCATATCGCTGCCCCACGGCAAACAGGTACTGGGGATTTACAACCTGTTTTTTGAAGCCAATGCCCAGATTGACCCGCAGACGCAGACCATATTGCGCCTGATTGGCCAGTTGTTGGGACTGGCCCTGCACAATGCCCGGATTGAGCGCGAGCGCCTGCGCGTGACGGTGATGAAAGAGCGCCAGGAAATGCTTAATGAAGTGCATGACGCCATTGCGCAGACATTGGCTTACGTCAAAATGCGACTGCCCTTGCTCAACGATGCCCTGCTGGCTCATGATGACCAGCGCTCGCTCAAATACTTTTCGGATGTCAAGAAGGCCGTGGGTGATGTGCATGACAATTTGCGCGAGGTCATGACCTACTTTCGCACCCGCATGGATCCACTGGGCCTGCTGCACGCGCTCCATGGTATCGCCGACGGCTTCCTTGACCGCACTGGCATCACACTGGAAATCAGGAATTCGGCGCAGAATCTGAACCTGACCGACGAACAGGAAGCGCAGGTGTTTCACATCATTCAGGAAGCGCTGGCCAATATCGCGAAGCATTCGATGGCCAGCCGCGCCGTTCTGGCGATTGACAAAACGCCCCGACAGCTCGAGTTCCTGATCGAGGACGATGGACGGGGCATGGCCGAGCTATTCGGGGGAGCAAGCATGGCAGAACCGGCAGCAGCGGCCCATTTCGGACTGGAAATCATGCAGGGCAGAACGCAGCGCCTGGGCGGAAGTCTGGAGGTCGGCAGGAATGAAGGGGGCGGCACCCGGGTACGCCTGGTACTCCCTGCCAATCCTGCCACTGGGGAGCACGCTACATGACGGCCAAGACCCGGGTGATGCTGGTGGACGATCACACGCTGTGCCGTAACGGCCTGTCCGAGCTGCTGGAACACCGAGGTGACATGGTGGTGGTGGGGTCCACGGGCGACCCTGCGCAGGTGGCGCCTATGCTACGGGAGCAACAACCCGACCTGATGGTGCTGGACTTGCGTCTGGCCAAGACCGACGGCTTGAGTCTGTTGCGCCTGATTCGCGCAGAGGGTTGTGAAACCCCGGTTGTCATACTGACCATGAGTGACAGCGAAGACGACATGTCCGCCGCACTGCGCGCCGGTGTGCGAGGCTACCTGCTCAAGGACATGGAGCCAGAGGAGATCATCAACGCCATCGCAAGGGCCGCACGCGGCGAGATGGTTGTGGCCTCGGCCATGACGCTGAAACTCGCGCAAATACTGCAATCCGGTCCCAAGGGATCGGTCAAGGGCGCCCTGGTGGCCTCGCTTACCGAGCGCGAGCGCGAGGTGCTCGACCACGTCGCACGCGGCCAGAGCAACAAGGTTATTGCCAAAGCGCTGGATATCAGCCACAACACGGTCAAACTGCACGTGCGCCACATCATGGACAAGCTCAATCTGCGCTCGCGGGTCGAAGCGGCGGTGTTTGCGTTTGAGTACCACAGCTCGCCGGACGGGGTCAAGGCGGCGGGTGAGGCCAGTCAAAAAGCCAAAGGCTGATCCTGGCATGACAGGAGGTGGTACAAACGGCCGATCCGCCCACCCCAGTCTTGTTCATGGTTTCGGATCTGGCCAGGGTCTGGTTCCTGGCGTTCGATCCCATCGCAGCCCCGCCTGTTCCTCAATCGGCGAGATTGTCGGCTACGAGTTCCAGCAGGCTCTCGGCCGGTTTGTCCCAGTGCGCATGTTTGGCACCCATCTCGAGCGCGATACGGCATTGGCCGCAGCTCGTGACGAAGCGCTGGGCGCCGGTCGCTTCGACCTGCTGCTTCTTCATCTCGAATACCTTATGGCGTAAGGGTGTGGCGCGCTGGTTCGACACCACGCCGCCGCCACCGCCGCAGCAATAACCCGTGACCCCATGGTCCTTGAGCTCGATCAGCTCGAAGCCGAGCGCCGCCAGCACGCGGCGCGCCGCCGCCTCCAGCCCACCGCGGCGCACGATCTGGCAAGGGTCGTGGAAAGTCACGGTCTCACCAATCTTGTTGACGCGGATCTGCTGGCTTGCGATCAACTCGTCCAGGAACTCGGTCATGTGAATGATGCGCACCGGCAGTGCCTGGCCGTACCACTTGGCCGCCTCCCAGCGCGCCGCGCCGTAGGCATGGCCGCACTCGGGCAAGATCACCGTCCTGGCGCCTATCTTCACCGCGGTGTCGATCAGCGCGCGCGTGAGCTTCTCCTGCAACTCCAGGTCGCCATTGTTGAAGCCGATGTTGGACGCGTCGAAGCCGCCCTGGTGCATGGTCCACCTGGCCCCAATGCGGTTGAGGATCCTGGCAGCGTCCGCCAGCGCCTTGGTGTGTTCGCCCAATTCAGCGGGCGCGGCGGTGACCAGGATGTCGGCGCTGTCCAGGTCGCAGGGAATCACGACGCCGTGCTCGGCAGACACCTCGGCCAGGATGTCGGGCAAGTCTTCGCCCGGTGTCGCGGTGCTGCCCCACTGCCGGGCCGTGCGGTCCATCAGCGCCAGCCGATCCGGCACCAGCCCGGCCTTGAACATGCCGTGGCGGGCTTCCTTCACCAGTTCGGCGATGTCGATGCCCATAGGGCAAACCACGGTACAGCGGCCGCACATATTGCAGGAGTCGTAGAGCAGTTCCTGCCAATGCTGCAGGTCGGTGATGCTTGGCTTCTTGACCAGACCGAGCGCGCGCACCAGAGGCGCAAACGGGCTGGCCTCACGCAGATAGGCGCGGCGGAAGGGCTCGAGCTTGTGGATAGGCGTGTACTTGGCATCGCCAGTGGCCACATGGAAGTGACAGGCCTGCGCGCACAGGCCGCAGCGCACGCAGGACTCCATGTGCAGCGCGGCGGTGACGCCGAAATCCGACACGAAGCTGCGCATGGCCGCATCGACGCGCACTTCGTCGCTCTGCTCGCCCTGCTGGTCGAAGGCAGGTGTTACGTCGGTCGCCGTCGTCATGTGCCCCCCTTGACCCTGCGGGCCGTCCCCCCGAGGGGGAGCGAGCACCTTCGGAGCTGCCGTACGGCGCTCATAACTTGACGCCCCGATGGCTGAACCGCACGCCGGTGGCGCCGCGCGAGAAGACGAACAGGAAGGCGTGCATGAGCTTGCCGAACGGAAACCAGATCAGCAGCAGTTCCAGCGTCAGCAGGTGAACGGCCAGCGGGCCAGCGTAGATCACGTGGTCGCGCGCCAGAATGGCTGCAGAGGGCTCGCCCACCACCGCCATGCCTGTGACGAGGGGCAGGAAAGTGATGGTCCAGGTAATCATGTCGTCGGCGTTGGAGATCCTCCTGAGCACCGGGTCCGTCAAGCGGAACAACAGCGCCAGCAGCAGCGAGACGATGGTGGCGCCGGCAGCGAGGTACATCACCATGTCAGGCAAGGCCGGCCACGACAGGCCGGTGATGCGACGTATGAGCGCGATGTGCGGCGCGTAGCCGAAAAACACCAGTGCGAGCCCGATGTGGAAGACGTAGCCGTTGATGCTCGTGACCAGCGCCGCTTGACCGAACTCCCTGCGCGGCCACATGCCGCGCACGATGGCGCGCAGTGCGCCCGTCAGGTTCGAAGGCGCGCCCGGGCGCGGTGGCGAGAGGTCCCGCATGCGCGGTCGCCGCAGAATGCCGCCCAGACGCCATAGCGTGCCCAGCACGAACACGACGAGGGCAAAGCTCAGCGCCGGGCCACGGGCGAAATTCAGAAAATCCAAGATTCAGTCCCTTCAGGCAGGTAAGGTTTTCTCCAAACCAGTCTCGAAAACTGTCATGCGGATGCGTTCTTCAAAAATGCATGTCTTCACGCTATTGTGAGCGCTATCGATGGATGGAACCACGCCAGCGTCTCATGCAGTCTGACAACCTCACCGATGATCGTCAGGCACGGTGATTTCAGGCCCTGCTCGGCCACAAGTTCTGGCATGTCAGCCAAGGTTCCGGTAACGACTTTCTGGGTCGTGATCGTACCGTCCTGAATCACGGCAATGGGCAGCGTGGGGGCAGCACCGTGCTGCATCATCTGGCGGCAAATCTCGGGCAGTCCACCCAGACCCATATAGATCACGACCGTCTGGCGTGGTCTGACCAGGCTGGGCCAGTCGAGGTCGGCCGTGCCGTCCTTGAGATGGCCGGTCACAAACAGGCAGCTTTGCGCGTAGTCGCGATGCGTCAGAGGGATGCCGGCGTAGCTGGACACGCCCGAGGCGGCTGTCACGCCGGGCACCACCTCAAAGGCAATGCCATGAGCCGCCAGCGCCTGCAACTCCTCGCCGCCGCGCCCAAAGATGAACGGATCGCCGCCCTTGAGGCGCACCACCTGCCGGCCTTCGCGGGCGAGTTTGACAAGCAGCGCGTTGATCTCCTCTTGCCGCATGGTGTGCTCGTTGCGGCGCTTGCCCGCGTAGATGCGTTCGGCGGTGGGCGACACAAAGTCCAGCACCGCACTGGACACCAGGTGGTCATAGACGACCACGTCAGTCCGCTGCAGCAGGCGCACAGCGCGCAGCGTCAACAGCTCCGGATCACCGGGGCCGGCGCCCACCAGATAAACGCACCCGGCACCAGACAAGAGGGTCGTGTTGTCGGTTTTCAATGCGTTCTTTTGGTACTGCCGCAGCCACCACCGCTGCAGCCCCCACTGCCGCAACCGCCGGACAACGCTTGCTCGGGCGCATCCTGGGACTGCCGGCCATCAATGAAAATAAAGTTGAACTCGCCGGGCTGGAGTTCCACGTAGTCCAGCAAGATTTCATTCAGCAATTCCTGGTGTTCGTCGGCGATCACGACCGCCACACCGTCCAGGTCAAGCTTCATGTCTTCTTCGCTCGGGTCGTCAAAACCCATGCCGTATTGCATTGAGCCGTCGGCGTCGACCCTGGCAGCAATGCGCAAAACCATCTCCTGGGCGCCACTGGCGATGGCTGCCTGCTGGATTTGCCGTGCAGCGGCGCTGCTTAATGTAAACATGTCGTACTCCTGATCAGTTGGGGACAGTGATTTCTGTCCGATATATCAATGTTCACCCTTGGTCTTCAACAGACCGGCCAAACGGTTGCCTTGCTTTTGCGGTCCACCAACCGGAAAAAGCGTGTGAAGGTAATGGTTGTTGCCATGTTCAGTCCCCCAAACTTTGGCAAAGTGCCAAATCATCGCGCGTACCTGCGCCTGCACCCTGTGCTCCTCGAAGTACGCCCGCAAAAAAAGGATCACTTGCCAATGTTCATCGGTCAGCGCCAGGTTTTCCGCCTTCGCCTGTATCCGTGCAAAGTCCTCAGACCAATCATCCAGGTTTTTCAAATAGCCTTCAGAGTCGGTAGCAACGGGTTGGCCATGGACCAGCACGCTGCGCGCGACCGCGCTGACCTGCGGCTTCGACGCGATGCTGAGCGTGCGTACAAAGGCGACAAACTGCGGCGCCCATTCCGTGCCCGCCCCGCTGCGCAGGTGGGCGTAGGAGGCGAGCACGTTTCGGTAGACGATGCCGTCGCGCTGGCCATCCACGCCATGCCCGCGCATCACGCGATAGGCGAATTTCAGGTCCGGCGCCAGGTTTTCCAGGCTGGAGTAGTGGAACTCGTGCCCGCGCAGGGTTTGCGGCGCGGCGCCCGCGCGGGCAGACCAAGGCGCATCGGCCGTCGTCTGCAGTTCCATATAGCCGCGACCCACGGGGCGCTCGTGCACCAGCACATCCGCAGGAAGTGCGCCCACCATCTGGTAAACATCGTCGTGCCATCGAAGTGTGCGTGCGAGATACATGAGACCGCCACATTCGGCATAGACGGGCATCCCCCCTTCAATGGCGGAGCGTATGCTTTGGCGCATGGGGGCATTAGCCTGCAACTGCGGCATGAACATTTCCGGGAAACCGCCGCCGATAAACAGACCATCCACTTCAGGCAGGCAAGCGTCCTGCAAAGTATTGAAGGGCACAATCTCGGCCCCGGCCGCTTCCAGGGCGATCAGGTCGTCCGGGTAGTAAAAGCCAAAGGCCTTGTCGCGCGCCAGACCGATGCGAACGCGTGGCTGCGGTGTCGCCGCCTGCACTGCCGGTTGCGCCGATGGTGTCGGCGGCAATGGTGCGACACTCGCGGCAAGCTGCAACACCCGAGGCAAATCAAGCTGCGCGGCAATCAGTTCAGCCATGGCGCGCACGCGCTGCGCGGCGTCATCGAGTTCATGGCTGGGCATCAGTCCAAGATGGCGCTCCACCACCGCCAGACGCGGATCGTGCGCGATGGCGCCCAGCACCGGCACATCGGTGTAATGTTCAATCACCGCACGCAGCTTGGATTCGTGACGGGCACCGCCCAACTGGTTGAGGATGACACCGGCAATGCGGATGCGCGGATCAAATGCCTGGTAGCCCAGAATCAGCGGCGCGATGCCGCGTGTCATGCCGCGGGCGTCCAGCACCAGCAGCACGGGCAGGTCCAGCAACTGCGCCAGTGCGGCGTTGCTGTTGCTGCCGTCCAGTGCCAGGCCATCGTACAAACCTTTGTTGCCTTCCACGATGCTGATATCAGCCTGCGCAGCGTGGCGGGTGAAGCAGGTGGTGATCTGCTCAGGCGTCATCAGGTAGGGGTCGAGGTTAAAGCAGTCGCGTCCGCTGGCCTGACTCAGCCACAGGGGGTCGATGTAGTCCGGCCCTTTTTTGAAAGGCTGCACGGCCAGGCCTTTGGTCGACAAGGCGGCGCACAGGCCCACCGTGATGGTTGTCTTGCCCGAAGATTTGTGCGCAGCCGAAACCAGAAAGCGTGACATGCCGGATCGGTTTCAGGTACTCACGGCCGCGTTCGCTGCGCTGCTTGCCTGTAGCGCGGCGTCGTCCAGGCGCTCGGGCAGAAAGCCCAGAAATTTCAACGCCAGTGTGACGATCAGGCCCGCGATGGCGACGCCGCCAAAACCCAGCAGCCACTCCGGCAGGCTGGGCGAGTAGGGATTTACCACGCCGTCAAAAAAGCTGCTGCTCACTTGCCGGCCAGGGAACAACACCAGCGGGAACGCTTGCCCACCGATGATGGTGACGTACATCTGCGCAAACCCTCCCCCCACCACCAGGGTGGCGCTTGCTGCAATGCGCAAACGCATCTGGCCAATGCGCGGATGCAACAGTAGCAGCATCGGCAGCACACCGCCCAGCAACACCTGACCCAACCAGAACAGGATGGTGTGCAAGCCTCCTTCCAGCAGGATGAAGCGTTCGAAATCGTGGTGCTTGGTGAAGTACAGATTGGTCAGGTGATAGACCAGTACAAAATAAAGGCCTGCCGCAATAAAAATCACCTGCAGCCGCGCAAACCGTGCCATCAATGCATCGCCCAGAGGGCGACCACTGCCCTGAAAAGCCAGCATCAGGACCAGAATGAATACGGCCAGGCCATAACTGAGCGACAGCGCAATGAACAAGGGTGCCAGCAGTGCCGAATCATAGGCTTGACGGGCCACCAGAAAACCAAAAATCGAGCCGGTCCCGGTGGTCAGCGCCATGCGCCAGACAAAGGCGAACAAACCCGCCAGCGGCGTGTAGCGGTTCATGCGCCGCTCCATCATGGTCCACAAATAGGCGATGACAAAACCCATGAATCCCGAATAGAGAAAGATGTTCAACGCGAAAATGGACTTGAAGTTGAAGTGCGTCATGGCCACAACCAAGCGGTCGGGGCGGCCCAGATCGAGCATCAACACGGTCAAGCCACCGAGCAGCAACGCGATCGCCAGCAGCCCGGACAGCGGGCCCAGCGGTTTGAATTCCGCCTTGCCGAATACCGAGGCCATGGAGGCCACATTCAGCGCGCCCGATGCGGCCACCACCAGAAACACCGCAAATACGTGGGGCAGTCCCCAGACGACCTGGTTGTTCATGCCGGTCACGATGTGGCCATGGTGTTCCATGAACCAGGCCGCCCCCAGGCCGGACAAGGTGACCAGCGCCAAGCCCCCGAGCAACAGGTAGTAGCCGGGACTGGCGCCTTGCAGTTCACGCAGCGTGCTTTTCATGGGGATCATGCCTTGTTGCTTCAAATGCCGGTGTAGCGCACACCGGTGTTCAGATTCAGGTCTTCACGAATCTGGCGCGAGGGGTAACTCGCCACACGTCGGGAGATTTCGCTGTTCGGGTCGTTCAGGTCGCCAAACACCATGGCACCATGACCTGCGTCGGAGCAGGCGCTGACGCATGCGGGTTGCTCGCCGCGGTCCACCTTGTGCACACACAGGGTGCAACCTTCCACCGTCCCCATGCCACGCGGCACATCCGGCTTCTGATCATTCTGCGGCTCATGGACGAAGGAGCGCGCCTTGTACGGGCAGGCCATCACGCAATAGCGGCAACCAATGCAGGTGTGCTTGTCCACCAGCACAATCCCGTCTGCGCGCTTGAAGGAGGCGCCGGTGGGACACACATCCACGCAAGGCGGCTCGGCACAATGCTGGCACATCACGGGCAGAGACTGCGTTTTTCCGGTCCGGACTTCCTTGATTTCTATCTTCCGAATCCACTGTGAATCGGTCGTCCGGGTGCCCCCCGAAAGTCCATTTTCGGTATTGCAAGCGGTAACGCAGTCGGTGCAGCCGCTGGTGCATTTGCCGCTGTCAATCAGCATGCCCCATCGGACTTTGTTACTTGCACCCGGGCTGGGTGCGCTGGCTGGGGGTCCGGCCTGCGCGATCTCGATCAGCCGGACACCGGGCGCGATCATGACCCCCGCCAGACCGGCTGCAGCGACGCCCAGAAAACCACGTCGACCGGTCTTGGCGTCAGTCGTTCCGGTCGATGGGCTTGTGCTGTCCTTCTTCATGGCTTGAGTTGTTGCTGCATCACCATCTGCCGCAATTGCAGACTCAGCGGCGGCTCACCTGGTTTGCCATGCTGGGGCAGCAGGGAATGGAAGGATGTCTGGGGCGGTTTGCTGGCGTGGCAGCCGAAACAGTCAATTTTTACCGCTGCGTAGGTATGACAATTGATGCAAAAGTTGGTGCTCGCTGCAGTCACACTGCCAGTGGTTTGACTGGCATGACAGACTATGCAGGCCTTCAGGCTGTACTTCCCGGTGCGAATCCCGCCGCGCAGTGTGTCGTCGCGCTGGTGCTTGAGCAGCTCCATGTGGTTACGCCGCATGAATGCGGGGTCTTCCACACATTTGTCGCCACGCGCCGGCTCGATCACAGGCTGCGGCACACGGCTGGCCGCGGGAGAAGGCGCCAATGCCTGCGCCCACGCTGCCGGACCTGCAGGCAGCAACAGGGCCAAACTGCACAAACTTCCGGCAACGGCCCGGCTAAGCGCGCCAAGTTCAGCCATACCGCTAATCTCCCAGTCCCATCTGGATATAGCCGGTGGGACAGACATCGGCGCAGATGTGGCAGCCGATGCACTTGCTGTAGTCGGTGTCCACATAACGTCCCATCGTGGACTTGGATTTTGGCACCTTGAACACCGCCACCTGCGGGCAATAGACCACGCAGTTGTCGCACTCGAAACACTGACCACAACTCATGCAGCGCTTGGACTCGGCGACGGCCTGGGCCTCCAGAAGGGATTGCAGCCGCTCCTCGAAATTATTCAGTGCCTGCTCGGCAGTCAGCGTGACCATGCCACGGCGGTTGCGCGCCACGTACGGAAAGTGGCCCAGGAACAATTCCTTGTGGGAAATCACATAGCGGTCCGAGCGGTTGTCAAAATTGTGAATCGCTGCGCTGCTCTTGTCCGTGCCGCGTATGGGTTCGTGCACTTCACTGAAGGCATACCCCTTTTCCAGCATCTTTCGCTTCAGATCAAAGGCATGCACGTCGATCTTGGGACGTTTCTCCAGCGCTTCGTTCTGCAGAAAGCGGTCAATGCCGTCAGCCGCGATCGCGCCATGCCCGATCGCAGTTGTCAGCAGGTGCGGGCGTACCACGTCGCCGCCCACAAAAAATCCGGGCTGACCCTGCACCTGGTAGTTCTTGTCGCTGCTGATGGCACCTTTGCCGTTGTTGAATTCGTCCAGCCCGGTGAAATCCACCGCCTGGCCTATGGCCGAGACGATCAGGTCGGCGGGAATGTCCTCTTCCGTGCCCTCGATGTTCCTGATCTCGAGTCGCCCGCCCACGACCTTGGCCTCGCATTGCATCACGCGCAGTGCAATGGCGCGACCGTCCGGCCCGCGCACCACCGCCACCGGGGCCATGCCGCCGCGGATGGCAATGCCTTCGGCCAGGGCTTGCTCGACCTCGTGTTTGGTAGCCTGCATCTTGTCCACGGAGAAGATGGTGGTCAAGGTCACCTCTGCGCCCTGGCGAGCCGAAGCCTCCGCCACATCGTGTGCCACATGGCCGGCAATGGCGCGCTCGGGTCGATCGGACTCGTGTATCTTGTCGATGTGACCCAGGCGGCGCGCCACCGTGGCGACGTCAATCGACGTATCGCCACCCCCGACCACCACGACGCGCTTGCCCACATGGCGCAGACGGCCATCATTGAAGGCCTTGAGGAAGGAGGTAGCCGTCACGCAGTTGGGCGCGTCCGCACCCTCGACCGGCAAGGCACGACCGGCTTGTGCACCCAGCCCCAGAAACACCGCGTCGAATTCAGCACGAATCTGGGCCATGCTGATGTCGGTGCCGATGCGGCAGTTCATGCGCGTTTTGACGCCCAGGTCCAGAATACGCTGGATCTCGGCGTCCAGCACATCACGCGGCGTGCGAAAGCCCGGAATGCCATAACGCATCATGCCGCCGAGCTCTGCACGCTCATCGAATACGGTGACTTCGTGTCCCTTGAGTGCCAATTGGTACGCCGTTGACAAGCCAGCCGGCCCGCCGCCTATCACGGCAACTTTTTTCCCGGTCTGGGTGGTCGGCTTGGGGTAAGCGAGTCCATTTTCAATCGCGTAGTCGCCCAGGAAGTGTTCGACGGAGTTGATGCCGACGAAATCCTCCACCTGGTTGCGGTTGCAACCTGACTCGCAGGGGGCCGGACAAACCCGCCCCATGACGGAGGGGAAGGGGTTGGCCTGCGTCAGCCGGCGGAATGCGTATTCCTGCCAGACCATGCCAGTGGGCGGCTTCTCGATGCCGCGCACGATGTTGAGGTAGCCGCGAATGTCCTCACCGGCGGGGCAGCTGCCCTGACACGGTGGCGTGCTTTGAATGTAGGTGGGACACTTGTGCGAGTGGCCTGCATCAAAAATCTCTTTTTGCCAGGACCCGACCTTGTCGTCGCCGTCCTTGTAGCGACGGAAGGTCAGTGGTTTGACGGCGACGGATTCATTGGGCGCGGACATGTTGGAGTCTCCTGATGTTTGTATTTGCAGCAAGCGGGCGGGGCTACTTGTCACCCAGGCGGATCGCCTTGCTGACCAGCTGGTGCACACCACCCACCATGCTCATGTTGAAGCCGTAGTAGGGCAATACCTTGGTGAATTGGGCTTTGCAAATGGCGCAGATCGTGGCCATGAAATTCACGCCGTGGTCGTCCACGACGTTCTTCAAGGCCTCCATGCGAGGCAATGCACCCTTGACGCGCAACTCCATCAGATCGTCCGTCAGCAAGCCACCGCCACCCCCGCAGCAAAAAGTGCTTTCATGGATGGTTTGCGGCGCCATGTCATGGAAGCGATTGGCCACGGACGTGATGATTCGCCGCGGAATGATGAACTGTCCGCCCGGCATGTTGCCCATGCGCGAGGCACGCGCCACGTTGCAGGAATCATGGAAGGTGATGATCCGATCGTCGTTGGCGTCTTTGTTGAAGCTGAGCGCGCCGCGCTGAATCAGGTCATCGGTGAACTCGCAGATATGCTGCGGCACCGGGTAACGTTGATCGAGATAGTCGAAAGGTCCAATCAGCGTGTTCCAGAAGCTGTAAGCGACACGCCAGGCATGACCGCACTCGCCCACCACGATGCGCTTGACCCCGAGTTCCAGTGCGGCTTCACGCACCCGCAAAGAAATATTGCGCATCTGCTCGTAGTTGCCGATGAACATGCCGAAATTGCCAGCCTCCGAGGCGTGCGAACTCAGCGTCCAGCTGATCCCCGCGGCGTGGAACACCTTCGCGTAGCCGATCAGGCTCTCCACGTGGGGTTCGGAGAAGAAGTCGGCCGAAGGCGTTATCAGCAATACCTCGGCGCCCTTGACGTCAAGCGGGAACTTGATGTCCAGACCGGTTTCGTCTTTGGTGTCTTCTTCCAGGCCTTCCAGCGTGTTTTCCAGCGCCGGCCCCGGGATACCCAGGTTGTTGCCGATGCGGTGCACCTTGCCGATGATTTCGTTCGAGTATTTTTGCCCCATGCCGATGGAGTCCATGATCTCGCGGGCGGCCATGGTGACCTCGGCAGTGTCGATGCCGTAAGGGCAGAACACCGAGCAGCGACGGCATTCCGAGCACTGGTTGAAATAGCTGTACCACTCGTCGAGCACTTCGCGCGTCAGGTCTACCGCACCCACCAGCTTGGGGAACCACTTGCCCGCAAACGTGAAGTAACGCCGGTAGATCTTGCGCATCAGATCCTGGCGCGCCACCGGCATGTTCTTCGGGTCTCCGGTGCCCAGAAAATAGTGGCACTTGTCAGAGCAGGCGCCGCAATGCACGCAGGCGTCCATATAGACCTGAAGCGAGCGGTATTTGCCCAGCAGCTCGCCCATTTTGGCCAGGGCTTTTGCCTGCCAGTCCTCCACCAGTTCTTCGGGGAAGCCAAGCGCCTTCTGAATCGGCGCACCCGCCACAAAAGGTTTGAGGTGCGACGTGGCCCCCACCTGTACCAGCGGGATGACCGGGTAGCTCTTGAGCTTGGGGGTTTCAAATGCGGCGGTGGCCATGATGATGGTGGGTGCTCAGGGTCGTTTGTCCAGCGCGGCGGCCCAGGCCGAGACATGCCGGACTTCGCGGGCGTTGTCGGCCTGATTGCGGGTGGGGCTGAAAAACAGGCCTGGTGCATGCAACAGCTTGCTGATGGGAAAGATGATCATGAGCAGTGCAACCAGCGCCAGATGCACCAGCAGCACCGGGTCGGTCGGCAAGGGCTGCCAGTCAAACCGCATCAGGCCGAGCATGAATGCCTTGACGGCGACGATGTCGGTATGCGCCACAAAGCGCATACCGAGCCCGGTCATTCCGATGGCCAGCAGCAAGGCAAGCATCAAATGGTCGGACGGCGTGGAGATGTAGCGCACGCGATCCACCAGCCAGCGCCGTGCCCACAAGCCGCCCAGGGCCGCAACAAAAGCAAAGCCCGCATAAGTGCCAAAAGGCTGGATCAAGACGACAGGCAACCACACCGGCTCCTGAAAATACCGCAGGTGGCGCAGCAGCACCAGCAGCAGCGCGGCATGAAAAGTCCAGCCGAAGATCCAGGTCCACTTGCTGGACTTGAACAGGCTCTCGAAAAACACAACCTCGCGGGCCATGCGCCAGCCCACACCGGCGGAAGTCATAGGCGCTGGTGTGGTGGGAATCCTCAGTGGCGCCGGCGTTTTCGCGTAGCTGCGAATCTTCAGCGTCAATCCGACGACGAACACCAGGGAGGCGACGTAGAACAGGACCGCATAGAAAATCGTCAGCAGCGACATGGGTGGTACCGGGGGGTTAATCGACGTGTCAGAAACCGGGGGAATACCGCTTCTTCATTCAGATACAACCGGTGGGTTTGGGCAGACCGGCGATCTTGCAGGCCTGCTTGGCCGGGCCATAGGGAAACAGGTCATACAGGTACTTGCTGTTGCCTTTTTCTTCACCAAACTGCTTGCCGATGGCCTTGGTCAGCACGCGCACGGCGGGCGCAATCTGGTACTCGTTGTAATACTCGCGCAGGAAGTTGATCACTTCCCAGTGGTTGTCGGTCAGCGCCACTTTTTCTTCTTCCGCCAGATGCGCGGCGGCATCGGTGGTCCAGTCGGCCAGATTCAGTAGGTAGCCCTCTTCGTCGGTGTCGTAGGTCTTGCCGTTGATCTCAAAGCTCATGTATTTCTCCAGTAAAAAAGGGGTAGCGAATCGTGTTCAGCTCACAGCCACGAGTGCGAGGTCTTGTGTCCCACGGCCAGGTCCACAAAGCCGCCGTAGTCGACCAGCGTGACGCCGTCGATCAGTTTTCCAGTCACGCCGCGGGCATCCATGTCGGCTTGCAAGGCATAGACCTTGAGCGTGGTGCAGGCCTGGCGCACACGGGATTCGGCAGCGCTGCCTGCGGTAGCGGCGTAAATGCCGTCTTCAATGAACAGCACGGCGTTGCCGGCTTGGGCCATGCGCAAACAAGTGTCCAGGGTGCTGGTCTGGAAAGGCGATTTATTGATGATGTGCAACATGGGTCTTGTCCTTTGTTTTCAGAAGCTCAGGATCACGTCCTGTTGCTGCATGAGCTGACCCATTTGCTGGGCGTCGAGCACTTCGACGGGAACCAGCAGGTCCTTTTCGGTCAACCCGCGCTGCGCCAGCGAGGTGCTATCGACATAAAGCTTTTCCACGTCGTAGCCGTCGAGCGCACGGTAGCTGGGTGAGAAGTTCTTGATCCCTATGCCCTTGGTTTGTTGTCCCTTGACCAGTTCATAGACACCGTCGTCGATGAACACAAGGCTCACGTCCTGATCAAAAGTGGCGGTGATCAAGACAACCTCCAGGCTTTCCAGGGCATAAATGGTGCCGTAGGGTGCCTTGCGGTTCACGAACATGAATTTCTTCACTTTGGGGCCGGCCGCCGGATTTGTTTGCTGTTCACTCATGTCGGGTGTCTTCCCTGTAGTCAATTAGTCGCCAAACGTGATCAGGCGATCGGCCTTGATGCCGCTATCCGCCAGTTGGCCCAAACCCGAGATGCGAAAGCCCGGCGCCAGAACTTCTTCCTTGATGCCACGGCGCAAGGCCGCCGCCACACACACCACCAGGTCCACCTTGTGCTCTGCAGCCAGGGCTGACCAGCGGTTCACCACATGGCGGTCGTCCTGCGGTGGCTCGGTGAGGCGGGTCGCGTTATTGACACCGTCGTGGTAAAAAAACACGCGCTGGATTTCATGGCCTTTGGCCAACACCGCTGCCGCGAACTGATAGGCCGTGTCGGACGCCTGGTGCGTATAGGGCCCTTCGCTCACAAGTAAACCGAATTTCATGGTGGGTTTATTCCGGTATCAGTCAAAAACGGATGTGGGTTGAAGCATTCAGGCTGGAGCGGGCGCCGCGCCAGTCATCAATCAGGTACTTGGTAAAGGGCAGATCGCACTTCTCGAAAAATTGCGGCCAGCCGATGCGCTCGATCCAGTCCGACACCCGCTCCCAGGAACGCGCATCTTCCTTGTAGGTGTAGAGAATTTTCTTGACCATGGCCGACACCTCGGGCCAGCGCGGCGGGTTGTTGGGCAGACCCGAGGCCACCATCTTCATGAAGGTAGGTTTGCCGCGCGCATTGGAGTTCTTGCCACCCACCCAGATCGCCAGCTTGCTGTGCTCGGGGTCGTTGATCTGCATCGGAGGACAGGGTGGATAGCAGGCACCGCAGCACATGCATTTGGCTTCATCAATTTCCAGCGACGGCTTGCCATTGACCATGGCGGGCCGGATGGCCGCAACCGGGCAACGCGCCACCACGGTGGGGCGTTCGCACATATTGGCCACCAGATCATGGTTGATTTTGGGCGGCTTGGTGTGCTGGATGATGATCGCGATGTCCGCCTGACCGCCGCAGTTGATCTCGCAGCACGAGGTGGACAGATGCACCCGATTGGGCATTTCTTCCTTGATGAACTCGGCATGCAGGTCGTCCATCAGGGCCTTGACCGCGCCCGAGGCGTCGGTGCCCGGAATGTCGCAGTGCAGCCAGCCCTGGGTGTGCGCAATCGCCGATACGGAATTGCCGGTGCCGCCCACCGGAAAGCCATTGCTGGTGAGCGCTTCAACCAACGGAGCCACGCGCGCGGGGTCGGAGACCATGTACTCGATGTTGCTGCGAATCGTGAAGCGCACATGGCCATCGGCATAGGCGTCGGCAATGTCGCACAGCTTTCGGATGGTGAACAGGTCCATCTGACGCTGCGTGCCGGCGCGCACCGTCCAGATTTCGTCGCCGGTGTGCGACACATGGTGCAAAACACCCGGCCGGGGCCGGTCGTGGTACTTCCAGTTACCGTAGTTCTTGAGCATCAGCGGATGCAGGTACTGCTTGTTATCGGGTACGCCGCTCTCGATGGGGGTGCGCATGGTTGCCATGTTGGTCTTCCTGTGTTCGTCAGAATTTCAGGCCGCCGCCTTGCGGGCATTGATCTTGGCCACCTCGTCGTCCCAGCCGTCGGTGCGGACATAGGGGTTGGTGCGCGGCGTGGAAACCATGTTGGGATCGATCTCCAGACCGATACCTTCCAGGAAGTTGACCAGGCCGATGCGCTCGATCATCTCGCCGGTACGCTCGTGTTCCAGTGCGTTCTCGGCAAAGAAGTCGATAGACTTCTGGGCCAGTTCCACCAGAGCCTGGTAATCCTCATCGGTCTTCATCGGCATGAAGGGCGTCACCACGGTGCCCATCAGGTCACCGATCTTGAGCGTGCGCTTGCCCCCCATCAGCACCGTCACACCCTTGTCCGTACCCGTGGCCAAGGCACCGGTCATGACGTTGATGCAATGCATGCAGCGCACGCAGTTGGCGTTGTCGATTTCCAGCGACTGCGTGTCGTTCAGGGCGACGCTGGAAATCTTTGGCCCCTTGGAGACGTCCTTGGTCTCCTTGAGCATGATGGCCTTGGTCGGGCAACGGCTGACCACATCGTTCACCAGTTCGGTCATGCCGTGTTTGGCGAACCATTTGCGGGCAAGGGGTTCGTCGGTACGCATGTTGTCGCGCCAGGTGCCAATGACCGCCATATCCGCACGCTGGATGGAATTCATGCAGTCATTCGGGCATCCCGAAAACTTGAACTTGAACTTGTACGGCAGCGCCGGGCGGTGCATGTCATCCAGGAAGGTGTTGACCACCTGGCGATGCGCCCGCGCTTCGTCAAAGCAGGACTGCTCGCAGCGCGCCGCACCGACGCAGGACATGGAGGTACGCACCGCCGGGCCGGCACCACCGAGGTCAAAGCCCAGTTCATTCAGCTCATCGAATGCACCCTGCACGTTCGCCGTGCTGGCACCCTGGAACATGATGTCACCGGACTGACCGTGAAAGGCGATCAGGCCAGAACCGTGACGCTCCCAGATGTCACACATCTTGCGCAACACATCGGTGTTGTAGTGCATGCCCGCCGGTGGCTGTACCCGCAGGGTGTGGAATTCCCTGGAGGCCGGGAACATCTCAGCGACTTCGGAGAAGCGCGGAATCACGCCGCCGCCGTAGCCAAACACCCCCACCGTTCCGCCCTTCCAGTAGCCCTTGCGGGTTTTGTAGGAGTGCTCCAGCTGACCCATCAGGTCGGTCATATAGTCGCTCTCTTTGGCCAGACGCTTCAGACCGGTGACAAAGCTGGGCCACGGACCGGCCTCCAACTGGTCAAGCATGGGGGTGTCGTGCGGTTTCTTGCTCATGGTGTGTCTCCTGTCAAGGGGGTGAGCGGGTGCGCCCATCGAAATCAACGTGGCCTTGTTGACGTCTGCCTCTTCGGGCCGGTTCACGGTCAACTCTGGAGCAAATAGTACGGTTGCCCCTGCGTGCTGCGATATCACCCTCGTTGATTATTCTGTGCTACCCATTAGAGCTATATGCCCCCACCCGTGCCGGTTATAGACGGCACGGCCCGCCATTGCGCCCAATGGCAGTACCGACGATTTATCCGGTCCGGCGGCGTGGACTTTCACGACGCAGTTGCACCAGGATGGTCGGCAGAGAGTTAAAGACTGGCCACATGACGACCGTTACTCCGCTTGAAAAGCTGATCAGTCCGCTCGGCGGGCAGGTCATCGAATTGCAGCAGCTGGACTATGACGCGGGCGGCATGAGTCTGCTACGTACGCGTATACGCGAGAAAAGCCGTTTCACGGTGTTTGAAATCGACCCTCAGACGGCGCGCCTTTGGGGCGAGGCCTTGCTGCGCTGGGCGCAGACGCAGCCCCAGACGGTGCCCCCAACCCAGGAGCCGGAATGAGCCCCCCGCAAGCACCGGACAAGGCGGCGGTGGACGCTGCGTTTCCCATCCAGGGGCAGATATTGCCGCGCGACCATGCACAGGCGCTGCAACAGGGCCTGTGTGCGCAGTTACCCTGGCTGGACACAGATCCTGTGGCAGGCATACATCCCATCAAGGTGGTGCAGGGCAGCGACGAACATGCCCTGCTGTCCCGGCGAACGTGCTTGTTGCTGCGGGTGGGGGCGGAGCGCGCGGACGAACTGCTGGCGCTGGCAGGGCTTGACCTGACTGTGGGTGCCCATCTCCTGCGCTTGGGGCGACCGCACCTGCGCGAGCTGCTGCCCCACTCCACCCTGTATGCGTACAGGGTGGCGGCAGGCAGCGCGGACGAAATGACGTTCATGGCGGCGGTGGATCGGGAACTGGCCGAGTTGGCCATTGGCGGCGAGCGGGTATGCGGCAAGCGCCAACGCGTGCTGGCGTCAGGCCGTGTACTGGACACCTTCAGCCTGATGCTGCACGCACTGCCGCCGGAACAATCGCTGCGTCTGCAGCAGCATGGCCTGGGGCCGCACCGGCTGCTGGGTTGCGGGATATTTGTGCCGCACAGGTCAGCGGCGGCGGTGTAGGGGTTTCCTGGGCAACTGAAGAAACGGAGACGTAAAAATGAGCTACAACATCCATGGCGTGGAGCACGAGACCGACGATCAGGGCTACCTGCTTGAGCCGGTATTTGACGATGAGGCGGTGCGCGTCATCGCCTCGGCCGAACACATCGAGTTGACCGATGCGCACTGGGAAGTTATCAACTACCTGCGCGACCAGTACCGCGAAAACGGCCACACGCCGAATTTCCGTGCCATGCTCAAGGGCATGGCCGACATACGCCCTGAAGTGGACAGCAAGTATCTCTACGATCTGTTTCCGACAGGGCCCGCCAAGCAAGGTCCCAAGGTAGCGGCCTTGCCGCAGCCCTTGGGCAAGGGTGGCTATTGAGATATGGCCCCCACGCTTGCCACTGCGTGTGCTGCGCTGCCCCCCGAGGGGGCTGCTTCTCCTGGGGGCGGCCCGGCGGAGAAGCTCGCCCCCACGCTTGCCACTGCGTGTGCTGCGCTGCCCCCCGAGGGGGCTGCTTCTCCTTGGGGCGGCCCGGCGGAGAAGCTCGCCCCCACGCTTGCCACTGCGTGTGGTGGCTTGACATGGCCCCCACGTTCGCTGGTTTGATATGGCCAACATCAGAATCAAGAGCCAGTGGTTCCGCTCAGGAACCGCCAAGACCCCGCAGCAAACCGCCAGTGCGATGGCCTTCATCGTCTGGCGCGTGACGCAGAACATGCTCAAGCAGATGCGCTCGGCCCACTTTGACATCGACATCGGGCCGCAGTACTTTGCCTTCACGCGTGAGGTGCTGGTATTTCTGGCCCATGTGCTGGACCGCATGGCGTTTGAGCGCATGGGCTCTGAGGAGCGTGGCGAGTTCATCCATGCATTGGTAAGGCGTCTGGCCGAGGTGTTGCAGGAGAACGAGGACAACCTGCTGGGCGAACCACCTGCGGGCCAGCCCAGTCACTATGACGAATTCATTGACCTGTTCAACGAGCTGGCAGACCACTACGCCGAGTTTGGCTTTGGCCCCGACGGGCCGGACTTTGCCTTCGTTCGCTACCTCGGGCATCGCATCGAGGCGCTCATGCCGCAAAAGGACCAGCGCTGGGTGGTTGATCAGATCATGGCCACCGAAGTACCCGAGGCCGTGGAAATGCTGCAGCGCGCCATGCAGGACGTGCTGTCCACCGAAGCGCGCGCGCCGCGCGCCGCCCGCACCGCCACATCCGGCGACTGAGCACAGTGCCATGATGAACACGCCGTTCGACCTTGAAGCCCCAGCCGCCTACCAGCGCTGGCGTGACGCCAAGCGCGCCAGCCATCCGCCCCGCGCGCAGGACCTGGTGGTTGACGTGACCGACCCCCGCAGCCTCAGTGATGCCGAACGGCAAGCGCTGCTGCAACGCTGTGCCACGGCCAATATGGCGATCTACCGCAGCCCGGTGTATGGCCCGGACAAGGCTATTCCTCGCCAACTGGCGCAGCAGTTAGGGCTGCACCGTCTGGACGGCAACTGGCTGGCCGACGAAGACGGTATTTCGCAGATCGAGGTGGCGACGAAGGTGGGTGATCGCACCGCGTTCATTCCCTATACCAACCGGCCGATCAAGTGGCATACCGATGGCTACTATCACCCGCAGTCCCGGCACATCCGGGCGATGATTCTGCATTGTGTGCGGGCGGCCGCCGCAGGCGGCGAGAACGCCCTGATGGACCACGAGATGGCCTACATCGCTGTGCGCGAAGCCAACCCGGACTGGGTGCGCGCGCTCATGGCGCCCGACGCCATGACCATTCCCGAGCGGCTTGATGAAGACGGTGTGGCGCGCGCCGAGCAGTCCGGGCCGGTGTTCTCGGTAGATGAATCCAGCGGCGCGCTGCACATGCGCTACACGGCACGCACTCGCAGTGTGCAGTGGAAGGACGATGCGCCAACGCGCGCGGCGGTCGCTTTCCTGGAGCAGTTGCTGGGGTCTGACGGGCCGCACCGGATTCGTGTGCGACTCGAGCCCGGCATGGGGCTGGTGTGTAACAACGTGTTGCACGACCGCGCCGGCTTTGCGGACGATCCCGAGCACCCCCGGCTGCTGTACCGTGCCCGGTATCTCGATCGCATCCGTTCGCCCGGGCCAGCCAGGGCCGGCGCCACTGCACCGGTTTCATTTGGCAAATCAGCTTTCGACCCTTTTAAACAGGGCGCAAGAAGCTACTAAAACAATAGCGGAAGAGCACCATGTCACATCAGGTCAGCGTATGGCGTGCCGCCCAGTTGGTGGGCGTGGCGCGCGGGGTGCTGCAGCAACAGGTGCGCGACGGCACGCTGGTCCTGAGTGACGGACTGGTGTCCACCGATGCCTTGCTGCGCCTGTACCCCGGCGCCAAGCTTGAGGAATCCGGTTTGCTGGAGCGCGTGGCGCAAATCCGGGACGAAGCATTCGGCAGGCGCGTGCGCGAGCGCATGTTGCCCAGCCAGGAAGTGCTGGCGCAGCGGCTGTTTGCGCAAAGCCAGGAACTGGCCGACGTGCGCAAGCACCTGCAGCGTTACCACGGCCTGGTGATCGCGCTGCAACAGCGCATTCGGGAACTGGCCGCAAAGCGTCCTGGCGATGCCACCTGGCAGGCGCTGGAACAACAGGTTACCCAGGGCCTGGCGCAGGCGTTGGCCACCGAATCAGTCGATTTGCTGGAGGTGATGGACGATATGCTCAAAGTGATGTCGGCACAGGTGACGGTGCGCCCCAGTGGGCACGAATTCTCGGTGGAGGGGCGTGCCACCCTGTTGCAGTCGGGGCTGCAGGCCGGGCTCAAACTCAACTACGGCTGCGGCAATGGCAGTTGCGGCATGTGCAAGGTGCGCGTGATTTCCGGCGAGGTTGTGAAAACCCAGCACTTTGACTACGCCCTGTCGGAAGCAGAAAAAACCCAGGGCTACACCCTGATGTGCTGCAACACCGCCGCCAGCAGCGAGCTCACGCTGGAGCTGCTGGAGGCCAGCGGGCCGCTGGATATCCCTGAACAGCACATCGTGGCGCAAGTGAGAGCCGTGACTGCACAGGCGCCCGATACGCGGCTGCTGCATCTGCAGACGCCGCGTACGCACAGGCTGCGCTTCCTGGCCGGCCAGTCGGTGTCGCTGGGGTGGACGATGCCAGGGCAAGGCGATGCGCATGCCACCCACCCGATAGCCAGTTGTCCCTGTGACGACCGGAATCTGCTCTTTTTCATTTCCCGCGATGAGTCCGACGCTCTGGCGCGGCACCTGTTTGCGGGTGATATCCAGCCCGGCGCCGCCGTCAGGGTGTTGGGGCCAACGGGTGAGTTCGTATTGGCCGATGGACACCGTCCGCTGGTATTCGCCGCCTGCGATGGCGGCTTCGCGCCCATCAAAAGCCTGATCGAGCATGCGCTGTCGCTGGATGCGGCGCCTTCGCTCTCGCTGTTCTGGCTGGCCACGGGCAGCGATGGGCATTTCTTCAGCAACCAGTGCCGCGCCTGGTCCGAGGCGCTGGACCAGTTTGAATTTGAGTTGGTGTCACATGCAGATGTTGCAGTCGGCGCCCGGCAGATCGCCCAAGCCATGCGGGCCGACCTGTTTGACATTGACTGTGATTTCTATCTGGCCGGGCCCGCTGGCTTTGTCAGCACACTGCATGATGAACTGCGCGCGGCAGGCGTCGCAGCGGCCCAAATAGTCACCCAGGTGCTGTGAGTCGACACCTATTTACCGAGTTTTCACATGCTGCCAGGCCCGGATTCCTCAACATCGCATGGGAGCACCTATGCCGATGCGACTTCCCCAGCGGCCGATACCCTGGTGCCCGACTGCGCGGGCGGCGAGTCCTTTGCGCTGATGGTGCTGGGCCACAGCATGGCACCCGAGTTCAACGAGGGCGAGATCATCATCATCGAGCCCGACGGAATGGCCCGGGACGGCTCCTATGTGCTGGCCTGGCACCAGCAAGCCTGGACCTTCAGGCAACTGCTGCGCGCTGGTACCGGCTGGGTGCTGCACCCGCTGAACCCGGCTTTCGCCGATGCGCCGCTGCCGGACCTGAGCGCCGTGCGCGGCGTCATTATCCAGAAGGCCCTGCCGGGGCGCCGGCGCGCTTCCAAACACTACATCTGAAGTCGTCACCCCGACAGATTGAATCCGACCCATGCCCTACTACATCTACCTGATCAAACCCTTCGCGCAGCTGGAAAAACTGTCCGAGTCCGGAACCTTCCAGCAAGCGTCCATCCATGCCAAGCGACTGCGTGCCGAACAGACGGTCGACTCGCCGGGAAAAATAAAAATCATGTTCGCAGACAATGAGCTGCAGGCCGAAGACCTGTTGTGCCAGGTTCGCACGCCGGGACCCAGGGGCGACGACTGAGATCCTCACCGTGGATGAGCCTGCGTATCACGCGTCACGCCGGACCCTCAACCTCTCACCCTGTGTGTTCGAGAGGGCCCTTCTGGCGGGCTGTGCCCAGTGCGAACTGGCCAGCCGGCACGCGCTGGCCGAGCGCGAAGTCGTCGCCTGCTCGCTTGAAGTGGCCCGTATCAACTGCACGACGCTGGAAAGCCTGTTCCGTGAGCGGGCTACGTTCGCGCTGCGCCTGCCCCGCCCGGGTGTTCCCCTGGTCCACGCCAAAGCCATGCAGCTGCAATGCGGCGGCCTGCGCGGCTTGCAGGCCGCGGTGGCGGCGCCCACGGCTGACGTCCATGCCATGGTGCAAAAGGCCAAGCGCAACGATGCGAGCCTGCTGGAGTTGCCCTGGGGAGAGATTGTCGCCAGCATGATGGCGTGGCAGCCGCGGCGCCGCGCCCAGACACCCAAGCCCTAGTACTGCAACCCGAAAATATCGAAACATGAAAGCGCGCCTTCGCACCCATGGCGGCGTTGCAATCCTTGCGAAGGCGCACAGCCTTCGCTGCGGCTTGCGCCTTGCCCTGGGCACGAAGTCATCACTTTCATTTTGTTTCGCTACTTCCGTGCTGCAGTACTAGTGCCAGGCCGCCGGGCCACAAGAGCCGTGCGCCTTTTCAGCGCTGCTGCCACTTCATCGTGACGACCGCGCCGGAGACGATGCCCGTCAGCGCAATGAACGAGCCCAGCGCCAGGGTGGAGACGCCCGAGAGACCCTGGCCAATGGTGCAGCCAAGCGCTGTGACGCCACCGAAACCCATCAGCACTGCGCCTGTCAGCTGGGTGCGCAAATCTTCCAGCGAGGCAAAACCTTCCCAGCGAAACTGCCGCGTGCTGACGGCATAGGCAAAGGAGCCGAGCACAACACCGATCACCGTAGCGATACCAAACGTCACACGCATCGACTTGTCCGTCCACAACATCAGCAGCTCCAGGCTGAAAGCCGTTGGCGCGACAAAGCTCAGCGATTCCAGCGTGCGGGTGTTGGTCGCGAAATACACGGTTTCCAGCGTATCGGGGTTTTCACCATAGCCGATGTTCCCGGTCAGAAACCAGGCCGCGACGATCAGCAAACCAAGAACAATCGCGCCGGTCACTTGTGACAGATTGCCGCGAAAGCGTTTGTCCTTGAAGACGAACACCAGCAGACCCAGACCTGCCAACAGCGCGGTGGTGAGCAAGGCGGTTTTTTCGGGCAGGCCGGTCAGCCTGGCCAGAATTTGCGACAGCCCCTGCGTGGTCAGACCCCATTGGGACAAGTCGAGCACCACCGTATCCAGATAGCTGGCACGCCACTGGCCGAACAAGCCCTTGAGCGTCATGTAAGCCGAAATCGCCAGAAATACCAGCACCACCAGCGAGCGCACACTGCCGCCGCCCAGGCGCACCAGATTCTTGTTGGTGCAGCCCGCCGCGATCGTCATACCCACGCCAAACAGAAAGCCCCCCAGCAGCATGGAAAGCCAGCTCAGCGACGGGCGTTGATAGACGGACTTGGAGAGATCGATCAGGCCAAAGTAATACAGCAGGTTGGAACCCACCACGGCCACCGCAATCGTGAGAAGCCACATGCGCATGCGCCCCCAGTGCGCCATGTTGACAATGTCAGAGATAGCCCCCATGGTGCAGAAGTTGGTCTTGTTGGCGACTGCGCCAAAAATAAAGGCCAGAACAAAGCCGCCCCATACGACCATGGTGGCTGGGCTGATTGCTTCGCTCATGTCAAACGCTCCAGACTGGAAAATGACGGCTTGCTTCGTTCGTCGCCACCCGCGACGCGGGTGAGCGTGTCCCGAATGCTTTCAGGAGACACTGAAGATGCCCATGACCTGCGCCGTTCCCAAGGCCGGCAGGCCAGCCTGTGACAAGCCAGGCAGGGTAGAGCACAGGAGCAGATTTTTTTCATGACCTTGTTCTATTTCGGTTTTGACCGTACTGTCACACTGCCGATCCCGTCCGGGATGGCTTCGCAGTTGGTGGATGCCGGCACAGGCTGTACCGGCAACAGGGTTTCTCAAATAAACAGGCAGACGTCGGATTCGCCCGCAAACTTCATGAAGGTGGCGGCGCCGCCGTACTCCACATCCTTGATGAACTCGCTGGTCTCAAACTCGAACAGGTCCACCGTCATCTGGCAAGCGACAAACTTGACCTCCGCCTCGAGACAGAGGTCACGCAGTTCCTGCAAGGACGCCACGCCTTTGGACTTCATCTTGTTCTTCATCATCATCGTGGCCATGGATTCCATGCCCGGCAGCATCTGCACCATGACCGGCATCGGCACAGGCATGGGCATGGCGGGATTGGCCAGCGGGCTGATCTTGACGCCATCCAGGCTCTTGCGCAGCAACTGAAGTCCGTAGAAGGTAAAAAAAATCTGGACCTCCCAGCCCAGCGCTGCCGCAGTGGACGCCAGGATGAAAGGCGGATAGGCCATGTCCAGCGTGCCTTTGGTGGCGATCAGCGCCATTTTTTTGCTTGCCATGCGTATGTGCTCCGGGGTGTGTTGAGCTGCGCTCTCGGGCTCAGGCTTTCTTGAGATAGAAGACGTGCTTGCCGCTTTCGGTGCCTTGTTCCAGCAGTGTGTTGCCGGTCTGCTCGGCAAAGGCGGCCATATCGCAGACCGATCCGGGATCAGTGGCGATGACGCGCAGCACCTGCCCGGAACTCATGTCGGCCAGCGCCTTCTTGGTTTTCACGATGGGCAGCGGGCAGGCCATGCCAGATGCGTCAAATTCCTTGTTGAATTCCATGTCTTGTCTCCGTTGATTCAATGATTGCAACCTGTTGCTGCGGCGGAAACCACAAACCATCCCCGGCAACAGGCACCGTGTCCGCTGTAGAGATTGATTTTTTAGTAGCTGTCGCGCTCCGTCTATCACCGCGAAGGGTGATGCTGCGTAACCCATATGGATAATGGGGTTTTTGCCCTTGCTGGCGACACCCTGCCTCCGGTGGCGGGCAGCCAGTCATGTGTCACCCAGCCGGGGGATGTTTTCCGGGTCTGACAAGAGTGCAGCCTGAGATCGGCGTCGAAGGCAATGTGCGGCGCATAGCCAGCCAGAACGACGCTGCAGCCAGCAGCGCCAGACTGGAAAACAGCGTGTTGAGGTTGACGCTTGAGGGGAAATCCCCGTCAACAAGGGGATGCCGCTGACCGGCCACCGAGCCGGCTGCACAACGGGCATCAAGCCTAGACCGCGATCTCCGCCAGACCCCAGCGCGGCTTCACGTCAAAGGTGTAGCCGCGCTGCAGGCTTTCCAGGCCTGCCTGCAGCCGCATGCCGGCCGCCAGCGCGATCATGGCGCCGTTGTCGGTGCACAAATGCATTTCGGGGTAATGCACCCGAATACCCTTTGTCGCGCAGGCCGCGTTGAGCTGTTCACGCAGCAGGGTATTGGCCCCCACGCCGCCGGCCACCACCAGCCGCTTCAGGCCGGTCTGCTCCAGCGCTTTCAACGATTTTTTGACCAGCACTTCCACAATGGCCGCCTGCGTCGAGGCCGCCAGGTCGGCCCGGGCCTGCTCGCCCATGGGCTCACCGAGTTTTTTTGCCTGCGTCAGCACCGCGGTTTTGAGGCCGGAAAATGAAAAATCGAGGTCGCCGCTGTGCAGCAGGGGCCGGGGCAACTTGAAGGCCTGGGCGTCGCCGCCCAGCGCCAGCTTGGCCAGGTGCGGCCCGCCAGGATAAGGCAGGCCCAGCAACTTGGCTGACTTGTCAAAGGCCTCACCGGCGGCATCGTCAATGGTTTCACCCAGCAACTCGTAACTGCCCACCCGGTTCACCCGCATCAGCTGGGTGTGGCCGCCGGACACCAGCAGCGCCACAAATGAAAACTGCGGCGGATCGGCGCTCAAAAAAGGCGAGAGCAAATGCCCTTCGAGGTGATGCACCCCCATCACCGGCTTGCCCAGCGCCGCTGCCAGCGAACAGGCCACGCCGGCGCCCACCAGCAGCGCGCCGGCCAGGCCCGGGCCGCGCGTGTAGGCCACCACGTCCACATCGGCCAGCGAACGCCGCGCCTGACCCAGCACCTCGCTGATCAGCGGCAACACACGGCGGATGTGGTCGCGGCTGGCCAGTTCGGGCACCACGCCGCCGTAGGCCTGGTGCATGTCGATCTGGCTGTGCAGCGCGTGCGCCAGCAAAGCCGGCACGCCCTGCCCCGAGGCATCGACAAGCGCCACGCCGGTTTCGTCACAACTCGATTCAATTCCCAGTACAAGCATGGCCTCCAGTGTAAAGCGCGGTGCGCCGTTCGCCCCGGTCCGGGCCGGAAGCGGCCCGGGGCATGAATGTTGCTGGACAATGACGGACCTCCCTTTGACTGAAACGATGAAATCCGGATTGAGCTTTCTGATTGCCGCCAGGCGCTGCGAAATCAACGACCTCGAGCAACTCACGCGCACCAGCGCGCTGGTCAACGTGATCGGGCGGCTGGTCCACGTGCTGCAGAAGGAACGCGGCATTTCCAATGTTTTTCTGGGCTCGCAGGGCGCCCGGTTTGCCGCGCAGCTGCCTCGCCAGGTGCTCGATTGCCAGCAGGTCGAGGACGAGCTGCGCGCCAGCTTCGACCGCCTGGACACCGATGCCGGCCACCTGAACAACGGCGCCCGGCTGTTCAGCCGCATTGCCTTTGTCCTGCACGAACTCGACGCCCTGCCCGCCCTGCGGGCCCGCATCAGGGCGCAGGAAGTGGCCGCGGCGGAGGCCACGGCGGCATTTGTCAAGCTGATCGCCGGCCTGCTGGCCGTGGTCTTTGAAGCGGCCGACAGCGCCACCAACCCCGAGATTTCGCGGCTGCTGGTGGCCATGTTCAACTTCATGCAGGGCAAGGAGTTTGCCGGCCAGGAGCGCGCGTTTGGCGCGGCCACCTTCGCTTCGGGCCAGACCGACAGCCAGCGCCAGCAGCAATGGCTGCACCTGATCCAGTCGCAGGAACGCTGCGTGCAGGTGTTCAGCGACTTTTCGACGCTGGCGCTGCGCGAACTCTGGCAGACCAGCCAGAGCACCGCCACGCTGGCAGACCTGGAACGCCTGCGCCGCATCGCCTGCTCGGTGGCAACCGGCGTCCTCGACCCCAACCTGAGCCAGACCTGGTTCGACTGCTGCACCCACCGCATCGATGCCATGAAAACCGTCGAAGACCAGCTGGCCGCCGAGCTGCTGCAGCTGTGCGAACAGAAGATCGTGCAGGCCCGCGCCGAACTGCGCGACCACCAGATGATCCTCGCCGCACTCACGGCAAAGGGTGGCAGCCTGCCGGCAGGAACGGGCCAGACCGGTCCCTCGGCCACTTCTTACGGCCCGCACCTGGACCGTTCCATCCTCGAGCTGGTCCAGGACCAGGCGAGCCGGCTACAGGCCATGAGCGACGAGCTGGAGACGGCGCGCGCCTCTCTCAACGAGCGAAAGCTCATCGAACGCGCCAAGGGCCTGCTGATGGCGCACCGCAAGCTCAGTGAAGAAGAGGCCTACAAGATGCTCAGGCAAACCGCCATGAACCAGAACCGCCGCCTGACCGACGTGGCCGAAGCCGTGCTGGCCATGGCGGACTACCTGGCCACCGGAACGCCCTGATTCAGCACAAGGCCTGTGCCGCCTGAGGGCATCCGCACCATGATGGCGCACCCCGGCTGAACGTGTCCTGCATCCCCGGCGCCGCCGCGCCAGGCCGTTTTTCAGAGGCAAACACCAGCCCGACCTCCGCATTGAAATCATCTGGCACGGTTGCTGCTTGGTTAATGGCATGAAGGGGCCAACGGCGGTCCGTTTCAAAAGTCTTCCACGGCTTCACCGGGACAACGGCGTCCATTTCCAGCCTGCTTGCGCAGGCCCGAAATGGGCGCCGTTTTGTTTTTCCTCTTTGATTTTTCGCGTTTCTTTTTTCAGTCTTCTGTTTTGTCACTCAAGGAGTTCCACATGACGCAAACCTCCCCCGCTCCAGGCAAGCCGACACGCCGCGACTTCATCCGCCAGGCCGGCGCACTGGGCGGCGCCGCCACCTTCGGCATCGGCAACCCGGGCGCCTGGGCGGCCGGATCCGACGCGCCGGAGAAGAAGGAAGTCAAGATCGGCTTCATCCCGCTGACCGATTGCGCCAGCGTGGTCATGGCCTCGGTCATGGGTTTTGACAAGAAACACGGCGTGACCATCATCCCGAGCAAGGAAGCGAGCTGGCCCGGGGTGCGCGACAAGCTGGTCAACGGCGAACTCGACTTCGCCCACGTGCTGTACGGCCTGATTTACGGCGTTCACATGGGCACGGCGGGCCCGAAAAAGGACATGGCCGTGCTGATGAACCTGAACCACAACGGGCAGGCCATCACGCTGTCCAAAAAAATCGCGGACAAGGGCGCCGTGGACGGGGCCGGTCTGGCCAGGCTGATGGCCTCCGACAAGCGGGAATACACCTTCGCGCAGACCTTCCCCACCGGCACCCATGCCATGTGGCTGTACTACTGGCTGGCCGCCAACGGTATCAACCCGATGAAGGACGCCAAGGTCATCACCGTGCCGCCGCCGCAGATGGTGGCCAATATGCGCATCGGCAACATGGACGGCTTTTGCGTGGGTGAACCCTGGAACCACCGCGCCATCATCGACGGCATCGGCGTGACCGCCACCACCACGCAGGACATCTGGAAGGATCACCCCGAAAAGGTGCTGGGCACGACGGCCGACTTCGCCAAAAAATACCCGAACACCGCACGCGCCGTGACGGCCGCCATCATCGAGGCCGGCAAATGGATAGACGCCAGCCTCTCCAACAAGAACAAGATGGCCGAGACGATTGCCGAAAAAAGCTACGTCAACACCAGCGTCGACGCGATCAACCAGCGCATCCTGGGCCGCTACCAGAACGGCATGGGCAAGACCTGGGATGACCCGAACTACATGAAGTTCTTCAACGACGGTGCGGTCAACTTCCCTTACCTGTCCGACGGCATGTGGTTCCTGACGCAACACAAGCGCTGGGGCCTGATCAAGGACCACCCGGACTACCTGGGCCTGGCCAAACAGATCAACCAGATCGACATCTACAAGGACGCCGCCGCTGCCGCCAAGGTCAGCGTGCCCAAGGACGTGATGCGCAGCCACAAGCTGATGGACGGCACGGTCTGGGACGGCAAGGACCCGAAGAAATATGCCGATTCTTTCAAAATCCGGGCCTGATCAGGCTGCATCAAGGAGATCACCATGGTCAGTGCCGTCTTCCACAGCCCGCTCGAAGCAGCCGCCCCGGCGGGCCGCAACGCGGACAAACCCAGGGAATCAGCCGCTACACAATTAATAGCTTGTTCCCCTTACCCTACGGGGGCTACAGCCCAAAATGACATGAAAACCAGCTCACCGGCGGCGGCCGCCGCCAAATCCTCGCGCGATGCCTCCTGGCTCTGGCTGGGCATTCTGCCGCCGCTGCTCGGCATGGGTTTGCTGGTACTGGTCTGGGAACTGGTGTCCATGGGCACCGGCGCCAGCATTCCCTCGCCGAAAGACACTTTTATCCAGGCCATCGAAATCTTCAAGGACCCGTTCTACAGCAAGGGGCCGAACGACCAGGGTGTGGGATGGAACGTGCTGTCCTCGCTCAAGCGCGTGGCCATGGGCTTCGGCCTGGCGGCCGTGGTGGGCATTCCGGTGGGTTTCATGATTGGCCGCTTCACCTTCCTGAGCCGCATGTTCAACCCCCTGATCAGCCTGCTGCGTCCGGTGTCGCCGCTGGCCTGGCTGCCAATCGGCCTGCTGGTGTTCAAGGGCGCCGATCCGGCCGCCATCTGGACCATCTTCATCTGTTCGATCTGGCCCATGATCATCAACACCGCCGTCGGCGTGCAGCGCGTGCCGCAGGACTACATGAACGTGGCGCGCGTGCTCAACCTCAGCGAATGGAAGATCGTCACCAGGATCCTCTTTCCCGCCGTACTGCCTTACATGCTGACCGGTGTACGGCTGGCCGTTGGCACCGCCTGGCTGGTCATCGTCGCGGCAGAAATGTTGACCGGCGGTGTCGGCATCGGCTTCTGGGTCTGGGACGAATGGAACAACCTCAATGTCAAGAACATCATCATCGCAATTTTCGTGATCGGCATCGTCGGGCTGGTGCTGGAATTTGTGCTGATCAAGATCGCCACGGCCTTTACGTTTGAAGAAGTGAAAAGCTAGGCCTCCGGCCTGCCAACCAAGGACGCATCATGAGTTCATTGACCACCAAATACATCGAGATCCAGGGCGTCGAGCAGACCTTCAAGACCAAAAAAGGCCCGTTCTGCGCATTGCAGAACATCAACCTGACGGTCGCCAAGGGCGAGTTTGTGGCGCTGATCGGCCACTCGGGCTGCGGCAAGTCCACGCTGCTCAACCTGATTGCCGGCCTGACCACGCCAACGCAAGGCACGCTGCTGTGCGCCAACCGCGAAATCTCCGGTCCGGGCCCCGAGCGCGCGGTGGTGTTCCAGAACCACTCTCTGCTGCCCTGGCTCACCTGTTTTGAAAATGTCTACCTTGCGGTGGAGCGGGTGTTTGCAGCCAAAGAGAACAAGGCGCAACTCAAGGCCCGCACCGACGCGGCGCTGGCCATGGTCGGTCTCACCGCTGCGGCGCAAAAACGCCCCGGCGAAATCTCGGGTGGCATGAAGCAGCGCGTCGGCATTGCCCGCGCACTGTGCATGGAGCCCAAGGTGTTGCTGCTGGACGAACCGTTTGGCGCCCTCGACGCCCTGACACGTGCCAAACTGCAGGATGAGCTGTTGCAGATCGTTGCCAACACCCAGAGCACGGTGGTGATGGTGACGCACGACGTGGACGAAGCCGTGCTGCTGTCCGACCGCATCGTGATGATGACCAACGGCCCCTCGGCCACCATCGGCGAAGTGCTGAGCGTGGCCCTGCCCCGCCCGCGCGACCGGGTGGCGCTGGCCGAAAGCTCCGAGTACCTGCATTACCGCAAGGCGGTGATCGATTTCCTCTACACGCGCCAGGGCCACGTCGAAAAAGCCGCCTGACCGGCAGACGCAGGGCGCACCACCCGGTGTGACTGACACCGCAGCAGGCCGAACGGGGACAGGCCGGCCTGGCGAACGTGGGGCCTGTCGCCGGCATGCCAACCGCGCTGGTAAGCTTCCGGCCATGACGCTTGTTTTCATGGAATAAAGAGATGGCCCTGATTGTGGTCATTGATGACGATGAGGCGATCCGCACCCTGATCGCGGCTGCCTTGCGCTTTGAGGGTTATGAGGTTGTGGAGGCGGACAACGGCGCCGCCGGGCTGGCGCTGGTGCGGGGCAACGCACCCGACCTGGTGGTCAGCGATGTCAACATGCCCGTGATGGACGGTTTTGCCATGTTGCAGGCGCTGCGCAACGACCCCGCCATCCAGGCCACACCCGTCATCCTGCTGACCTCGCTGCAGGAACGCGCCCACGTCCGCACCGGCATGACCAGCGGCGCGGACGACTACCTGACCAAACCCCTGGTTTTCGAGGAACTGCTGGCAGCAACCGCCACCCAGCTCAACAAGCAGCTGATGCGCCAGTCCGTCCAGGAGCAGGCGGTCGGCGCAGCAATCGGGCAGGCCCTGAGGGAACAGGAAAAGAAGCTGGGCAGCCTCTATGAAAAAAGAATGCTGGCCGAACTCGCCGACAAATGGCCCTCGGCGGAAACGCTGGTCGCGGACCGCAGGTTTTCCAGCGCCAGCGTTCTCTTTGTCGACGTGGTCAACTTCCCGGCGCTGGCTGAAAAACTCTCCAGCACGGAACTCAGCGAGGTCGTGCGCGAGTTTTACAAGAATGCGGGCGATACCCTCTATCTTTTCGGCGTCTTCCACATGCAGTTTGTCGGCGAAGGCCTGCTGGCCGTGTTCGTGGACAGCACGGACACCGAGACCGTCAACCACGGCCTGCGTGCCACCCGGGCGGCCTTGGGCCTGATCGACGCCGCCCAGCGGGTGCAGGGCTTTTTGCTCAGCCATTTTTCCGGGCGCTCGCTGCCGCGTTTTGAAATCTGTGTGGGCCTGAACAGCGGCCCGGTGACGCTGGCCAAACTGGAGGACCCGTTGTGGGGCAACGCCCAGGTTCTGCCGGTCGGCGAAAGCGTCAGCACCACTCTGCAGCTGCAGAAGCAGGCCACCTCGGCCGGCTGGAAGATTGCGGCGAGCGCCACCTTGCTGCGCGAGGTCGCCGGCGCCGTGAAGACAGGGCGGCGCAAGCGCTTTTCCCTGCCGGGCCGCAGCGGTGCCGTGGATGGCACCGAGGTGCTGGGCGTCGGGCTTTAAGCGTCAAGGCCTCTTTCCAGCCAGCCTCCCGAGACGGGGGCACACCCTGCACCATGACAAGCCCTGCGCATGCCCGCCTTTGGTGCAGACGGCGAACCACCCGGACCCATGCGGCAACCAGCGCTGCATCGGGCTGAGTGCAGTGCACGGGTAGAAAAGGCCGGCCTTCCCGTGCGCGCCACGGCCACGCCTTGAGGCGCGCCACCCATGACGCCTCATGGCACAACTTTTGCGTAGACCTTCACGGGCGCAACGACGCGCCCACCCGCAACCAGCACATTGCGGGTTCTGCGCATAACGACGTGCGTATTGGTGTCCCTCATACCGGCCACAGCCGGGTCCCTGTTCTGCAGGAGAGAACATCATGGTCTTCACCCCCCATTTTTCGCAAGCCGGCACGGCTTTGGCGCTTGCGCCTACGGCACCGGCCCCCATTGGAGTGGCACGATGAAAAAATCAAAACTGGTCATGGTCGGCAACGGCATGGCGGGCGTCCGTACCATCGAGGAACTGCTCAAGGTTGCGCCCGAGCTGTATGACATCACGGTGTTCGGCGCCGAGCCGCATCCCAACTACAACCGCATCCTGCTTTCCCCCGTGCTGGCCGGTGAGCAGACCCTCGACGAGATCGTGCTCAACAGCTGGGACTGGTACAAGGACAAGCACATCACCCTGCACGCCGGCAAGAAAGTCATGGAGGTCGACCGCATCCGGCGCGTGGTGCGCGCCGAAGACGGGACCGAGGAAGGCTACGACCGCCTGCTGATGTGCACCGGCTCCAACCCTTTCATCCTGCCCGTGCCCGGCAAGGACCTGAAGGGCGTGATTGCCTACCGCGACATCGCCGATACCAACGCCATGATCGATGCATCGGTCAAGTACAAAAAGGCTGTGGTGATCGGCGGCGGCCTGCTCGGCCTGGAGGCCGCCAACGGCCTGATGCTGCGCGGCATGGACGTCAGCGTGGTGCATGTGATGCCCACCCTCATGGAGCGCCAGCTCGACAGCGTGGCCGGCAAGCTGCTGCAGAAGTCACTGGAAGACCGCGGCCTGAAGTTCCTGATGGGTGCGCAGACCCAAGAGCTGGTGGGTGGTCCGGACGGACGGGTCATCACCATCAAATTCAAGGACGGCACAGAAGTGGCCACTGACCTCGTGGTCATGGCGGTCGGCATACGCCCGAACACCGAACTCGCCGAAAAAATGCGCCTGCACTGCAACAAGGGCATCGTCGTCAACGACACCATGCAGACGGTGACCGACGCGCGCATCTACAGCGTGGGCGAATGCGCTGCCCACCGCGGCATCGCCTATGGCCTGGTGGCACCGCTGTTCGAGCAGGCCAAGGTCGCAGCCAACCACCTGGCGCAGTTCGGCATTGGCCGCTACACCGGCTCGCTGACATCGACCAAACTGAAAGTGACCGGCATCGACCTGTTCTCGGCCGGCGAGTTCATGGGCGGCGAAGGCACCGAAGAAATCGTCATGAGCGACCCCTTCGGCGGAGTCTACAAAAAGCTGGTCATCCGGGACGACAAGCTCATTGGCGCCTGCCTCTACGGCGACACCGTGGACGGCTCGTATTACTTCAAGTTGCTGCGCGACGGCCGCAGCGTCGGCGACATCCGCGACAAACTGATGTTCGGCGAGTCCAACATCGGCGACGCCGGCCATGAAGGCCACAACAAGGCGGCGGCCATGCCCATGGAGGCCGAGGTCTGCGGCTGCAACGGCGTGACCAAGGGCACCATCTGCAAGGCCATCAAGGAAAAAGGCCTGTTCACGCTCGACGAGGTGCGCAAACACACCAAGGCCAGCGCCTCCTGCGGCTCCTGCACCGGTCTGGTCGAGCAGATCCTGATGGCCACCGCGGGCGGCGACTACTCGGCCACGCCCAAGCTCAAGGCCATGTGCGGCTGCACCGACCACGGCCATCAGGCGGTGCGCGATGCCATCCGCAACAACAAGCTGATGACCATCGCCGATACCTTCAAATTCATGGAATGGCGCACACCGAACGGCTGCGCGAGCTGCCGCCCGGCCGTCAACTACTACCTGATCAGCATCTGGCCCAAGGAAGCCAAAGACGATCCGCAAAGCCGCTACATCAACGAGCGCAGCCATGCCAACATCCAGAAAGACGGCACCTACAGCGTGATCCCGCGCATGTGGGGCGGCGAAACCACAGCCAGCGAGCTGCGCCGCATCGCCGATGCGGTGGACAAGTACAAGATCCCGACGGTCAAGGTCACCGGCGGCCAGCGCATCGACCTGCTGGGCGTAAAAAAGGAAGACCTGCAGAACGTCTGGAAGGACATCGGCATGCCCTCCGGCCATGCCTATGCCAAGGCGCTGCGCACGGTGAAAACCTGCGTCGGCAGCGAGTGGTGCCGCATGGGCACGCAGGACAGCACACAGATGGGCAAGGACCTGGAGCGCGCGATGTGGCGCATGTACGCGCCGCACAAGGTCAAGTTCGCGGTGTCAGGTTGCCCGCGCAACTGCGCCGAATCCGGCATCAAGGACGTCGGCATCATCGCCGTCGACTCGGGCTGGGAGATGTACATCGCCGGCAACGGCGGCATCAAGACCGAAGTCGCGCATTTTTTCACCAAGCTCAAGACCGCCGCCGAGGTGCTCGAATACACCGGCGCCTTCTGCGAGCTGTACCGGCAGGAAGGCTGGTATCTGGAGCGCACGGTGCACTACGTGAACCGCGTCGGCCTGGACTACGTGAAGAAAAAAATCCTCGAGGACCACGAGGGCCGCAAGAAGCTCTGGGACCAATTGCAGTTCGCGCTCGACGGTGAACCCGATCCCTGGTTCGAGCTCGACAAGGCGTCCGTCGATGCGCGGCAGTTCACCAAACTGGAAGCCGTGGGGCAGGAGGCATGAAGATGAACGAATGGACCGTGATTTGCCGGGTCGAGGACATCCCCGTGCTGGGCGCGCGCCGGGTGGCCAGGCCACGCGGTGTGGATGTGGCGATTTTCCGCAACGGCCAGGACCAGGTGTTTGCATTGCTGGACCGCTGCCCGCACAAGGGTGGCCCCTTGAGCCAGGGCATCGTGTTCGGCACCCGTGTGGCCTGCCCGCTGCACAACTGGACCATCGGCCTGGCCGACGGCTGCGCCCAGGGCGCCGATGAAGGCTGCACACCGAAATTTGCCTGCAAGGTCGAAGCCGGCCAGGTGCTGCTGGACCCGGTCGAGCTGGCCACGCTCGCCCTGGACCTGGCGCCGCCGGTCGCTGGACCAAACCGCTTGTCCCCTCTTCCGCCGGGAGAGGGTTAGGGTGAGGGCAGCGACGTGACTCTGGCCAAAACGGGGAGCCCTCACCCCTGCCCTCTCCCAGGGGGAGAGGGGGTCAAGGAAACCAGATCCACTTGCCCCTTCTGCGATCTCGCGGCTGGAGCCGCGGATCGCTTTGCGATAACCATGAAACACCGCAGCAGGAGCAATTCATGATGCGCGAAACGCGCTCCACTTGCCCCTACTGCGGTGTGGGCTGCGGCGTGATCATCGAGTCGCAGGGCGACGAGATCACGGGTGTGCGCGGCGACCCGGAGCATCCGGCCAATTTTGGGCGGCTGTGCACCAAGGGCTCCACCCTGCACCTGACCGCGTCGAGCATCGTCACGCGGCAGACCCGGCTGCTGCATCCGATGCAACGCGCGCAGCGCGGTGCCGCGCCGCAGCGCATCAGCTGGGACAACGCGCTCGATGTGGCCAGTGACGGTTTCGCGCGCATCATCCGCGAGCACGGGCCGGACGCGGTCGGTTTCTACGTCTCCGGACAGCTGCTGACCGAGGATTACTACGTCTTCAACAAACTCGCCAAGGGCCTGATCGGCACCAACAACGTGGACACCAACTCCCGCCTGTGCATGAGCAGCGCGGTGGCCGGCTACAAGCAAACCCTGGGCGCCGACGCGCCGCCCAGCTGCTACGACGACGTCAACCATGCGCAGTGCATCTTCATCGTCGGCAGCAACACGGCTTACGCACATCCCATCCTGTTCCGCCGCATCGAGGATGCCAAAGCCGCCAACCCGGCCATGAAAATCATCGTCTCCGACCCGCGCCGCACCGACACCGCGGGCATCGCCGACCTCTACCTGCCCATCCAGCCCGGCACCGATGTCTCGTTGTTCAACGGCATGCTGTGGGAAGGCTGGACCCAACCGGCCTGGATCGCGAAACACACCAACGGTTTTGACGCGCTGAAAACCACGGTGCGCGACTACACGCCCGATCTGGTGTCGCAGACCTGCGGCATCAGCAAGGAGGACTTGTTCACCGCCGCGAAACTGTTTGCCACTTCCGCCGCGACCCTGAGCCTGTATTGCCAGGGCCTGAACCAGTCGAGCAGCGGCACCGCCAAGAATGCGGCGCTGATCAACCTGCATCTGGCCACCGCGCAGATCGGCAAACCCGGCGCCGGGCCGTTTTCGCTGACCGGCCAGCCGAACGCCATGGGCGGGCGCGAGGTCGGTGGTCTCGCGAACCTGCTGAGTGCGCATCGCGACCTGGCCAACCCGCAGCACCTCGCCGAAGTGGCCGCCTTGTGGGGCGTCCCCTCGGTCCCCGACAAGCCCGGAAAAACCGCCGTCGAAATGTTTCAGGCCGCCGCCGACGGCGAGATCAAGGCGCTGTGGATAGTCTGCACCAACCCGGCCCAGTCCATGCCCGACCAGGCCACCGTGCGGCGCGCGCTGCAGCGTGCGGAGCTGGTCATCGTGCAGGAAGCCTTTGCCACAACCTCGACCTGCGACTACGCCGACCTGCTGCTGCCGGCCACCACCTGGGGCGAAAAAACCGGAACCGTCACCAACAGCGAACGCCGCATCAGCCGGGTGCGGCCGGCGGTGGCCGCGCCCGGCGAAACGCGCCACGACTGGTCGATTGCGGTGGCCTTTGCGCAGCGGCTGGAGGTGTTGCTGGGGGCGGGGAGCCCTCACCCTGGCCCTCTCCCAAGGGGAGAGGGGACAGGAGGAGAAAGAACCGCTACCTCCAGGGACTCACTCCCTCTCCCTCCGGGAGAGGGCAGGGGTGAGGGCTCCCGGTACCCAAGCCTCTTCCCCTACTCCCTGCACGACGCGGTGGCGGCGGTGGAAGCCATCTGGAACGAACACCGTGAATCCACGCGCGGGCGCGACCTTGACATCACCGGCATGAGTTACGCGATGCTCGAAGCCGCGCCGCAGCAGTGGCCACTACCAGAAGGTGTAACCACCGGCAAGGTTCGGCTCTACGAAGACGGCATTTTCCCGACCGACGACGGCAAGGCGCGTTTCGTCAACACGGTTTACAAGCCGGTGGCCGAGCCGCGCGAATCGCGTTACCCCTTCTCGCTGACCACCGGCCGCCTGCGCGACCAGTGGCACGGCATGAGCCGCACCGGCACGCTGGGCCGGCTGTTTGGCCACGTCGCCGAACCGTCCCTCCAGATGAATGCGCAGGACATGGCCCGGCGCCTCCTGAAGGACGGTGACCTGGTGCACGTCACCTCCAAACGCGGCTCCATCGTGGTGCCGCTGCAGGCCTCGCCCGAAGTCGCCGTCAGCCAGGCCTTCATGGCGATGCACTGGGGCAGCGAATACCTCAGCGGCCTGTCGAGTACCGGCGAGCGGCTCGCAGGCGTGAACGCGCTGACCACATCGGCCTATTGCCCGAGCTCGAAACAACCCGAGCTCAAACACGCGGCCGTCAAGATCCTCAAGGCCGAGCTGCCCTGGTCGCTGCTGGCCATGGCCTGGCTGCCCGAGGGTCAAGCCCTTGCGGCGCGCGAGCAACTCAAGCCCTTGATGGCCGCCTTTGCGTTTAGCAGCTGTGTGCCTTTTGCCAACGAGGTGCCGCTGGGCGACGCAGGCCGGCAGCGCACCGGCGTGTTGTTCCGCGCTGCCGGTTTTGAGGCGCCTCCGCAAGGCATGCTGGAAAAAATCGAGTCCATTCTGGGTCTGGATGGCACTGACGCCCTGCGTTACGTGGACAGGAAGAAAGGCCAGCACCGCACCGCACGGCTGGTGCGTCATGGCGATCAGGCCGAACTGGCCGGCTTCGTGCTGGCAGGCGATGTCAGCGCGCAGGCCTGGATCAAAACCCTGCTGCTGGACGAACTGCCGGCGCAAAGTTTCGGCCGCCTGCTGCTGCTGCCGGGCGCCAAGGCCCCGGTGGCCCTGCTGTCGCGCGGCAAACCGGTGTGCACCTGTTTCAGCGTCACCGATGCCGAGATCGGTGCCTGCCTGACGGACATCACCCACGCGGCCGGCGGCGCCGGGTATCTGGCCAGCGACGACGAACGGCTGCGGGTGCTGCAGGACAAACTCAAATGCGGCACCAACTGCGGCTCCTGCGTGCCCGAGATCAAACGCATCATCCGGACCGCCGCTGAAACCCGGCCCGAGGCCGCCACCAGCGGCCGCACCGTGATCCCGATCAAGGTGCTCGCCTGACAAACGCCGGCTTGTTGATGTTTTTGCAAGGCATAACACCACACCGTTCGGGCTGAGCCTGTCGAAGCCTGTCCTGAGCTTGACGAAGGACCCTTCGACAAGCTCAGGGCGAACGGTCGCAAGTTGCCCATCATGATTTATGGAAGTCTCAATAAGCTCATAACGGGAAGTTATCTGCCTTCACCGACAATCAAGCATGTCCATCGCTCAGTACATCAAGGTCATAGGCCGCGGCAAAGACGGCGCCAGGCCGCTCACGCGTGAGCAGGCTTGCGACCTGTTCGGCCAGGTGCTGGACGGCACGGTGACCGACCTGGAGATTGGCGGCTTTTGCCTGGCCATGCGCATCAAAGGCGAAACGCCGGAAGAGATGGCCGGCTTCCTGGACGCGACGTACCAGCGCATGCAGCGTTTCCCGGCGAGTGAGCGACCCGTGGTGGTACTGCCGAGTTACAACGGCGCGCGCAAGCTGCCGGTGCTGACGCCGCTGCTGGCGTTGCTGCTGGCGCGCGAAGGCCTGCCGGTGCTGGTGCACGGCACGGCCACCGAGTCCGGCCGGATTTTTACATCAAATGTGCTTTCAGCCCTTGATATACCTGCACTGACAGCTATTAAAAAGATAGCAAATGGCGAGGTGGTGTTTGCCCCCACCGAGCTGCTGTGCCCGGGGCTCAAACGCCTGCTCGATGTGCGGCGTGCCGTCGGCCTGCGCAACCCGGCGCACAGCCTGGTCAAGATCATGAACCCCTGCCTCGGCAAGGCGCTGGTGGTCAGCAGCTACACCCATCCGGAATACGCGATCTCCATGGGCCAGACCTTCGAGCTGATCCGGGCCAACGCGCTGCTGCTGCGCGGCACCGAAGGCGAGGTCGTGGCCGACGCGCGCCGCACGCCGCAGATGGAAGCCTTTGTGGGCGGGAAGCGCACCCTGCTGCAGGAAGCGCAGCCCGGCACCCTGGCGAGCGTGCCGGACCTGCCCACAGCGATCGACAGCGACAGCACCGCCGCGTATATCCGCGCCGTGATGTCGGGCTCACACGCCGTGCCGGCATCGATTGCCCGGCAGGTGGAACATATCTTGCAACTGACATTGCAACTATGACAAGCTGCGCAAACAAGCTCCCTCCCAACGGCCGCTGCACCCTGGTCGGCGCGGGCCCGGGCGATCCGGAACTGCTGACCATCAAGGCCCTCAAGGCGATTCAGGCCGCCACCGTGCTGCTGGTCGACGACCTGGTCAGCGATGAGATCGTGGCTTATGCAAAGCCCGGTGCGCGCATCGTGCATGTGGGCAAACGCGGCGGCTGCAAATCCACGCCGCAGGAGTTCATCGAAAAACTGATGATCATGGCCGTGAAGGAAGGCGAAAACGTCGTGCGCCTCAAGGGCGGCGACCCCTTCATCTTCGGCCGCGGCGGCGAAGAGGTCGAACACCTGCAGGCCGCCGGCATCGAGATCCATGTCGTCAACGGCATCACCGCCGGCCTGGCCGCGGTGACTTCGCTGGGTGTTCCGTTGACGCACCGTCAGCATGCGCACGGCGTGGTGTTCGTCACCGGCCACGCCAAACCGGGCGACGCAGGCACGGACTGGCGCGCGCTGGCCGACACGGCCTGCAAGGCCAAACTCACGCTGGTGATCTACATGGGCGTCAGCGGCGCCGGGCGCATCCAGCGCGAATTGCTGACCGGCCTGCCCGCGACCACGCCGGTGGCCGTGATCCAGAACGCCTCGCTGCCCACGCAGCGCCACATCACCACCACGCTGGGCCAGCTGGCCGATGCCATCGGCGCGTCCGGCCTGGCCAGCCCGTCAGTCATCGTCGTCGGCGATGTGATCAGCGGCGTGGCGGCAGCGGCGGAGCCTCCCGCCCAATTTCGCGCCGCCTGAACGGGCGCCGGCCCGGGTGCAGCTGCCTTGGGCCACGCATCGCCCGGCTACACTCCCCTGTCCCGGTCGGGCTGATTTGCTATATCTTTGATAGCTGCTTGCGCCCGACCATCATGGGCTGGAGGCCGATTTGACCAAAAAATTTGACGTGGTGGTGGTGGGTGCCGGTGCGGCCGGGCTGTTCTGCGCCGGCCTCGCCGGCCAGCGCGGCCTGAAGGTGCTGCTGGTGGACCACAGCGAGAAAGTCGCCGAAAAAATCCGCATCTCGGGCGGTGGCCGCTGCAACTTCACCAACCGGGACACCACGCCCGCCAACTTCGTCAGCGAGAACCCGCATTTTTGCCGCTCGGCGCTGTCGCGCTACACACCGCAGGACTTCATCGCACTGCTGCAGCGCCACGGCATCCCGTTTCACGAAAAACACAAGGGCCAGCTGTTTTGCGACCGCTCGGCGGAGGACATCATCACGCTGCTGCTGGCCGAATGTGATGCCGGCGGCGTCACGCGCTGGCAGCCCTGCCGGGTTTCAAGCATCAAATATGACTCGAGCCCTGACGGGACGGGCGCGGGCAGCTACAAAATAGAGAGCGACCGGGGACTGATCGAGGCGCCCCAGCTGGTCATCGCCACCGGCGGCCTGTCGATCCCCAAGATTGGCGCGACCGATTTTGGTTACCGCATCGCGAAACAGTTCGGCCTGCGCCTGGTGGAGCCGGGTGCCGCGCTGGTGCCGCTGACCTTCGACGGTGAGGCCTGGGCGCCCTATGCCCAGCTGGCCGGCTTGGCCCTGCCGGTGCGGATCGAAACCGGACCGCCGGACGCGACCCCCAAACAACGAAAAAAAGCCGTGGTCTTCGCCGAGGACCTGCTCTTCACCCACCGGGGCCTGAGCGGCCCGGCGGTGCTGCAGATCTCCAGCTTCTGGCGCGAAGGCCAGCCGGTGCGCATCAACCTCGCGCCCGGTATGGACCTGCCGAACCTGCTGCTGCGCGCCAAGGCGAGCTCGAAAAAACTGATCGCCAATGAGCTGGCGGCGCTGGTGCCCGCCCGCTTGGCCGACGCCTGGGTCAGCCGCGACCCGGCCTGGCAAAAACCCGTCAGCGAGGCCACCGACAAGGCCCTGACGACGCTGGCCGACCGGCTGGCCGACTGGCAACTGACACCGACCGGTACCGAAGGTTACAAAAAGGCCGAGGTGACGCTGGGCGGTGTGGACACCCGGGATTTGTCGTCCCAGACCCTGGAATCGAAGCAACCCGGCCTGTATTTCATCGGCGAAGTGGTGGACGTTACCGGTTGGCTCGGCGGTTACAATTTCCAGTGGGCTTGGGCGAGCGCCCACGCCTGTGCGATGGCTCTGGCAGACAATTCGGGGGCGGTGGCAAAAAACTGACCCGTACGGGTGCGCCGTCCATCGGTGTTTCAAGGACTTGCCTTGAAATCCCGCTATAATCTAAGGCTTTGCTAGCAAACCCGCGTCCGGCCTGATTCTGATCAGATCACTAAGGGCGCAAAATTTTGGATCACTTCATCAATGACGACTATTCGTGTAAAAGACAATGAGCCCTTCGACGTGGCTCTGCGCCGTTTCAAGCGCACCATCGAAAAACTCGGTCTGCTGACCGACCTGCGCGCGCGCGAGTTCTACGAAAAGCCCACCGCCGAGCGCAAGCGTAAAAAAGCTGCCGCTGTCAAGCGCAACTACAAACGCATCCGCTCGATGCAGTTGCCCAAGAAGCTGTACTAAGCCAGTACACGCCCTCCGGCAAAAAAGCCCGCACGAGGACGCTCTGCGGGCTTTTGTGTTTCTGACGCCTTTTTGACCTTTCAACCCGTTTCGTGGAGACCGCCATGTCCCTCAAAGACCAGATCACCGAAGACATGAAAACCGCCATGCGCGCCAAGGACAGCGAGCGCCTGGGCACCATCCGCCTGCTGCTGGCGGCCCTCAAGCAGAAAGAGGTGGACGAGCGCGTGGTGCTCGACGATGCCGCCGTGGTCGCCATCGTCGACAAGCTGATCAAGCAGCGCAAGGACTCGATCGAGGCCTTCCAGAAAGCCGAGCGCAAGGACCTGGCCGACAAGGAAGCCGCCGAACTGGTGGTACTGCAGGCCTACCTGCCCGCGCGCCTGAGCGCCGAGGAAGTCGCCGCCGAGGTCAAGGCCATCGTCACTGAACTGGGCGCCAGCGGCCCCGGCGACATGGGCAAGGTCATGGGCGCGGTGAAAGCCAAACTCGCCGGCAAGGCCGACATGGGCCAGGTCTCGGCTGCGGTGAAAGCTGCACTGGCGGGATAAACCCTCTCCTTTGGTGGATAAATAGCCGCTTTAGGCTGCGACTACACAGGCGTTTGTTGAGCCAGTCGCTTCAATATTGCACGCCCGCGATCCGTTGTCTTATGACGACCAGCGTCAAATGCTTGGGAAAAGGTCCGCCAGTTTTGCTGGCTACAAAATTCTCGCGCAGATCGAATATAGGATTCGGCGCGTAGCAATGTGGCTTCGAGCTCGCTCAGCCACTGTGCTTTTGTTCTGATCGCACTGGCTGACATGGCGCTAAGCTGATCATCGCTAAGCTCGTGAAGTGGGACTAGGGCCTCAGCTTGAAGCTCAATTGATACTTTTTTCATCCCAAGAACTGAAAGACCATAGAGACGTCCAACCGTCTCACGGATGTACCGTTGGCTGCCCCCAGAAAGCTCTCTCTCCGCCGCCGAGAGTTGCCGGTCAACAACCAGAGCTCCGTCAGTTCTCATCGCAGCTCGAAGCACGCTGATAAGCGATGACTCTCTATCAAGCTCCTTGAATAACCTGTCTACCTCAGCTTCCCAGCTCCGACAGTCCTTCAGCAAGGTTACGGTCTTTTGGACGGTGGCGTCCTTTTGCCGAATTGCGTCTTGCACCCTATCGCGCCTGGCTGACTCCTCCACTAATCGAGTGAATTGCCCTTCCAAGTCTTCAAATCGTTGCCCGAAATGCCTTGTTCCACAGTCTTTACCTATATTGGTCTCGATGCCATCCAAAGTTTGAACGACATAGCCTTTCCCGTGCAATGTCCGACATCCCTTTAGGCCACACTGTGTGTAGTTATCTTTGCCAAAAGAATAGCCTCCCAGAATTCGCTCTAGCTGATGCACAGAAGAATCGATCTCGGCTTGGTAGGCTCGTCGACTTGAAAAATCCTTGGGTGAGTCAAACCGCAGCAAAGTACTAACATCAATTGAGTTTTCCATTGCCGCTTTCGAATCTGTATTTAACTTCCGGCTACCTTCATCCTGTTGATCAGGATGGAGCCCACACTCTTGGCGCCGTAGTTGTAGACATCGGCACCCACGGCCTGGATGCCCATCAGCATGTCCTTGAGGTTGCCGGCAATCGTGATTTCTTCCACCGGAAAGGCAATCTGCCCTTTCTCGACCCAGAAACCCGAGGCGCCGCGCGAGTAGTCGCCCGTCACATAGTTCACGCCCTGGCCCATCAGTTCGGTCACAAACAGGCCGGTGCCCAGCTTTTTGAGCATGGCGTCGAGGTCGTCACCGGCTTTCGTCTGGCGGCTGCTCAGCACCAGGTTGTGCGAGCCGCCAGCATTGCCGGTGGTGCGCATGCCGAGCTTGCGCGCCGAATAAGTGCTTAAAAAGTAGCCGCGCACGATGCCGGCCTCGACCACCTTGCGCGCGCGCGTTTTCACACCTTCTTCGTCAAACGGCGCGCTGCCCTTGCCCTTGCGCAGGTGCGGGTCTTCGCTGATGTCGATGTGGTCGGGAAACGCCGGCTTGCCCAGGCTGTTCAGCAGAAAAGTGCTTTTGCGGTACAGCGCACCGCCGCTGACGGCCTGCACAAAGCCGCCCAGCAGGCCGGCGGCCAGCGGCGACTCGAACAGCACCGGGCACTGCACGGTCTTGATCTTGCGGCTGTTCAGGCGCGCCAAGGCGCGTTCGGCGGCGTAACGACCGACCGCCTCGGGGCTGGCCAGTTCGCTGGCGTCACGCATGGAGCTGTACCAGGCATCACGCTGCATCTGGCTGCCCTTGCCCGCGATAGGCGCGACGGAGATGCTGTGGCGCGAGCTGGCATAACCGCCGCGGAAACCGCGCGTGTGCGCGCTGAAAAAATGGCTTTGCTGGGCCGACACACCCGCACCTTCGCTGTTGGTGATGCGTTTGCTGGTGCCCAGGGCGGCCGCCTCGCATTGCAGCGCCAGGCGGGCTGCGCCTTCCGAGTCGATGGCCCAGGGGTGGAACAGGTCCAGCTCGGGGTGCACGCGGGCGATGTCGCGGTCGGCCGGCAGGCCGGAGGTTTTGTCTTCGGCGGTGAAACGCGCGATGTCGTAGGCCGCCTTCACGGTCTGCTCGATCGCTGCTTTCGAAAAGTCGCTGGTCGAGGCGTTGCCGCGTTTCTGGCCCACATACACCGTGATGCCCAGCGACTTGTCGCGGTTGCGCTCCACATTTTCAAGTTCACCCTTGCGCACGCTGACACTCAGGCCGCAGCCTTCGGAAGCCTCGGCGGCGGCATCGGTGGCACCGATTTTTTTGGCGTGCGCGAGGGCGCTGTCCACCAGTTCCTCGAAAAAGTCACGGTGGTAACTGAAGCCCTTTTCCGGTTGGGGCGAGGGCCGGGTCGCCTGTTTGGCGCCGGAGGATGTCTTGGAAGTCTTGAGGGTCATATGGGTAGCTATGATACTGACTGCTATGAACAACAAGACTCCCAAGGCTATCAAGGGCTACTGGTCCCACGGCCGCTTCGTGAAACCCGAAGAAATTGCGCTGGAAGAAGTCGGCCCGCCCAGCAAAACCCAGCTCAAGGCCGAAGCCGACGAAAAACAGGCCCTCGGCGAAGCCCTGCTCACCCTGCGTGCCGACCTGATGGCGCGCCTGGACCTGCCCGAAAAACTGCTCGATGCCATCGCCCAGGCCAAAAAAATCACCAATTTCGAGGGCAAACGGCGCCAGATGCAGTTCATCGGCAAGCTGATGCGCCCGCTGGACACCGAACCGATTCGCGCGGCGATCGACGAGCAGAAAAACGGCTCGGCGCAGCTCACGCTGGCGCTGCACCTGGCCGAGCAGTGGCGCGACAAGCTGATCGCCTCCGACGATGCAATGGGCGACTGGCTGGCAGAACACCCGGACACTGATTCGCAGCAGCTGCGCGCCCTGGTGCGCCAGGCCCGCAAGGACGCCAAGCCCGAAAAACCGGGCGAAGCGCCGCGCCACGGCAAGTCCTACCGCGAGATTTTCCAGCTGGTGCGGCAGACGCTGGCACCGGAGGCTCCCTGACCATGGCCCACGATGCAGTGAAAATCGGCATCGTCTCGGTCAGCGACCGGGCGTCCAGCGGCGTCTACGAAGACAAGGGCCTGCCCGCGCTGAAAGACTGGCTGGGCCGCGCGCTGCGCAACCCGGTTGAATTTGCAGAGCGCCTGATTCCCGACGAGCAGGCGCAAATCAGCGCCACCCTGATCGAACTGGTCGATGCCGGCTGCGCGCTGGTGCTGACCACCGGCGGTACCGGGCCCGCCCTGCGCGACGTGACGCCCGAAGCGACGCTGGCGGTCGGCCACAAGGAAATGCCGGGTTTTGGCGAGCAGATGCGCCAGATCAGCCTGAAGTTCGTGCCCACCGCCATCCTGTCACGCCAGGTCGCCGTGATCCGCGGCCAGAGCCTGATCCTGAACCTGCCCGGCCAGCCCAAGGCGATTGCCGAAACACTCGAAGGCCTGAAAAATGCCGACGGTTCGCAAGCGGTCGCCGGCATTTTTGCCGCCGTGCCGTATTGCATCGACCTGATTGGCGGGCCTTACCTGGAAACCGACGAGGCGGTGTGCAAGGCATTCCGGCCCAAATCGGCGATCCGGGCGGCTTCTGCCTGATTCTTTATATCAAATCGGCACTTTCCCCTTGTGTGGCGGGCGCTGATAGCTATTGATTCGATAGCATCTCTTGCATCACGCTGCATCCGCGGTCTGCTCAGGACAGTAGGCGTGACTCCCCACTCCCTCCCCCCGCCCTCCCTCGCCCCGCTGGGCGATGGAGGGAGCTTCATTTGGCCGTGTGTGCTGCGCTCGCGTGCAAACATCACGGCCGCTTGACTCCGACATGACGCGCTGCGCGCGTCATGTCTCCCCGCACCCGCATTTGTTCCCCCCACCCGTCGGGCTGGGCCGAGGAGCGCAGGCAAAAGCGGATCAGGGCTCGCGATTGTTTGAGGCGAAGCCGAGTTCGAGCGAGACCCCGCTTTTGTCGAGCACCGCAGGCTGCCTGGAGCGAAGCGGAGGGACCCAGACCATCGGGTCGCCTTTCTTTTCCTTAGGTTTCTTTGGCAAAGCAAAGAAAAGTAAGTCGCCCGCCGGGGCGAGTCCCGGCTTGTCCAAAGCACCCGAAAGGCGCAGGCTTGCAAAGGCCGGCCCTTACTTCCCCATCAACTGATTCAACTTCTCAGCCTCAAAGGTCTCCTGCAGCGCCGCATCATCCGGCACGCAGTCCCGGTGCGCCTTCCCGTTTTCCGACAGCTTCTCGATCGCCTGCCAGAGCAGCGCAATCTGGTGCTCCTGCGAGGAAGCGTTGTCGATCAGGCCCTTCATCGCCTGGGACACCGGATCGTCCTCCAGCGTGATGCCGTAGGCTAGGAACGGGCTTGGCGCCGTCGTGACATCGGCGCTTTCGCCGGTTTTCGACGGAATGATGCGCGCCGGGATGCCGACCGCCGTTGCACCGGCCGGCACCGGCTTGATCACGACGGCATTGCTGCCGATCTTGGCGCCGTCGCCGACCAGAAAGCCGCCCAGCACCTTGGCGCCAGCGCTCACCACGACGTTTTTTCCCAGGGTCGGATGGCGTTTCGCGCCCTTGTAGAGCGAGGTGCCGCCCAGGGTCACACCCTGGTAAATCGTGCAGCCGTCGCCGATTTCGGCGGTTTCGCCGACCACCACACCCATGGCGTGGTCGAAAAACACACGTTCACCGATGATGGCGCCGGGGTGGATCTCGATGCCCGTCAGCCAGCGCGCGATGTGCGAGATGAAACGCCCCGGCCATTTGAGCTCGTGGGTCCAGCACCAGTGCGCGCCCCGGTGAAGAATGATCGCGTGCAGGCCGGGGTAACAGGTCAGCACTTCCCAGCCGCTGCGTGCGGCCGGGTCGCGTTCAAGAATGCACTGGATGTCGGAGCGGAGTCTGGAGAACATGCTGCGAGTTTATGGCTTGGCGGCTGACTCTGCTGGCGCGCCCGTGATGCCGGCGCCCCCACCCTCGCAAGAATCCGTTCGTCCTGAGCCTGTCGAAGGATGCCCCCCGAGGGGGCTCGCCTCGCTTGGGGCGGCCCTGCGCTGCGGCGCGGCAGCTTCGTGGGCTTTCTGGCACATGGCCTTGGCCACGCCGCGCAGGATATGGATCTCTTCGGGGCTCAGCTGCGCGCGGTTGAACAGCTGGTTCAGGCGCGGCATCAGCTTCTTCGGTGACGCCGGGTCCAGAAAGCCGATGTCGGCCAGCGCCTGCTCCCAGTGCCCGAGCATGCCGGCCACGGCGGCGGCATCGGCCAGCCGGGGTTCGGGCGTGGCCGCCTGCACGCCAAAACCGCCCAGCGCCTCGCGCCAGTCGTAGGCAATCAGCTGCACCGCCGCGGCCAGGTTGAGCGAGCCGAACTTCGGGTCGGTCGGGATGCTCAACGCCACGTGGCAGCGGTAGACGTCTTCGTTTTGCATGCCGAAACGCTCGGAACCGAACAAAAAGGCCACCCCGTCGGGTTTTGAATCGGAATTGGCCTCCAGCCCTTGTCCCGTGGGCGCAGTCAGCTCTCTTTTTGATAGTAGATCGGCAGTACCCAGCAACTCGGCGAAATGCTCGCGCGGCGCCCGTGTGGGCGGACCGAAGTCGCGCGGTGTCATGGCCGTGGCGCACAAATGGGTCATGCCGTCCAGCGCCTCGTCCAGCGTGGCGACGATGCGGGCATTCTTCAGCACGTCCAGCGCCCCGCTGGAACGCTGGATGGTTTCCTCGCGCCTGAGCACATTGTCCCAGCGCGGCGCCACCAGCACCAGGTCGCCGAACCCCATGACTTTCATGGCACGGGCGGCGGCGCCGACGTTGCCGGCGTGGCTGGTGTTGATCAGGATAAAGCGCGTTTTCATGGATAAAAAGCCGGGTAACCGGCCCGAGCCGGTAAAATGGCGTTATTGTCGCCTGCCCCCGGTTACCGGGCCGCAGCCCTTCCGCTCTTTCTTAGCCCTATATGTCCAGCAATCTCCACCCCATGCTCAATGTGGCCGTCAAGGCTGCACGCGCCGCCGGCGCCATCATCAACCGTGCTGCGCTTGATGTGGAAGCGGTCCGTGTTTCGGCCAAGCAGACCAACGACTTCGTCACCGAAGTCGACCATGCGGCCGAAGCGATCATCATCGAGACCCTGCTGACCGCCTACCCCGGCCACGGCATCCTGGCCGAAGAGTCGGGCAGCGAACACGGCGCCAAGGATTCCGAATTCGTGTGGGTCATTGACCCGCTGGACGGCACCACCAATTTCATCCACGGTTTCCCGTTTTACTGCGTGAGCATTGCCCTGACCGTGCGCGGCAAGGTCGAGCAGGCGGTGGTGTATGACCCCACCCGCAATGACATCTACAGCGCCAGCAAGGGCCGCGGCGCCTACGTCAACGACCGCCGCATCCGGGTCGCCAAACGTACCCGCCTGCAGGAATGCCTGATCTCCACCGGTTTCCCCTACCGGCCCGGCGACAAGCTCAAGACCTACCTCAACGCGCTCGGCGAAGTCATGAGCCAGTGCGCCGGCGTGCGCCGCCCCGGTGCCGCTGCGCTGGACCTGGCCTATGTGGCCTCCGGTTTCAGCGACGGCTTTTTTGAAAGCGGCCTGCAGCCCTGGGACGTGGCGGCCGGCTCGCTGCTGGTCACCGAAGCCGGTGGCCTGATCGGCAACTTCACCGGCGAATCCGACTTCATGGACCACGGTGAATGTGTGGCCGGCAACCCGCGCATCTACGGCCAGCTGGTGACCACGCTTGGCAAGTACAGCAAATTTGCAGGCGCCGGCGACAAGGCCAGCGTGCGCCAGGCCGTGCTCGATGCCGCCCTGCCTGCCGAGGCCGCAGCGCCCATCCAGACCCAGACCCTGTCGGTGCCCCGCGCCCCGCGGGCCGCGAAATCCGGTGACAGCGAGGCCGGCTAGACCAGGACCCGCTGCCACCGTGTTTTCGGGGGTACTTTTTACGTCTTGTTTCGTTTCGATCTGACACACTCCAGGGGTGGCCACCTACAGCCACACAGTGTGTAAAAAACAATGTCAGTTACCATCAAAACATCACTGAACCGCGGGGTTGGCCGCACCGGCGCAACGCCCCGCCACCCTGAAAATCCATGCCCATAACCACGATGCCAGACTCCTCCCTACAACCTTCTGCAGCGCCTGCAGCCGATGCTGCGCTGATGCGTGAAGTGGCCGAACTGGTGGTCACTTCCCTGAATCTGGAAACCGCTGCCGCGGACATCCTGCCCGATGAGCCGCTGTACGGCGAGGGCCTGGGGCTGGACTCGATCGACATCCTGGAAATCGCGCTGGTCCTGTCCAAGCGTTATGGCCTGCAGCTGCGCGCGGACCATGAGGACAACACCGCCATCTTCCAGTCGCTGCGCAGCCTGAGCGACCACATCGCGCTGCAAAGAACGAAGTGAAGCCTGGCTTGACGGCAAAAGTGCTGCGCGGCGTCCGCTGGGCAGCCATTGCCGCCGTCTGCGCCGCCTACCCGGTGCTGGCGCATCTTGCGTCAGCCGACCCCCACCCCGACCTGCTGGACGCAGCGGTGGCCATGGCGCCGCTGATCGCGCTGGCCCTCGTGCTGGCCTGGCGCTCGCCGCAGCGGCCCTGGATGCTGCTGCTGTGCCTGGCCGGCAGCGCCCTGCTGTATGCCGTGAGCGGCTGGCTCGTGCAGCACTACAACTGGGTGTTTCTGCTGCAACATGCCGGCATGCAGGCGCTGCTGGGCCTGACCTTCGCGCGTACCCTGCGCGCCGGCCAGCAACCCATGGTCTCGCGGTTTGCCGCCATGATTCACGGCAGCCTGTCGCCCGCCCTGGCCCGTTACACCCGGCAGGTCACCTGGGCCTGGACCCTGTATTTCACCGTCATGACCACGCTGTCGCTGCTGCTGTTCTGGCTTGCCCCGGTCAGCGTCTGGTCGGCTTTTGCCAACCTGCTGAACCTGCCGCTGCTGGTCATGATGTTCTCTGCCGAATACGCGGCGCGCCTGTTGCTGCTGGCCCCATCCGACCGGTCCGGTCCGCTGGAGGCGATTCGCGCCTACCGGCAGGCCAGCGCGGGCGGGCTGCCACCCTCGTCCTGACAGGCCCACCGCGCTGCTGCAACATCTTGCCCGCTCAAGCCCCTAGCCTATCCCAGCCCATGACGACCTACGCGCTCATCAGCCACACCCGTGGTGACGACATCCTGGCCTGGCGCTATGGGGAGATCGTCACGGTCCGCCAGTACCTGGGCGATGTGAAGCAGCTGGCCGCATCGCTGCCGCCGGGCAAACACATGCTCAATGCCTGCAGCGACCGCTACCACTTCGCGGTCGGCCTCGGCGCCGCCTTGCTGACGCAGAAGATCAGCCTGCTGCCGCCCACCCACACGCCGGAAATGATGCGCCAGCTGCGCACCCTGGCGCCCGATGTGTTCTGCCTGGCCGATGCCCCCCACGCGATCGAGCTGCCCGGTTTTGCCTACCAGGATGCGTTTGCCCACGGCCCCTCCCACACGGATCCTGAAGCGCCCTGCGACATCCCCTTGCTCCCCGGCGAACAGGCAGTCGCCGACGTGTTCACCTCGGGCTCGACCGGCCAGCCGCTGCCGCACCGCAAGACCTGGGGCTCGCTGGTGCGCAGCGCGCGCGGCGAGGCGCTGCGGCTGGGCCTGGACGAGGCCGCGCCCTGCACCGTCGTCGGCACGGTGCCGCCGCAGCACATGTTCGGCTTTGAGTCGACGGTCCTGCTGCCCATGCAAAGCGGCGGGGCCTTGCATGCCGGCCAGCCGTTTTACCCGGCCGACATCGTCAGCGCCGTCAAGTCCGTCACACGCCCGCGCATGCTGGTCAGCACCCCCGTGCATCTGCGCGTGCTGCTGGCCTCCAACATCGAACTGCCCGCGCTGGACCTCGTGGTGTCGGCCACGGCGCCCATGGCCCCGCAGCTTGCGCAAAGCTGCGAAGCCCGTTTTGAGGCCCCGCTGTTCGAGATTTACGGCTCCACCGAAACCGGCCAGATCGCATCGCGGCGAACCGCGCAAACCGCCGAGTGGGAGCTGTTTCCGCTGGTGACGCTGACACCGCACGATGAGCGCATGTGGGCCTGCGGCGGCCATGTCGAACAGGTGGTGCCGCTCAACGATGTGCTGCAGGCCATCGACAACCGCCATTTTCTGCTGCACGGCCGTCTTGAGGACCTGGTCAATATCGCCGGCAAGCGCAACTCACTGGCCTACCTGAACCATCACCTCAACAGCATCCCCGGTGTGCTCGACGGCGCGTTTTTCATGCCTGACGACAGCGGCCACGAGACCGTGGTACGGCTGGTGGCGTTTGTCGTCGCCCCCGACATGACGGCAGCCGCCGTGCAGGCCGCGCTGAAGGAACGGATAGACAGCATCTTCCTGCCGCGCCCGCTGGTCCTGCTCGACGCCCTGCCACGCAACGCCACCGGCAAGCTGCCGCGCGATGTCCTGGAGGCGCTGGCCCGTTTACACCAGAGTCCTGCCGCCCAGGAAGGCCCGCCCCGTGCAGAGTGAAGCCACGACGGTCTGTTTTGCCGCCGACCACCCCGCTTTTGCCGGCCACTTCCCGGGCCGGCCCATGGTGCCGGGCGTGTTGCTGCTCGATGCCGCCCTGCACGCCGCCGGACAGTCACGAATGAACGCAGCGGACGACCGGGGCCGGGTGCTGCGCTGCCAGATCGCCTCGGCCAAATTCCTCAGCCCTGTGCTGCCCGGCGAGACATTGACGATTGCCTGCTCGGCGACCCCTGCAGGGCAGACACGTTTTGACATTTCCGGCGGTGGCCGGCAGGTGGCCACCGGCACCTTTGTCTTCGAAAGTGTCCCATGAGCCAGGCACCGACCGGTCCGTCCACTGCGGGCCGCCAGGCCGCCTGGCGGGATCGCCCGGAGCGCAGCAACATGCTGATGCTGCGCGTGATGACCTGGATTTCTCTGCGCCTGGGCCGCAGCGCGGGCCGCTGCGTGCTGTATGGCATTGCCGCCTACTTTCTGGTGGCCAACGCGTCCGCCCGCCGCGCATCGCGCGACTACCTGCACCGCGCGCTGGCGCTGCCGGCGGGAGCGCGGGTCGGCTGGCGCCATGTGTTCCGGCAATTTTTCAGCTTCGCCTCCGTGATCCACGACCGGGTCTACCTGATCAACGACCGCTTCGACCTTTTCGACATCCGCATCCACCAGGAGCACCTCGTGGCCGAACTCACGGCGGACCGCAAAGGCGTGTTCCTGATGGGCGCGCATGTGGGCAGTTTCGAGGTGCTGCGCGCCGTCGGCCGGCGGCAGCCGGGCCTGCGCGTGGCCATGGTGATGTACGAGGAAAACGCGCGCAAGATCAATGCCGCCCTGAGCGCCATCAACCCGGCGGCGCAGCAGGACATCGTGGCACTGGGGCATGCGGATTCGATGTTGCGCGTCCACGAGCTGATCGAGGCCGGCAGCGTGGTCGGCATGCTGGCCGACCGTTGCCTGAACCGGGACACCACGCGTTCCGTGCCCTTTCTCGGTGAGCCGGCCGAGATTCCCGTGGGGCCGTTTCGCATGGCAGCCATCCTGCGGCGGCCGGTGCTGTTCATGGTCGGCCTGTATGGCGGCGGCAATCGCTACGATATCCATTTTGAAACGCTGGCCGATTTCTCCACCATTCCTGCAGGCGGGCGCGAAGCGGCGGTGCAGGCCGCGATGCTGCGCTACGCCGAACTGCTGGAGCAGCATTGCCGCGCGGCGCCCTACAACTGGTTCAATTTTTTCAATTTCTGGCAGACCGGCCAACCGGCACCTGCGTCCCAACCCGGTCCGACCCCATGACTGATGCACTCCGCCCGACCACCCCGTCACGAACAACCTGGCTGGCCGGCGCCGGCCTGCTGCTGGCCCTCAGCGTCAGCCCCGCCTTCGCCGCTTGGGATGTGACCCAGCTGATGCAGGGCCTGGCGAAAAACAAGTCGGGCCGCGCCAGCTTTGTCGAAAAGAAATACATCGCCCTGCTCGAGGCACCCGTGGAGTCGTCCGGCGAACTGCTCTACACCGCGCCCGACCGGCTGGAAAAACGCACACTCAAGCCCCGGCCGGAGTCGCTGCTGATTGAAGGCAGCAGCCTCACCGTCGAACGCGGCAAACGCCGCATGGTGCTGCGCCTGCAGGACTACCCGGAACTGGTCGCCTTCACCGAAAGCATACGCGGCACCCTGGCCGGCGACATGGTCGCGCTCCGGCGTGTCTACAACCTCGACCTCGAAGGTTCCGAGGAGCGCTGGACCCTGACCCTGCGTCCCATCGAAACAAAAATGCTGGAAGTGGTGCAGCGCATCCGCATCGGCGGCAGCCACGCCGAGGTCAGGACCATTGAAATCGAGCAGACCGACAAGGACCGCTCGGTCATGGTGATTGACAAGCTGGCCGCGAAATGAACCGCTTGCTCCAGCGTCGGTTTCTGCCGGTCTGGTTGTGGCTGGCCTTTTTGCTGGCCTGCGGCGCCATCATCAGCCGCACACAGATCACCACGGACCTGTCGGCCTTCATGCCGCGCAACCCGACGGCCGAACAGCAGCTCCTGATGGACCAGCTGAAGGACGGCCTGGCCTCGCGCCTGATCCTGGTCGGCATCGAGGGAGAGGACGGGCCGGCCCGCGCCCGCCTGTCCAAAGAGGTCGCCCGCACCCTGCGCGCCGACCCGGCTTTTATCGCCGTCAACAACGGTGAGCCCGTCAACAAGGAGCGCGACCGCACTTACCTGTTCAACAACCGCTACCTGCTCAGTCCACTCGTCACGCCTGAACGCTTCAGCACTGACGGCCTGCATGCGGCCCTGGCCGAAAGCATAGACCTGCTGGCCTCGCCGGCCGGGCTGATGGTCAAGTCCCTGCTGCCGCGCGACCCGACCGGCGAAATGGTGCAACTGCTCGGTCAGCTGGACAGCGGCACGCAGCCGCGCCTGATCGACGGCGCCTGGGCCTCGCGAGACGGTGCCCGCGCCCTGATGCTGATGCAGACGCGCGCCGACGGGTCCGACACCGACGCCCAGCAAAGCGCCATGGCCGCCATCCGGCAGGCCTTCGACACGGCACGCCGGGACAGCCCCGCCGCGAAGCTGGTGATGACCGGGCCCGGCGTCTTTTCGGTCACTTCGCGCGAAGCCATCAAAAGCCAGGTCAGCCGCCTCTCGCTGATCAGCGTGGTGATCATTGCCACGCTGCTGCTGCTGGTGTACCGCTCGGCGACCGCGCTGGCGCTGGGTTTTCTGCCGGTTCTCAGCGGCGTGCTGGCAGGCGTGGCCGCCGTCAGCCTGGGCTTCGGCGCGGTGCACGGCATCACGCTGGGCTTCGGCACCGCGCTGATCGGCGAGGCGGTGGACTATTCCATTTATCTGTTTGTGCAATCCGAACAGGCGGACGCCGGGCAGGAAAGCTGGGTCAAGCGCTTCTGGCCGACGATCCGGCTGGGCGTGCTGACCTCGATCTTCGGCTTTGCCTCGCTGCTGCTGTCGGGCTTTCCCGGCCTGGCGCAGCTGGGCCTGTACGCCATTGCCGGACTGGTGGCCGCAGCGGTCATGACGCGTTTTGTCCTGCCACACCTGTTGCCGGCGCAGTTTCGCATCCACGACATCTCGGCCATCGGCCGCGTGCTCAGCCAGCTGACGCGGCGCGCCGCAGCGCTGCGCTGGCCGGCGGCTCTGCTGCTGCTGGCCGCCTGCGCCGTCCTCGCGACCCACCGCGACACCCTGCTCAACGAAAAAATTTCCTCGCTCAGCCCGGTGTCGCAAGCCGACATCGCACTCGACGAAAGCCTGCGCGCCGACATGGGCGCCCCCGATGTGCGTTACGTCGTGGTCATCTCCGGCACCAGCCGGGAATCGGTGCTGGTGTCCGCCGAACAGGTGTCCGCGCTGCTGCAAGCGCAGGTGGACCAGGGCGAACTCGCCGGGTTTGAAAGCCCGAGCCGCTACCTTCCGAGCACGGCGACGCAGCGCGCGCGCCAGGCCAGCCTGCCGCCGGCGGAGGTTTTGCAGCCGCGTCTGGCGCAGGCGGTGCAGGGCCTGCCAGTACGCGCCGAGGTGTTCGCCCCCTTTCTGGCCGACGTGGAAACCAGCCGCAGCCGGCCCTTGCTGCAGGCGTCCGGCCTCGAACAAACCTCCCTGGCCATGGCGGTCGATGCGCTGCTGCTGCAGACATCGCGCGGCGGCTGGACGGCGCTGCTGCCGCTGCGGGCGCCGGAAGGCGCGGGCATCCAGGCCGACCGGATCCGCGCAGCCCTGGGCAGCAACTCGCCGGATGTGCTGTTTGTGGACATGAAAGCTGAATCCGACCGCTTGTACTCCGGCTACCTGCGCGAAGCCACGCTGCTGTCGCTGGGCGGACTGCTCTCTATCGTCGTATTGCTGCTGCTGGTGTTCCGCTCGCCCACGCGCGTCCTGCGCATCATCGCGCCCCTGGCCGCCTCGGTCATCACGGTCACGGCGGGGCTGGCCCTGGCCGGCCAGCCGCTGATCATCCTGCACTTGGTGGGCTTGCTGCTGGTGGTGGCAGTGGGTTCGAACTACGCCCTGTTTTTCGACCGGCCCGACCCGCTCACGCCCATCTCGCACCGCACCCTGGCTTCAATGGCGCTGGCCAACCTCACCACGGTCGCAGGGTTTGGCCTGCTGGCGTTTTCCAAGATTTCCATCCTGCAGGCCATGGGCGCCACGGTGGCGCCCGGCGTCATCCTGGCGTTGGTGTATGCAGCGATTTTTGCGAGGCAGCCCCATGATGCCCAGGCCTGAGCCGCGCTGGCACGCCAGCCCGCTGATACGCGCCTCCCTGGCTGTGCACGGGCTGGCGCTGGCCGCTGCTGTTGCGGCTCCCGCGCTGTGGCCCTGGGCATTGGCCGCCGCCGTCGCCAACCACGCGCTGGTGGCCGGCGTCGGCCTGTGGCCGCGCAGCCACTGGCTGGGTCCGAACTGGTCGCGGCTGCCCGCCGCCGCGACAGCCCGAAACGAAATCGCCCTGACCATCGACGACGGGCCCGACCCGCAGGTCACGCCGCAGGTGCTGGACCTGCTGGACCGTTACGCCGCCCGGGCCACGTTTTTCTGCATCGGTGCAAAGGCCGCACGTTACCCGGAGCTGTGCCGGGAAATCGTTCGCCGCGGCCACGCGGTGGAGAACCACAGCCAGCACCATCGCCACAACTTTTCCGTCATGGGGCCGCGCGGCATGGCCAGGGAGCTGCAGGCTGCACAGGACACCCTGGGCGCGATCACCGGCCGGCGTCCGCTCTTTTTTCGCGCGCCCGCCGGCCTGCGCAATCCCTTTCTCGAGCCCGTGCTCGCCCGGATGGGTCTGCGGCTGGCCAGCTGGTCGGTACGCGGTTTCGACACACGGGTTAACAATGCGCGGCAGGTCACCGGCAAACTGCTGCATGGCCTGAAGGCCGGCGCCATCGTGCTGCTGCACGACGGCAACGCCGCCCGCACACCAGGCGGCGTCCCGGTGATTCTCGAGGTCCTGCCCGCCGTGCTGGCCTGCGCTGCGGCCGCCCGCCTCAAGCCGGTGACCCTGACCGAGGCCCTGGCATGAGCACCACCCTGGTTCGCCCACAAGCCCTGCCCTGGTACCGCCAGGCCGCACAGCTTGTGCCCCGGGACGTGGTCCTCAAAAGCATAGGTATCCCGCTGTTTATCGCGGTGTTTTTTGCTGCCTACTTTCATGTGCTCAACAACCCGGTCTATCCCGTCACGGTGATGCCGGTCACATGGCTGGACCGGTTGATCGGCTTTGATCCGATGGCCCTGTCGCTTTATGTATCCCTATGGGTGTATGTGTCGCTGCCACCGGCGTTCCTGGCGAGCCGGCGAGAACTTTATGTGTACAGCCTGGCCATGGCCGGCACCTGCCTGACCGGGTTGGTCATTTTCTATTTCTGGCCCACGACCGTTCCGGCCGCTGACATCGACTGGAGCCTTTACCCGGGCGTGGACTTCCTCAAGAACATGGACGCCGCGGGCAACGCCTGCCCGTCCCTGCATGTCGCCACCGCCGTTTTTTCGGGCTTCTGGCTGCATCACCTGCTGCGCCGTTTTGGCGCGCCGCCGTGGGCATGCCTGACCAACGCACTGTGGTGCCTCGGCATCGTTTACTCCACGGTGGCCACACGCCAGCATGTGGCCGTGGACATGTGGGCCGGGCTCCTGTTGGGGACCGTCACCGCCTGGCTGTCCCTGCGCCATGCGGTGCGCACCCGGGCCAATCACCATCGTCCCTACCTCGTTGCCTGACCGTCCCTTTCATCACCTTCTCTCCGGATGGATTTGCTAACATGACTTCACTTTTAGATCGGCTCGTTTTCTTCTGAACCCGCTCTGGCTCTCCCATTTCACCGCGACCAGCAGCATCGGTCGCGGCCTCCAGCAAACCCTCAGCGCCTTGCGCGGGCAGCGCGGCGGCCTCGTGCCCTGCGCATTTGACACGGTCGATCTGCCCACCTTTGTCGGCGAGGTGGCGGGGGTCGATGCCGTGGTACTTCCCGCAGCACTGGCAGCCTTCGACTGCCGCAACAACCGCCTCGCACTGTTGGGCCTGATGCAGGACGGTTTTGCCGAAGCCGTCGCAGCCGCCAGCCAAAAATACGGCACGCAGCGCATCGGCATCTTCATCGGCACCAGCACCTCGGGCATTTTGCAGACCGAGCTGGCCTACCGCCGGCTCGACCCGTCCACGGGTGCCTTCCCGCCCGATTTTTCCTACCGGACCACGCACAACTCTTTCTCCGTGGCCGACTTCACGCGCAGCTTCCTGGCCCTGGCCGGCCCGGCGGTGGTGGTCTCGTCCGCGTGTTCTTCCAGCGCCAAGGTGTTTGCTTCGGCGCGCCGCATGATGGCGGCCGGGCTGATAGACGCAGCGGTGGTCGGTGGCGTCGATTCGCTGTGCCTGACAACGCTGTATGGCTTCAATTCCCTGGGCCTGACTTCCACCCGGGCCTGCCGGCCGTTCGATGTCGAACGCGACGGCATTTCCATCGGCGAAGCGGCCGCCTTCGCGCTGCTCGAGCCGGTGCCGGAGCATCTGAACAACGACGCCGTGCTGCTGTTGGGCATCGGCGAATCCAGCGATGCCCATCACATGTCTTCGCCCCACCCCGAGGGCCTGGGCGCGCGCATGGCCATGCAGGACGCCCTCGCCACGGCCGGGCTGAGCGCAGCGGACATCGACTACATCAACCTGCATGGCACGGCCACGCCGAGCAACGACGCTGCCGAAACCAGGGCCGTGGCGGCCCTGTTCGGTTCAAGCACACCCTGCAGTTCCACCAAGGGCGCCACGGGCCACACCCTCGGCGCGGCAGGCGGGCTGGAGGCGGTGATCTGCGCGCTGGCCCTGCAGCACGGCCTGTTGCCGGCCGGCCTGAACACAGGGCAACTGGACCCGGCCCTGCCCCTGAACTACCTGCTGCACAACCGCGAACAGGCCGTCCGCCGCGTGCTGAGCAATTCCTTTGGTTTCGGCGGCACCAACTGCAGCCTGATTTTTGGCCGTGCCGGGTAAAACGACGATGACAAATCCCGCATCCGCTGCGCCGTCCCTCACGGTTTATGTCGAAGGCATCGGCCTGCTGGGCCCGGGCCTGTCGGGCTGGGCGCCGGGGCGCGAACAGCTGGCCGGCAACGCTTCTTACGAGGCGGCGCGCTGCGTGCTGCCGCTGCCCATGGCCCTGCCCCCGGCCGAACGCCGGCGTGCGGGCGCCGTGGTCAAGGTCTCGCTGGCCGTCGGCCAGGAAGCCGTGACGGCCTCGGGCCTGTCCCCGGCCAGGCTGCCCTCGGTGTTTTCATCGTCGAGCGGCGACGCCATCAATTGCCATGAAATCTGCAAGGCACTGGCATCGGGCGACAGGCTGATCTCTCCCACGCGTTTTCACAACTCGGTGCACAACGCTTCTTCCGGCTACTGGAGCATCTCCAGCGGCTCCATGGCGACATCCTCCGTGCTGTGCGCCTACGATGGCAGTTTTGCAGCCGGCCTGCTCGAAGCGATGACGCAGGCGGTGGTCGATCAGACGGCCGTCCTGCTGGTCGCCTACGACACCGACTACCCCGAACCACTGCACAGCGTGCGGCCCTTGCCGGACTCCTTCGGCGTGGCGCTGGTACTGGCCCCGCAACGCAGCAAGCGCAGCCTGGCCCGGTGGACCCTGGCACCGGCCACCTGCCTCACAGGCGCCAGCGCAACCGCCATGGCCGACATCGCGCTGGAGCAGCTGCGCGCCAGCATTCCCGCGGCCCGTTGCCTGCCGCTGCTGCGCAGTGTGGCCACGCAGCACGCCGGCAGCGTCGTGATCGACTACCTTGAAGGTCTGCAGCTGGCCGTGCAGGTGGGGCCATGCTGAGCGCAGCACATCCTCCCGCCACGCTGCGGCACGAGGACATCGCACGCCGCATCCCCCACCAGGGCACCATGTGCCTGCTGGGCAGCGTCAGCGCCTGGGACACCCAGCACATCATCTGCCAGGCCAGCAGCCACCACGCGCCCGATCATCCGTTGCGGGCCCATGGCCGGCTCGGCGCGGCCTGCGGCGTGGAATACGCCGCGCAGGCCATGGCCGTGCACGGCACGCTGGTGGCCGAAGCCCTGGCCGGCGAGAACACCGCCAGTACGCCGCCGCGCGCCGGCTACCTGGCCAGCATGCGCAGCGTCACGCTGTTCGTTGATCGGCTGGACACGGTCGCAGGCGATCTGACCATCCGCGCCGACCGGCTGACCGGCGACGACAACACCGTGTTGTACAGCTTTGCCGTGCGGGCCGGCGACCAGCCCCTGCTCAGCGGCCGCGCCGTGGTAGTGCTCGACGCATCGGCGCTGGCGCTGCCCCCCTCCACCCCACCGCCCGCAGCGGCAGCAAGTCCCCCATGACCCCACCCCTCAAACGCGCACTGGTCACCGGCGGCAGCGGCGGCCTGGGCTCGGCCATCAGCCGGCGCCTGGCGGCCGACGGCTTTGCCGTCATCGTCCACGCCAACAGCCAGCTGGCCACGGCGCAGGCTGTCGCCGCCGACATCGTGGCCCAGGGCGGCCAGGCCCAGGCCTTGGCTTTCGATGTGACCGACGCCGCAGCCACCGCCCAGGCCCTGGAAACCCTACTCGAGGACGGCCCCATCCAGGTGCTGGTCAACAACGCCGGCATCCATGACGACGCGGTGTTTCCCGGCATGCAGCTGGCCCAGTGGCAGCGCGTGCTGGACGTCTCGCTCAATGGTTTTTTCCACGTCACCCAGCCGCTGACCATGCCCATGATCCGCACCCGCTGGGGCCGCATCATCACCATCACGTCGGTCGCGGCGGTGGCCGGCAACCGCGGGCAGGTCAACTACTCGGCCGCCAAGGGCGCGCTGCATGCGGCCACCAAGTCACTCGCGCTGGAAGTGGCGAGCCGCGGCATCACGGTCAACGCCGTGGCCCCCGGCATCATCGACACCGCCATGACCCAGGGCGCCTTCAGCAAGGACGTCATCGACCGCATGGTGCCGATGAAACGCGCAGGCAAGGCCGAGGAAGTCGCCGACCTTGTCGGCTTCCTGGCGTCGGAGCGTGCGGCCTACATCAGCGGCCAGGTCATTTCCATCAATGGCGGCATGATCTGACCCCGAAACCGGCTCTTGTCTGATTGACGCCGGAGGCAAAGGGCATGAAGCTGATTGACTCAGCGTCAAAGGCCATCCTCCTTGTGCCTTGCCAGCACACACCCATGACGGCCCCTCCCGCGGCGGGTCCAACTGACGTTCCAGCCTGAAAGGCAAATATCCCATGAAGAATTCTGATCCCGTTCCCGCGGCGCATGCACCGCACGTCCCGCTCACCGATTACTACCAGACCGAGCAGGACAGGCAAGCCTATTTGCGCAAGATTTTTGACAACACCGCTGCCGACTACGACCGTATCGAGGCCATGCTGGCCTGGGGCACCGGTTCGCGCTATCGGCGTCAGGCCCTCATACGCGGCGGCCTGAAAGCGGGCATGCGGGTGCTCGATGTGGGCGTGGGAACCGGCCTGGTTGCGGCGCAGGCCTGTTTTCTGGCCGGCGACCCGGCCCTGGTCACCGGGATTGATCCCAGCCCCGGCATGCTGGCGGCCAGCAAGCTGCCCAAGACCATGGTGCTGATGGAGGGCCGGGCGGAATCATTGCCTTTCCCCGACAATCACTTTGATTTCCTGAGCATGGGTTACGCCCTTCGCCACATCAGCGACCTGGGGGTGGCGTTTACAGAATTTCAACGGGTATTGAAACCGGGCGGCCGCCTGTGCATCCTCGAGATCACCCAGGCAAAAAGCGGTCTGGGACAGTGGGTCCTCAAAACCTATATGCGCAGCGTGATCCCGTTGCTGACACGCCTGGTTTCCCGGCAAAAGGACACCGCTACCATCTGGCGCTATTACTGGGACAGTATAGAAGCCTGTGTTCCACCGGAGCAGGTCATGGCCACATTGAGCGCAGCCGGGCTGGTGCAGGTCAAACAACACCTGAAAGTGGGCGTGTTTTCCGAGTACCAGGCGATCAAACCCGGGTAAGCCGGCTGATCAGCTGAAATGCCGGCGGCAGCAAATTGCCGAGAGACTCAAGAGCGCCCGGACCAGCGTCGCGCCAGCAACACCGGCAGCCGCAGCACAAATCCCAGGAACAGGCGCGAGTGCATCCAGCTCAGCAACAGGTTGTCGCGCAGGTAGTTGAAGTGCGAGACGCCACCTTCGTCGGGGCGAAAGTATTTGACGGTGGCCGGCAGGTTGACGGGTTTCACGCCCAGCCAGCACATGCGCACCACCGCCTCGGGGTCAAAATCGAAACGCCGCATCCAGCGCTGGCCGTGCATGACGCGCCGCAGCGGCGCGATCGGGTAGACGCGAAAACCGAACAGCGAGTCACCGATGCCGGCCCACAGCGTTTCCAGGTTGGCCCAGCCATTGGAAACCTTGCGGCCGTTGACGCGCAGGCGCGGCGCGTCGGCGGCAAACACCGGCATGCCCAGCACCATGATCTCGGGCTGCGCGCTCGACGCGGCCATGAATTGCGGAATCAGGTGGGCCGGGTGCTGGCCGTCGGAGTCCATGGTCAACACGTGAGTGAAGCCCTGGGCCGTCGCCAGGTCCAGCCCGTGCAGCACCGCCGCGCCCTTGCCCACGTTGTGCGGCAGCACGATCACGCGCAAGCCCTCATCCTTCGCCGCCATGGCCTGCAGGCCGGCGGCGCTGTCGTCGGTGCTGCCGTCCACCACGACCCAGACCGGCGTCCACTGGGCGCGTGCCGCGCGCACGGTTTCATAAACCTTGGGGCCGGGGTTGTAGCTGGGTATCAGGACCAGATGGGTGCGGGACGCGCCGGGAGCAGAAACAGTCATCGTGCGGGAGCCTGGACAAGGGGCGCCAGGCCACGATGCTCAGGCCGGCGGTGAAACGGGGAAACCGGGCAACTGCGCGTGCGCCAGCTCGGTCTGGAAATACTGCTCGAGCTCGCTGACGAAACGCGCCGTGTGCTGCGGCGGATCAAAACGCTTGCCGAGACGGACCCGGTAAGTGATGGGCATTTTAGGGGCTCGCAGCAAGGGCCAGCCTTTGCCCAGAAAACCGGAACTGGTTTCAATAAACACCGTCTGCACCGGCACACCCGCACTTTTGGCAATCAGCCCGGTCGTTCCCTGCAAGGGGCCCACGGGAAAGCGCGTGGTGCGTGTGCCTTCGGGAAACAGCAGCAGATGGCTGCCCTGGTGCAGATCGTCCACCGCCAGCTGCACCATGGTGCGCAGCGGCGTGTTGCGGGTGTAGCCGGCCAGCCGCGCACCCGCACCATAAAAAACACTGTTGACGAGTTCGGCCTTCATGATGCAACCCGCACCGGACAGGCGCGACAGAACCATCACCGCGTCGAGCAGCGAGGGGTGGTTGGGCGCGATGACCATGGGCGCTTCATCCCGCAACGCGTCCAGCTCCGACAGGTCGAAGCGGGCGGCCCCGATCAGCACCAGAAACCGCAGGTAGCGCCGCGTTGCCGCGGTCACCAGCTTGCGCCCCAGTCGTTTGCTCAGCACCCGCGGCATCAGCGCGCGCATCGGAAAGGCCAGCAGGGTGACAAGCAGGCTGATGAGGCCCAGCACCAGGTAGCCCAGGTGCAGCTTGGCGGTTTCATGCAGGGAACGACGGAGCGACGGCAGCGCCAGCGGCTCGGTCATGAGGGCATTTGACTCGTGTTTCATGGCATCCGTGTCTGGCGGCTGTCAGCGCGCAGCCGTGGCCGCATCCTCGACCACCCGGATATTGGCCTTGCGCATGCGGATCGCCTTCAGGGTGCGCTTGTAGTTCAGGGCCGAGGAGATATAGAAAATCGCCTTGAGCACCGCCAGCGAACCCCAGATCGGTGTCTTGCCGAAAATGTCGCCCGCCAGCATGGACAGCAGGGCCTCCTTCACGCGCCACACATTGCGCGGCCCCATGAACATGTCGCGCATGGTCGGGTTGGTCACGCGGTAGATGAACCACGAAAACTCTTTCGGCCCCTTGCGCACCTGGCGGTCGAAATGCGCCAGCGCGGCAGCGGCTTTTGCCGGTTCGCGCAAACAGGTATCGACCGTGTCGGCGCCGACAAAACCGCCCTGCATGGCCAGCATGACACCCGATGAAAACACCGGGTCGATGAAGGTGAACGCGTCACCAATCATCACGTAATTGGGGCCATGCGTGCGTTCGCAGGCGTAGGAGAAGTTGCCGGTCGCCTCGACATCGGACGACAGCGTGGCGTGGGCCAGGCGCTCGCTGAGGGCCGGACACAGGGCAATCGTGTCGAGGAAAAACTCCTTCACGGGTTTGCTGCGGCTCTTGAGGTAGTAGGGCCAGACGACCGCACCTATGCTGGTGGCGCCGTCGGCCAGCGGGATGAACCAGAACCAGCCGTGGTCGAACCAGAAAATCGTGATGTTGCCTTCGTCCTGGCCCGGGTGCCGCTTGGCGCCGGTGAAGTGCGCATACAGGGCCGAGCTGTTGTGTTTGGGGTTGCGGCGCTTGATGTCGAACTGCTTGCCCAGCAGGGTGTCGCGGCCCGAGGCGTCCACCACAAAGCGGGCCCGCCAGTCCTGCAGGCGGCCGTCCTCATGCAGCGCGTACACGGTGGCGCCGCTGCGGTCGGCCGCGAAAGCCACCTCGCGCACCCTGCAGCCCTCCAGCACTTTGGCGCCCAGCCGGGCCGCATTGCGTATCAGGATCTCGTCAAGCTCTGAGCGCCGCACCTGGTAGGAAAACGGCATGGATTTGTCCCAGGCGTCACCGAACATGAAGGTCTGGCTCTTGTTGTCGTGCCAGGGCGACACAAACTCGGCGCCCCATTTCTCGATGCCGATGGCCCGGACGGCGTCCGCCACCCCGAGTTTTTCAAACAGCGGGAGGTTGGCCGGCAGCAGTGACTCGCCAATGTGAAAGCGCGGATGGTGTTCTTTCTCCAGAACCACCACCTTGTAACCCCGCTGGGCCAGCAGCGCCCCGGCCGTGGAACCCGCCGGACCGCCGCCGATGACCAGCACATCGCACTCGCCCGGAACAGCGGGAGCAGGGGCTGCTGGTGAATTCAGCTCGGTCATGGATATCCTTGATGGGAAGAACTTCGAGCCGCCGCCGGCCCGGGGGAAAGGTCGTTGGCATGGATGCTGAGCGCTCAGGCTTCAGTTCGAGGAGTTTACTTCGCACATGTGGAAATTTTCTGCTCGTTTCCCTGACATGTTGTAGTGTTTCGCGCCGTCATGCCTGCCAAGCCGCGTTCCTGCCCGCGCCGGTTCACGGCAAAGCAACGGCTGCGCCCTAGCCCATCGCCTCGGATGGGCGCCTTGAACGAGTCGGGGATGCATGAAATCGGGCGCCTGGCGCCGGCCGCTATTCCATGGACGCCTTGATATACATCAAATAGAAGTTTTTCAAAAATTATTAGCATTGATACATCAAGTAACAGTTTTCTCGAAGGCGGTTATGCCCGCCCGGTGCAAGCGACGCAAGAGCCGCAAGAGCCGCAAGAGCCGCAAGCGCGATTTGTTTCAACAACCCAGGAAAGGAAACACCGCCCATGAAAAACTCTTCAATAGCGGTACTGGCGGGAGGCCTGTTTGGCCTGTTTTCCGCGCAGGCTGCGGGCCCCGCTGACGCGCCGACGACTGCGGCGGGTCAAAACGTCGTCCAGCAGGCAAAAGAAGATTCCCGCCTGCCCGACTGGCTACGCCGAACCGACATCAGCGTCGAGTCGATGGACCGAAGCAACCCGACGTGGTCGGTCGAGACGGTGCAGCCGCTTTACCAGACGCCCAGAACCTTGCGCGATACCGTTTTCTTCCAGGGTCGCTGGGCCCGTCGCAACAGCGACAACACCTTCAATCTCGGCCTGGGCTATCGCAACCTGCTTGAGGACAAGACCTGGCTTCTGGGTTTGAACACCTTTTACGACACGACGACCAGATACGACCATAAACGTTGGGGCCTGGGCGCCGAGGCGATCGGTCAGTATTTGACCTTTCGCACCAACTTTTACCACGCCATCAGCGGCGAAAGAACCATATCCCTGGTCAACGGGATCAGCACGACAGAAAAGGCGCTGAGCGGTCACGATTTTGAAATCGATGCCCCGCTTCCCTACCTTTCGTGGATGCGCGTGGCCGCCAACGCCTACCGCTGGAGAAGTGCAACCAGCGGGGTCGAGGACATCAAGGGCGCCAGGCTGGCGCTCATAGGCAATATTTCAAGGAACGTCTCCCTGGAGCTGGGCCGCCAGGATGACAACTACACCCGCCCGGCTTCGTATATCAAGATCTCCTACAACCTGCTGGGGAATCCGGGCAACGGCGTTCCGGGGACCATGCTCGAAGGCATGCGCAAGCCGGTTTCGTTCGAGGCGCGCGACCTGACGCTGCACACGCTTGACAAGGTGCGCAGGCAAAACGATATCGTGGTTGAGAGAAAGACCAGCGGTAGCAGTGGTGTAACGATTGGACGGAGGAATTGATGATGGCCTTGTCGAACAAAAAATTGAGCGGTCGGGCGGCTGGTTTGCTCGGAGCCCTGGTACTCGCCTGCACCGTTTCCGGCAACGTATCGGCCGGCCCGATTGTCACGGCCGGCGGCAAGGCGGCCACGCCGAGCAAGTATGTCGTCACCATCAAATCGATACAGTTCCGTAGCATTGATGGGACGTTCTGGACCTTTTTTGCTGGCGCATCCTCCATCGACCTGGGCAGCGGCAAGGTGCAGCCTGGCGGCTCCGGCGGCGCAATCGGCGAAGGTGTTTCAATTCCTGCGGGTTCCTACAACGGCATCCGGGTCACCGTGGCGCGCAGCTTCACGATGAATGGCTCGGCCACGGCGGTCGGTCCCGGTCCCGCCGCCACTTGCTCCACCGGCGGCAGCGGCGACATCCTGAGCGGCGGCTACACCATCCAGGTGGTCAATCGCAATGGCACGACCGATGACCGCTTGCTGTCGGTTCCGCCTGAAGCCAACACAGCGATTGGCAATGTGCCGGGCATGGCGATTGTCGGCACGGACCTGCAGATGACTACCAGCTTGCCGGCTTTCACGGTGTCACCCACGGCGACGACGGCTCCGAATGTGGGGGTGAAATTCGACGTCGCCAATACCGTGGAGTTCCTGAACACCGGCACAGCCTGCTACGCGATTGTCCTGCCGCCCACGGTGACCATCAGTGACCCGGGCGGCTCGTCGTCCACACTTGCCGGCCCCCTGTAAAGCGCCTGGCAATCAAGAAAACACCCGCCCTTCGCGGGTGTTTTCATTTGCGGCCCCGGGCCGCAACGGAGAGCATTGCTACAAGCGCTCGCCCACCCACAGTTCCTCGCAATACCTTCGAAGCTTGCGTGCGAATGCGCCCCCACCTGCACTGGAAGTTGCCGCCAACTGGCATCACATTTGCAGTAGATAATTAAATCCAACCGTTCACCCCCCTCAGCCCTTCCCGCTGGTAACGGAATTTGAATGAAATTCAAAGGCCATTGAAGACAAACGAAGGAAGCAGATTTCAGCTAGGTAGTTAATGTCAAAAGAAAAAAACAAAATTGGGGACGCGCCTGGGGAGGCCGGAAAACACACGCCCATGATGATGCAGTACCTGGGCCTGAAGGCGGACTACCCGGACACCCTGCTGCTGTACCGCATGGGCGACTTTTACGAGTTGTTTTATGCCGATGCCGAAAAAGCCGCGCGCCTGCTCGACATCACGCTGACGCGGCGCGGCCAGTCGGCCGGCGAGCCGGTGGTCATGGCCGGCGTGCCCTTCCACTCGCTGGAGGGTTACCTTGCCAAACTGATCAAGCTGGGCGAATCGGTGGCGATTTGCGAGCAGGTCGGCGACGTGGCCACCGCCAAGGGCCCGGTCGAGCGCAAGGTGGTGCGGGTGGTCACGCCCGGCACCCTGACCGACACCGAGCTGCTCAGCGACAAGACCGAATCCATCCTGCTGGCGGTGCACCAGGGCGGCCGCAACACCTGCGGCCTGGCCTGGCTCAGCGTGACCCAAGGCGAAATCCACCTGGCGCATTGCGCCAGCGACGAGCTCGAGGCCTGGATCGCCCGCATCGCGCCCAGCGAACTGCTTTACAACGTCGATGTCACGCCCGCCTTCGAGCAGCGCCTGAAAATCCAGCGCTGCGCCGTCAGTGCCCGCCCGGCCTGGCAGTTCGACAGCGCGCTGGGCGCGCGCCGGCTGCTGGCACAGCTGCAGGTGGCTTCGCTGGCCTCGTGGAACGCCGAGGCCCTGCCCGAGGCCCACGCGGCGGCGTCTGCGTTGCTCGGTTATGCCGAACACACACAAGGCCGGGCGCTGTCCCATGTGCACAGCCTGCAGGTGGTGCGCTCGGGCGAGCTGATCGAGCTGCCACAGACCACGCGGCGCAACCTGGAACTGACCCAGACCCTGCGCGGCGAGGATTCGCCCACACTGTTTTCGCTGCTCGACACCTGCACCACCGGCATGGGCAGCCGCGCGCTCAAAAGCTGGCTGCTGAGCCCGCGGCGCGAACGCAGCCAGGCGGCAGCGCGGCTCGAAGCCATCACCGCCCTGCGCGCCGGCCTGCAGCAGACACTGCGCGCCCGCCTCAAGGGCAGCAGCGACGTTGAACGCATCACCGCCCGCATTGCCTTGCGCCAGGTGCGCCCGCGTGAACTTATTGCCCTGCGCGATACGCTACAAAAAACGGAGCTGCTGGCGCACAGCCAGCAAGGGCTACCGGCACTTTTGACCACTATTTTCGGGGACCTGCAGGCGCCACCCGCCTGCGCCGCCCTGCTGCAGCGCTACGTGCTCGACGAACCCGCCGCGCTGATCCGCGACGGCGGGGTGATCAACCACGGCTGCGACGCCGACCTCGACGAGCTGCGCGCGATCCAGACCAACTGCGACGGCTTTTTGCTGGACCTCGAAGGCCGCGAGAAGGCCCGCACCGGCATCACCAACCTGCGTGTGCAGTTCAACAAGGTGCACGGCTTTTACATCGAGGTCACCCAGGGCCAGCTCGACAAGGTACCAAGCGACTACCGGCGCCGCCAGACCCTGAAAAACGCCGAGCGTTACATCACGCCGGAACTCAAGGCCTTCGAGGACAAGGCCCTGTCGGCGCAGGAACGCGCGCTGGCCCGCGAAAAATGGCTGTATGAACAGCTGCTCGATGAGCTGCAGGCTTTTGTGCCGGTGCTGAGCCGCCTGGCGCGCGCGTTGGCCAGCCTGGACGCCCTGTGTGCGCTGGCCGAACGTTCACTCACGCTGAACTGGACCGCCCCCGTCTTTGTGAAAGAGCCCTGCATCGACATCAGCCAGGGCCGGCACCCGGTGGTCGAGGCGCGGCTGGCGGAAACCACGGGCGGCTCCTTCATCGCCAACGACTGCAGCCTGAGCGGCAAGAGCCGCATGCAGATCATCACCGGCCCCAACATGGGCGGTAAATCGACCTACATGCGCCAGGTCGCCCTCATCGTGCTGCTGGCCAGTGTGGGTTCGTACGTGCCGGCCAGCGGCTGCCGTCTGGGCCCGATCGATGCCATCCACACCCGCATAGGCGCGGCCGACGACGTGGCCAACGCGCAGTCCACCTTCATGCTGGAGATGACCGAGGCCGCGCAGATCCTGCACGCGGCCACGCCGCATTCGCTGGTGCTGATGGACGAAATCGGCCGCGGCACCTCCACCTTCGACGGTCTGGCGCTGGCCGGCGGCATTGCCGCCCACCTGCACAACAAGACCCAGGCCTTCACGCTGTTTGCGACCCACTATTTCGAGCTGACCGAGTTCCCGGCGCGCCACCACGCCGCGGTCAATGTGCATGTCAGTGCGGTCGAATCCGGCGCCAGCATCGTCTTTTTGCACCACATCGAACCCGGCCCGGCCAGCAAGAGTTACGGTATCGCCGTGGCCAAACTCGCCGGCGTGCCGGCGGCTGTGGTCAACCACGCGCGGCATGCGCTGGATGCACTGGAAACCCAGCAGACCGCCAGCCGCGCCCAGGTCGACCTGTTTGCCGCACCGCCCGAGCAGCCCGCCGCCGAACCCAGCGCCGTGGAAAAAGCCCTGAACGGCATCGACCCCGACCTCCTGAGTCCGCGCGAAGCGCTGGACGCCCTTTACCAACTCAAAAAGCTTGCTGCAAGCTGATCCACGGACTATTGTTGCCTTCATGACTTATTGCGTCGCCATCAAACTCAACGCCGGCCTGGTGTTTCTTTCCGACTCCCGCACCAACGCGGGGCTGGACCAGATCAGCACCTTCCGCAAGATGATCATTTATGAAAAGCCGGGCGACCGTTTCATGGTGCTGCTGTCGGCCGGCAACCTGTCGATCTCGCAGTCGGTGCGCGAGATCCTGCAGATCGAGCAGCTCAAGGACCCGGAAGGCGGCCCGCCCATCACCATCTGGAACGCCAAAAGCATGTTCGACGCGGCACGTGTGCTGGGCGCCGCGATCCGCCGCGTGCACGAGCGCGATGCCGACGACCTCAAACACGCGGGCGTCGAGTTCAACGTCTCGCTGATTTTCGGCGGCCAGATCCGCGGTGAAGGCATGCGCCTGTTCCAGCTCTATTCGGCCGGCAACTTCATCGAAGCCACGCCGGAGACGCCCTATTTCCAGGTCGGCGAATCCAAATACGGCAAACCCGTGCTCGACCGCGTGATCACCCCCGAAACACCGCTGGACGAAGCCGCCAAATGCGCGCTGGTCTCGATGGACTCCACGCTCAAGTCCAACCTGTCCGTCGGCCTGCCGCTGGACATGGTGGTCTACGAAGTCAACTCGCTGCAAAGCGACAAGGTGGTCTGCATCGACCATGAGAACCCCTACTTCCGCATGCTGCACGACAACTGGGGCAAGAAGCTGCGCCAGGTTTTTGACAGCATCGAAGACCCGATGTGGACCGGCGGCGAAACGCAGGTGCCGCTCTTGACGCCGCTGACACGCAACCAGCCCCTGAAAAAAATCACCTCGCCCGAAGAGAAACTGATCTAACACCGTGCCCGCCTCCCCCAAACCCCTCATCATTTTTTCCCACGGCAACAGCTTTCCCGCGAGCACCTACGGCGTGTTGTTCCAGGGGCTGCGCTCGCGCGGCTTCCAGGTCAAGGCGATTGAAAAATTCGGCCACGACCCGCGTTACCCGGTCACCAGCAACTGGCCGAACCTGGTGCAGCAGCTCGCCGACTTCACCAGTGAGCAGGTCGAAAAAACCGGCCAGGCGGCCTTTCTGGTGGGCCACTCGCTGGGCGGCTTCCTGAGCCTGATGTGCGCCGCGCGCAACCCCGTGCTCGGCGGCCTGCCGGTGCGTGGTGTGCTGCTGATCGACTCGCCCATCCTGGGCGGCTGGCGTGCCGCCGCGCTGAGCGTGGCCAAACGAGCGCAGCTGGTCGGCTCGATTTCGCCCGGCGCCATCAGTCGCAAGCGCCGGCACGAATGGCTGGGCCAGGCCGAAGTGCTGGCGCATTTCCGCACCAAAAAAGCCTTTGCACGCTGGGATGAACAGGTCCTGCTCGACTACATCGAACACGGCACGCACGATGCCGGCGGCCAGCGCCTGCTGAGTTTTGACCGCGACGTGGAAACCGCCATCTACAACACCCTGCCCGACAACCTCGAGGGCCTGCTCAAGCGCCATCCGCTCAAGTGCCCGGTGGCTTTTATCGGCGGGCGCCAGTCAGCCGAGATGAAACAGGTGGGCATGGCCATGACCGAGAAGGTCACCAAAGGCCGCATCATGATGCTCGACGGCAGCCACCTGTTCCCGATGGAAAAACCCGTGGCCACGGCGGCGGCCATCGAGGCGGCCCTGCACAACCTGATGGACTGAGTCAGCTGAATTTGTCATTGCGGGCTTGACCCGCCACCCATGCAGCGCGGGCCAATGCAGTGGAACATGGGGCATGGATCCCGGATCATCAGGTCCGGGATGACAGGCAAGGAGGGGTAACCCCCGGCGCAGGTGAACGGAAAATTCAGCCCGCCCAGGTGACCCAGCCCATCTGCGCCGTCACCAGCACCACCACACCGAAGACGATGCGGTACCAGGCAAACGGCACAAAGCTGTGGGTGGCGATGTAAAGCAGCAGCCAGCGAATGCACAGCCAGGCGCTGACAAAGGCAAACAGCAGCCCGACGCCGAACATCGGCAGGTCCGCCGCCGACAGCAGGGCGCGGTCCTTGTACAGGCTGTAGGCACCGGCACCGATCAACGTGGGGATCGCCAGGTAAAAAGAAAAGTCCGTCGCGGCCTTGCGCGACAGGCCCAGCAACATGCCGCCGATGATGGTGGCGCCGCTGCGGCTGGTGCCGGGCACCATGGCCAGGCACTGCACCAGGCCGACCTTGAGTGCATCCATCATGGTCATGGCCTCGACCTCATGGATGCGTGCCGTGGCCGGGTTGGTTTTCTGGCGCCGCTCGGCCCACAAAATGACAAAACCGCCGAGGATGAAGGTGCTCGCCACCACCACGGGCGTGAACAGGTGGGCCTTGATGGCCTTGCCAAACAGCAGGCCCAGCAGCACCGCCGGCACAAACGCGACCAGCACATTGAGCGCAAACTGCTGCGCCTGCCTTTCGGTGGGCAGCGCCACCAGGGTGTCGCGCAGTTTTTGCCAGTAGACCAGGATGACGGCAAAAATGGCGCCGGTCTGGATCGCAATGTCAAACACCTTGGCCTTCTCGTCGTCAAAACCCAGCAAGGCGCCGGCAAGAATCAGGTGGCCGGTGGAAGAAATGGGCAGGAACTCGGTCAACCCCTCGACGATGCCCATGACGGCAGCCTTGATCAGCAATGTGATGTCCACGCGCGCTCCAAAAAATATGGGCTGATTATCGCTGCCGGCCCGCTGCCCCCGACGCGCGGCGGGCGCCGGGCCGGCGCTTTTCGCGTCCGCTGGCTGCAACTGGCGGCGCTGCTCCTGCATTTCGTCGCAAAGCCCTCGCGCCGGCGCGGCCGTCCCGGCAAAGTCCGGCTCACCTTGTTTTCACCATGTAGACCGGAGAACACCATGCAAATGTCCCCCACCATCGCCGTCCACATGACCGCCGCCCTCGGTGCCACCCTCGTCGGGCCCCTGGCCCTGTGGGCACGCCAGGGCCGCACCCAGCGCCCGCGGCTACACCGCGCCTTCGGCTACGCGTGGGTCACACTGATGGTGGTCACCGCCGTGTCTGCTCTGTTCATCCGCGATTTCAATCTGCCCAACATTGGCGGCTACACCCCCATCCACCTGTTGGTGCCGGCCGCCTTTGCCGGAATGTTCGGCGCGTTCTGGTTCCTGGCCCAAGGCAACATCGCGCGGCACCGTCGCTACATGCTGATAACCTATGCCAGCGCCAGCCTGGTCGCCGGCGGGTTCACCTTGCTGCCCAACCGCTACCTCGGCAACCTGGTCTGGGGCCAGTGGCTGGGCCTGATTTCCCCCCACAACCAACCGCCCCAGGGAACATCCGTGATTGGCCAGATCCTGATGAACACACCGCTGTGGGTCTGGGGCCTGCTGGCCGCCCTGCTCGTGCTCGGCTGGAGCCAGACCCGCAGCCGCAGCGTGGGCCTGGCCCGCATCACCGTGCTGCCGCTGGGGCTGGGTGCCTTCTCGCTGTACGGCACCGTCTCGGCCTTCGGCGCTTCGCCCACGGTACTTGGCAGCTGGCTGGCCGCCACCGCCTTGCTGCTGCTCATCGTCACCCAAATGCCGCTGCCGGCCGGCGCACACTACGACAGCGCCAAACGCCGGTTCCAGCGTCCGGGCAGCTGGGCGCCGATGGTACTGATCATGGGTATCTTCCTGACCAAATACATTGTTGGCGTGAGCCTGGTGATGCACCCGGAACTGAAAGCCAACGCCACCTTCGGCCTGGCCGCCGGCACGCTTTACGGCGTCTTCAGCGGCATTTTTGCCGGCCGCTCCCTGCGCCTGATTCGCCTGGCGCTGAGACCCGCAGCCGCCCCCGCCCACCCCGCCCACCCCGTCCTCCCCGTCCTCAACGCCTGAAAAAGGAGATCACCATGAAGGCCAGCACCCCGCAAGACAAAAACCTCGAGCACCTCGCCCGCAAGCGCGCGGGTGCCAAAATCGGCTGGTACATCCACGCCACCGTTTTTATCGCCGTCAACCTCATGCTGCTTGCCCTGTCCGCGCTGAGCGGGCGCCACTGGGCGGTGTACCCGGCCTTTGGCTGGGGCATCGGCCTGGCTGTACATGGCGCGGTGGTGTTTCTGGTGGCGGGTGGCGCCGGCCTGCATGAACGCCTGGTGCAGCGGGAACGCAAACGCCTGTCGCTGCAGCGCGATCCGTGGTGAACTGGCAGCACGCGATGACAGACAGCACACCATGAAAACATACCTGACAACCTGCGCGCTTTGGCTGGGCGACCCGCCGGGCTTCGACCGCAGCCAGTTGCCCGGCGTCGACCACAAGATCACCGCCTTTTTCCTTAAACACCTGCTGCCATGACCAAATTCATCACTTTCACTGCTTTCGCCGCCTTCGCCGTGGTGGCCCTGTTGTTCCTCGCAATCGCCGCCGCGATAACCTTCGGCGGGCCGGCGCCGATCGCGCCGCTGGCCAGCATCAACGAACCCTTTGCGAAGGTGGACTTCAGTGCCGTGCCGCCCGCGCGGTCTTATGTGGCCCGTGACGGCACGTCCCTGGCCTGGCTCGACTACCCCGCCGCAACAGGGGGCCAGGGCACACGCCGCATCGTGCTGGTGCATGGCTCGTCGGCGCGCGGCCGCTCCATGCACGCGCTGGCCCAGGCGCTGGCCGCGGCCGGATTCAGGGTGGCCGCACTCGACATGCGCGGCCACGGCGACTCGGGCCCGCGCGGGCAGGCCGCCTACGTGGGCCAGCTCGAGGACGACGTGGAAGATTTCATGCGCGCCGTGCCGCACACAGGCCCCAGCACCCTGCTGGGTTTTTCTTCCGGCGGCGGCTTTGTGCTGCGTTTTGCGGGCGGCGCGCGGCAGGCCCTGTTTGACCGCTACGTGTTGCTCTCACCCTACCTGCGCTATGACGCGCCCACGGCGCGCCCCGGCAACGGCGGCTGGGCCTCGGTGGGTATGGCCCGGCTGGTCGCGCTGCATGTTCTCAATCGCGCCGGCCTGACCGCCTGGAATGACCTGCCGGTGCTGAACTTCGGCCTGGACGACGCGGCCCGCCCCCAGCTCACGCCCTCGTATTCCTTCACCCTCGCCACCAGCTTCGGCCCGCATGACGACTACCTGGCCGACATCCGCGGCGTCCACAGCGCGCTGCGCATCGTGGTCGGCAGCGACGACGAGCTCTTTCGCGCCGAGCAGTTTGCAGCGGTGTTTGCCGCGGCCGGCCAGAGTGTGCCGGTCACCCTCGTGCCCGGCGTCAACCACATGGGCCTGACGCTGGACCCGCACGCCTGGCCGGCCATCATCGAGGCTTGCCGGGCCTGAAGCCGCACCTGCCCCGTTGAGACTGCCATCAACCATCAATCATGACACCCGACTTGCTACCGTTCGTCCTGAGCCTGTCGAAGGGCTTCGCCAGGCTCAGCCTGAACGGTGTAGTGTCGCGAACCAAGAAAAACATCAATAGAATGATTTCCTTCCCATGATGCCTACACCGCCCCTGTCCGAAGACATCGAACGCCTGGCCCACAAGCGCGCGGGCGCCAAGCTGGGCTGGTATGTCCACGCCGCCCTCTACCTTCTGGTCAACCTGGTGATCTTCGCCATGTCGATCCACGGCTTCGGTAGCCGCCCCTGGTCGCTGTTCCCGCTGCTGGGCTGGGGCCTGGGGCTGGTGCTGCATGGCGTGTCGGTGTTTGTGCTGGGCAACGGCAGCGGCCTGCGCGAGCGCATGGTGCAAAAAGAACGCGACCGCCTGCAGCGCGAGTTCGGCGACGGCCCGCAGCGATGAACATCGACTGGACCTCCAAGCTGCGGCACCTGCTGCAGGTGACGGCCTTCGCGCTGGTGATCGCCGCCCTCCAGTACGCCTTCATGCCGGAGCGGCCCTGGGGCCCGCCGCTGGTGTATTCGCTGCTGATTGCGGGCATCACCTGGGCCGGCATCGACATCGGCCGCCACCTGTTCCCCTCGAGCGCGGAAACCGGCTGGCCGTCCGGCTGGGCCGGCCTGGTGCTGGTGATAGCCAGCATCGTGCTGGGCTACCTGCTGGGCACGACCATCGCCGACTGGCTGTGTGACTACTATGGCTGGTACACGCCCGGCGCCGGCCACAACAACAGCAGCCAGTTGCGCAACTCCATCCTGATCACCGCGCTGGCCGGCATTGCCGGCAGCTTTTACTTCTACTCCATCAGCAAAAGCGCCTACCTCATCCGCAAGATGGACGAGGCCCGTCAGCACGCCAGCGAGGCCCGGCTCAAGCTGCTGGAAACCCAGCTTGAACCGCACATGCTGTTCAATACCCTGGCCAACCTGCGCGCGCTGATCGCCACCGACCCGCCGCGCGCCCAGGTCATGCTGGACCACATGATTGACTACCTGCGTGCCACGCTGGGCGCTTCGCTGAGCGCCACCCACACGCTGCAGGCCGAGTTCGACCGCCTGCGCGACTACCTGGAGCTCATGCTCATCCGCATGGGGCCGCGCCTGTCCTACACGCTGGAGCTGCCCGCCGAGCTGGCGCAGCATCCCGTGCCCACGCTGCTGCTGCAGCCGCTGGTGGAAAACAGCATCAAGCACGGGCTGGAGCCCAAGGTCGAAGGCGGGCACATCACCGTCCGCGCCCGGCGCGAAGGCGCGGCACTGGTCCTCGAGGTGCTGGACACCGGCGTCGGCCTGTCGGGCGCCGACAAAGACCACGCGGGTTTCGGCATGGCCCAGGTGCGCGAGCGGCTCAGCAGCACCTACGGCGCCGACACTGCTATCGAATTAGTAGCTGCCAGCGCAGGTGGTACAAGGGCCAGCGTCCGATTTCCCTTCAAACCATGAACATCCACCCGGCCACGGCCCTGATCGCCGAAGACGAACCGCTGCTGGCCCAGGCGCTGCAGGCCGAGCTGGCACGCGCCTGGCCCGGGCTGCGCGTGCTGGCCACGGTGGGGGATGGCGCCTCGGCCGTGGCCCAGTCGCTGCAACTGCTGCCCGAGGTGCTGTTTTTCGACATCCGCATGCCGGGCCTGGGCGGCCTGGAGGCCGCGGCCGAACTGGCCGACGACTGGCCGCAGGACACCCCGTTTCCCGCGCTGGTGTTTGTCACCGCCTATGACCAGTACGCGGTGCAGGCCTTTGAAGCGCAGGCGGTGGACTACCTGCTCAAGCCCGTGCAAGCCGGGCGCTTGCAAAAAACAGTGTCAAAAGTGCAGCAAGCCCTTGCCACACGGGCGCAGGCAGCTATGAATTCAGGAGCACCCCTGGACACCGCTCTGGACCAGCTGCGCCAGCTGCTGGCCGCCACCCGGGCACCGGGGCCCGAGAGCGGCCCGCTGAAGGTGCTGCAGATCAGCGTGGGCACGACCATCCGCATGGTGCCGGTGGGCGAGGTGGTTTATTTTGAAGCGGCCGACAAATACGTGCGCGTGCTTACCGCCGATCACGAGTACCTGATACGTACACCGCTGAAAGACCTGCTGCCCCAGCTGGACACACAAGCCTTCTGGCAGATTCACCGCGGCACCGTGGTGCAGGCCGGGGCGATTGACGCGGTCAGCCGCGACGAGACCGGCAAACTCACACTGAGCCTGCGCGCCCGGCCGGAAAAGCTGGCGGTCAGCCGGCTTTACAGCCCGCTGTTCCGGGCGCTGTAGCGCTGCGCTCGCCGTTAGCAGCCGGGCTGCATCCAATGCTGTTCGTTCAAGCGCTGCCATTCCGTTCGGGCTGAGCTTGTCGAAGCCTGGTGGCACTGAGCCCCTTCGACAAGCTCAGGGCGAACGGTCAAGCGAACAACAAAGGGGTCACCTCGGCATCAACTGGTAATAGTCAAAACCCGCGCTGCGCCCGCCCAGGCAGCCGGCCAGCTTGTCCTCGATGGTGCGCCACATGGCCAGCCGGTTGCGCCACTTCGAGATGCTGTGGCCCTCGTCGGCAAAAAGCAGGTATTCCACCGGGCGGCCCAGCTTCTGCAACCCGGCCACCACGTCGTCCGAGTCCTGGCGCAACACGCGAACATCGTTGCCGCCGTGCACCACCAGCAGCGGCGCGGTGATCTTGTCCAGGTGCGTGATCGGCGAGTTCGCCAGCATCTGCGCGCGGTCTTCGGGCTTGTTCACGTCGCCGTAGAAACGGGCAAACATGTGGCGGTTGCGCCAGAACGGCGGCCAGTTGTCCACCACACGCGGCCAGTTCGCCACGCCCACCACGTCCACGCCGCAGGCGTAGTCATGCGGCTTCTGGATCAGCTGCGCCAGCACCGAAAAGCCGCCGAAGCTTGCGCCCATCACCGCCAGGCGTTTCGGGTCGGCCACCTGCTGGTGGATGGCCCACTGCACACCTTCGGCAATGTCTTTTTGCAAACGGCCAAAATATTCACGTTCACCGGCCCACATGTGTTCGCGCCCGTAGCCTGCCGAGCCGCGGTAGTTCAGCGTCATCACCGCGTAGCCGCGGTTGGCCAACAACTGCGACGCGTCAAACACCGCCGGGCTCCAGCTCTCACGCACCCAGGGGCCGCCGTGGATGGACACCACCATGGGCACCGGTCCCTTGACGCCACGCGGACGAATCAGGTAGCCGTGGATGGTGCGGCCATCAGAAGCCTTGAACGAAAACGGCTCCTCCTTCGCCAGCACCGAGGCCGCTTCACGCTGCAGCGGGTTCAGCCGGCTCACCTGGCCGGTGCGGCGGTCCAGCAGCAACTCGGCCGAATCAAAGTGCCCCACGCTGCGCAGCACCACACGCTGCTGGTCTTCGGAAAAGCCCTGGGGGCGCGTGATCACCGGCTGGTCCGGCAACAAGCCGGCCGCCAGCGCCTTCTTTACGGAAGCCTGCACGTCGGCTTCCATTGCCGCGTCCAGGTAACTGATGCGCGGCATGTCGGGCTCGAACACATAGGCCAGCGGCCCGCCACGGGTGCCAAAAAACGCCCGGCCCAGGTCCACCTGGTCGTGCGCGGCCACCACCCGCTCCTGCCCGCTGGCCAGGTCCACTTCAAGCAGGGCTGTCTTGTCGCGCCCAATGTTGGACGTCACCCAGGCCTTGCCCGCCACGGTGTCCACCCGGTTCATCCAGTAGTGGTCAAACCCGCCGACGGTCTTGAACGTGCGCCAGCTGCCATCGGGCTGCAGCAGCTCAACGGCCACACCCGAGCCGTCGGCGCGGCCAAGTTGCCGTGCGCGGCCGACCAGTTCGCGGTTGACGCCAAGCATCCAGCTCGTCACGCTGCCGTCGCTGCGCGCCACCTCTTTGAAACTGCGGGTCTGCGCGTCGCCCTCGTACAGGTCCAGTGTCGATTTGTCGCGCCGGTTACTGGCAAAGAAAAATTTCGCGCCGTCAAAGCCCGAGCGCCCCAGATACTCCGAGCGCACGCCGCGCCACGGCGTGACCGCCCAGGGCGCAAACGTCGTGGCCTGCGTGTCCTGCACAAACAGCTGGGTGTTTTCATCGCCGGTCGGGTCCTTGCTGTACAGCATGTGCCGGCTGTCCGCCAGCCAGGTGTGCGTGCCGCCGCCGCGCCCCTGGTTGCCAACGGCATAAGTGGTGACGGGGCTGCCTTCAGCAATCTGGCGCACAGCCAGGCCGCCATCGGTCCCGACTGTTTGCCGCCACATCAGGCGCTGCCCGTCGGGTGAAAGCACAAAGCCCGCGGCAAAGTCGATGTTGGCCACAAAGCGGCGCACCGGCAACAGCGGCGCCAGCTCGCCGCTGCCTTGCGCAGCCGCCAGGCCGGAGTGGGTGGGTGCCGTGGTGCAGGCCCCCAGGGTGAACAAAACCAGCGCGGCGCCCAAGGCGGCCGGAATTCGAAGGAAAGACATGGGACCCCCTGCTTGTTTGCCTGTTTTTATCCCGGCCATCATAGCGGCCGGCGCGGATTCAGCGTGCTTGCCAGTGGCATCAACCACCGCGGCGAAGGCCGGCAGGCATGCACCACAACGAGATCGGTCAACCGGGTCCTGGCCTGCGTTGACTTGATAAAAAAACTATCGTACGACCGCATGTAAAGTCAGCAGTCCAGGGCCATGGCAACACCTCGTCCCCGCCTGCCCTTACCCGCCGCCCATGCCCTCTTCAACGCCTTCCACGCCCTCCACGTCTTCCTCCCCATTCCCGACTTCCGCCTCGCCCGACCTGGTCCTCGACTTCTGGCTCGGCGACGGGCTCACGCTGGGCTGGCCCAGCCAGGACATGGGCAAGCGCTGGTTTAACGGCGGGCCTGAACTCGATGAGGAAATCCGCCGGACATTTGGCACGCTGGTCGAGCAGGCACTGGCCGGTGGTCTCGCCGGCTGGGAGGCGCAGCCGCTGAGCCGGCTGGCGCTGGTGATCCTGCTCGACCAGTTTCCGCGCAATATCTTTCGCGGCAAGGGCGAGGCCTTTGCCGGCGACGAGCAGGCCCAGCGGCTGGTCAGCGAAGCACTCGCGCAGGGCCTCGACGAGGCCCTGCCCTGGGTGGGCCGCGTCTTTTTGTACATGCCGCTCACCCACGCCGAAAACCTGGCCCTGCAGGAAGAAGGCGTGCGCCGCTTCAGCGCGCTGGCTGCGGCCGTGCCCGAGGCGCACCGCGCCAGCGCCCAGGGCTCGCTGGACTTTGCCGTCAAGCACCGCGACATCGTTGCCCGCTACGGCCGTTTTCCTCACCGCAATACCGCGCTGGGGCGCACCAGCAGCGCACTGGAATTCGAGTTCCTGAAAATCGGCCCGCGCTTCGGGCAGTGAGCATCGAACACCGCGCCGCTGCACCGCCCGCGCGGATTCACGGGCAACGCGCTGGCGGGGCCGGCTTTGACAGCCTTCAGGCCATCGCGTTTTTGGCCCGCAGGCCCTGGGCGCGACGTCCTACAAATGCTTACATCTGTTGCAACCGGAACTGGTCGTCAGCCCCAACCAATAATGAACCAGACCTTCCATGAGACGCATCCCCACCTGCCAGCCGGGAAAGCCTCAAACCATGGGAGACCGTTGTTCCACGCCGCGCTGTGCGCTGTCTCGCGCAAGGGGCGGCTTCCTACAGCACCCGGCCCGAACCTGCGGTCTGATGGTCGGCAAGGAGTAACCTGAAATGAGAAACACGCACCCTATGTTTCGCGCGATCAGCCTGACCATCGGCCTGACCTTGCTGGTAGTCACCGGCACGGCGGCCATGATCGCTGCTTTTTCAGGCCCTGCCTCCGCCCCCCGCGCGTATGGCGCTTACGACCAGCCGGTGTTGCTCGCTCCCCTGCCTGATGTTGCGCAAGCCCTTTTGCTGGCGGGCGACGATCACCTGCTGTACCAGCGCGTGGCCCGCGCCGACGGAACCTGGGTCTGGGAATTGACGCCAGCACCGAAAGCCACCCTGGCCCAGGAAACCCGCAGCAGCGCCGTCCTGGCCATGCACCCCACCCTCACCTTGGATGCGGCGGGCTTCAGCCGTGTCAGTTACAGCCTGCAGGCCAAACCCGGCGGCTTCAGCAAGACCCTGAAAAACTGCAACAACAGTGCCGTGACCGGCCAGGGCGCCAAGCCCAAAACCCTGGCCGCGTATGACATTTCCTGCAGCACCCTGGGCTGAAAAGCCTCTGACGCCGGTCGCGGGCAGGACAAATCGCGCTGACGCGCGGGGGTTTTCCCGTACGACACACCCCATGATCATGGGGTGTACTAGGGCAAGCTCACACTCCGGAACCTTCGTGAAAACACTCTCCCGCAGCAATTTCTCCGTTAGCCGCCTGTCGCGCAGCCTCAGCCTGTTTGTGCTTGTCGGCAGTGCCGCCCTGCTGGGCGCCTGCGGTTACCGCCCGCTGCAGCCTTACAACACCCAGCAAGACCTGCCCGAGGCCGTTCGTGTGCCCGAGGGTCACCAGGCCGTGCTGGAAGCCACCAGCAACGGCAGGCTGTTGTACGAATGCCAGGCCGTCAAACGCGCACCTTATGAATACGAGTGGCTGTTGAGAAACGCCAGCGTCGACCTGACCGACACTTACGGCGGCGCCATCATGCACAAGCCCGGTGCACGCGCGAGCTGGGTCCATCGTGATGGCTCCAGCGTCATGGCCCGCGAATTTTCCGAGGTGCCCAACGGCAGCAGCAACCTGCCGCTACAGCGTTACAACGCCCACTCTTCCGGCGTGCCCGGAGCCTTGCACAACATCACTTATGTGCAGCGCCTGCGCACCGTGGGCGGCTGGGTATCGACCACCCCCTGCACCTCGGCGCAGCTGGGCATGCGCAAGACCATACCTTACGAGGCCGACTATATTTTCTGGCGCGCCAGGGGCTCCTGAAACGCCGCCCCCAGCACTTTTGGCCACGGCCGCCCACAAAAAAGCCCGCAGACCTGAGCCTGCGGGCTTTTTTTTGGGTGGGTGGGAAGCGGCGGGTTCAGCGGCCGTAATAGCCTGACCCCTGGTTTTGCACGTAATAACCGCCCTGGCGATAACCACCGCGGCGGTCATCATCACCGCGGCCATGATGGCCATGCCGCTTGTGCCAGCCATGGGGGCGACCGTAATACACCGGGGCGGGCTGCACGTAGACAGGGCGCGGCTGGTAATACACCGGTGCCGGCTGCATGTACACCGGTGCAGGTTGCACATACACAGGACGGGGCTGCATATAGACGGGCTGGGGCTGCACGTAAACCGGCTGTGAATACACCGGGTAGGCATTGGTCACGCCGATCTGCGCGCCCGGAAGCACCACACCCACGGAAAACTGCACGTCGCTGCGGGCATGGGCACCGCCGGCAAACCCCATCGCCGCAATGGCAAGGGCGGCAGCGGCGCCGGCCATGAGCATCGGCTTGCGGGACGGTGCGGCTTGAACGGTTGTCTTGAGCATTGCTTTCTCCTTGTACTGGGCAGAAAAAGCCCATGTAGGTATTAAACGCAGCAGCCGGGTAACGGCCTACCGCACGCACAGTGAAGAGCGTAGCCAAAAGTAACGCCCCCACTGGGCCGGCCAGTGGCAACGCCCTAGAATCAACCAAATGAACGCCCCTGCAGACAAAGAACCCCACAAACCCAGCAATTTCCTGCGCCAGATCATCGAGCATGACCTGGCCGCCGGCACCTATTCCGGCCGCAAATGGGGCGGCAGCCCCGGCGACGCCACCCACCACGCCGCCGGCCAGCCCGACACCGCGCGCATCCGCACCCGCTTCCCGCCCGAGCCCAACGGCTACCTTCACGTGGGCCACGCCAAAAGCATCTGCCTGAACTTCGGCCTGGCTCGCGACTACGGCGGCGTGTGCCACCTGCGTTTTGACGACACCAACCCCGAAAAAGAAGACACCGAATACGTCAACAGCATCATCGATGCCGTGAAATGGCTGGGGTTTGACTGGCACGCCCCGGTCAACGGCGTCGCTACCGCCCACCTGTTCCAGGCCAGCGACTACTTCGACTTCATGTACCGCGCCGCCGAATACCTGATCGAAACCGGCCACGCCTATGTGGACGAACAAAGCGCCGACGAAATGCGCGCCAACCGCGGCGATTTCGTCAAGCCCGGCGTGGACAGCCCTTTCCGCAAACGCACGCCCGCCGACAACCTGGCGCGTTTTCGCGAAATGAAGGGCGGCAAGCTCGCCGACGGCGCCGCCGTGCTGCGCGCCAAAATCGACATGGCCAGCCCCAACATCAACATGCGCGACCCGGCGATTTACCGCATTCGCCGCGCCACGCACCACGCCACCGGCGACCAGTGGTGCATTTACCCGATGTACGCGTTTGCGCACCCGATCGAGGACGCGCTGGAGAACATCACCCACAGCATCTGCACGCTGGAGTTTGAAGACCAGCGCCCGTTTTACGACTGGACGCTGGAGCGCATCGTGCCCATCCTGCGCGCGCCGCAGTTTGCACAAGCGCGCGAGCTGGTTGAAAAGATCGAAGGCCAGGGCCTGGAAGCCGGCAAGGAATTTGCCCTGCACTGCCACAGCCGTGCCGACAAGCTGTTTGCCAGCGAGGCCGAGGCGCAGATGCGCGCCATGTTTGTGCGCTGGGAGCACAACCCCGACGCCGTGCTGCACGACCTGCCCGCGTTTTTTGCGCTGCTCAAAAAGGAGGTGGCCCAGTTCACGCCGCTGCTCGAACATGCGCTCGACGGCGAACGCCCCAACCTCTTCCTGCTGCCGCACCAGCACGAGTTTGCCCGGCTCAACCTGACCTATGTGCTGACCAGCAAACGCAAGCTTGCGCAACTCGTCAACGAAAAACGCGTGAGCGGCTGGGACGACCCGCGCATGCCGACCATCGTCGGCCTGCGCCGGCGCGGCTACACCCCCGAGGCCATTCAATTGTTTGCCGAACGCATAGGCGTGACCAAAAGCGACAGCTGGATTGACTACAGCACGCTCGAAGGCTGCCTGCGCGACACGCTGGACCCAACCGCCCCACGCGCCATGGCCGTGCTCGACCCGGTGAAACTGGTGCTGACCAACTGGGACGAGGTCATGGGCGCAGGCAAGCTCGACGACTGCACCGCCCCCGTGCACCCGCACCACCCCGACATGGGCACGCGCCACTTCAAGATCGGCAAGGAAGTGTGGATTGAACGCACCGACTATGAAGAAACGCCACCCAAAGGTTTCTTCCGCCTCTTCCCCGCACACACCAATGCCAGCGGCCAGGCGATTGCGGCCAGCAAGGTGCGTCTGAAATACGGCCACGTCATCGAATGTGTGGGCGCGACCAAAGACGCCGCCGGCAACATCACTGAAGTGCAGGCCAGGCTGATCCCCGACACCAAGAGCGGCACCCCCGGCTCCGACAGCGTCAAGGTCAAGGGCGTGATCACCTGGGTCGGCGTCAACGACGCCGTGCAGGCCGAAATGCGGCTGTACGACCGCCTGTTTACCCAGGCCCACCCCGAGGCGGACGGCAAGGACTTTCTGGAGAACCTGAATCCGGACAGCCTGAGCGTGGTGACGGCTTATGTGGAGCCTTCACTGGCGAGTGTTGAAGCCGGACAGCGTTTTCAGTTTGAGCGGCATGGGTACTTTGTCACTGACTTGGTAGATCACGCGGCGGAGAAAGCGGTGTTCAATCGGGTGACGGGGATGAAGGATTCTTGGGGGAAGTAATTGCGCCCAAGCCACATGCTTTTTCAGGCTTGATTTTTGAGATAGAAGCGCTGCATACCAGCGCTTTTTTACGTCTACATAAAAGGGAACTCATGGACTTCGAATCAAAAAGAATTCTTGTAGGCGCCATCACTGACGAAGTGAATGTGCTTCATCCCCTCTTAAGCCACCTGCTTAGAAATATAAATGACGTAACTCACGTTGAATACACGCACGGAACTAACGAAAAGGGAGCTGACTTTATCGTCACTCGTCGCGATGATGCACTTAACACTATCCACCACATTGGGATTGTGGCGAAGGTAGGAAAGATTCTTCAAAACTTCGATGATGTCGCGCGGCAAATCGAAGAATGTCAGCAACCAAGAAGCGTGCATGGAGGAATGGCACAGGTTCGACTTAGCGAAGTTTGGGTTATTAATACGTCTTCAATTAGCCGGAATGCAGAAGACAAAATTCAAGACAAATATCGAGCCCAAAAAATAACATTTGTAGATGGTGAGAAGTTAACGGGGCTGATTGATAAGTATGCCGAGTACTTCTGGTATGACGTCCCAACAAACGTCGGCAGCTACTTGCAGGACCTATCGACCCGTTTGACCAACCTAGATGCGGAACTCAGCGTGCTCAAAGGTCTTAATTGCCCAGACTTTTATATTTCTCCAGAAATCCAAGAGTTCAGCAGGCCAACATACTCTAGGCACGCTAGACCACATAGAGCCCGTCTCGTTAACTTTCAGGAAGTCGTCAGGAAGGAGACCGTCAGCTTTCTTGAAGGTGACATGGGATATGGAAAATCCAAAACCGCAAGGGCAATCTCTCTTTACTACACAGCTCCAGAGCGATTCAAACAGTTTGGTGTCATTCCAGTTTTTATCTCATTTCGCGCCTTCTCTGACGGCGGAAAAACACTTGCGGAAATATTACTCGCGGAAACAAAGGACTACTTCAGCATCTCAGCTTATCCCAGTTCCGAATTCCTATTCGTTCTCGATGGCGTTGATGAAGCGATAAAAAAAGGCTCGAACTGGCAGGAGCGTCTTCAAGCAGCGATTAAGGAAGCGAAAGCAACCTCCAAATTTCATCTACTGCTGACGTCACGGCCGCTTCGGCTTCTAGATGAACCTACTAGTGCGTACGCCGGATCAAGTCGCTACGAACTTAAGCCGTTAAGCTTATCTAAGCTCATAAATTTTGTGGAGCAGGCCTGCACAAACATGTCGCTACCTAAACGACTATTTGAGGATTTGCAGAAATCTGACTTGTTTAAGCAACTGCCGCAAAGTCCTATTGCCGCAGCGCTTCTTTCTCGACTAATTTCTCAGAACACGAATGATTTGCCGTCAAACTTAACCGAGCTATATGCCAAATCAATTGAAAATTTACTTGGGCGATGGGATATAGATAAAGGCGGATGCACCGAAAAAGAATATCGGGATGCAGAGCGCGTAGTTCTTGTTGTCACAACTTACATGGTTGAAAACCAGCTCCCACACATGAACTATTCGGAGGCGGTGGGGCTGATCGAACAATGGCACAAAGACAGGAATACAAACGTATCTCTAGACGCATTAAAAGAACGTGTGTTCTTTAAAAGCGGAATTTTTATAGTGGATGAAGAGCAGCAGCTTCTTTCATTTCGTCATCGTTCCTTTGGGGAATTTCTGTTTGCTCTTTCATCTCAGCGAAACAATAAACCTCCACCAATACAGAGCTCCTTCAATCCATACTGGGTCGTTCCCCAATACTTCTACACTGGATTATTAGGGGACTGCAAACAGCACCTTCACGATCTGCTATCTCATGAGCCAAAAAATGAAACTGAGTCTTGGTTAAAAATTCTTTTCATGCCCGACTATTTTTTAGCTGGCTATCAAACCCCTTATTCAATAGTTGAAGACAACTTATACAAACTCTTCCTAGATGCAGCAAACCTCTTCAATCGCATTCGAAGCGGTGATACAAAGACCAAGCTTGCAGAGCTCCCCGAAATGCATTTGCTTTGGTTTTTCCAGCGCCTGATTCGGGACTGTTTCGAGTACGAGTATTTCAGGAAGTCAATCACTACGACGCTGCTAAAGATCGACGGGGAAATTGCGGATCCAAAAATTAAAGAAATCGCACTTTTCTTCGCTTCATGCTATGCAGCACAACTCGGTGACGCCTCCGGTTTCGAATTTTTGTTGAAGCACCATCCTACCGAGAAGTTACAGTTATCTGTAGCATTAGCAATCAAACTTGAGCAGGAGACGAACAAGGACTTCACAAAATTAGGAATTCTTAAAACTCACGACAAAAAGCTTCAACTGCTTTTGGCGGGAGGAAAAGATCACAAGCTGCTAAATGGCCTGGGGGCATCCAGAACGCTGGATGATCTTTTTGAGAAGCCCGTCAAGTCAAGAAGAATCGAAGGCAACCCATCATGAAAAAACTCAACGTAACTATCCAGCTCGAAATGTCCGTTCCCGACGATTGGGAACTGGCTGAAACCTCCGAAGGCACGCCGGTGCTGAAGATGCCCGATGGCCGCTTCATGGACCTCGCGATCGAGCCGCTGTTTGCCACCAACCCCGACGAGACCTGGAGCAGCACCGAGGACGAAGACCAGCTCAACGACATCCTCGACATGGTGGAGAGCGAGGGCGTGAGCTACGAGTTCGTCACCCCCTGAAGAAGAAGCCGCCGCGGTTCAGCGGCTTTTCTCAACCGGATTGGCCGTCAGCCAGTTGGCCGGATAAGCCCGCATGAACTCCCTGGCTTTCTCGGGGCGGGCGCTGAGCCAGGCATCAAGAGCGCCCTCGTTCAATATCGCCAGCATGCGTTTTTCGTTGCCGGGCTGCTGGTAGCGGCTCATCAGGGCGTGGCTGTTGGCGTTCACCGTGAGCAGGGTGTAGCTGATGATCACATCGCCGTCGGCCCCCGTCCAGCTCTCCCACAAATCAGCCCCCCATAGGCTGGCCTCAAGTTTTTGGCGCAACTTGCCGTTATTCAATAAGAGGCACCGGCAAGGCCCCAGCAGGGGCTTCCAGCGCGTCGGCTGGTTTTTGCGCCCCGGCTGCTGGGGCCAGTGAATGCGAAGCGTTTGAAGTCCTGCGTATCCCGCCTGGGTGGATTGAACCATTTAAATGGCATCGACCGCCACCGAACCGCCACAGCTCTTTCTGTGAAATTAAAAAAAGGGAAGTGCACCATGAAACTCCGAACCAAGATGATTTCCGTGATGGCGCTGGTCTGCGTCTGTTTCACCTTGGCCATTGGTGTGGCGCTGGTGGGCATGCAGAACGCGAAAAGCCAGTTCGAGAACTTTCTCCAGCAGGACCAGGCCTTGCTTCAAGCCGGCAGCAATCTGTATGCCCAGGGCTTGCAGATGGGGCAGGCATTGCGCAATATCGTGCTCGACCCGGCGAATAAAAAGGCCCAGGAAAACCTGGACGCTGCGAGCGACGAATTCAAAACCTCTTACGAGGCGGCGCTGTCCCTTTCAAAAGGGGATGGGGCCACCTTGGGCATCCTGCAGAAGATCGGCGATCTGCGTGACAAGCAGGCGCTGCTCCAGAAGCAAATTGCCGGGCTCGCCCAGAGTGATTCCAATGCCGCCAAGAGCCTGCTGAACACCGTAGAAACACCCGTCTGGCGGGACATACGCGGGCGTCTGCAGGAGTTCATCAAGGCAAAAAACAAGGCCGCCAAAAGCACCGAAGCAGAACTGCGCCGGTTCACACAACAGATGCTGCTCATCAGTGTGGTGATGGCGGGCGTGGCCATCCTGCTGGGTGTCGGGATCACCTTCTGGCTGACCCGCGATGTGATGAAACAACTCGGTGGTGAGCCCGACTACGCGGTGGCTATTGCGAGCAGCATCGCTGCCGGCGACCTGACGATTGATGTGCAGACCCGCGCAGGTGATCAAACCAGCCTGTTGTTTGCCATGAAACAAATGTGCAACAGCCTGGTTCGGGTGGTCGGCGAAGTCCGCAGCGGCACCGACACCATCGCCACGGCAAGCAGCCAGATCGCCGCCGGCAACCACGATCTTTCTTCCCGCACCGAAGAGCAGGCCAGCTCCCTGGAAGAAACCGCAGCGTCGATGGAAGAGCTGACCAGCACCGTCAAACAAAACGCCGACAACGCCCGCCAGG
>NZ_JAQSDN010000048.1:145370-180486 GCF_029945925.1 Polaromonas sp. | reverse complement strand
ACCCATGCAGCGTCGTTGCCGCCTGGCGTCCGCGCGGCCGCCAAGCCGCCGAGGATGGTGCCGAGCACCAGCCACGACTCCCAATTAAACTTCGGCGCTTCCTTGCGGGCCTTGACGTAGTCGTTCACGTGCGCGGCATCCGGGGCCAGCCGGCGCGCGGCCAGCGCAGCAGAGCTCTCGTAGGCCCCACTGACGCCGATACCCTTGTGGAAGGCCGCGAAGGCGGCGATATTGAGCAGCCCGATAGCGGCCCCGATCAGGTAGGGCGACGGGCCGCGATCGATTGCGGCGCCGAAGCCCTTATGGTGGCGATGTGTGCTCATAGCCGCGGGCCCTCCAAGTCGGGCGTCGTCACCGAGAGCTCGGAGGCGCCGAAGTCCATGGGCCGCTCCAGTCGCTTCCACGCGTCCATGCCGCCGAGCAGGTTGCGCACGTCGCGCGCGCCGCAGCGCAGCAGCATGCTGGCCGCCAGGCTCGCGCGGTGGCCGACGCCGCAGGTGACGACCAGCGCGGCATCGGGATCGAATGACGGAAGCAGCCGGTCGAGCTCCTGCTCAACGTAGCCGACGTACAGGTGCGAGGCGCCGGGAATGTGCCCCTCGCTCTCGAACTCGTGGTCATCGCGCACGTCGAGCACGCGCAGGTCGCGCCGCCCGGCGTCGGCATCGACGCGGCCGGGCTCGACGGTGCCCACACCGGCCATCGGCAACCCGTGGTCGCGCCAAGCTTCGAAGCTGCCCGCGAGCACCCCTTTGACGTGGTCGAGGCCGACCCGACCGAGCGCCTTCACTGCGTCGTCCAGCGCCGTCTCCGCATCGTCAACCACCAGATAGATCGGCGTCCCGGGTTCGGCGACCCAGCCGGCGAAGACCGGCAGCCCGTTGGCCCAGATGCTGTAGGAGCCGGGCACGTGACCGCCGGCAAAGGCCTCCGGCAGGCGGAGATCAAACACGACCCCGCGGCGGCTCTCCGCCTGGAAGTCCTTGGGTTGCAGCACCCGCACGGCGCCGGCCGAAAGGGGCGGGCCCATCCCACCCTTCGAGTTGACCTGCTCCATGTGCCGGAAGTAAGGCGGGCGCGGGATACGTTCGTCCAGCTTGCCCTGCACGAACACATCCCGCGAACGCACGAACACCGGGTTGTAGTGACGCTCCAGTCCGATCGTCGAATCGTCGCGTTCCGCGATGTTGCCCCCGCAGACCGACCCTGCGCCGTGCGCAGGCAGCACGATCGTCTGGTCGCCCAGGGGCAGGAGCTTGGTGTGCACCGCATCGTAGAGTTGAGCGGCGTGCTCGGCGGTCTGCGAGGGATCTGTCAGGTCGGTCCGACCGGCCTCGCCGATGAAGAGCGTGTCGCCGGTGAACACCGCCCACGCATGGTCGGGCGCGTCGTCCAGGTGGACCGCGTAACACATGCTCTCAGGCGTGTGGCCGGGCGTGTGCAGCGCGACGATCCGGATGCCCTTGGCAATCTCGAACCCCTCGCCGTCGTCGAGCCGGATGTCGCCGTGGCCAAAGGCCGTGTGGCGCCCGTTGACCACCTTTGCACCGCACTGGCGCGCCAGCTCGGCCGAGCCCATCACGAAATCCTCCTGGCGATGGGTCTCGATCGCGTACTTGATCGTCAGCTTGTGTTTGCGCGCCAGAGTCAGGTACTCGTCGACGTCTCGGCGCGGATCGACCACCGCGGCCTCTCCCTGGTTACCGATCAGGTACGCGACGTGCGCGATGCCGGGTGTCTTTATGCGTTCAAATATCATCGAGCAATGGTGGGGATCGCAGTGGGCCGATGCTGTAGGAGGCGGGCCCACGTTTGCGTAAGAAGCGCATTCGTAGCGGGACCTCACCAGCGGGTACAGTGAGGCGACCTCACAAACCAATCACCATGGACCCCACCCATCTCGCGCGGCGCGCTCAATGTCAACACCATCGCCGCGCGCCCGGTATTCAGGGACGGCCAACTGGTCGACCTGCAGCCTGACGAGAAAAACCGGGCCAAGGATTTGATTGCCGACCTGATGATTGCCACCAACGGCGCGACGGCGCGCTTTCTGGTGGACAAGGGTTTCCCGTCGATACGCCGGTTTTTGCAGGCGCCGCGCCGATGGGACCGCATCGAGCGCCAGGTGCTCAAGGCCGCAGGCGCCTGGTTGCTGCACGGGCGTATCGGCGATGTGTTCGACGCCCTCGTGACGGGCGCGGCGGCCAAGGGCACGTTTGTGCGCATCAGCAGCCCTTTGCTGGAGGGCCGGGTCGTGCGGGGGTTTGAAGGGCTGGACGTGGGCGACACGGCACGCGTCAGGCTGGTGGCGGTGGATGCAGAAAAAAGCTTCATCGACTTTGAGCGCGCCTGAGACGCGCCCAACCCTGGCGAGCATTGGCGGGTGAATGTAAAGCCCTGTGAAAGCCCTTGCACTGGGGGCATGCAGCGCCATCTGCGTCAAAGCGGTCCGCGGGGCCTGCGCCCTTCCCCCTATCCCAAGGAGCTTCCATGTTCAAACGCCTGACCCTGCTGTGGGTTCTGCTGCGCGGCGATGCACGGCAACTGTGGTTTGCGTTGCGCCATCCCCAGGCGCCGGGCTGGCTGAAGTGGGGCACGGCGGCGATTGCGCTCTACCTGTTCTCGCCCATCGATCTGATCCCCGATGTGCTGCCCTTTGTTGGCGTGATGGATGACCTGGTGCTGGTGCCGCTGGCCATCCACTGGCTGCTCAAGCGCCTGCCGCCGGGGATGACCGAGCCCGCGTCAAAACGCAGCGCGGGTTGAGCGCCTGCGCGCTGGTGTAATGGGGGATTGCCTGACGAGGCTCAACCCTTTGCAATCACCAAGCCTGCGCTCATGCCCACCCGCCCTGCTTCCCTGACCATCCCCCTCCCCTCAGGCGGCACCACCTCCGGCCTGCTTCAGGTGCCGGCCAGGGCCGAAGTTTGTTATATGTTCGCCCACGGTGCCGGCGCGGGCATGGACCACGCCTTCATGGGGGAGATCGCCCAAGGGCTGGCAGAGCGCGGCATCGCGACACTGCGCTATAACTTTCCGTACATGGAACAGGGCTCCAAACGCCCGGACTCGCCAGCCGTGGCACACGCGGTCGTTCGGGCCGCGGTGGCGCAAGCGTCGCGGCAGTTGCCCGGAGTGCCGTTGTTTGCCGGCGGCAAGTCCTACGGCGGGCGCATGACGACGCAGGCGCAGGCGCTTGAGCCGCTGCCCGGTGTACAGGGCATTGTGCTGGTGGGTTTTCCGCTGCATCCGTCCGGCAAGCCTTCGACCGAACGCGCGGCACACCTGGCCGGTATCCAACTGCCCATGCTTTTTCTGCAGGGCACGCGCGACGGCCTGGCTGAGCTGGGCCTGATCACGCAGACCACGGAAAGCCTTGGAAAACGCGCAACCCTGCATGTCATCGAAGGTGCCGACCACGCCTTTCATGTGCGGGTGCGCTCTGGCCGCAACGACGCGCAGGTGCGCGAGGAACTGCTCGACACCATGGCCTGCTGGATGAAGCAGCACCAGTCCTGAACCTGGTTTCGAACGCCTTGCCAGGCCTATAAACTAGCCGACACGTTGACCCCCTTCAAGCCACACCGGACTCCCCATGCCTCACCTCTCCCCCATTCCCCTCGCCGACATCAAGGAAGACGACATCCGCGAGCGCTTCGAGCATTACAAGAAAACGCGCGGCTTCACGCCCAACAGCATCATGACCATGGTGCGGCGGCCCAACATCGTGCGGGCCTTCATGGCGCTGAACCAGGCCGTGCTGTACGAGGGCACGGTGCCCGAGGAAACCAAGATGCTGGTCAGCCTGGCCAGCAGTTATGCGGCCGGCTGCCTGTACTGCCAGTCGCACATGACCAACCTGTCGAGCATCTACAAGGCGTCGGACGCCAAGATCGCCGCGTTGTGGGACTTCGAGAACAGCGCGCTGTTTACCCCGGCAGAACGCGCCGCCATCAGCCTGGCCCTGAAGGCCGGCAAGGTGCCCAACGAAGCCTCGCAAGCGGACTTTGACGAGCTGAAGAAACACTACAGCGACGAGCAGATCGTCGAAATCGTCGCGGCCATCGCCCTGTTCGGCTACCTGAACCGCTGGAACGACACGATGGCCACCACCCTCGAGCCCCTGGCCGCCGAGGTGGCCGAGCGCGCGATCGGGGCCGTGGGGTGGGAGAAGGGAAAACACGGCTGACAGGCTGGGTGACAGGGTGAGGATGTGGCCTCACAGGTAAGCGCGCCTTCAGTCGTCTAACAGCTCCGACAACTCGTCGTAACAGGCGGTTCAGTGAATGAGCGGTGAGGGGGCGTGCTGCGAGGCAGCAACACCGGGCACTTTCCTCTGAAAGTTTCATGGCGCTGACATGTTGGTCCAAAACAGTACGGGCTCTACCCTTTACTTCTGGAGAATCTTCATGGACCGCCGCAAATTTTTGAATGCAAGCACTGTTTTGGGAAGCTCGGCCCTTGCGCTGCCCCGCATTTCCCTGGCGCAGGCAGCCCCCGCCGTCATCACGCGCGATGCCATGCGGCCCCAGATGGCCCATGGCATTCAAAGCGGCGATCCGAAGTCCGACGGCGCCGTCATCTGGACCCGCAGCGACCGGCCTTCGCGCCTTTGGCTGGAGTGGTCAACAACCGCCAGTTTTGCCAACGCCACGCGTGTGCGTGGCCCCTACCTGATGGGCGACACCGACTTCACCGGGCGTGTGGACCTGGCAGGCTTGCCAGCCGGCCAGGAGATTTTTTACCGGGTGGTGCTGCAGGACCTGCATAACGAGCGTGTGCTGTCTGAACCCATGGCCGGCCACCTGCGCCTGCCCGCCGGCACCGGGACCAAGGCTGTGCGCGACGTGCGCTTTACCTGGAGCGGCGATACGGCGGGGCAAGGCTGGGGCATCAACGAGGCCTGGGGCGGCATGAAAATCTACGAGCAGATGCGAAAGGTCAACCCTGACTTTTTCCTGCATTGCGGTGACACGATTTACGCCGACGGTCCGATCCAGGCCCAGGTCAAACTCGCCGACGGCTCCCTGTGGAACAACGTGGTCACCGAAGAGGTCAGCAAGGTCGCGGAAACACTCAACGAATACCGTGGCCGCTACCGCTACAACCTGATGGATGCCAATGTGCGTCGCATGGCCGCGGAAGTGCCGCAAATCTGGCAATGGGATGACCACGAGGTGGTCAACAACTGGTCGGACTCCAAAGACCTCGCTGCCGACAAGCGTTACGTTGAAAAGAACGTACCCTTGCTGGTGGCGCGCGCCACCAAGGCCTTTCATGAATTTGCGCCCCTGCGTCGCACCGCCGACGTGGAAAGCGAGCGTGTGTACCGTCATCTGCCGCAGGGCCCCCTGCTGGACATGTTTGTGGTCGACATGCGCAGCTACCGTGGCCCCAACACCCACAACCTGCAAACCAGCGAGACCGACGAAAGTGCCTTCATGGGCCGCCCCCAGATTGCCTGGCTGCTGGACGGCCTCAAGCGTTCCAAATCGGTCTGGAAAGTGATTGCCGCCGACATGCCCATCAGCCTGCATGTGGGCGATGGCAAAGACGCCGACGGTCGCGACCGCTGGGAAGCCGGTGCCAACGGCGACGACGGCGCCCCGCTGGGCCGCGAAATTGAAATTGCCCGCCTGCTGCGCGAGATCAAGCGCGCCGGCATCAGGAATGTGGTGTGGCTGACCGCCGATGTGCACTACACCGCCGCGCATTATTTTGACCCGGCCAAGGCCAGGCTCAGTGACTTCTCGCCATTCTGGGAATTTGTGTCGGGGCCGCTCAACGCAGGAGGTTTTGGGCCCAACAAAACCGACGCCACCTTTGGCATGCAGGTGATGTACCAGAAAGCCCCGAATGAAGTGAATGCGCCGCCCACCAACGGCATGCAGTTTTTTGGCCAGGTGGACATTGATGCCAAAACCAGAGCCATGACGGTCACATTGAAAGATCTGGCCGGCGCGTCGCTCTATACCAAAACACTGGCACCGCAGCGAAGCTGAAGCAGACCGGCCAAAGCGCCGGTCCGCGCCGCACGCTCAGTCCATGGAGTTCCGCGATCCCGCTGCAGCAGCCGCCAGCGGCCGGTTCTCCAGTTCGGGCGCGGGCGGCAGGCCGGTGACCTTCAGAACCCTTCCTGGCCGGGCGTCTCGTGCTCCTGATGAAAGTTCTGACCCTAAATTGCACGGGGTACCAACCTTGTTATCCCGCACCCAAAGAACCGCTCTCGCAAACGGCGGGTTGAAATTTGCAAATAGGCCACCAATTACATGCTGGTGTTCTGAACGCCGACATAGATTGAGTGTGAAAGTGTGAAAGTGCATTTTTTCTTGAAGCTGCTGTTGATTTCCTTCTCGCACTCAACTCATGTAGGACGAAGGAGCAAGTCGCCAACAAGAGGCTCTGCGGAAGGCAAACTGTCACGATGACTCAAGCACGCAAAAAATCCTTTTCCCGGCAAGCCGCCGCGGGCCTGATGGCCGCCACGGCCCTTGCCGGTAGCGCCATGGCTACGCCGACCGACTCGGGTGCTGCGACGCTGCAGGCCAGATACACAGCCCTCGCCCCCCAGCTGGCGCGCAACGAGTTTCAAAGGCCGCTGGTCATTGAATCCACCGAAGCCGCCAATGCCGTGAGCGGCAACGCCTACGCAGTGATCAACTACCCGTTTTCGGCGGTGACCGCGGCTTTCAAAAGCCCCGACAACTGGTGCGATGTGCTGATGTTGCACCTCAATACCAAGTTCTGCCGCACCACCGCGGGCAACGGCAGCCCGTCGGGACTGGAAGTCAGCATCGGCAAAAAGGGGCCGCAGGAAGTCAAGGACGCCTACACCCTGGCCTTTGACTTCAAGCTGGCCAGCGCCACGCCGGACTACATGGCGGTGCAGCTCAATGCAGACAGAGGCCCGCTGGGGACCAACAATTACCGCATCAACCTGCGGGTGGTGCCGCTTGCCGCTGGCAAAACTTTCATGCACCTGCAATATTCCTATGGTTACGGCATGGCCGGACGCATGGCCATGCAGGGTTACCTGGCCACGGTCGGAAGCGGCAAAACCGGGTTCACCCTGGTGGACAACCCGGCCGGTGGCGAAAAAACCTACGTGGACGGCATGCGCGGTGCGGTGGAGCGCAACACCATGCGCTATTACCTGGCGATTGACGCTTACATGGCATCGCTGTCGGCGCCGCCTGCCGATCAGCTGGAAAAACGCCTGCAGCAGTGGTTTGACGCCACCGAACGCTATCCGCGCCAGTTGCATGAAATCGAGCGGACGGCTTACCTCACGATGAAGCGCAGCGAACACCGGCGCCAGCAGGCGGCGGAATAATTCCGGCGCTGCCTGCCGCTATTCAGGGCGAAAAGTTCGGGCCAGACAACTGCTGTGACAGCGGCGAATGCGGGCCCAAGAACCAGCAAGCGGGGCGGCACACCGTCGCGGCGCCCCACTGCCTCTCTACTTTTTACTTGCGCAACAACTGGCGCGCAGCGGCCATGTCGCGGTCGTAAAGCGCCTTGGCCTCGCGCCGGCAGGCTGTGCGTTCGGCGGCCGCCATCTTCGCGCACTCTTCGAGGTACAGCTTGTAGCCACCGCCGGCTTCATTGATGGCGGTGCGGTATTTCTGCTGCGGCGTGCTGTCGGCGACGGCGCCACGTTCGAGCAGCCGCTCCTCCATGGCCGCAGGCTGGGCCAGGACGGCGGAGCCGCTGACAAGCAGCAGGGCTGAAACAACGAAAGCGGAGAGTTTTCTGGTCATGGTGCGTCCTTGAATGAATGGATGAATGGATGGCGAGGCTGACAGGGCCACCGTTTTATTTCCGGCCCGAACTGTTGGGCGTGTGCTGGTGATCCAGCGGCGGCTTGTCGGGCATGTTGGTCGATTCAATGCGTGCCTTCACGCTGGCCGGGCTGTTGGCGGCTTTTTCGGCCAGGGCCTGCTGAGTGCCACTCGCGGGCTGGGGCCCCTTGGGCTTGTTTGGCGTCGGCTTGTGGCCGGACAGGGCGGGATGATGGTTCATGGCTGCTCTCCTTTGTTGACTCGGCGTTGTGGATAGTCCTGATCAGCCTAGCGCAGGGCGACGCAGGCGTGCGTCAGCATGAGGATCCGCTGCCTGTAGGACAGGTGGAAGCTTCTGCCGGTCTGGGCGGGGCCGCGAGTCCACCGGCTCCCCGAAATCATGAGTCAAACAAGCCCCCAGCCCAATACAGACGGGCGCAGATAGCTACCTAATTAATAGCAAATGGGGCGTGTATGCCATCCGCAGTGACCCTGCGCCGTCGTCCTACGGCAGCAGCGGACGGGCACCGACAGCATCCTGCAGGCGCTCCCGATTAAGGTCAGACGCTGGGTCACCGCGTATAGGAGCGTTCAACATGGCAAACAGGCATCAACACCTTCCGGGCAAGCCCGGCAGCAACAGGAGGCGTTAGGCATGGCTTCACGCGCCTTATGGAAGGGAGCCATCAGTTTTGGCCTGGTGCACATTCCGGTGTCGCTGCATTCAGCCACCGCCGACAACGGGGTCGACTTCGACTGGCTGGACAAACGCAGCATGGACCCGGTGGGTTACAAACGCATCAACAAGAAGACCGGCAAGGAAATCACCAAGGAACACATCGTCCGGGGCGTTGAGTATGAAGACGGCCAGTACGTGGTGCTGACCGACGACGAGATCTCGGCGGCTTTCCCCAGGACCACCCAGACGATAGAGATCGAGAGTTTTGTCGCCAACACCGACATCCCTTTTGTCTACCTGGAACGCCCCTACTACATTGCGCCCATCAACAAGGGCAAAAAGGTCTACGCGCTGCTGCGCGACACCCTGCTCAAGACTGGGAGGGTTGGCATTGCCCGCGTGGTGATACAGACCAAGCAGCACCTGGCCGTGCTGGTGCCGTCCGGGCCCGGGCTGATTTTGAACCTGCTGCGCTGGGGCACGGAGATCCGCGGCTGGGACGAGCTGGACCTGCCGCCCGAAGGCGCCAAAGCGGCCGGCCTGTCCGAGAAGGAGTTGTCCATGGCCCGGCAACTGGTCGACGACATGACCGACACCTGGAAGCCGGAGCAGTTCAAGGATTCGTTCACCGATGCCATCATGGCCCTGGTCCAGCAGAAGGTGAAGCAAGGCAAGGTCGAAACCGTCGAGCAGCCGGAAACGTCTGATGCATCAACCGGCACTGGGGGCGCAAAAATCATTGACCTGACCGAGCTGCTGCAGCGCAGCCTGCACCACAAGGGCGGCACGGCCGGCAAGACTGCGGCCAAAATACCGGCAAAAACACCGGCTAAAGCCGCAAGCACCGCGCCGGCCCGCAAGCTGGCCGCCAAAACCGGCACCGCGAGCCGGAGCCGCGCCGCCTGAACCCGAAGCCGGCCACACCTCTCATGGCTGCCGATGACCCGCTCCAGACCTACCGCGCCAAGCGCGACTTCGAACACACGCCGGAGCCGGCCACCGGGGGCAGACGCTCCCGGGCCCGCAGCTTCGTGGTGCAGAAACATGACGCGAGCCAGCTGCACTACGACTTCCGGCTTGAGCTCGAAGGCACGTTGAAAAGCTGGGCCGTCCCCAAAGGTCCCAGCCTGGACCCCGGCGTCAAACGCATGGCGGTGCAGGTGGAAGACCATCCGCTCTCGTACGCCAGCTTCGAAGGCACCATTCCCGACAAACAGTACGGCGCCGGCAATGTCATCGTCTGGGACCGCGGCACCTGGCTGCCTGCCGGCGACCCGGTGGCGGGACTTCAGAACGGCAAACTCAAGTTCGAGTTGCAGGGCGAAAAACTCAAGGGCCACTGGTCGCTGGTGCGCATGCACGGCAAAGGCGGGGAGCGCCAGGCGCCCTGGCTGCTGATCAAGGACAAGGACGACGCGGCCCGGCCGGCCGCCGACTACGATGTGCTGCAGGCCCTGCCCGACAGCGTGATCACCGGCACGCCGCTGGCGCCCCGCAAAAGAACGGCCGGCAAAAAGGCCGCACCCAAACCCGCGTCCACCCGCAGCGCTGCCGCCGGCAAAAAAACTGCCACCACACCCCGCCTGCCGCCGGGCGCCATCAAGGACGACCTGCCGCAAACGCTGGCACCCGAGCTGGCGACGCTGGTCACGCACTTGCCGCCCGACAGCCAGGACTGGGTCTACGAGATCAAGTTCGACGGCTACCGACTGCTGACACGCGTGGAAGGCCCCGCCATCCGCTGCTTCACACGCAACGGACACGACTGGAGCGCCAGGCTGCCGGCGCTGGTGGAAGCCCTGTCTCGGCTGGGCCTGCGCTCCGGCTGGCTGGACGGTGAAATCGTGGTGCATGACAAAAAGGGCGTGCCTGACTTTGGCGCGCTGCAAAACGCCTTCGACAGTGGCAGCACCGCGCAGATCGTCTATTACGTATTCGACCTGCCGTTTTTTGACGGCTACGACCTGCGCCCGTTGCCGCTGGTGGAGCGGCGCAACATCCTGCGGGCGCTGGTACAGGCGGCGGCGCCGGGCCCTGTCCGTTTCAGCGAGACCTTTGAGGCCGGCACGCAGGACCTGCTGGCGGCCGCACGCCGCCTGGGGCTGGAGGGCGTGATCGGCAAACGCGCGTCGTCACCCTATGTGTCGCGCCGCTCGCCGAGCTGGATCAAGCTCAAGACGCAGCTGCGCCAGGAGTTCGTCATAGGCGGCTACACCGATCCCAAGGGCTCCCGCGCCGGCCTGGGCGCCCTGCTGCTGGGCGTGTATGACGACCAGGGCGCCCTGCGTTATGCAGGCAATGTGGGCACCGGGCTTGACGACGCCACCCTGCAGAGCCTGCAGGGCAGGCTCGCCGCGCTGGCAACGCCCCGCCCTGCTTTTGCCGGGCTGCCCGCCTCGGTCAAGGGCCACTGGGTCCAACCGGTGCTGCTGGCCGAGGTCAGTTTTGCACAATGGACCCACACCGGGCGCATCCGCCATGCCGTGTTCCAGGGCCTGCGCACCGACAAGGACGCGCGCAAGGTCAGCCGCGAATCGGCGCAGCCCATCGAGGACCTCATGCAGATGAACAAAAAACCTGCAGCATCGCCCGGCACCGCAGCCGCCAAAAAGCGCAGCACGATCCGCCCGGCCCCGGACACCGGCACGCTGCGCGTCACACATCCTGAACGCGTGGTGGACCCCGAGACCGGCCTGACCAAACTCGACCTGGTGCACTACTACGCGCTGGTGGCACCGCTGATCCTGCCGCATCTGCGGGCCAGGCCGGTGGCGCTGGTGCGCGCGCCGGACGGTGTCCAGGGCGAGCTGTTTTTCCAGAAACACGCCGAGGCCACGGCCATCCCCGGCCTCAAGCTGCTCGACCCGGCGCTGGACCCCGGCCATGCGCCCTTGCTGGAAATCACCACGGCGAAGGTGCTGCTGGCCGCCTCCCAGCTCAATGTCATGGAGTTCCACACCTGGAACGCCACCACCCGGTCCATCGCCGAGCCCGACCGCATGACCTTTGACCTGGACCCGGGTGAAGCTGTGTCGTGGGCGCAGATCCGCGAGGCGGCCCAACTGGTCCATGCCCTGCTCCAGGAACTCGGCCTGCCGGCGTTTCTCAAGACCAGCGGCGGCAAGGGCCTGCATGTGGTGGTGCCCTTGAGACCGGCCTTCGGCTGGGACACGGTCAAGGATTTCTCGCAGGCCATCGTGCAGCATCTGTCCGCGGTGATCCCCGAGCGTTTTGTGGCCAAAAGCGGGCCGCGCAACCGCGTCGGGAAAATTTTCCCCGACTACCTGCGCAACGGTTTCGGCGCCACCACGGTCTGTGCATGGTCGGTGCGGGCCCGGCCCGGCTTGGGCGTGTCGGTCCCGATTGGCTGGGCCGAACTGGACGCCCTGGGCGGCGCGGCACACTGGACGGCGGCCAACATTGCTGATCGTGTGGCCACCGGCAACTCGCCCTGGGAGGGCTACGAGCAGGCCCGTTGCGCCCTGCCTGCCGCCATGAAAGCGCTCGGCTTCAAGGTGGAAAAACCAGTCGCATCACCGAAGCCGGCCCGGGCGCGGGCAGTTGCCAAAAAAGCTGCAAAAACCGGCAAAGCCGCAAAGCCTGACGCCGCAGTGTAGGACCGCCTTGACAAGCTCAAGCGCGCCTTCCTGACAGACGCCCGGGTTGCAGCCCGCTTCGCGCGCGGCCTGTCCCTGCGTATCTTTGTGCCAGGTACCGGCGGCTTGCAGCTTGCGCCCAGAGCAGCCGGCGGTTTGGACGCTCGATGATTTTTTCGGGAACACACCATGAAGCATTTTTTGACGGCACTGCCTGTACTTTTTGCACTGACCCTGCTCACCGGATGCCCGCAGTCGACGGTGCCCGACAAACCATCGCTGGTGCCCCAGCCCAAGGCGGCGATGAACAACCACCAAAGTTACTCCTTTGAAATCTGAAATTTCCTGCTCTCCCTCCTCTCCCTCCTCTCCCCGGGATCCCTGGCACAGACCTGCAACCGGGCTGGCTCTGGCCTGCCTGGCCGCCCTGTTGTCCGGATGCGTGGCGCCGGGCTCCCAGCTGGAGTCGCCGCCGCAAACCGTGCAGCTCGACGGCGATGCCTACCGGGTCGAGCAGATCACGGCCAGCACCTGGTCGGCGCAAGCGCCGCGCCACCTGCCGGACGGCCCCCAGAAAAAGACCAACCTGGTCCGGGCGATTGAAAAGGCCTCAAACTGCAAGGTGACCGACAGCAGTTATGGCGCGGAAGGCGTCGCACTCAACGCCCAGGTGGACTGCGGCAGCAGGCTGAAAAACTAGTCAAATCACGATCTAGCCCTCATCCGGTCTGCGCAACCAGCTATTGAATCAATAGCAAATCCAGGTCTCGCACAAAACTTTACAGCTTCGCATCCGCAGCAGACGCAACTTTACGTGCCGTGCGGTAAGGCGCTGCGGGCCCCCCCCCACACTCGCATCAACAAACACAAGGAGATCTTCATGATCATCAACCACTCGCTCAAAAAAATCATGCTGGCCATCGTGCTGGCCGGCGCTGCTGCAGCCCCCGCCATCGCGCAGGTCAGCATCAACATCAACCTCGCACCACCCCCGCCGCAGCACGAGGCCGTGCCCGCGCTCGCACCCGCGCAGGTCTGGGCGCCGGGCTACTGGGCCTGGACCGGCGAGCGCCATGTCTGGGTGCGCGGTCACGCGATCCAGAAGCGTGACGGCTACCGCTGGGCGCCGGACCGCTGGGAGCAACGCGGCAACGGCTATTACCGCCAGCCCGGAACCTGGGTGCGCGATGCCAACCATGTGTACGTCAAGGATAAAAAAGACAAAAAGGACAAGTACGAGAAGTACGACAAGCGCGACAAACACAATGACAAACGGCATGGCAACGACAACGGGAACGGGCACGGCAAAGGCCACGGCAAGCACGACTGAAACCACCCGGCTGTCATGACACAAAAAAGCTGGCACGGGTGCCAGCTTTTTTTATGGGTGAAACGACCGGTCAGTCGGCCGTCTTCAGCGCATCACGCAGTGCCTTGACCTGGTCGTGGTTGCGCTGCACCCCCTGGGCCTGACGCTCCACCAGGCTCCTGATTGCCGGGGGAAGATTCTCCTTGAGGGCATTGCGGTAGCGGGCCTTTGCCGCGTCTTCACCGCGCTCGCATTCGTCCAGCATGGCCAGGTCGGTGTAACCGCTGAGCGTGCCGCGTACCGACACCCAGCCACGATGCATGGCGCCACTCGCCGTGCCGCCTTCTTCGGGTTCGCCGCCCAGCTGGCGGATCTGCGCGGACAGCTCGGCGGCCGCACCGCGGCATTCGTCGGCATGACGTAGCAGCAGGGTTTTGATGTCCTGCGCCTTCACGTGTTCGGCGCATTCGGTGAAGCCGTATTCACCGTCGCGGCAGGACTCCAGCAACTCGTTGAGCGTGTCGATCACATCGTCGTTGTCGGCGATCTCGCCGGAGAGGGTGCGCGACGACAGCTGGTCGTCCACCCGCGTCCAGGCGGCGCGGCTGGCCGCTTCGGCTTCGGGCCAGCTCAGGTTCGAGCGCTCCTTGCGGCTGTCCCAATGGACGGCCAGGTCGCTTTGCGCATCGTCAAACGTGCCGGTGTAGTTGCTGCGCCCGTACAGGCCCAGGCGGTAGGCCGGTGCGTAGTCGTCGTAGCTGCGGCTTGCATCGTAGTAGGCCTCCCGGGTGTACTGCTCGCGCCAGTAGGCTTCTTCAGCAGTGGGGTTGACCGCTTCAGCCACCGCCTTGCCGCCCAGCCCGCCGGCAACCGCGCCAACAACCGCGCCGGCCACGGCGCCCACCGGTCCGCCCAATGCGCCGGCGGCCGCTCCCGCGGCAGCGCCGCCCAGGGCGGCACCAACGCCGGTACCGACCGGGTGGGCGCCCGGGGCGTCAGTGATGGGGTCCAGATTCAGGTTCTTGTCGTGTTCGTCAAGTGACATGGTGAAGCTCCTTCAGGGGTAATGGGATGGTCCGTTTGTGGACTGGATAGCCGCTCCGGTGATGCCGGGTGACTTGCTGCTGATGCAGTTTTTTCCAGTACAGGAGGCCATCGTGGTGCGCGCCCCAAGGCCTCGCGGTCAGGCGGGGACAACCCAGCCTGTAGGAGAGGACGCCGTGCAAGGCAGCCCTGCGAAAAATGCCGGGCCGCAGGCGCCGGCCCCAAGCTCAAGCACCGGGCTCAGCCATCGAGCTCGGAGTAACGCCGGAAAATGCCTTCTTCGTTGAAGGGGATGCGTCGCTCGCTCGCGAGGTAGGCGGCCAAGCGCCGGTGCTGTGCCACGCGGGTGTGCAGGCCGGCCACCAGCGGGGCCTGCTGCAACACGCGCCCGGTGGTCAGCGGAAAAGCGTACAGCAGGCCTTCCACCAGCTGGAACAACGACAGATCGGCGTAACTCAGGCGTGCGCCCACCAGACAGGCACTGCCCCTGGGGTTGCGCGCCAGCACGCTTTCGAACCAGTCCAGGAATTTCGGGATGCGCTCTTCGCGAAAGGCCCTGGCCCGCCGCGCGGCTTCTTTTTTCTGGTCTTCGTAATACAGGCCGGTGGCAATCGGGTGGTGGGTGTCGTGGGCTTCCATCACGGCGTCGGCAATGGTCAGCTGCAGCTGGTGTGTCCACAGGCGCTGCAGGTCATTTTTGGCCACCAGGCCCAGGCGCGGGCCGAGGTAGAGCAGGATGGCCGCGGTCTGGCCGACGACGGCCTTGCCGTCCACCAGGAAGGGCGGCGCAAACGGCGGGTGCACGACCTTCGGGCTGTCGAGGTAATGCATCATGGCGGCGACGCCCTGCCCCCGGCTTTCGGGACCGCGCGCCACGTCCACATAGTCGGCGCCGGCCGCCTCCAGCGCCAGCCGGACAAACTCGCCGCGGCCCTGGATGGTGGGCCAGTAGTGCAACTCATAAGCCATGGACATCTCCTTGCGCACCCAGGGTATTCATGTAAAAAATGCCTGAAACCCTTTATCCATGGGCGCAAGCAGCTATTTAATTCATAGCAACTGACTTCCCCTCTGCGCTGGCAGCCAGCCGCCAGAGCGAGGTGACCTCCGCCGCCCGGGCCGCGTGCAGGGCATCGCTGGCGTCGGCTGCCTTCGGATGCTGCGGCTTCACGTCCACACGCGACAGAACCTGCAGCCCGGCCGCGGCGATCCATTCGAGCAGCTCGCTGCGCGAACGCAGGCCCAGGTGTTCGGCCAGATCCGACAGGATCAGCCAGCCCTCTCCGCCAGGCGCCAGATGCGCGGCCAGCCCCTGCAGGAAACCGCGCAGCATGCGGCTCTCGGGGTCATACACCGCGTGTTCGACCGGCGAGCTCGGACGCGCCGGCACCCAGGGCGGGTTGCAGACGATCAGCGGCGCGCGGCCGTCGGGAAACAGGTTGGCTTCCTGCAGCGTGATACGTCCGGCCAGGGCGAGCCGTGCGAGGTTTTCCCGGGCGCATGCCAGCGCGCGCGGGTCCTGGTCGGTCGCGATCACCTGCTGCACACCGCGGCGCGCCAGGATCGCCGCCAGCACGCCGGTGCCGGTCCCGATGTCAAAGGCCAGGCTGTTGGCAAGTGCGGCCGGTGGCAAGGGCGTCTCGGCCACCAGGCTCAGGTACTCGCCGCGCACCGGCGCAAACACGCCGTAGTGGGGGTGAATGCGCGCGCCGCCCAATGCGGCGATCTCCACCCCCTTCTTGCGCCATTCGTGCGCGCCGATCAGGCCCAGCAGCTCGCGCAGCGAGCTCACATAGCTGCCCTGCGCCGCGTCGCCCGGGCCATACGCTTCGCTGCAAGCCTGCGTGACATCCGGCGCCCGCCGCAGGTTGATGTGATGCGCCCCATCGAACTCGAGCACCAGCATGGCCAGCGTGCGCGCACGCTGCGACTGGGCCTGGCGGTGCTGGTTGAAGGCATCGAGCGGCGAGACCGCGGCCGCGTCAGCCCGGGCCTTGGCTTTCTTGATCTTTTTGGGTTTGTCGATGCGCCTGGCCAGGGCCTGCAGCAATTGCCGCGCATTCTGGAAATCACCGCGCCAAAAAATGGCCGTGCCCTCGCTGGCCAGGCGAAACGCCGCGTCCGCGGTCAGGGTGTCGTCGGCCACCTGCACCCGTTTGGGCGGCGCCGCCCCGCTTTCGGAACGCCAGCGGGCCGAGCGTGCTTGGGCCTCCTCGACCCAATGGATGCGGGCCGGCTCGCTCATGCCAGGGCTTTCGATGCGGGAACGAAGATAAGGGCCTTTGCCCGGGATGGCAAACGCAGAAAGAAAAAAGGCATCGGACAAACCCGGTCGGTGAACAGACCGCCATTATCCCGCGCTGCGCAGCAAAGCGCCCTTCTGCTTAGCGACTGTCCTTGCTGTCCGCGACAGTCAGTGGTGCGAGATCGGAAGAGTAGGTGCGGTCACCGATGGTCATCTCGCTGCTGTTTTGCCAGGCAGACTCAAACGCCGCCAGCTCCTGCGCCGTCGCGCGTTCGTAGCGACGCAGATTCGAGGCCCGCATCGCCTCGTGGCTGATGTTGTCCGGCCTGGCGGCGGCTTCGGCGCGCTGCGGATCGAAGCCCTTGAGTTCCTCGTTGACTCGCCAGTACACCGCCGGCACGCCCAGGCCATAACGGGCCAGCGCGTTTTTGCCGATGACAGCACCCAGGGCGGCCAGGGACTTTTGCTGCCCCTGTTCGCTTTCCATGAAATCGGTGGACAGGTCCACCATCACGACGAAACTGTGACCGCGCTTGTCGGCGCGTACGACCTTGAACCGGTAGCTTCCGCTCAGGATGCCCCGGCTTTCCATGGTGGCCTTGACCGAATCGAAAAGCATCTCGCGGCGAAACGCCATGCGTTCGTCGAGATTCATTTTGACGGGGCCGGTCTCCGGTCCCGAACCGCTTTCCTTGTGGCCCTGCGAGGAAGAGAATAAGTTTTGGAAGAACGACATGGCGTACCGAATGTTGAGTAACTTGTGCCAACCCTGTTGTCTATCTAGTTATGTTGCCTATGGTGTTGTCATGGCGCCTTTTCTGGGGAAGCCGTCCTTGACAACAATAAAACCATCGTATGCCTTTCGTTACAGCTTGTCATCTTCTGATACACGGTAATCTGATCGCATGGGGCTGTGACAAATGTCAGCAAACAGGTCAAAAGACATCAGGACGCACTCGGCATTAAAACCTTTGATTGCGGATCACGCGTCGATGCCGTCGGTGTTATCCGACAAGCCAAACAGCCTGCGCCCGATAGGTAACGTGAGCTTGGCTGCAGATACTTGCCCATCAACTTCTGGAGAAGCAATGTCTTTTGCGCTGTATATGGTCGGTTTCGCAATTTTTATGGGTGGCCTGGTCTGGGGGGCGTTCGAAGCCGGCATCCCACACGTTTACATCGGCATTGGCGCGCTCGTGATTCTGGGCATAGGCATCTTCAGCGCAGTGGGCCGTACCCGCAGCAAGGATCCCTCATGAAGAGCCTGCTGACGAATTGAGCTGGCATGCTGGTGGGCCGGCCGCCGCACCCCCTCACAGGGCGCCCATCGTGCCTGCCCCGGCCCCGCTTCAAGCGGGGCTTTTTTGCCCCAGCAACGCAAGAGGCCAACACAGCCATCACGTAACAGTAGGCGCTGTCCCACAGTCTCATGCGGGCTGCACTGATACGGGCTGCCCATCCGCGGCCCGATCCTCGACCATCGTCGCCCAATGGATCGCGCTCTCACACGCCCTTATCAATGCATGGGCTCTTGTTTGAAGGACACGCCATGAAACTCGCCCACATCAGAACCTTTTCTGCCGCCGTAGCCGCGCTTGCCTGTATGAGCCCGGCATTGCTGATGGCCCAGCTGGTTGACAACCCGTCGACCTACATCATGCCCGGCATCAGCGTGGTGGACCCTGATGACCGATTCAACGGCGGCAAGAATTTCAACGCGCTGGGCCTGCGCCTCGGTAAAGCGGTGTCGCCGTCATGGGACATCCAGGGGGGCGGCATGCTGGGCCGGTCAACCGAGAATGGCATCCGTTACGAGCAGGCCACGCTGGGCGTCGATGCCTTGTACATGTTCAACCGCAGCAACTTCCGGCCCTTCCTGCTTGCAGGAATTGGCGCGCAGCGCGACAAACTGCCCACCGCCAGTGCCACCTCGCCTTACCTGAGCCTGGGCGCCGGCTTCCAGGTGGCCCTGTCCGAGCAGTGGTTCATGCAGGCCGACCTGCGCCGCAGCCGCGCTTACGTTCGCCACAACACCTTCGGCGCCGACCACCTGACGACCAATTCGCTCAACTTCGGCCTGAGCTACTACTTCGACAAACCAGTGCGCACCCAGGTGACGCAGTACACGCCACCGCCGGCCCCGGAGCCAGTCATGGCACCCCCGCCGCCGCCTCCTCCTCCTCCGGCCGCCGCGCCGGCACGGTTTGAGCGTGTGACCCTGTCGGCCACCGAACTGTTTGGCTTCGACAGCGCCCAGTTGCGCATGCCGCAGACCAAGCTCGACGAGATTGCGCAGGCCTTGGGGGCCAGCCAGTACAGCGGCAATGTCACCGTGACCGGCTACACCGACCGTCTGGGTTCGGACGCCTACAACCTGAAGTTGTCGCAGCAACGCGCCGACGCCGTGCGGAACTACCTGGTCAGCAAGGGCGTGGCGGCCAATCGCCTGACAGCCGTCGGCAAGGGTGAAGCCAACCCGGTCGTCACCTGCAATGACCGCAAACGCGCGGACCTGATCAATTGCCTGGCACCCAACCGCCGTGTTGAAGTCGAGGAAATCGTCATCGAGCGCCGCGTCAACTAAGCTGGCTTGACCACAGAAAAAGGGTTCCGGGACAATCCCGAAACCCTTTTTTTTGCCAGGTCGGTGCCGTCAGGACGGCTTGGCGCCCAGGCCCATGGCCCGCGTGATCACTTCCTTCATGATCTCGTTGGTGCCGCCGTAGATGCGCTGCACGCGCGCGTCGGCATAGGCGCGGGTGATCGGGTACTCCCACATGTAGCCGTAGCCGCCGAAAAGCTGCACACACTCGTCCATCACCTTGCACTGCAGGTCCGAGCACCAGTACTTGGCCATGCTGGCCGTCGCGGTGTCGAGCTTGTCATCGGCGAGCAATTCGGTGCACTTGTCGACAAACACGCGCGCCACCTGCACTTCGGTCTGCAGTTCGGCCAGGGTGTAACGCGTGTTCTGGTAGCTGGCGACCGGCTGACCGAAAACCTTGCGCTCCTTCACGTAGTCGACCGTCCAGCCAATCGCCGCCTGGGCCGCGGCGACCGCACCGATCGCGATCTGCAGCCGCTCCCAGGGCAGTTGCTCCATCAGGCAGATAAAGCCGCGATTCTCCTGGGCTTGTCCGCCCAGCAGGTTTTCTGCGGGCACCCGCACATTGTCAAAAAACAGCTCCGAGGTGTCCTGCGCCTTCAGGCCCAGCTTCTTCAGGCGTTTGCCCACCGCAAAGCCGGGCATGCCGCGCTCGACCAGCAGCAGGCTGGTGCCCTTGGCGCCGGCCGCGGGGTTGGTCTTGGCCACCACAATCACCAGGTCGGCATGCCAGCCGTTGGTGATGAAGGTCTTGCTGCCATTGAGCAGGTAGCTGCCATCGGCTTGTTTGATCGCTGTGGATCTGACGCCCTGCAGATCGGAGCCGGCCGCCGGCTCGCTCATGGCGATGGCGCCCACCATCTCGCCGCTGGCGAGTTTGGGCAGGTATTTTTTCTTCTGCGCCTCGGTGCCGTAATGCAGGATGTAGGGCGCGACGATCTCGCTGTGCAGGCCGTAACCGATGCCGGAAAAACCCGCGGTGCTTAGCTCTTCCATCTGCACCACGGAATACAGCTTGTCGGCGCCGGCGCCGCCGTATTCCTCGGGCATGGTCATGCACAGGAAGCCGTTCTCCCCGGCCTTGTTCCAGACCGCGCGGTCCACATAACCCTGCTCCTCCCATTGCGCGTGGAAAGGTGCGATTTCCTTGTCCATGAAACGGCGAAAGCTGTCGCGAAAAGCCTCGTGGTCGCTGCTGAAAAGTGTGCGTTCGATCATGGGATCACCTGTTGGACGTAGTCAAAGAGTAAAAGGCGGCGGTAGGGCTGAGCATGGGGGTCATATTTATGCAAAGCGTTTGCTTGGTGAAATGAATATACTCCACCAGAAGCCTCTTTCGCTGTCATCCCGGACCTGATCCGGGATCCATGAACCACCCCGGGAGCACCCCATGACCGAAGCATTCATTTACGACGCCATCCGCACACCCCGCGGCAAAGGCAAAAAGGACGGCAGCCTGTACGAGGTCAAGCCGGTCAACCTGCTGGCCGGCGTGTTGACCGAGCTGCAGCGCCGCAACAACTTTGACACCGCGCAAGTCGATGACGTGGTGATGGGCGTGGTTTCGCCGATTGGCGAGCAGGGCTCCGTCATTGCCAAGGTCGCCGCGCTCAAGGCCGGTTGGGACTTCCGTGCCTCGGGCGTGCAGATCAACCGTTTTTGCGCCTCCGGCCTGGAAGCCGTGAACCTGGCCGCGCAGAAGGTACGTTCGGGCTGGGAAGATCTGGTGGTGGCCGGTGGTGTGGAAAGCATGAGCCGTGTGCCCATCGGTTCGGATGGCGGCGCCTGGGCCCAGGACCCGGAGACCAACAGTGCCACCGGTTTTGTGCCGCAAGGGGTGGGGGCCGACCTGATTGCCACGATTGAAGGTTTCAGCCGCGCCGATGTCGACGCTTTTGCACTGGAGAGCCAGAAGCGCGCGACCCAGGCACGCGCGGCCGGCTACTTCGACCGCTCGGTGGTGCCGGTGAAGGACTTCCTCGACCAGACCATCCTGGCGCAGGACGAATTCATCAAGCCGCACACCACTCTGGAAGGCCTGGCCTCGCTCCGGCCGGCTTTTGAACAGATGGGGGGCATGGGTTTTGACCAGGTGGCGCTGACGCGTTATCCGCAGGTCGAACGCATCCACCATGTGCACCATGCCGGCAACTCGTCAGGCATTGTGGACGGCGCGGCGGCGGTGCTGGTTGGCTCCGAAGCCGCCGGAAAAACCCATGGCCTCACGCCGCGCGCCCGCATTGTCGCGGCTGCCCTGAGCGGCGCCGACCCGACCATCATGCTGACCGGCCCCATGCCGGCAGCGCGCAAGGCGCTGGCCAAGGCCGGGCTGACGATTGACCAGATCGACCTGTTCGAAGTCAACGAAGCCTTTGCCGCGGTGGTGATGCGTTTCATGAAAGAGATGAAGGTGCCGCACGACAAGGTCAACGTCAACGGCGGCGCGATCGCCATGGGCCACCCGCTGGGCGCGACAGGCGCCATGATCCTCGGCACACTGATCGACGAACTGCACCGGCGCAAGCTGCGTTACGGCCTGGCCACCCTGTGTGTGGGCGGCGGCATGGGCATTGCAACGATCGTGGAAGCCATTTAGATCCTGTCATGCCGGGCTTGACCCGGCATCCACAGCCTGCCGACATATGACATTCATCCAACATGGATTGCGGGTCGAGCCCGCAATGACAAACACATGAAAACAATCAAGTACGAACTGACCGACGGCATTGCCACGCTTACCTTCGACGAGGAAGGTTCACCGGTCAACACCATGTGCGCCCAGTGGCAGAAAGACCTGACCGAAGCCACCGCGCAGGTGGTCAAGGACAGGGAAGCGATTCGCGGCATCGTTCTGGCATCGAACAAAAGCACCTTCTTTGCAGGCGCCGATCTCAAGGCCACGATGCGCCTGAAGGCATCGGACGCCGCGGCGGTGTTCCAGGAGATCGAACAGACCAAGAAGAATTTCCGCACGCTGGAAACCCTGGGCAAACCGGTGGTCAGTTGCCTCAACGGCACGGCGCTGGGCGGCGGCTGGGAGGTCGCATTGGTTGGCCACTACCGCATTGCGGTTGCCGACAAAAAGATCCAGTTCGGCCTGCCCGAAATCACGCTGGGCCTGATTCCCGGCGCCAGCGGAATCACCAAGATGACGCGGCTGCTGGGCCTGATGGGCGCGCAGCCCTACATCCTGGAAAGCAAACTCTTCAACCCGCATGAAGCGCTGGAGCTTGGCCTGGTGCACGAACTGGTGCCCGATGCGGCCGCGCTACGGCCTGCGGCGCTGGCCTGGATCGCGACGCATGATGGCGCCGCCGCCCCCGCGCATCACCCCTGGGACGACAAGAACTACAAGATGCCTGGCGGCACGCCGGCCAACCCCAAGATCGCCGGCATGCTGGCCGTGGCACCGGCCGTGCTCAAGCAGAAAACACGCGGCCTGTATCCGGCGCCCGAATACGCGCTGGCCGCCATGGTCGAGGGCGCGCAGGTCGACTTCGACACTGCGCTGCGCATCGAATCGCGGTACCTGGCCAGGCTGATCGTGAGCCCGGTGGCCAAGAACATGATCAACACCTTCTTCTTCAACATGAACGCGATCAAGTCGGGCCGATCGCGTCCGAAAGATGTCCCGCGTTACAAGCCGCAGAAAGTCGGCCTGCTCGGCGCCGGCATGATGGGTGCGGGCATTGCCTACGTCCAGGCCAGCCGCGGCATCAGCACCGTGCTCAGGGACGTGACCCAGGACAAGGCCGATGCGGGCAAGGCCTACAGCGCCAAACTGACGCAGGCACGCGTGGACAAGGGCCGCATGAGCGCGCCAGATCAGGCGGCCCTCCTCGCGCGCATCAGCGCCACCGACAAGGTGGCCGACCTCGCCGGCTGCGAGCTGATCATCGAAGCCGTGTTCGAACGCCGCGACCTGAAAGCCAAGGTCACGCAGGAAGCCGAGCCTTTGCTCGCACCTGGCGGCTTTTTTGCATCCAACACCTCCACCCTGCCGATCAGCGGGCTGGCCACGGCGAGCGCGCACCCGGACAAGTTCATCGGCATCCACTTCTTCAGCCCGGTCGACAAGATGAAGCTGGTCGAGATCATCCGCGGCAAGCAGACCGACGATGACACCGTGGCGCGTGCCTTTGACTATGTGCAGACGCTGGGAAAGATCCCGATTGTGGTCAACGACTCGCGCGGCTTTTACACCAGCCGCACCTTCGGCACCTTTGTGATGGAAGGCGCGGCCATGCTGGGCGAAGGCATTCCCGCGGCGGCAATTGAAAACGCCGGCATCCAGTGCGGCATGCCGGTGGGCCCGCTCGCCGTGCTCGACGAAACCGCGCTGTCACTGAGCGTGCACGTGCTGGACCAGACCCGCGCCGACTATGTGGCCGAAGGCAAGACCTACATCGCCACGCCGGGCGAGCTGGTCGTCGAGCGCATGGTCAAGGAGTTCGACCGCAATGGGCGTGCCGCAGGCGCCGGCTTTTATGACTACCCCGAAGAAAAAGGCGCGAAGAAAAGCCTGTGGCCCGAACTCAAGCCCCTGTTCGAAAAACCCGGCACGGCCTGGAACATCACCGACCTGAAAGACCGGCTGCTGTACCGCCAGGCCGTGGAAACCGCGCGCTGCCTCAGCGAAAACGTGCTGACCAGCGTGCACGACGCCAACATCGGCTCCATCTTCGGCATTGGTTTTCCCGCCTGGACCGGCGGCGCGATGCAGTTCATCTACAGCATGGGTGTGGACGCGTTTGTGAAGCGGGCCGGCGAACTGGCTGCCCAGTACGGTCCGGGCTTTGCGCTCAGCGATGAGGTCAAGGCCACGATCAAAAAGCACCAGCCGGTTTATTGAAGGTTTATGGCGCTGGGAGGCTGGCCAGCAGGCCGGCTTTCTGCACCTTGCCCAGCGCAGTTTTGGGCAAGGCCTCGCAGAACACGATGCGTTTGGGGTGTTTGAACCGTGCGAGCCGGCCCTCGAACAGCTGCAGCACCTGCGCCGCATCGAGATCTGCGCCAGGCGCTTTCACAATGACGGCGACCACCACCTCGCCCCAGCGCGCGTCTGGCTGGCCCACCACCGCAGCTTCCAGGATCTGCGGGCAGTCGGCCAGCAGGTTTTCAATCTCGGCCGGGTAGACGTTTTCACCGCCCGAGATGATCATGTCTTTCGAGCGACCCACCACTTCATAAAAACCGGCGACATCACAGCGCGCCAGGTCACCGGTATGAAACCAGCCATCGGCAAAGGCCGGGTTGTCGGCGTCGGCCCAGTAGGCCGTCATGACATTGGGCGCGCGCACCCGGATTTCGCCGACCTCCCCCGGGGCCACGGTTTCGCCCAGCGTGTCGACGAGTTTCACTTCCACATGCAATCCGGCCTTGCCGGCGGCGCCGGCATGCTGCATCGCATCGGCACGGCGCAGGTAAATGGAGACCGGCCCGGTTTCAGTGGCGCCATAGACCTGGCCCAGCGGCACGCCGCGTGCATGGATGGCCGTGATCATAGCCGCGGGAATCGTGGAAGAACCCGCGGCCAGAAACCGCAGGGAAGACAGATCAGCCGAAGCAAAATCGGCATGGTCCAGCACCGCGCGCAAGGTGGCCGGCACCATCAATGACAGCGTAGGCCGCCGCCTGGCGACATCGGCCAGCCAGGCGGCCGCGTCAAAACGTGCATGCAGGGTCACGGTTGCGCCGGCATGCAGGGCCGGCAAGGTCTGGATGCTCAGGCCGCCGACATGAAACAGGGGCAACACGCTCAGCACATGGTCGTCCTGCCGGAGCTCATGCGCATGCGCGGAAATCACGCAATTCCAGATCAGGCCGGATTGCGTGTGCAAGGCGCCTTTGGGCCGGCCGGTGGTGCCCGAGGTGTAGACCAGCAGCACCGGCGAGGCGTACTCCCCCGCGAGGACGCCGGTGCCGGCACCGCCGTCATCAACGCCCAGCCCTGTAGCAGGCAGCAAGCGGCAGCCCCGGCCCGCCGCCAGCGCGGCAGCCGCGCCGGCGTGGGCGCTGTCGCTGACCAGCAGGCTCACCCCCGCATGGCCAAGAATCGCCGCGTGTTCGGGCGCGGCCAGGCGGTGGTTGAGCGGCAGCAAAATCGCGCCGACGCGAGAAAGCGCAAACAGCAGCACCAGCATGGCCGGGTCATTGAAGCCCAGCCAGGCCACCCGGTCGCCCGGCTGCACACCGGTTGCCAGCATCACCCCGGTCGCGCGTTCAATGCGCTGCCACAAAGCGGGATAGGTGATGTCTTCGCCCGCCGCGTGGATCGCCACCTGCTGCGGCGAAAACTGCGCGTGCCGCTCAATGATCTGCGCGAGGTTCATTCCGACCCCGGCTTACAGCACAGCCTGTTCGTCCTGTTCACCGGCCTCGTACAGGCATTCACGCCCGAGCCGGTCGATGCAGAGCTCCGCGGTCCACGGCAGCATCAGCGAACCGCAACGCGAATCGCGGTACATGCGCTCCAGCGGCAGCGTCTTGAGCATGGACTGGCCACCGCAGGTGCGCACCGCCAGGCGGCAGATCTCGTTGGCGTTTTCCATGATGGTGTAGTGCGCCGCGTACAGTCCGAGACGGATTTCCTTGGAAGGATCGACGCGGGCGGCGCGTGCATTCTGCAAAAAAATGGCGCGCGTCTGCTCGAGACGGACCTTCATTTCCGCAACCGCGATCTGTTTGGTCGGGTACATGCGGCGCTTGACCGGCGGCGTGCCGGGCACCTCGCCGCGCAGGTACTGCACCGTGAAGTCGTAGGCCGCCTGGCAAATGCCCATGTAGGTCGGCGACAGGGTCGCAAACATGTGCGGCCAGCGCAGCGCCGCCTGGGCGTACAGGCCTTCGGGAATCAGGCGCTCGACCTCAGGCACAAACACGTCCTGGAACACCAGCGTGCGCGACACCGTGCCGCGCATGCCCAGCGGGTCCCAGTCGCCGGTGACGCTGACGCCAGCCAGGTTCTTGTCGACTGCCAGGTACAGCGAATCGCGCTGGGTCGCGCCCGGCTTGTCCAGTGTGCACAAAATGCCGTAGTAGTCGGCCGCACCGGCCAGCGAGGCAAAAATTTTCTTGCCGTTGACGATGTAGCCGCCGTCCACCTTTCGGGCCAGGGTGCCGAAAGGCGCCTTGCCTGCGGCAGCGGCACCACCTTCGGAAAACGGCTGCGAGTAGACCTTGCCCTGCTTCACCACGCGCTCGTAATGCACCTTGCGGTGCGCCTCATGGTTGGCGCGCTGCTCGGGCGTCATGTCGAGGTCATCGGCGATAAAGCCGGTCCACATGGTGGAGCTCACATGCATGTTCAGTGTCAGCGCGGTGGCGCCGCAATGCCGGCCAATTTCAGCGGCGGTCATCACATAGGTGGCGAAGTCGGCGCCCCAGCCGCCGTATTCTTCGGGCACACAGATGCCGAGCAGGCCGGCTTCACGCAGGTCGGCGTAGTTCTCGAAGGGGAACACCGCATCGCGGTCAATCTGCTGCGCGCGCGGGGCGAATTTTTCGCGCCCGAGACGGGCAGCAATCGCCAGCAGTTCGACCTGCTTGGGCGTGAGTTCGGTGTAGTCGCCGGCAATCGAAGGCGGCAGGTAGCGGGCGGCAGGGGGTGGGGAGACGGGCAGTGCAGACATGGGTCGGTTCCTCGGGTCGGGTCAGGGCAAAAAGTGTTGTTTCAGGAATGTCAGGACAGCGTGGTTGAACAGCTCGGGCTGCTCGAGGTTGGCGATGTGGCCCACCTGCGGCAGGCAGACGTACGCGGCGCCGGGAATGCGGCCGGCCATTTTTTCCACCACGGCGGGTGGCGCGTTGAGGTCCAGCTCCCCGGCCAGGCACAGGGTCGGCACGGCGATGTTGCCCAACGCAGCCAGCCGGTTGAAGGAGACGATGGCCGACAGTGCGGCGCGGTAACTTTCCGCGGGGACACGGGCCATCAGCGCAGCGGCCTCAACGATACGCGCCGGCTCGGCGTCGGGTGCGAACATGGTCGGCACCAGTTTGCTGGCCAGACCCGCCATGCCCAGCCCCTGGTCCAGCGGCGCAAAGCGGCTCTGCAAAAACTGCTGCTGCCAGGCGCCATCGGCCTTGCCGAAAGCCGGCGAGGTGCTGTAAAGAATCAGGCCGTGCACCAGCGCCGGATGCAGGGCCGCCAGCTCCTGCGCAATCATGCCGCCCATGCTGTGGCCCAACAGCACGTTGCGCCTGGCGCCCACATGGGCTATCAAGGTTTTCAAGGCATCGGCCAGCAGCACGTTGGTGGAAGGCGACAAGGGTGGTGACGCGCCATAACCCGGCATGTCCCAGGCCACCGTCCTGAAGCCCTGGCTCGCCAATACCGGCTGATTGCGCGCCCAGGCTTCCTTGCCGCCACCCACGCCATGCAGCAGGAACACGGCGGTGTCGCCTTCACCCTGTTCAAGGTAAGCCGGCATGACCATGGTTCAGGCCAGCTCGCCGGTCAGTTGCCCGGCGTCCACGATCACCTGACCGTCCAGCGCCACGGTGCAGCCCCGCAGCGGCAGATCGAAGTGCCCCAGCGTATGACGCCCGGCCACTTCGTTGGCACCTGTCGAATACAGGAAGTTGCCGGCAAAGGCCCGCAGCTCGGTGCCGTTGAAGTCCTTCTTGTCGTACAGGGCCATAGCGTCCCAGCGCGCCTTGGGGTTCATGCCCCAGCCCACATGCGAGACGGCGTAGGCTTCGCGGTCGCCCCAGGCGGCCCAGTAGCTGCGCATCAGGTCGGCATCCACATGCTGGCCGGCGATGTCGGTCACGAAGTCGTTTTCAATCGTCAGCACCACGGCCTGTTCGAGATAACGCTTGAAGGTCAGGTTGACATCGCCGGGGGCCAGCACCAGCCGCCCATTGACGCTGCCCTGGGCCGGAAAGGCCAGGCACAAGCCGCCCGGCCAGTGCGAGATGGTGCCGGGCCGGGCCGTGTAACCCCAGCCACCACCGGCCTGCGCACCGACCAGCGAAATGGCCAGGTCGGTGCCCGCCTGCGAGGTCACCTGCATGGCTTTGGCGCTGCGCAGCAACTTGATGCCGGCCTTGACCTTGGGTTCGAGCGCCGGAGCGGGCAGGCAGCGTTCGAGGATTTCGGGGTGTTCGTTGGACACCATCAGCACGCGCGTCCCGCCCTTCAGAATGTCGGGCAACTCGGCCGCGTGCAGCAGGCCTTCCACCGTCAGGTCCGCCACAAAGGTGCAGGCGGCCAGCGCCTGCACCACCGGGGCGAGCTGGCCGATGGCGTCCGAGGCGCCGGAGGAGCGCACCGGCACTGGTGCGGCCAGCCGGGGCGTGGCCAGCACCAGGTGAAAGGCCCGCGCCCCCAGCCTGGCCAGCGCCAGTTCGGCGAGCTGCACATTGACGGGCCGCGACTGCGTCTCGGACAGGATGGCCGCGGTGTCGCCGGCCTTCACGCCACACAGCGCAAAGGTCTCGGCAAAGCAGTTTATCCATTTGGCTTCAATTCGTTCCTGCAGCATGAAAACTCTTTCTTAAAGGCTAAAGACGTGAACCGAGCGCGAAATACGCGCCGGCATGAAACAGCAGCGGCGCCGCCTCGGACAGCGTGAAGCGCTCGACCTCGGCAATGAACAGACAATGGTCGCCGGCGATTTGCCGCGAGACCGTGCGGCATTCGAACCAGGCGCTGGCGCCATGCAGGAGCGGCAGCCCCCAGGTGTTTTCCGCATGCGGCACCCCCTCGAACTTGTCGGCCTGGGGCGAGGCAAAACGGCGCGACACCTCCACTTGGGCTTCGGCCAGCACGTTGACGACAAAACGATCAGCCTCTTCGAAGACCGGCAGGCTGGGCGAACTGCAGCGCAGCGACCAGAGGATCAACGGCGGCTCCAGCGAGAGCGCCGAAAACGAATTGACCGTGAGCCCGACAAAAGGACCGCTGCCGGCACGGGTGGTCACCACCGTGATGCCGGTGGCGAACTGGCCCAGCGCGGTGCGCAGGGCCCGGCTGTCCGGCGCCGCGGCGCGAACAAGAGCATCGGGACCCGGGGTGGCTTGCAGGGCAATAGTCATTCGCCGCATAATATATGAATATTCATGCAATACGCAAGCGCACCAACCCGGCCTCCTCTCGGGCGAGGCACACCATGAGCCGCTCCCGCAAACCGGCCGGTGCGCCAGCGGCTGAGTGCCGTTTCATCGACGGCTACCTGTCCTACCTGCTCGCGCGGGCCAGCCACACGGTGTACAGCGAATTCCACGCCCAGGTCCAGGCGGCTGGTTTGAGCCAGCTGGAATGGCGGCTGCTGGCCACCTTGTCGGACGGTGACGGCCTGACGATTGGCGAGCTCGCGCGCGAGATCCTGACCCAGCAACCGACGCTGACCAAACTCGTGCAGCGCATGGAAAAAGCCGGCTGGGTGCGGCGTGGCGAAGACCCGGCTGACGCACGCCGCACCCTGGTCTTCGAAACGGCTCAGGGCCGCGCCACCGTGGCGGCCCTGCTGGCCCAGGCCAAGGCGCATGAAGACTTGCTGCTGCAGGGCTTCAGCGAACGTGACGTCACGGCCCTGAAGAAGATCCTGCGCACCCTGATCAGCCGCGGCGACGGGGGCTGACCGCAGTTGCCTGCGATCCGTCGGTCATCATTTACTTGACTCAGTCAAGTAAACGATGGATCATGGCTACCATGCCACCGCGTACCGCTTCCACGTCCGTCTCCGCCGCCCACGTCAAGGCACTGCGCAGCTTCAACCGTTTCTACACGCAGCGCATCGGCGTGCTCACACCCTACCTCGGCAGCGACCTGTCGCTGACCGACGTGCGTGTGCTCTACGAACTGGCGCACCGCCGGCAGACCACCGCCACGGAACTGGGCCGTGAGCTGTCCCTCGATGCCGGTTACCTGAGCCGCATCCTGCGCCGCTTCGAGGCCCGGCAGTGGCTGACACGCACACCCTCGCCCACCGATGCCCGGCAAAGCCTGCTGCAACTCACCGAGGCCGGCCACCAGGCTTTTGCACCGCTGCAGCAACGCTCGCGCGACGAGGCGGCCGCCCTGCTGGCACCGCTGGCCAGGCCGGCGCAGCAGCAACTTACCCAGGCGCTGGCCACCGTGCAGCGCCTGCTGGCGCCTGACACTTCCCCCGCCCCACAAAACGTGGTGCTGCGCGACCCGCAACCCGGCGACATGGGCTGGGTGGTGCAGCAGCATGGCGAGGTCTACGCCCGCGAGTACGGCTGGGACAGCACCTTCGAAGCGCTGGTGGCGGAGATCGTCGCCGGCTATGTGCGCCACCACCAGCCCGACTGGGAGCGTTGCTGGATCGCCGAGGTCAATGGCGAGCGGGTCGGTTCGGCCTTTGTCGTGCGCAAGTCCAAAACCGTGGCGCAGCTGCGCCTGCTGATCCTGACGCCGCAGGCACGCGGCCTGGGCCTGGGCGCGCACCTGACCGATGAGTGCCTGGCCTTTGCGCGCAGCAAGGGCTACAAAAAAATGGTGCTCTGGACCAACAGCTGCCTGGACAGCGCGCGCGCCCTGTATGCCAGGCGCGGCTTCCAGCTGGTCAAAAGCGAGCCCTACTCCGGCTTCGGCAAAGACCTGGTCGGCGAGACCTGGGAACTGCGGCTGTGAACCGGCAGCCGCCCCGGTGAAGTTCAACCTGGCGCTGCTGGCCGCAGCCGCCACCGGCGTGCAGGTCGGCGCGGCCATCGTGGCCTCGCGTTTTGTCGTGGCCGAGGTGCCGCCGCTGACCCTGGCGCTGCTGCGTTATGCGATTGGTTTTGCCTGCCTGCTGCCCTTCTTTTTGAAGCATTTCATGGCGCCAGCCCTTGATGGACAAGCGCGAGCAGCTATTAAAAATATAGCAATTTCTGACTGGCTGGCCATGGCCGCGCTCGGTGCCGGCCAGTTTGCGGTATTGATCGCACTGCTCAATTACGGCTTGCAGCACATCGAAGCCGCTCAGGCGGCGCTGATTTTCAGCCTGTTTCCGTTGCTGACCCTGCTGCTGTCCAGCGCGCTCGGGCGCGAGCGCATTTCTGCCGCGCTGCTGGCCGGCGTGTTGTTGTCCATCACCGGCGTGGCGCTGTCGCTGTGGCCCAAACTCCAGGTGCCGCACCCGGGCCACTGGTGGGGAGAGGCGGCCGTGCTGGCCAGTGCCGGCGTCGGGGCGCTGTGCAGCGTGTTGTACCGCCCTTACCTGCAGCGTTACCCGACGCTGGCGGTGTCCAGTTTTGCGATGCTGGTGTCGGTGCTGTTTCTCGGCCTGCTGGCCCTGACCGAAAACTGGCCGGCGCGGGTCATGGCGCTCGGCCTGCAGAGCTGGACCGTGGTCGCCCTGATCGGGATCTCCAGCGGCATCGGCTACTTCTGGTGGCTCTACGCCCTCAAGCACGAGTCGCCGACACGGGTCACCGTTTTTCTCGCGCTCAACCCGCTGACGGCGGCCCTGCTTGGCGTACTTTTTCTCGGCGAAGCCCTTTCCCCATGGTCGGCAGCAGCTATCTTTTTAATAGCTTCCGGTTTGTGGCTGGCGACCCGCGGCGCGGCGCCGGCACGGCGATAATCGGCCCATGAATGCACCGCCAGGCACGCAAGAAGCCACTCGCCCGCAGCCCCGGTCCCTGACCGACCTGTTTGTCTCCTTCACCCTGCTGGCGCTGCAGGGTTTCGGTGGTGTGCTGGCCGTCGTGCAGCGTGAACTGGTCGAGAAAAAACGCTGGATGACGCGCGAAGAGTTTGTCGAGGAATGGGCCGTGGCGCAAATCATGCCCGGGCCCAACGTCGTCAACCTCTCGCTCATGATTGGCCACCGCTACTTCGGCCTGCGCGGCGCCATGGCGGCCCTGGCCGGCATGCTCGCGGTGCCGCTGCTGGTGGTGTTGCTGCTGGCGCTGGTGTATGCGCAGTTCGCCGACCACCCCGGTGTGGCCGGCGCGTTGCGCGGCATGGGGGCGGTGGCCGCGGGCCTGATCGCCGCCACCGGCTTCAAACTCATGGGCGCGCTGAAAACCCACCCGCTCGGGCTGCCGGCCTGTATTGCTCTCGCCGTGGCGTGTTTTGCCGCCATCGCCTTGCTGCGCCTGCCGCTGGCCTATGTGCTGCTCGGCCTCGGCGGGCTGGCCTGCACCCTGACCTACCGCAAGCTCGCCCCATGAGCCTGAGCCTGAACCTGCAATGGACGGACTGGCTCGGCATGTTTGTGCATTTCCTGTCGCTGTCGCTGCTGTCAATTGGCGGCGCCATCACCACCGCGCCCGACATGCACCGCTACCTGGTGGACCGGCAGCACTGGCTGACTGACCCGCAGTTCAACGCCTCGGTGGCAATTGCCCAGGCCGCGCCCGGCCCCAACGTGCTGTTTGTTGCGCTGATGGGCTGGCAGGTGGGCCTGAACGCGGGCGGCCCGCTGCTGGGCCTGTTCGGCGTGTTGGTCACCATGTTGGGCATCATGCTGCCCAGCACCACACTGACCTACCTGGCCGCCAGCTGGGGCCACCGCAACCGCAACCTGCGCTGGGTGCGCGCCTTCAAGCAGGGCATGGCGCCCATCGTGATTGCGCTGCTGATTGCCACCGGCTGGATTCTGGCCAGCGCCAACGTCACCAGCCTGAAAGACTGGCCGGTGGCACTGCTGACCGTGGTGACGGCGCTGATTGTCTGGCGCACCCGCACGCATTTGCTGTGGCTGCTGGGGGCCGGCGCGCTGCTGGGCTGGTTCGGCTGGATCTAGCCGCACAGCACACGCCATGCCGCGGGGCTGGAAATTTCAAATGAAAAAGGGCTTGTGCCCTTACGGACAGGGCGCCGACAGCTATCAAAAAGAGAGCTATTGGCGACGCACTCAGCTGCGCTGGCGCAGCGCCTCGTAGAGGCAGACGCCGCTGGCCACCGACACGTTGAGGCTTTCGACAGCGCCGCGCATCGGGATGCGGACCAGCTCGTCGCAGGTCTTGCGCGTGAGCTGGCGCATGCCCTCGCCTTCGGCGCCCAGCACCAGGGCCACCGGGCCCTTGAGGTCCACGTCGTAAATGGTTTTTTCGGCATCATCGCTGGTGCCTATGCACCAGATGTTGCGTTCCTTGAGCTCGCCGAGCGTGCGCGCGAGGTTGGTCACCATGAAATAAGGCATGGTTTCGGCAGCGCCGCTGGCCACCTTGGCGACCGTGGCGTTGATACCGGCCGCATGGTCCTTGGGCGCTATCACCGCGTGCGCACCGGCCCCATCGGCCACGCGCAGGCAGGCGCCGAGGTTGTGCGGATCGGTCACGCCGTCGAGCACCAGCAGCAGCGGCGACTCCTCCCCGGCGGCCTCGAGCTGCTCGAGCAGTTCATCGAGCGACTTGACCTGCGGCACGGCATCGACCCGCGCCACCACGCCCTGGTGGCCGTGGCTGCCGCACATCTTGGCCAGCCGCAGCCCGTCCGACTCGATCAGCCGGATGCCGGCCTCGCGGGCGCGGTCGACAAACTGGCGCATGCGCGCGTCGCGTCGCGACACGTCAAAAAACACTTCGAAAACAGATTGCGGGGCGGTTTTGATACGCACGCCGACGGCATGGAAGCCGAACAGGACTTTGGGGGAAGAAGACATCCCCCGATTATCGCTGCACCACCTGCCCTGCTGACGGCAGGGGGCGCCGCGGGGATGGGTGGCAAAAGGCCAAGCCTAAAATAGTAACAAGATGTTTTTTTGAAATAGGGGCGTCATGGGTTTACGCGTGAAGTTCAATCTGGTGTTGGTGATCGGGTGACCACCGGGCAAAAACCGGTGAAGCCCGCCGCACGCGTGCAGGACGACACCATGCCCAGGGCGGTGGACATCGGCAACACGGCGGTGTTCGGCGGGGCGCCGCTGCGCGCCATCGACTGGGCGCTGAGCCCGCACGAGGGCCGCCGGCCGCAGAGCGTCGCGCCATTGCGGGCTGCGCTGGAGGGAACCGCACCCCCGCCCGCCGGTCTGGCAGCAGCGGCCGCCCAAACGCCTGCGGTCACCAGCGCGGGCACGGAGAGCCAGCCCCCGGCCCTGGCCGCCGGCGCGCTGCGCAGGAATGTGCTGGGCACCGTGATGTTCCTGAATCTGGTGGGCTCTCCGAAACATCCGGTGGACCAGCAGCTGGCGCTCAGGGAGCGCTTCAACGAACTGATAGGCAAGGCGCTCAAGGGCGTGGCCGAATCCTCGCGCATCGTGATGGACACCGGCGATGGCGTGGCTATCTGTTTTCTCGGCGACCCCGAGGAGGCGCTGCAATCGGCGCTGCTGCTGCGCGGGCTGCTGCTGCAGAAGTACGGCCAGATGCTGGCGGTACGCATCGGGCTGCACCTGGGGCCGGTGCGCATGGTGCAGGACGCCCACCAGCGTATCAGCGTGGTTGGTGACGGCATCAACGTGGCCCAGCGCATCATGGACTTTGCCCAGCCCAACCAGATCGTGGTCTCGCGGGCCTACCACGACGTCATTTCGCGCATCATGGACAACGCCGCCGGCACGTTCAGCGCCATGGGGCCGCACCTGGACAAACACCTGCGTTCGCACGAGATCCATGCCGTGCTGGACCGGCCGTCGCGGCCAACCCCTGTCGCACCGGCGAGCAGCGGGTTTGAAAACACCGCTTCGTTCGCGGCCCTGGCCACGCTGACGCCCGAGGCGGTGGCCGGCATCGAGGCTGAACTCGCCAGAAGCATCGGGCCGCTGGCCAACGTCCTCGTCAACAAGGCGGTGCGACGCACCGTCAGCGCCCAGGGCCTGCGCGACCTGCTGGCGGTGTCGATTCCCGACCCGGCGGCGCGGCAGCTGTTCACGCAGCCGAAAAGCCACAAGACCCAGCCCGTGCCCAATCCGGCCAACCTGACAGACTGGTCCGGCACACCCCCCCCCCCGGGGGGGGGG